>NZ_JAENHV010000015.1:0-960361 GCF_016620375.1 Pseudomonas sp. LAM2023 | reverse complement strand
CCAGCGTTCAATCTGAGCCATGATCAAACTCTTCAGTTCAATACTGCTTGGGTTTTTAAGAAACCCTAAACTTGGCTCAGCAATCTCAAATGACTATGTGATTTCTCGCATGGCCACTTCTGATGCTGATAATCTTTGTGACTATCAGTCCGTACTCACAAGCACCCACACGAATTGCTTGATTCGATTTGTTAAAGAGCGTTTGGCTAAGAGCTTTTCATCTCAACCGAGGCGCGCATTCTACGCTTTCCTCATTTGCTGTCAAGCGTTTATTTTGAAGTTTTTTGCGAGAAACTCGTTTAGCTTCAAACACTTGACTCGCTGCGATCGCTCGTAGCGGGAGGCGAATCATACAGCGTTTAAAACCGCTGTCAACCTTCATCTCGACCGCTGCCGATCATTCGATCGAAGCACTTCCGATACTACCTGAATTACTCAACTCTTTGATTATCAAGGAGTTTTGCGCTTCGACCACCTCGGAAGTGGGGCGCATTATAAGGGCATTTGAGACCGCGTCAACCCTTGAATTCGAAGAAAGCCGAATATCGCTGAAAAGCAAAGCGGGGCGGCCTGACGGCCACCCCGCTTTTATCAGGACCACACCCCTTCATAGCACGCCGGTATCGCGAAGCCGTCGCACCTCATCTGCATCCAACCCCAGCACGTCTACCAGCACCGCATCGGTATGCTCACCCAGCAGCGGCGGCGCCCGTCGATATTCCACCGGCGTCTCCGACAGGCGAATAGGGCTCGCCACCTGTGGCACGCTACCCGCCAATGGGTGTGGAATGTCCACTGCCAGCCCACGCGCGAGCACCTGCGGGTCCTGGAACATCTGCGCCAGGTCATTGATAGGCCCACACGGCACCCCGGCGGCCTCCAGCTGGCTCACCCACTCGGCCGTGGTCTTGAACACCGTGGCCTGACGGATCAAAGGGATCAGTTCCGCCCGGTTGGCCACTCGCATTTTATTGGTAATGAAGCGCGGATCGTCTGCCCATTGTGGTTGCCCGGCCACCTCGGCAAATTTGCGGAACTGGCTGTCGTTACCCACGGTAAGGATGAAATCGCCATCCGCCGTCGGGAAATCCTGGTACGGCACGATATTCGGATGCGCATTTCCCAGGCGACGAGGCGGTACACCTGTGGTCAGGTAGTTCATCGCCTGGTTGGCCAGGCAGGCGACTTGAACATCGAGCAATGCCATGTCGATGTGCTGGCCTGCCCCGGTCTGCTCCCGGTGGGCGAGGGCAGCGAGAACCGCCACGGTGGAATACAGCCCGGTCAGGATGTCGGTCAGCGCCACCCCCACCTTCACCGGCCCTGCGCCTTGCTCACCCTCCGGGCGGCCGGTCAGACTCATCAGCCCACCCAACCCCTGGATCATGAAGTCATAGCCGGCGCGCTTGGCATAAGGCCCGGTCTGGCCGAAGCCGGTGATGGAACAGTAGATAAGCCGCGGATTGACGGCTTTCAGGCTTGGGTAGTCCAGGCCATAGGCAGCCAACCCACCCACCTTGAAGTTCTCGATGACGATATCGGACTTCGCCGCCAACTCACGCACCAGGCGTTGCCCCTCGGGCTGGGTGAAGTCGATGGTCACCGAGCGCTTGTTGCGGTTGGCCGACAGGTAATAAGCAGCCTCGCTGGTATTCTGCCCCTCGGCATCCTTGAGGAAGGGCGGCCCCCACGAGCGCGTGTCGTCGCCACTGCCAGGGCGCTCGACCTTGATCACATCAGCACCGAGGTCAGCGAGAATCTGGCCAGACCATGGGCCGGCCAACACGCGCGAAAGGTCCAGCACCCGCAGATGTGATAGCGCGCCCATGGGCTGGCTCCTTATCAATAGAAGGCCTGGATACCGGTTTGCGCGCGCCCCAGGATCAGCGCATGCACGTCATGAGTACCCTCATAGGTGTTGACCACCTCAAGGTTGACCAGGTGACGGGCCACACCGAATTCATCGGAAATGCCATTGCCACCCAGCATGTCACGCGCCATGCGGGCGATATCCAGTGCCTTGCCGCAGGAGTTGCGCTTCATGATCGAGGTGATTTCCACTGCAGCCGTGCCTTCGTCCTTCATCCGCCCAAGGCGCAGGCAGCCCTGCAGCGCCAGGGTGATTTCGGTCTGCATGTCGGCCAGCTTTTTCTGGATCAGCTGGTTGGCCGCCAATGGGCGACCGAACTGTTGCCGGTCCAGGGTGTACTGACGCGCGGTGTGCCAGCAGGCTTCGGCGGCACCCAGCGCACCCCAGGAGATGCCATAGCGCGCCGAGTTCAGGCAGGTGAACGGACCTTTGAGGCCGCGCACCTCGGGGAATATGTTGCCTTCCGGTACGAACACATTGTCCATGACGATTTCGCCGGTGATCGAAGCGCGCAAGCCAACCTTGCCGTGGATCGCCGGTGCGCTGAGACCTTCCCAGCCCTTTTCCAGGACAAAGCCGCGAATATCCCCCTCGTCATCTTTGGCCCAGACTACGAACACATCGGCGATCGGGCTGTTGGTGATCCACATCTTGCTGCCAGTCAGGCGGTAGCCGCCGTCGACCTTGCGTGCACGGGTAATCATCGAACCCGGGTCGGAGCCGTGGTTAGGCTCGGTCAGGCCGAAGCAGCCGATCCATTCGCCGCTGGCCAGCTTGGGCAGGTACTTCTGCTTCTGGGCCTCGGTACCGAATTCGTTGATCGGCACCATCACCAGCGACGACTGCACGCTCATCATCGAGCGGTAACCCGAGTCGATACGCTCCACCTCGCGGGCGATGAGGCCATAGCACACGTAGTTCAGGCCACTGCCACCATATTGCTCGGGAATGGTGGCGCCCAGCAGCCCGACCTCACCCATTTCACGGAAGATCGCAGGGTCGGTCTGCTCATGACGGAAGGCTTCGAGCACACGCGGCGCGAGCTTGTCCTGGGCGAACTGATAAGCGCTGTC
This sequence comes from Pseudomonas sp. LAM2023, assembly GCF_016620375.1. Lineage (NCBI taxonomy): Bacteria > Pseudomonadati > Pseudomonadota > Gammaproteobacteria > Pseudomonadales > Pseudomonadaceae > Pseudomonas > Pseudomonas sp. LAM2023. The sequence goes on along the minus strand of NZ_JAENHV010000015.1, from coordinate 957,418 downwards.
ACGCACCATGCGCTCTTCTTCAGTGAGCTGCTGATCGAGCAGCAGCGGGTCGATCCAGTTGAAGCTTGCTTTACCGGCCATGAGTGAGATCCTCGAAATTGGGAGCAGTTTCTTGTGCCTTTGAGCCTAGGCCTGATCGGCTGCAGGGACAAACGAGGATTGCGCACCAATTAGTGATAATTTGTCACTTCGTAAATGGGCAAAACGCCTTATTGACAGCGTGACAAGTGAGGTTGACGTACATGCGGCGCAAGATTCCCAGTACCGCTGCGCTGGTTTGCTTCGAAGCGGCGGCGCGCAACGAGAGCTTTACCAAAGCCGCCCAGGAGCTCGCCCTGACCCAGGGGGCTGTTTGTCGGCAGATAGCGGGCCTGGAAGCTTTCCTCAATGTGGAACTGTTCCGCCGCTCGCGGCGTGGAGTGAAACTGACCGAAGCCGGCCTTTCCTACAGCCGCCAGGTGGCCGCCCAACTGGATGCCGTCGAGCGCGACACCTTGTCGGTGATGCGCCAGCAGGGCGCCAACGTGATCGAATTGGCCGTGGTGCCTACCTTCGGCACCCAGTGGCTGCTCCCGCGGCTCAAGGATTTCCAGCAGCGTCACCCAGAGGTCACGGTCAACCTCACCAATCGCACCCGGCCTTTCCTGTTTGCCGACACGACCTTCGATGCAGCCATCTACTTTGGCGATGGCGACTGGTCCGGCACCCAGTCGCACCGGCTGATGGGAGAAAACCCGGTACCGGTATGCAGCCCGGCGCTGCTGCACGGCCAGGGTACGCTCGAGCCACAACGGATTGCCCAGCTGCCGTTGCTGCAGCAAAGCACGCGCCCCTATGCCTGGCGCCAATGGTTCAGCAGCATCGGCATGAACGTGGAACGCGACATGACAGGCCCGCGCTATGAACTATTCTCGATGCTCGCCCAGGCGGCCATGCATGAAATGGGCATTGCCCTGATTCCGCCATTCCTGATCCAGCGCGAGTTGGAGGAGGGTAGGTTGGTGGTCGCTAACTGGCATGCCCTCAGCAGTGACAAGGCCTACTATCTGATGATTCCGGAGCGCAAGGTGGAGTCGGCTTCGCTGCGCGCTTTCCGCGACTGGCTGGTTGGCCAGGCCCAGGCCTACACAGCAAGAAGTTAGTTGAAGCGCTACAACCTGACTTCGTAGTCAATTATTTTAAACACCTACAGATGTATGTATTTGTCGCATAGACATAAACTGTTATGCGAGTGCAAAAATCCTGTTTGACCCGGCTGACTGCGCGGCTTTGCGGGTTATTTTGCGACATTCACCAAGCTGTAAGCGAATTGGCCAGAAATTTTTTGATTTTTTCTCCTAGTCTGCCAATAGCCCTTGCTTGACGGGCTGCAGCCTGACCGTTGCGACATACGGTCACAGGGTGACTTGTAGTTTTGACTTCGTTTCGCTCCAGAACCGGTTGAAGGCCCCTGGCTTCGTCTGCAAAATGCTTCGCCCGCCCGGGATTCGGCGGGCCGGCGCTCCACAGCCGCCCCAGCGCACCATCCGAAGTGTGTTGGCTTTTACAAAGACAAAAGGTCACCGCAGGAGAAATAGTCGTGCACATTGGTGTTCCTCTCGAGACGCAGACCGGTGAGACAAGGGTCGCTGCGACCCCCGAAACCATCAAGAAACTGATTGGCCAGGGCCATCAGGTTACCGTCCAACGGGGGGCAGGGCTCAATGCCAGCATTCCGGACAGTGCCTATGAGGCCGTGGGCGCTTCCCTTGGGAGCGCAGCCGATGCCTACGGCGCCCAATTGGTGCTCAAGGTGGTCGCCCCCAACGACCAGGAACTGGCCCTTATCAACAGCGGCAGCCTCCTGGTGGGCATGCTCAACCCCTTCAACAACGAGCTGATCGGCAAGATGGCCGAACGCGGCATTACCGCCTTCGCCCTGGAAGCCGCGCCACGCACCTCGCGGGCCCAAAGCCTCGATGTGCTGTCGTCGCAGGCCAACATCGCCGGTTACAAGGCAGTGTTGCTGGCAGCCCATCACTATCCACGCTTCATGCCCATGCTGATGACCGCCGCCGGTACAGTTAAGGCTGCGCGCGTGCTGATTCTGGGGGCGGGCGTTGCCGGCCTGCAGGCCATCGCCACGGCCAAGCGCCTGGGCGCAGTGATCGAGGCGTCGGATGTACGCCCGGCGGTGAAGGAGCAGATCGAGTCGCTGGGGGCGAAGTTCATCGACGTGCCGTACGAGACCGATGAGGAACGCGAGTGCGCCGAAGGCGTGGGCGGGTATGCCCGGCCGATGCCAGCCAGCTGGATGCAACGCCAGGCCCAGGCCGTGCACGAGCGCGCCAGGCAAGCGGATATCGTCATCACCACCGCGCTTATCCCAGGGCGCAAGGCGCCAACCCTGCTCAGCGCAGAAACCGTCGCGCAGATGAAGCCTGGCTCGGTGGTCATCGACCTTGCGGCAGCCCAGGGCGGCAATTGCCCGCTGACCGTCGCCGACCAGGTGGTGCAGCACAACGGCGTGATCATCGTCGGCCCGACCAACCTGCCAGCCCAGGTGGCTGCCGATGCTTCGGCGCTGTATGCACGCAACCTGCTGGACTTCATGAAGCTGCTGTTCGACAAGGACGGCGTGCTGGTCATCAATCTCGAAGACGACATCGTCGCGGCCTGCCTGATGTGCCGCGATGGCCAGGTCGTCCGCAAGAACGGCTAAGGAGCACGACAATGGAAGACATGCTGATTTCCCATGGCATCTACAACCTGATCATCTTCGTGCTGGCCATCTACGTGGGCTACCACGTGGTCTGGAACGTCACCCCGGCGCTGCACACCCCGCTGATGGCCGTTACCAACGCCATCTCCGCCATCGTCATCGTCGGCGCCATGCTGGCCGCCGCGCTGACCGTGACCCCGGCCGGCAAGCTGATGGGTACCCTCGCCGTGGCCCTGGCCGCGGTCAATGTGTTCGGTGGCTTCCTGGTCACCCGCCGCATGCTTGAGATGTTCAAGAAGAAAGCCAAGAACGAGGGGCAGAAGTAAGCATGAGCATGAATCTGGTAACACTCCTCTACCTTGTCGCCTCGGTCTGCTTCATCCAGGCGCTCAAGGGCCTGTCGCATCCGACCACCTCGCGGCGCGGCAACCTGTTCGGCATGATCGGCATGGGGATCGCCATCCTCACCACGGTTGGCCTCATTTACAAGCTTGGTGCCGAGCTGGCTACCGCCGGCATCGGCTACGTCCTGGTTGGCCTGCTGGTCGGCGGTAGCGCTGGCTCGATCATGGCCAAGCGCGTCGAGATGACCAAGATGCCGGAGCTGGTCGCCTTCATGCACAGCATGATCGGCCTGGCCGCGGTGTTCATCGCCATCGCCGCCGTGCTGGAGCCGCAATCGATGGGCATCGTCGCCGCGATCAGCGACCCGATCCCCACCGGTAACCGCCTGGAGCTGTTCCTCGGCGCGGCCATCGGTGCCATTACCTTCTCCGGTTCGGTGATTGCCTTCGGCAAGCTCTCGGGCAAGTACAAGTTCCGCCTGTTCCAGGGCGCACCGGTACAGTTCGCCGGCCAGCACAAGCTGAACCTGATCCTCGGCCTGACCACCATCGCGCTGGGCTTGCTGTTTACCTTCACCGGGCACTACAGCGCCTTCACCCTGATGCTGGTCCTGGCCTTCATCATGGGCGTGCTGATCATTATTCCGATCGGCGGCGCCGACATGCCGGTGGTGGTGTCGATGCTCAACAGCTATTCGGGCTGGGCAGCGGCCGGCATCGGCTTCTCGCTGAACAACTCGATGCTGATCATTGCAGGCTCGCTGGTCGGTTCGTCCGGTGCCATCCTTTCGTACATCATGTGCAAGGCAATGAACCGTTCGTTCTTCAACGTCATCCTCGGCGGTTTCGGCGGCGATACCGATGCTGGCGCGGCGCAAGGCTCGAAAGAGCAGCGCCCGGTGAAATCCGGCTCGGCTGACGATGCCACCTTCCTGCTCAGCAACGCCGACAGCGTGATCATCGTTCCGGGTTACGGCCTGGCGGTGGCCCGCGCACAGCATGCACTGAAGGAACTGACCGAGAAGCTGAGCCACAACGGCGTGACCGTGAAGTACGCGATCCACCCGGTGGCCGGCCGTATGCCCGGGCACATGAACGTGTTGCTGGCCGAGGCGGAAGTGCCTTACGACCAGGTGTTCGAGATGGAAGATATCAACGCCGAGTTCGGTCAGGCCGACGTGGTACTGGTTCTGGGCGCCAACGACGTGGTCAACCCGGCAGCGAAGAACGACCCGAAATCGCCGATTGCCGGTATGCCGATCCTCGAAGCCTTCAAGGCCAAGACCATCATCGTCAACAAGCGCTCCATGGCCAGCGGCTATGCCGGGCTGGACAACGAACTGTTCTACCTCGACAAGACCATGATGGTGTTTGGCGATGCCAAGAAAGTCATCGAGGACATGGTCAAGGCAGTAGAGTGACAGCCGCTACTGCAAACCAGCTGATATAAAGAAAGCCCCGGTCAGAATCTGCCGGGGCTTTTTTGATTGATCCGGATCAACGGCTCTACTTCAAGGCTTCTCATACGACCATGGTCGTGGGACGGCAAGGGGCGAAGTCTCTAGACTGCGCTGCAGTAGTTTCAGTAGCCCGAGATAACAATCCATGTACCGTGATCGTATCCGCTTGTCCTCCCTGCATAGCAAGGTAATGAGTGCGGCTGATGCCGCTGGTCTGATCGAGGACGGCATGACCGTCGGCATGAGCGGTTTCACCCGCGCCGGCGAAGCCAAGGCCGTGCCGCATGCCCTGGCCGAGCGAGCCAAGCAGTCGCCACTGAAAATCAGCCTGATGACCGGCGCCAGCCTGGGCAACGACCTGGACAAGCAACTGACCGAGGCCGGCGTGCTGGCTCGTCGCATGCCGTTCCAGGTCGACAGCACACTGCGCAAGGCCATCAACGACGGCAAGGTGATGTTCATCGACCAGCACCTGTCGGAAACCGTCGAACAACTGCGCAACCAGCAGTTGAAGCTGCCGGACATCGCGGTCATCGAAGCCGTGGCCATCACCGAGCAAGGCCATATCGTGCCAACCACCTCGGTGGGCAACTCGGCCAGCTTCGCGATCTTCGCCAAGCAGGTGATTGTCGAGATCAACCTCTCGCACAATACCAACCTCGAAGGCCTGCACGACATTTATATCCCCACCTATCGCCCGACCCGCACGCCTATCCCGCTGGTCAAGGTAGACGACCGAATCGGCAGCACCGCGATCCCGATCGACCCGGCCAAGATCGTCGGTATCGTCATCAGCGACCAGCCGGACTCGCCATCCACCGTACTGCCGCCGGATGACGAAACCCAGGGCATCGCCGACCACCTGATCAACTTCTTCAAGAAAGAAGTGGAAGCTGGCCGCATGACCAACAAGCTCGGCCCGCTGCAGGCCGGTATCGGCAGCATCGCCAACGCGGTGATGTGCGGCCTGATCGAGTCACCGTTCGAAGACCTGACCATGTACTCCGAAGTACTGCAGGACTCCACCTTCGACCTGATCGATGCTGGCAAGCTGAGCTTCGCCTCGGGCAGCTCGATCACCTTGTCCACCCGCCGCAACGCCGACGTGTTCGGTAACCTGGAGCGCTACAAGGACAAGCTGGTGCTGCGCCCGCAGGAAATCTCCAACCACCCGGAAGTGGTCCGGCGCCTGGGCATCATTGGTATCAACACCGCGCTGGAGTTCGATATCTACGGCAACGTCAACTCCACCCACGTGTGCGGCACCAGGATGATGAACGGCATCGGTGGCTCGGGGGACTTCGCCCGTAACGCTCACCTGGCGGTATTCGTCACCAAGTCGATTGCCAAGGGTGGTGCGATCTCCAGCGTGGTACCGATGGTCAGCCACGTCGACCACACCGAGCACGACGTCGACATCCTGGTGACCGAGCAAGGCCTGGCCGACCTGCGTGGCCTGGCGCCGCGTGAGCGGGCAAGGGCGATCATCGACAACTGTGTGCACCCGGACTATCGCGCTGCGCTGAACGATTATTTCGAACGCGCCTGCCAGCGGGGCGGCCATACTCCGCATATCCTGCGTGAAGCGCTGAGCTGGCACGAAAACCTGGAAGAAACTGGGCGCATGCTGGCTGGCTGACCACACCGTTCCCGGAATGGCGGCCCTGCTTCCGCTGTTCCGGTCCCTGTATTTATAGGCGCGGCCTTGGGTCGCGATGTGCTGTGCAGCGGCCCTGCAATCTCAGCTATAACATCGTACCTTGGGGCCGCTTTGCGGCCCTATCGCGACACAAGGCCGCTCCTACAAGACCTGTGCTTTACAGTCCAATCATTTTAGATAACAAAAACTGTTCTACTGTGCTGGTATTTTTACCGCCGCAAGCCGGACCAAACACTCTCCATCTCTAAAAACGCACCATATGTGTGCGCACCAGTACAGTTACGCCAATTTCGAGTGCAACAGTAGGGTTACACAGTTAACTGAGCCATCGTCTTTCCACTGAACTGTATCTACTGTTATGGACAGCAGAGGAGGATCATTGGCATCAGTTAAATCACTACCTAATCCCGCCATAAGCGGAAGGATGAAACATCATGGAACGTACCCTCAGTTCCGGTCTGGTTTTTGAAAGCAACGCCCAGCAATCCAACGCTTCGCTGCCGCTGCGCGCCCTGTCCACCCTGCTGCTGTGGCAGCGCCGTATGGCCAGCCGCCGTCAACTGGCTCGCCTGGACGCCCGCCTGCTGGCCGATGCCGGTATCAGCGAGTCGCAGCGTTACGAAGAGCTGAGCAAGCCTTTCTGGCGCTAAGCTCCGGCTTGCCGGCTTCGGCCGGCACCGCGAATTCTCAAAACCCGTTGCAGGAGACTGCGACGGGTTTTTTGTTTGTAAGGCCCATGCTAGAGCCCTTGCAGGCAATACCAGTACAGTTTATTTAATTTTAAAATCAAACGGTACAATTCCAATCCCGCCTTTCATTAACATCTGGAAACACCGGCGCGTGATACGCTTGGCTTAACAGTCTGGTAGAACCCACTGTCAAAAGTACCGCGACGAGCTGTGCGAGCGTCCGATAAGCAGAACCACCCGACCCTAGTCCAGGAGTCCACCATCATGTCTCGTAAATACCTGATTGGCGCAGCCCTGATGCTGAGCCTGGCCGGCACCGCAAGCGCCACCAGCTTCGTTGTCACCACCGACGCCGTCGTTGGCGCGGTGGCTGCGTCCACCGATGCCACTTCCGACATTTCTTCCTCGTTCCGTGACGACAAGATTGTCCAGGCCGCCCGTGACGACGCCGCCAGCTTCGTTGGCAGCCAAGGCGATATCCGTGGTGCCAAGCTGGAGAGCGCGTTCCTGCACATCCGTTCGCAGATGCCAGCGCTGCAGGCCAGCGACGCGCAACTGGCCCAGGCCATCCTGGCGCTCTGACCCCGACTGATTCGTGCGGCTGTGCCGGTTTGCGCCGGCACGGCCGTACGCCGTTGCCCCCACGTTTCCAGCTGTCGTAAAGCCCATGCGTTATCTGTTGCCTCTGCTGTTTTCCGTTGTTGGCATGGCCAGTGCCCATGCCATGGACACCGCTACGCAAGGCCTGGTCATCACAGGCTATGTCACCAGCCAGGTCACCACTGCACCGTTCGACCGTAAACTGGTCCGCCAGGCCCGCGACGATGCGGCTGCCTTCGTTGCCAGCGACGGCCAGATCCGTGGCGTGCGGCTTGAGGCAGCACTGCAGGCGTTACGCCACAATTGCGCACGGCAGGCCGTCGGCGACCTGGAACTGGCGCAAGCAATTCTCGTCCAATAATTCATCTGGCTCCTTGTATTTTCGGAGATGTTCCATGCGTAAACCGCTGATTGCCGCTACCCTCGGCATGCTCCTGCTGGCCGACCTGGCCCAGGCCCAGACCCTGGTGGCCACCAGCAACATCATCGTGCGTGCCTTTGGCCGCTCGATCGATTTCACTTCTGACACCACCACCTCGATCCGCGACTCCAAAGTGGTGCGCGAAGCCCACGACGACGCTGCCAGCTTCGTCGCAAGCAACGGAGATATCCGCGGCGCCCAGCTCGAGGCAGCCTTCAATACCTTGCGCGAGCGCGTGCCGGAAGCACGCGGCGCCAGCGACCAGGTACTGGCTGAAGCCATCCTCGCGCTGTGAACCGCGTGCGCGCCTGGCTGCTCGGCTGCGCCCTGACGCTGCTCGGCACGCCCGCCCTGGCCGACCTGCAGCTCGAGCTGCAGGCGTCCGGCCTTGATTCGCAACAAACTCAAGCCACCCAGGCCCTGCTCGACGAGGCCCTGGGCAAGCTGCCACCCCGTTTCAAGCAACAGCTGGACCGCCGTGTGCGGGTCAGCTGGAGCGACAACATGCCGGCCGACGCCTATGGCCAGGCATCGCTGGTTTCTACCCTGGAGCTTAACCGTCGCCTGCTGCCCAGCCTCGCTGATGGCAGTGCTGCCAGCGAACGTACCAACCGCCCACATGGCACTGTGCGTGAAGAACTGCTGGCCACCGTGCTGCATGAGCTCACCCATATCTACGACCGCGCCCGGCTGTGGCCTAGCGCCGAGAGCTCGCTGATCGCCCGCTGCAAGCGCCAGCAAGGCACGCTTGGCAAGATCGGCCTGCCCGAGGCATGCCGTGGCCAGGCAGAGCGTCGCTTTACCCTCAGCGACGACCCGCGCCTGCTCGATCTGGCCGGCTGGCAGCAATACGTGGGCCGACGCGGCGAGCGCGAACAGCACAATGGCCAGTTCGTGCGCAGCCCGGACAGTTATGAGCTGAGCAGCCCCAAGGAATACATCGCGGTCAACATGGAGTATTTCCTCCTCGACCCGAGCTACGGTTGCCGCCGCCCGGCACTGAACCAGTACCTGCGCGAGCACTTCGGCTGGGCACCGCAACAGGACGCCTGCGCCAAAGGCCTGCCATTCATCAACGCCGGCAGCGATTTCGCCCGCCAGCCGCTCGGCGAGATCGACCCTGAGCGGGTCTATGAAGTGGACTATCTGCTGGCCGAAGCCAACCAGAACCTGGTCAGCCGCTGGGGCCACAGCATGCTGCGCCTGGTCATCTGCAAGCCGGGCCGGCCACGCGGGCCGGACTGCCGCCTCGACCTCGACCAGAGCCTGGTGCTGTCGTACCGCGCCTTTGTCAATGATGTGCAGCTGTCGAGCTGGGACGGCCTGGTCGGCGCCTACCCGTCACGGCTGTTCGTGCTGCCGCTGGGCCAGGTGATCGACGAATATACCAAGACCGAACTGCGCAGCCTGGCCTCGGTGCCCTTGCGGCTCAGCCGCGACGAGATAGAGAACCTGGTACGCCAGGCCGCCGAAATGCACTGGAGTTACGACGGCAACTACTGGTTCCTGTCCAACAACTGCGCGGTGGAGTCGTTGAAACTGCTGCGCAGCGGCACTGCCAACCCACGCCTGAACGACCTCGACAGCATCATGCCCAACGGCTTGCTGGCGGTGCTCAAGGGCAGGGGGCTGGCTGATACCAGCGTGCTTGACGACCCGCGCGAAGCGCTGCGCCTCGGTTACCGCTTCGACTCCTACCGCGACCGCTATCAGGCCATGTTCGAGGTATTGAAGAAGCAGCTGCCGATCAAGCAGGACAAGGTCGAAGACTGGCTGGGGCTGGACGCCGAGCAACGGCGGGCCTGGTTCGCCAAGGCCGACCTGCGCACCAGTGCAGCCTTGCTGCTGCTTGAACAGGCCAGCTTGCGCCGGCAATTGTTGCTGGCCCAGGACGAGGTCAAACAGCGCTACCTGAATGCCGCCGCGCAGAATGACGGCAGCGTCAGCAAGGCCGACGCCACCCTCAGGCAGATGCTCGCCAACAGCGGCTTCCTCAGCCGCCCGGCAGAGTTGCTCGACACCAAGGGCTACGGGCTGCCGCAACCGCAGGAGCGCAAGCACCTGGAGCGCGTCAGCAGTGAGCGGCAGGCGCAGCTGTTGCGCTTGAGCACCAACCTGGACAAAGAGGTGAGGGCGCTGCTGGAGCCGTCGCGGGCCAGCGAAATTGCCGCCGTCGAGGCCAATGTAAAGCAGATCGGCGAGCATCTGCGGGCCTTGCACAAGGCCGCCGGTGGCCTGCAGTTGTGAGTATGGCTGTACCGGCCCTATCGCCAGCAAGCCGGCTCCCACTATCTACACAAGTCTGATGGTGGCGGGATACCTGTGGGAGCTGGCTTGCCGGCGATAGGGCCAACAGCACAATTTCTTACAGGTTTTCCTCGGCCTCCGAAGGCAGATTTTCATCCAGGTGAAGCCAAGGCAACCGGCTGCCCACCCAGATATGCCGCTTGGCCCTGACCCGTTCCGGGTGGTCCAGCGTCGCCACCGTCACATCCACCGTGCCCAGGCTATGCGTGGTCACCAACGCCACATGCGCCCCGCAATGCCCACAGAAGTACCGGCTGCAACTGGCTGGCGCGACATAGCAGTTCGGCTCGCCCGCCAACCAGCGGAACCCCGAACGGGGCAGGGTGAGCCAGGTCACCACCAGCCCTCCGCTGACCCGCCGGCAGATCGAACAATGGCAATGGGCAATATCCGTCAGATCGCCCTCCAACCGATAACGCAAGGCGCCACAATGGCAGCCGCCCTCGGTCATATCCTGCATCACCTACCTCTCGTCGCCTTTGCTTCGGCGAAAGCTGGCTGAAAGCTTGCCCTCATAGGATAGCCCCCACTACCGGCACAAGACCGGTCAGCCAGCGCACCCGGTAACCACCGCGCCCGGCCCAATCAACAACAACAATGGTGATTCTGATGTATTCCTGTGCCCCACGTTCCGTAGCCCCCCTCCGCATGCTCCCCGCGCAGCGCCAAACACGCTGATCCGCCCGAATCGACGTTCCTTTCGCCGCGCCACACCTGGAGTACTGCCATGCTGACCTTCCTCGGCTTTGCCATGGTCATCACCTTCATGTACCTGATCATGACCAAGCGCCTGTCGGCCTTGATCGCGCTGATCCTGGTACCGATCCTGTTCGCCCTGTTCGGCGGCTTTTCCGCCAAGATCGGCCCGATGATGCTCGAGGGCATCAGCAAGCTCGCGCCAACCGGAGTGATGCTGATGTTCGCCATCCTCTACTTCGCCCTGATGATCGACTCCGGCCTGTTCGACCCGGCCGTGCGCAAGATCCTCAAGCTGGTCAAGGGCGACCCGCTGAAAGTCTCCGTCGGCACCGCCGTGCTGGCCCTGGTGGTCTCGCTCGACGGTGACGGTGCCACTACCTACATGATCTGCTGTGCCGCCATGCTGCCCATGTACAGCCGCCTGGGCATGAGCCCGCGGATCATGGCCGGCCTGATCATTCTCGCTGGCGGGGTGATGAACATGACTCCGTGGGGTGGCCCGACTGCCCGCGCCGCCAGCGCCCTGCACGTGGACCCGTCGGAGATCTTCGTGCCGATGATCCCGGCCATGCTGTTCGGCGTACTGGCGATCCTGGCCATCGCCTACCTGTACGGCAAGCGCGAGCGTGCCCGCCTGGGCGAACTGCACCTGCCCACCGACGATATCGACCATAGCGAAATCACCGTTTCGCAGTTCCCGGATGCGCGTCGGCCGAAACTGCTGTACTTCAACGGGGCCCTGACCGCTGCGCTGATGGCGGCGCTGATCGCCGGGGTGCTGCCGCTGCCAGTGTTGTTCATGATCGCCTTCAGCATCGCCATGATCGTCAACTACCCCTGCCTGCAACAGCAGAAGGACCGCATTGCCGCTCACGCCGGCAGCGTGCTGGCGGTCACCGGGCTGATCTTCGCCGCCGGCATCTTCACCGGCATCCTGTCGGGTACCGGCATGGTCGACGCCATGTCCAAGAGCCTGCTGGCGGTCATCCCGGAAGCGCTCGGCCCGTACCTGGCGGTGATCACCGCGATTGTCAGCATGCCGTTCACCTTCTTCATGTCCAACGACGCGTTCTACTACGGCGTGCTCCCCGTGCTGGCCGAAGCCGCCAGCCACTACGGCATCAGCCCGGTGGAAATGGCCCGTGCCTCGATCGTCGGGCAGCCGGTACACCTGCTCAGCCCGCTGGTACCCTCCACCTATCTGCTGGTGGCCCTGGCCGGCATCGAGTTCGGCGATCATCAGCGCTTCACCTTGAAGTGGGCAGTGCTGGTGTGCCTGTGCATAATGCTCGCCGCGCTGCTGATGGGGATTTTCCCGCTGTTCAGTAGTCTTTAATAAACGCGAATCACCCTAACGCGACGTGCCCTGGTGTGGGCACGTCGCCTTTACCGCTCGAAGGAAAACACATGGAATGGCTGACCAGCCCGGAAATCTGGGTTGCCTTTTTCACCCTTACCGCGCTTGAGATCGTCCTCGGTATCGACAACATCATCATGATCTCGATCCTGGTCAGCCGCATGCCCAAGCACATGCAGCCGCGCACCCGGATCTTCGGCCTCGCCCTGGCCATGGTCACCCGCATCATGCTGTTGCTGTCGATCACCTGGGTCATGCGCCTTACCGCCGACCTGTTCGTGGTGTTCGACCAGGGTATTTCCGGGCGTGACCTGATTCTGTTCTTCGGTGGCCTGTTCCTGCTGTGGAAAAGCTCGCAAGAGATCTACCACGGCCTGGAAGGCGAGGATGAGAACGCTGAAGAGCCGAAAGGCGCGGGTGGCAAGTTCTTCTATACCATCATCCAGATCGCCATCATCGACATCGTGTTCTCGCTGGACTCGGTCATTACCGCAGTGGGCATGGTGTCCCACGTACCGGTGATGATCGCCGCCATCGTCGTCGCGGTGCTGGTGATGATGCTGTGCGCCGGCACCATCAGCGAGTTCATCGACAAGCACCCGTCGTTGAAGATGCTCGCACTGTCGTTCCTGATCGTGGTCGGTACCGTGCTGATCGCCGAATCTTTCGACGTGCACGTGCCGAAGGGCTACGTCTACTTTGCCATGGCATTTTCGCTGGCGGTGGAGGCCATCAACATTCGCATGCGCACCGCCCTGGCCCGCAAGGAAGGCAAAGAGCACGAACCGGTGAAACTGCGCAAGGACATTCCGGGTCAATAAGATCAGGAAGCGCAGTACAAAAAGGGCCCTTCGGGGCCCTTTTTTTCATGCCGGCAATCATTCATTTCCAGCGTGTTTCAAATAAATGGCAGCCATGCGAAGCTGGCAACAGCTACGCAAAACGACTAAAGCTTTGAGTGAGCACTGAAAATTCTTCAAACGCTCGCGCTTCATCTCTTGGCCCGCTGGGCCAATGTATCAGGGGGCCGTCGCCATGCTGACCCTGCTCAACCTGCTCTCGGCCGTGACACTTCTGGTCTGGGGCACCCACATCGTACGTACCGGCATCCTTCGGGTATTCGGCTCGAGCCTGCGGCGCATCATCGGCCACAACATGAACAAGCGGCCGCTGGCGTTCGTCGCCGGTATTCTGGTCACCGCCATGGTGCAAAGCAGTAACGCCACCGCCATGCTGGTCACCTCGTTCGTCGGCCAGGGCCTGATGGCCATGACCCCGGCCCTGGCGATCATGCTCGGAGCCGACGTGGGGACCGCGCTGATGGCCCGGGTGCTGACCCTGGACCTGTCGTGGCTATCGCCGCTGCTGATCTTCCTCGGCGTGATCTTCTTCCTCTCGCGCAAGCAGACGCGGGCCGGCCAGCTGGGCAGGGTAGGCATCGGGCTCGGCCTGATCATCCTGGCACTTGAGTTGATCGTGCAGGCCGCTACGCCGATTACCCACGCCCAGGGTGTGAAAGTGCTATTCGCCTCGCTGACCGGCGACATCATGCTGGATGCCCTGGTCGGTGCGCTGTTTGCCATGGTTTCCTATTCCAGCCTGGCCGCCGTGCTGCTCACGGCGACGCTGGCGGGCGCCGAAGTGATCAGCCTGCCGGTGGCCATCGGCCTGGTGGTCGGCGCCAACATCGGCAGCGGCCTGCTGGCCTTCATCAGCACCAGCATGCAGAACGCCGCCGGCCGTCGGGTGGCCCTGGGCAGCCTGTTGTACAAGCTGATTGGCCTGTTGCTGATCATCCCTGTGCTGCACCCGCTGGTGGCCTGGATGGACTCACTGAGCTTCAGCGCGCAGGAGCTGGTCATCGGCTTTCACCTGCTCTACAACACCCTGCGCTGCCTGATCATGCTGCCCACGGTGAAACCGATGGGCCGGTTGTGCAACACCTTGCTACCCGACCGGGAAAACGGCAATGGCCAGGTACGCCCGCGCCACCTCGATACTTCGGCACTGGAAACCCCCAGCCTGGCCCTGGCCAACGCTGCGCGCGAAACCCTGCGCCTCGGCGACATCGTCGACAGCCTGCTCGAAGCCATGCTCGGTGCCCTGCGCGGCGCCCAGACAGCCTTGCCGCAGCAGGTTCGCGCCTTGGGCGAAGACGCCGACGCCTTGTACAACGCGATCAAGCTGTACCTGGCGCAAATGTCGCGTGAAGACCTCAGTGAGCAGGACAACCGTCGCTGGGCGGAAATCATCGAGCTGGCGATCAACCTCAAGCTGGCCTGTGACCTGATCGAACGCATGCTGCGCAAGGTCCAGCAACAAAAAACCAGCCAGCGCCGGGAATTCTCCCAGGTGGGCCTGGAAGAGCTGACCGGGCTGCAGGAACAGCTGCTGGCCAACCTGCGCCTTGGGCTGTCGGTATTCCTCAGTGCCGACTCGGAGAGCGCCCGCCTGCTGTTGCGCGAGAAGCGCCGATTCCGCGCCCAGGAACGGCGCCTGGCCCACGCCCACGTCAGCCGCTTGCAGCGCAAGGTGGTGCAAAGTATCGAGACCAGTTCGCTACACTTGGAGCTGATCGCCGACATGAAGCGGTTGAACTCTTTGTTCTGTAGCAGTGCCTATGTGGTACTGGGTGGCTCGGACACGGGCGGGCTGATGCTCGACAGCGTGCCGGACGAAGCCCGCCTGCCGTGATTTCCGCCTACCTGAGGACCCAAGCTCGCCCATGCGTTGCCTGATGTTCGTTTGCCTGCTGATCTGCAGCCTGCCCACATTCGCCCTCGACCGCTCGCGGGTTGAAGGCTACCTGTTGCCCAATGGCCTGCAGGTCATCCTGAAAAACGGCTACGAACGTGACCATGTGGCGATCCGCCTGGTAGTCGGCGTAGGCCTGGACGACTTCAATTGCGAGCAGAAGGAGCTGCCACACCTGCTTGAGCACTTGCTGTTCAGCGGCATCGATGAAAGCGGCGAAGGTGGCCTGGAAGAGCGCCTGCAGGCGCTGGGTGGCGAATGGAACGCCTATACCAGCAGCGCCGACACCACGTTCGTCATCGAAGCGCCAGCGCGTAACCAGCGCAAGGTCCTCGACCTGCTGCTGGCAGTTATCCGCGACACCCAGATCGATGCCAAAACGCTGGCCACCGCCAAGCGCATCATCGAGCGCGAGGATGGCGGCCACTATGGCCACCTGCAGCGCTGGCTCGACCGCCAGGACATCGGCCACCCCGCCAGCGACCAGCTGGCCACCGAACTGGGCCTGAAGTGCCCGGAGCGCTCCAACCTCGACGACATGACCTTGGAGCAGGTGCAAACCTTGCGTGACCACTGGTACGCGGCCAACAACATGACCCTGATCATGGTCGGCGGCCTCGACCGCCTGCTGCCGGCCTACCTGGAACGTACCTTCGGCGAACTGCCTGCCAGCGAGCCGGAAGAGCGCCGTACCCTGGAAAGCATCAGCCAGCAGGCCGAGCAGCGCCGCGACCTGACCCGTGGCTGGCTGGGTGACAACGTCAAGCTGCACTGGCTGTTCGTCGAGCCAGTGCTGGACAACGACCACCAGGCCACCCTTGACCTGCTGTCGCATTACCTGGAATGGGCGCTGTATGACCAGCTGCGCCTGCGCAACGGGCTGTCCTACGGCCCTTCGGCGCAACGTGAAAGCTTTGGCGACACCGGCCTGCTCAGCCTCAATGCCGACCTTGAACGCGAAGACATCGACCAGGCGGTCAAGGTGATGCAAGCGTTGTTCGACCACCTGCGCAAGGAAGGCCTCGACCCGGACACCTTTGCCCGCATCAAGGACGCCAGCGTTGCCAAGGAAAGCTGGAGCACCCAGGGTAACAGTGCCTTGGCCGACTATTACTGGGGTGCCCTGAACGACTACAACGACGGGCGCTTCACCGACCCTGCGCGCAAGCTGCGCCAGGTGAGCCTGGAGCAGGCCAATGAAGCGCTCAAGGCATTGCTCAAGAAGGATGGTTATGTGCGCGTCGAGAAGCCGTTGCTTGGCTATGATGACCTTTATGGCCTGGCGGCCTTGCTGTTGGGGCTGATCCTTGCGGCAGGGCTGTTGCGCTGGCGTCGGCATGGCCCGGAAAAACCGGGCGGCGCTACACGCTAGCGTGTAATCGGCGGTATCCTTTTGCCATTACCGGCCGCTTCGCGGGCACGCCCGACCCACAAGGAGCGCTTTATCGCTGAGCCTTGTGGGAGCGGGCATGCCCGCGAAGCGGCCGGCACAGCCACCTCATCTTCTCCGTTGTAGAGCCAATGCCCCACATACCCCGCATCGTCCAGCGCATCATCGATCTGCTCAAACGCTACCCCGGCATCATTGCGCTTGGCGGTTTCCTTTCAGGCATCGGCAGTTTCATCCTGGTTGACCGTCAGGCCAGCCTGGCCAGCTGGGTGGCCGTGCTGATGCTGGTCAGCTGGGTCTGGCTGATGCTGGAGAACACCCTCACCGGCCTGTTCGCGCGGATCTTCAACCGCGAAATTCCGCAACCGCTGTTGCGCTATGCAACGCAGATGATTCACCAGGAATCGCTGTTCTTCGTGCTGCCATTCTTCTTCGTCACCACCACCTGGAACAGCAGCCAACTGGTGTTCACCGGCCTGCTCGGCGCCGCCGGCCTGGTCTCGATCATCGACCCGCTCTACTACAAGTGGCTGGCACCACGGCGTTGGCTGTTCCTGGCGCTGCATACGCTGACCCTGTTCGCCGCATTGCTCACTGCGCTGCCGATCATCCTGCACCTGACCACCGCGCAAAGTTTCAAGCTGGCCCTGATCATCGCCATGGCACTGTCGTTCCCCAGCCTGGCCAGCAGCTTCCCGATCAACAACTGGCGGCGTGCCGTCGCCCTGGTGCTGGTTACCCTGTCGGTCGGCGGCGGCGGGTGGCTGCTGCGCTCATGGGTGCCACCGGCGACCCTGTGGATGACCGACGTCGCGGTCAGCACCGAGGTGCAAAACCGCCAACCAGGCGCTTCGCTGAAAGAAATCGCGGCCAGCCGCATCAGCAGCGACGGGCTGTATGCCTATACCGCGATCAATGCGCCACGCGGCCTGAACGAACGGATCTACCACGTCTGGCAAAAAGATGGCCAGGAGGTCGACCGCATTGCCCTGGACATCCATGGCGGCCGCAAGGAAGGCTACCGCGCCTGGACGCACAAACAGAACTTCCCGCCGAACCCGGAGGGCAAGTGGCAGGTAAGGGTACTGACCGAAGATGGGCAGGTGATTGGCGTACTGCGCTTCAAAGTGGTCGACGACACGCCAGCGCAATGATGAGGGAGAGACGTTGTGCCCCCCGTGCCCCACACAGCACATAATCACCAAACAGCCCCTGCCCGCTGCGCTATGATCAGGCCCTGAGCCTCACTGCCGAGTCAGGAGCATGGAGCCCGATGACCCCACCCAGCGCCACCCTGGACACCAGTAGCCAACCGGCTTGCCTGCGCATTACCGGCGACTGGACGCTGGCGCATTACGCCAGCCTCAAGCGTGACAGCGAGCATCTGCGCGCACAGTACGCCGCCGATACCGTTGCCGATCTCAGCCAACTGGGGCGCCTGGATACCGCCGGGGCCTCGCTGCTGGCCGAACTGCTCGGTGCCGAGCGCCTGTCGCACTGCACCGACCAACTGCCCGAAGCCAGCCGCGCACTGCTGAAGAACGTGTATTGCTCCGTGCAGGACTACTGCATTCCGGTCAAGGAGCCCGAGCGCAACGTGCTGCTGTTGCTGCTGGAACGCATCGGCTGCGCCGTCGGCACCTTGTGGCAAGACAGCCTGCAGTTGCTCGGCTTCGTTGGCGTGATTCTCGAAACCCTTATGCGCCGCGCCCTGCAACCGCATCGCTGGCGCTTTACCCCGGTCGTCGCGCACATCGAACAGACTGGCCTGGATGCCGCGCCCATCGTCGCCTTGCTGACCTTCCTGGTGGGCGCGGTGGTAGCCTTCCTCGGCGCCACGGTGCTGGCTGATTTCGGCGCGACCATCTTCACCGTCGACCTGGTGGCCTTCTCGTTCCTGCGCGAGTTCGCCGTGCTGCTGACCGCCATCCTCATGGCCGGGCGCACCGCCAGTGCGTTCACCGCACAGATCGGCTCGATGAAGGCCAACGAGGAGATCGACGCCATCCGCACCCTGGGCCTGAACCCCATGGAACTGCTGGTGGTGCCACGGGTACTGGCCTTGCTGATTTCGCTGCCCTTGCTCACCTTTGTCGCGATGATCTGCGGCATCGCCGGCGGCGCGGTGGTATGTGCGCTGTCGCTGGACATTTCACCAGCCATGTTCCTGTCGCTGCTGCAAAGCGACATCGGCGTACAACATTTCCTGGTGGGCCTGGCCAAGGCGCCGTTCTTCGCCTTCCTGATTGCCGCCATTGGCTGCCTGGAAGGCTTCAAGGTCAGCGGCAGCGCCGAATCGGTAGGGGCGCATACCACCTCGGCAGTGGTGCAGTCGATATTCGTGGTCATCGTGCTGGACGCGGTGGCCGCCCTGTTCTTCATGGAGATGGGCTGGTGAGTGGCCGGGAACGCGTGATCGAGGCGCGGGGCATCTGCAACCGCTTTGGCCGCCAGAGCGTGCATGAAAACCTCGACCTCGACCTGTACCGCGGCGAGATCCTCGCCGTGGTCGGTGGCTCAGGCAGCGGCAAATCGGTACTGCTGCGCAGTATCATCGGCCTGCGGCGGCCCAATGAGGGGCAGATCAAGGTGTTCGGCCAGGATCTGGCCGGCCTGCGCGAAGAGCAACGCTCACTGGTCGAGCGGCGCTTCGGCGTGCTGTTCCAGAAGGGCGCGTTGTTTTCCTCGCTGACGGTGACCGAGAACGTGGCCTTGCCGTTGATCGAGCATGCCGGGCTGTCCCGCGCCGATGCCGAGCATCTGGCCGGGGTGAAGCTGGCCCTGGCCGGCTTGCCGATCTCAGCCGCTGACAAGTACCCGGCCTCGCTGTCCGGCGGCATGATCAAGCGCGCGGCACTGGCCCGCGCCTTGGCGCTGGACCCTGACATCCTGTTCCTCGACGAGCCCACCGCCGGCCTGGACCCGATTGGCGCCGCCGCCTTCGACCAACTGATCCTGACCCTGCGTGACGCGCTGGGCCTGTCGGTATTCCTTATCACCCACGACCTCGACACCCTCTACACCATCACCGACCGCATCGCCGTGCTGTCGCAGAAGAAGGTCCTGGTCGCCGGCCCGCTGGCCGAGGTCGAACAGGCCAGCGACGCCTGGATTCAAGAATATTTTCATGGCCCACGCGGGCGCGCAGCCGAACAGGCCGCCGTCCGAGCCGGGCAGGAGCGCTGAGCAATGGAAACCCGAGCCCATCACGTCCTTATCGGCCTGGTCACCGTCCTGGTGGTGGCCGGCGCCATGCTGTTCGGCCTGTGGCTGACCAAATCCAGTGTCGACGACGCCTTCAAGGACTACGAGGTGGTGTTCAACGAAGCGGTCTCTGGCCTGTCGCGCGGCAGCCCGGTGCAGTACAACGGGATCAAGGTGGGTGACGTGTCGACCCTGCGCCTGGACCCGAAAGACCCCCGCCGGGTACTGGCACGGGTGCGCTTGAGCGCAGACACCCCAGTGAAGGAAGACACCCAGGCCAAGCTGACCCTGGCCGGCGTGACCGGCAACTCGTTCATCCAGCTCAGCGGCGGCACCCCGCAAAGCCCTGAACTGAAAGGCAAGGACGGCAAGCTACCAGTGATCATCGCTTCGCCCTCGCCGATCTCGCGGCTGCTCAATGACAGCAGCGACCTGGTGACCAACATCAACCTGCTGCTGCACAACGCCAACCAGATGTTCTCCGACGACAACATTGGCCACCTCAGCAACACCCTGGCCAACCTCGACAAGACCACTGGCGCCTTCGCCGGCCAGCACGGCAGCATCACCCAGGCCATCGAGCAACTGGTGGAGGTGGGCAAGCAAGCCAGCGCCACCCTGGCTGAAACCCAGGCGCTGATGCGTAATGCCAATGGCCTGCTGGGCAGCGAGGGCAAACAGGCGATCGGCAGCGCCGAGCAGGCCATGCAGTCGTTGGCCGAAAGCACCGCAACCATCAACCGCCTGCTCGAGGACAACCGCGAAGCGATTGGCGACGGCGCCCAGGGCCTGAACCAACTCAGCCCGGCGATTCGCGAACTGCGCGAAACGCTCAACGCACTCAAGGGTATTTCCCGGCAGCTGGAGGCCGACCCCAGCGGCTACCTGCTAGGCCGCGACAACAACAAGGAGTTCCAGCCATGAAACCGTCGCTGCGCCTGCTGGCCCTGGCGGCTGCGCTGAGCCTGGCCAGTGCCTGCTCGATCCTGCCGCAGAGCGAACCCGTCGACCTCTATCGCCTGCCGGTCAACCAACCCAGCCGTACAGTGCCAGCGCTGGACTGGTCACTGCGCCTGAACAAGCCGCTGGCCAGCGAGGTGCTGGCCGGTCCGCGGATTGCCGTGATTCCCCAGGGCAACGTGGTCAGCAGCTACAAGGGCGCACGCTGGAGCGACGCGGTGCCGGTGCTGCTGCGCAATCGCCTGCTGGACGGCTTTCAGCGTGACGGCCAGGTACGGCGGCTGAGCGCCGACGACAGCAATCTGCAGGCCGACTTCGAACTGGCCGGCGAGCTGCAGGCGTTCCAGAGCGAATACCGGGCGGACGGGGTGGTGGAAGTGGTGATTCGCTATGACGCACGGCTGGTACAGGGGCGCACTCAGCGCGTCCTCGCCAGCAAACGCTTCGAAATCCGCAAACCATTGGCCGAACGGCAGGTGTCAGCGGTAGTCGCAGGCTTTGGCCAGGCTTGTGACCAGCTGACTTCGCAGGTGGTGGGCTGGACCATTGCCCAGGCAGGTAGCGTTCCCGCGCCCTGAAAGCCTGTCCGCGTTGTGTAGGAGCGGCCTTGCGTCGCGATGACGCGCGCAGCGGCCCAGGCCAGCGTCAACGCAGAAATCGCCGGGGCCGCTTCGCGCCCCATCGCGACGCAAGGCCGCTCCTACAACAGCCCGTAGCGCAGATAACTCAGGCGAAGAACCAGTAGCAGACGAAGATCGCTGCTATGACACCGCACAATTCCGCCAGCAATGCGCAACCAACCGCATGGCGCACCCGCTGGATACCCACCGCACCGAAGTACACCGCCAGCACATAGAAGGTGGTTTCGGTGCTGCCCTGGATGGTCGCTGCCACCAGCGCCGGGAAGCTGTCGACGCCCTGGGTCTGCATGGTCTCGATCAGCATCGCCCGCGCGGCACTGCCAGAGAACGGCTTGACCAGCGCCGTGGGCAGGCCCTCGACGAAGCGGGTGTCCAGGCCCATCCAGGTCACCAGGTGGCGAATGCCGTCGAGGGCCATTTCCAGGGCGCCAGACGCGCGCAGCACGCCCACCGCCACCAACATCGCCACCAGATAAGGCAACAGGCCTTTGGCTACATCGAAACCTTCCTTGGCGCCTTCGATAAAGGCTTCATACACCTGCACCCGCCTCAGGGCACCAATCACCAGGAACAGGATGATCACGCCAAACAGGGTGAGATTGCCCAGGATCGACGACAGGCTGGCCAGCGCAGCCGCCGACAGGGTACCGAGGAACGCCATGAAGCCGCCCAGCAGCAAGGCACCGGGGATCAGGTAGGCGAGCACCACCGGATCCCACAGGCGCAAGCGCTGCATCACCGCCACCGACAGCAGGCCGACCATGGTCGAGACACTGGTGGCCAACAGGATGGGCAGGAATACCATGGTCGGGTCCGCTGCGCCCTGCTGCGCCCGGTACATGAAGATGGTCACCGGCAGCAAGGTCAGCGACGAGGCGTTGAGCACCAGGAACAGGATCTGCGCATTGCTCGCCGTGGTACTGCTGGGGTTCAGCTCCTGCAGCGCGCGCATGGCCTTCAGGCCGATCGGCGTGGCAGCATTGTCCAGGCCCAGGCCGTTGGCGGCAAAGTTCATGGTGATCAGGCCCAGGGCAGGGTGGCCGGGCGGGACCTCGGGCATCAGGCGGGCGAATAACGGGCCAAGCACCTTGGCCAGCCACTCGACGATGCCAGCCTTCTCGGCAATCTTGAGAAAGCCCAGCCAAAGGGTCAGGGTGCCGAACAACAGCACCATGACCTCGACCGACAGCTTGGCCATGGCAAAGATGCTCTCGACCATGGCCGCGAAGATACCGGCGTTGCCGCCAACCAGCCATTGCGCCAGGGCGGAGACTGCCGCCACCAGGAAAAAACCAAGCCAAAGGCCGTTGAGCATCCGTGTGATCCCCCTGAAAAATGCCCGAATGATAGCGTATCGCGGCCCTGGCGACCGCGCTTGCGTGTAGCAGCAGCCTTGTCTCGCCAGAGGGGTGCGCAGCGCCCCAGGACTCAAGCTTCGCTGCTCTAAATTACCGGGGCCGCTCTGCGCCCCATTCGCAACGCAAGGCCGCGCCTACCGCAAACACACCGGAAAACAAAAAGCCCCGACAAGTCGGGGCTCTTGGTCAAACGTAGGTGAGGCTCAGCGCTTGGCAGCTTCGCCAAGCACCGCGGCTTCCTGTTTGTCGGCAATCAGCGAGGCGTAGTACTTGTCGCCCTTGGCAGCATCGTACATGCCTTCCCAACGAGCGATGACCAGGGCCGCCAGGGCGTTGCCCACCACATTCAAGGCGGTACGGGCCATGTCCATGATGCGGTCGACACCGGCGATGAAGGCCAGGCCTTCCAGCGGGATGCCCACACTGCCCAGGGTAGCCAGCAGGACCACGAAGGACACGCCCGGTACGCCAGCGATACCTTTGGAAGTGACCATCAGGGTCAGGACCAGCAGCAGCTGCTGGCTCCACGACAGGTCGATACCGTACAGCTGGGCGATGAAGATGGCCGCGATGCTCTGGTACAGGGTCGAACCGTCGAGGTTGAAGGAGTAGCCGGTCGGTACCACGAACGAGCAGATCGATTTCGGCGCACCGTACTTCTCCATTTTCTCGATCACGCGCGGCAGCACGGTTTCCGAGCTGGAGGTGGAGTAGGCGAGGATCAGCTCATCTTTCATGATGCGCATGATCTTGATCACCGAGAAGCCGAACAGGCGGGCGACCAGGCCCAGCACCATGAAGGCGAAGAAGGCGATGGCGAAGTACACCAGCAGCACCAGCTTGGCCAGCGGCAGCAGCGAGCTGAAGCCGAAGTTGGCAACGGTCACGGCGATCAGGGCGAACACGCCGATCGGGGCGTAGTTCATGATCATGTGGGTGACCTTGAACATGGTCTCGGAAACCGCCTGGAAGGTACGTACCAGCGGGTCACGCAGCTCTGCCTGCAGGCTCGACAGGCCCAGGCCGAACATCACCGAGAAGAAGATGATCGGCAGCATTTCGCCACGCATCAGCGCTGCGAAGATGTTCGACGGGATCAGGTTGAGCAGGGTCTCGATGAAGGCATGCTCATGCTGCACTTCGGCTGCAGTAGCCTGGTACTTGGAGATGTCCACGGTACCCAGGGTGCTCATGTCGATACCGGCCCCAGGGTGGAACAGGTTTGCCAGGACCAGACCCACGACAATGGCGATGGTGGTCACCACTTCGAAGTAGATGATGGTCTTCAGGCCGATGCTGCCGAGTTTTTTCGCGTCGCCAACCCCGGCGATACCCACGATCAGCGACGAAATCACGATCGGGACGACGATCATCTTGATCAGGCGAATGAAGATGTCACCAGCGGGCTGGAGGACGTTGCTGATCCACCATGCCTTTTCTGCACTGAAATGATTCAGTAGCGCGCCGATTGCAACACCCAGGATCAGACCGATGACGATCTGCCAGGCGAGGCTCAGTTTTGCCTTCTTCATGTCTTTACCCTTTGTTCTAGTGGTCATGGGCACCCGGCGGAACGCTTGTAACAGAGCCATTGCCCTGTTGATGGGCAACGGATGGTGCGTCCGACGAGTTCATGTAAGGACACCGCAGGCGAACGACAGAACGCTCGGCCAGCGAAAAAGGCCGCAACTATTGCGATGGCAAAAGGGGAAATCTAATGCCGGAAGCGCATACCCCATGCCGTTCATGCATAGGCTTTTTGACCCCCAGGATGAGTTCGCAAGTGCTTGATTTATAACGTTCGGAATCCCGAACAGAACCAAAACGCCAATTTTCGGCAGATTTGGCGGGGTGGAAAGAGCTAGGAGGATGGCTTGTTCGACTATCCGAATGGCGCAAATGCCGCTTGATTGACGAGTCGGCTGTGGAAAAAAAAATGATGTACGGTCGAAACAAAATGTGTCTCGGGAGGGAATTCGCGCAGGAAAAGAGGAGGTTGCCCTATGGCTCCTCGGAAGCCAGGTCTGGCCAGGTGCCCTTGTGGCACCGCCGACCTGATGCTTCCGATTCCGCCTTTCCTGACCCGGCCCAATGCTGGAGGCACTCCCTGTACCCCTAGGCCACTCCGATCCTGTAGCAATCAGAACGGCCCGGCCCCTTGGTCATGTGCTGCCCCTCCTCGGGGCGGCGCATCATAGAAGGCCGAACTATAGAAAGGTTCGGCTTCTATTACGTGACAGTGCGTGACTCTTCATATGTACCGCGCAGGCGCTCAGTACCAGTTCGGGTCACGCTTGAGTTGCTCTTGCAGCATCGCCTTCATGCCGTCATCCGGCTTACCCAACCAGCGATACTGGGCATGGCGGGTTGGCGATTTGTCCTTGGGCAAGCCTTCGGGTACCTCCACGAGCATCCCGTATGCATCGTCCTTGTCCCAGCTGAACGCCACGATCAGGCGCTTGTAGGTGCAGTTGTCCTGTCGTTCACACAACGGGCCAACCAGATACTTGTCGCCATCCTCGGTAACGGCCGACATCTGTTGCTGGGAACTGCCGGTCAGATTGACCACCCAATCGGGCAGGCGTTCCTCGCCTTCGATTGCGTCCTGCCAGGTTTCCCGATATTCCGGGTCCGAGCCGAGCAACTGGTCGACCCGGACCTGGCCGTCATTGGCCGCCATCGCCGCCGCACTGCCGCCCATCAACAGGGCGGCAGCCAGGGCTGTCCAACGCTTCCTGCCCATCTTCAACCTCGTCCACGTCCAAAGAAGAAGGAGGCTACGAACAGCACCAGGAAGACAATGAACAGAATCTTCGCGATACCTGTTGCAGCGCCTGCGATACCACCGAAGCCCAGTACCGCGGCGACAATGGCGATGATGAGGAAAGTGATAGCCCAGCTCAGCATGATGGTTCTCCTTTCTTTATCGAAATCGGTCTGGCCGTCGGGTCAGAAGACCCAGCGATCCTGCGGCACGACAGTTTCCACAGTGGCCGGTGAAGCCGTGGCCTGGCCGGCTGAAATCGGGCCGGTGGCCTTGACCAGGGTGTTGGCATGAGTCGCCTGGATCTGGGTCAACAGGGCGGTCTGCGCCGCCACTTGCTCGGCCAGGCGCGCGGTCTGCCAGCTGTAGTAGAACAGGCCAGCGGCCAAGGTCAGCAGCAGCGCCATGGCGAGTGAAAGCATCTGGCGCAGGGGCAGTGCGGCGTCTTGCGAGCGGTTGACGGGTTGACGGTTCATGCCGGCTCCTCCTGCTGTAATTTTTGTTCAAACCTGAACAGGTAATTGCAGCCAGCATGCCAGCCTAGGAATCTCAGCAAAATCCTTTTAAATCAATGAGTTATGAGTAATCGCCAACCCAGCGAAGCTCGTATCCTGCACGATGCCCGCCTGGCCGTCGTGCGAATTGCACGATCGCTCAGCCCTCGACCTTGGTCGCCACCTTGAGCAGGTCGGCATCGACGCCCCGCACACCGACGATCTGCCGGGCGATTTCGACGGCAATGGTTTTCTGTTCGCTGCTGACCACCTCGCCTGACAACCGAACCAGGCCTTCTTCACTGGCCACTTTCAGGTTCAGGCCGTCAAGGTTGCGACTGAAGCGGTAGCTGTTCTGGATTTTATCGATGATCCAGCTGTCGCTCGGTTGTGGCCCGGTCGGTACGCCCGCCGGGGCTTCCCTGCCCTTGGCCATGGCAGCCGAATCAAGACTGACCAGGTTGTTCACCAGCTGCACGCCATCGGTGGTACGCGCCACCACGCCTGCGAGTTCCTTGGCCTCGGCACTGTCGACCTTGCCGCGCAGGGTCACCACGCCCTCGCTGCTTTGTACATCTATAGGGGCGTTCTCGGTGGTGCGGCTCCACAGCAGACGGGCGCGGATAACGGCCGCCAGGGTGGCGTCTTCCAGACGCTGGGCGTAGGCACGCAATTCCAGCGGGCGCTCCACCAGCTGGGCGTTGACCCGCAGCTGATTGTCCACCCTGTCGATGCCGCGGGTGGCCAGGGCTACCTGCTCGGCCAACTGGCGCTCGACGTCGTTCTCCACTTCACCGGAAAGCCGCGCCTGCTTGCCGTTTACTTCGACGTCGATCCGGAACAGGTCGAGCATGCGGTTGAGCGACAGGGCTGTTTGCAGCGCACCTTCAAGGCGCGCGTCCTGTACCGGGTCGGCGAATGCCGGGGTGAACACCGGCAGCAAGGCGGCTGCCAACACGGCGGTACGCAGGTGAAAGCTCATGTCAATGCCTCCTTCTGTAGGCAAATACTGAAAATCATCGCAACCAATGTGCCACCCGGCATCTCTAAGCAAATCATCGGAATAGCGCGGCCTCTGGGCTTTGATTGGCCATTGGCTAGCATGCAAAGGACAGATTCCTTCAGAATTGACCATGCAACTTGCCCGATTTTTCCCACACTAATTTGAAGACCTAACCCTAAGGAGCGCAGGACATGGAATCAGCTCAGGACACTCAAGGCCGCATTCTGCTGGTGGATGACGAGTCCGCGATCCTGCGCACTTTCCGCTACTGCCTGGAGGATGAGGGCTATAGCGTGGCCACGGCCAATAGCGCGGCGCAGGCCGAAACCCTGCTGCAGCGCCAGGTATTCGACCTGTGTTTCCTCGATTTGCGCCTGGGCGAAGACAACGGGCTCGACGTGCTGGCGCAAATGCGTATCCAGGCCCCCTGGATGCGAGTGGTGATCGTGACTGCGCACTCGGCGATCGACACGGCAGTGGATGCGATCCAGGCCGGCGCGGCCGATTACCTGGTCAAGCCGTGCAGCCCCGACCAGCTGCGCCTGGCCACCGCCAAGCAGCTGGAAGTGCGCCAACTGTCTGCACGCCTGGAAGCCCTCGAAGGCGAAGTGCGCAAGCCCAAGGACGGCCTGGACTCGCACAGCCCGGCGATGATGGCGGTGCTGGAAACCGCCCGCCAGGTTGCCACCACCGACGCCAATATCCTCATCCTTGGTGAGTCCGGTACCGGTAAAGGCGAACTGGCCCGGGCCATCCACGGCTGGAGCAAGCGGGCGCGCAAAGCCTGCGTGACCATCAACTGCCCGTCGCTGAACGCCGAACTGATGGAAAGCGAGCTGTTCGGCCACACCCGCGGCGCCTTTACCGGCGCCAGCGAAAGCACCCTGGGGCGGGTCAACCAGGCCGACGGCGGCACGCTGTTCCTCGACGAAATCGGTGATTTCCCACTGACCTTGCAGCCAAAGTTGCTGCGCTTCATTCAGGACAAGGAGTACGAGCGCGTCGGCGACCCAGTCACCCGCCGTGCCGATGTACGTATCCTCGCCGCCACCAACCTCAACCTCGAAGAAATGGTGCGCGAAAGCCGCTTCCGTGAAGACTTGCTGTACCGCCTGAACGTCATCACCCTGCACCTGCCGCCGCTGCGCGAGCGCAGTGAAGATATCCTGACCCTGGCCGACCGCTTCCTCGCCCGCTTCGTCAAGGAATACTCCCGACCCGCGCGCGGGTTCAGTGACGAAGCCCGAACAGCGCTGCTCAACTACCGCTGGCCCGGCAACATCCGTGAACTGCGCAACGTGGTGGAGCGGGCCAGCATCATCTGCCCGCAGGAGCGCGTGGAAGTCAGCCACCTGGGCATGGGCGAGCAGCCCGCAGGCAACACCCCGCGCGTTGGCGCGGCCCTGAGCCTGGATGAGCTGGAGCGCGCCCATATCGGCGCGGTGCTGGCTGCCAGCGACACCCTGGACCAAGCCGCCAAGACCCTGGGCATCGATGCCTCCACCCTGTACCGCAAGCGCAAGCAGTACAACCTATGAAGTGGCCACCCATGAAGCTGCGTACGCGGCTGTTCCTCAGCATTTCGGCGCTGGTTACCGTGGCGCTGCTGGGCCTGTTGCTGGGGTTGGTCAGTGTTCTGCAGATGGCCGCAGTGCAACAGCAATTGGTGCGCGATACGACCCATGTCCTGGAGGTTGGGCTGAAACTGCGCCAGAACCTCGGCGAACAGATGACCCTGATTCTTGACGAGGACACCACCCCGGAAAGCCTGCGGCTGCTGCAGGAAGATTTCCAGGCCCTGCTCAATCAGGCCCTGGAACAGGGCGGCGAGCGTCCCAGCTTCAGCAAGGCCAGCCGCAATTACCAGGCATTTCTCCAGGCCTACCGGGAGAGCGCCGCGCCCGCTCGCAGCATGGGTGCAGAGCAGCCGCTGGGCGCCGCCTTCAACCAGGTTCGCAGCGACCTGATCGATTCCCACAAACAGGCTTTGGAGCATATTACCCGCAGCGAGGAACTCACCCGCGACCACGCCTTGCTGATCAGCGGCGTGCTTGGCCTGATGGGCCTGGTAGTGCTGGTGCTGGGCTTCGTCACTGCGCACAACATCGCGCGGCGCTTTGGCCAGCCGATCGAAGCACTGGCCAAAGCGGCCGACCAGCTTGGCGAAGGCAATTTCGATGTCACCCTGCCGGTGACCCAGGCCGCCGAGCTCAACCAGCTGACCCGCCGCTTCGGCATGATGGCCGAGGCCATGCGCAAGCACCAGGCCACCAATGTCGATGAACTGCTGGCCGGCCAGCAACGCCTGCAGGCTGTACTGGACAGTATCGACGACGGCTTGCTGATCATCGACCGCCAGGGCCGCCTGGAACACCTCAACCCGGTGGCCCAGCGCCAGCTGGGCTGGTCCGACAGCCGCGTGGGAAGCAGCCTGGCCGACGCCTTGCAGCGCCCGGAACTGGAACAACAAATTCGCCAGGTGCTGCGCGGCGGCAACCTCGACCGCCCACCGGATGACCTGAACATCGAGGTCGATGAAGAAACCCGCCTGCTCACCTACAGCCTGACCCCGGTCAGCCACCCGCAAGGGCCAATCCTCGGTGCGGTGATGGTGTTGCACGATGTGACCGAGCAACGCGCTTTCGAACGCGTGCGCAGCGAGTTCGTGCTGCGCGCTTCTCACGAGCTGCGTACCCCGGTAACCGGCATGCACATGGCCTTCGGGCTGCTGCGCGAGCGCCTCAAGTTCCCACCCGAGGCTCGCGAGCAGGACCTGCTGGAAACCATTGGCGAAGAAATGCAGCGCCTTACCCAGTTGATCAATGACTTGCTCAACTTCAGTCGCTACCAGAGCGGGCTGCAGAAGCTCGAGCTGGCCCCGTGCGCCATCGACGAGCTGCTGGACCGTGCGCAACTGCGCTTTGCCGAGCAGGCAGCGCACAAGCAGATCGAGCTGATCCGAGAGCTGGAACCGCCGTTGCCACGCATCCAGGCCGACGTCGCCCAACTCGACCGGGTCCTGGACAACCTGTTGCACAACGCCATCCGCCATACTGCCAGCGGCGGGCGGATTCGCCTGCATGCACGACGCCATGCGGAACGGGTGATCATCAGCGTCGAGGATAACGGCGAGGGCATCGCCTATGGGCAGCAGGGGCGCATCTTCGAACCGTTCGTGCAGGTAGGGCGCAAGAAGGGCGGGGCTGGCTTGGGGCTGGCGCTGTGCAAGGAGATCGTGCAGCTGCATGGCGGGCGCATGGGGGTTTTCTCCCGGCCAGGGCAGGGCACCCAGTTCTACATGGCGCTGCCGGCCTGACGCCCGCGGGTCACCAACTCGGCAAACTGGCGGGCATTCAACGGCCGGGCAAATAGCCAGCCCTGGCCATAATGAACCCCTTCGCTACTGAGCAGTAGCGCCTGGTCCTCGCTCTCGATGCCTTCGGCAATCACCCGCAGATGCAGGTCATGGGCCATGCGGATGATATGCGGGGCAACCCCACTGCTGGCGGCGTCATGCCCCAAGGCATCGATGAACGCCTTGTCGATCTTCAGGCAATCCACCGGCAGGGTCTGCAGATAAGCCAGGCTGCAATAACCCGTGCCGAAATCATCGATCAACACCTGATGGCCCACCGCCCGCAGTGCCTGCAGGTTATCGCGCGCCACCACCACATCGATCAGGCCACGCTCGGTCACCTCGAAGGCAATCTGCCTGGCCGCCACTTTGTGCAAGGCCAGCAAGCGTGCCGCCACCCGGCCTATCCGCGGCACCATCACATCGCAAGCCGCGAGGTTCACCGAAATGTACAAGTCGGGGTGCGAGCGCAGCAGCTGGCCCAACTGCTCCAGCACTCGCTGCAGGACAAAGTCGGTGATCTGGCGAATCTGCCCGGTGTTTTCCGCCAGCGGAATGAACAGGTCCGGGCTGGTCAGCGTCCCGTCCGGGCGGCGCCAGCGCACCAAGGCCTCGGCCCCCACGCAGCGTCGGCTGTCGAGTTCGAAGATCGGTTGATAGAGCACCTGCAGCTCACCGCGGCGCAAGGCGTTCTGCAATTCCGAACTCATCGAGCGCTTCTGCAGGATCAATTGCAGCACCACCCAGCCGATGAAGCAGGCTGCCAGCACGCTACCGGGGAACAGTAGCCAGAGCATGCCGTTCATCCGCAGCGGCAGTTTCGCCCGCGGGGCGATCAGCACCAGCTGGTAATCCGGTGACTTGGTCGGCATGCGGTAGATCAAGCGGTCGCTGAGTTCGAGCAGCGACTTCTGGCTGGTCGACCAGGCCGAGGGTGGCGGCCAGACCTGCGGCGGGCCCAGGACCGGAATGGCCCGGGCGCCATTATCCAATACCACCACCAGGCTACCGCCTGGAGGAAGGTCGACCACATCGGTCAGGTGGCCACGGGAGGTGGACACCACGAACTTGCCTCGCCCCAACATCAGCGCGGCCAGGTTCTCGTTCGGCTCGGTCGTGGTGTTCAACCAATAACTGTAGGTCGGCCCCTGAATGTCAGGGGCACGCAAGCGTTCGAAGGCCCGCTCGTCACCACGGCTGGAGCAGGCGACGCTCCCATCCACGTACGCCGCCTCATAAATGAACCGCGAACTCAGGCTTACCTGCTGCAGTGTCGTGAGCATCGCCGGGCTGCAACCTCGCAAGGGCTGGGCCTGCAACAGGTCGACCCCTTCACGCAACTGGCCGAACACCTGCTCCAGGCGCTCCAGAAAGCGTTCGCCCTGGGCATTCATCTGTTCGCTCTCGCTTTGCTTCATCTGCTGCAAGGCAATGCCGAGGCTGGCGGAGAGCAACAGTGCGGCACTGGCCAATGCTGCCAGGGTGGCCAGCAACCAGGGATGGAAAAAAATTTGGCGCAGCAACACGGTGAGCGCTGACATCGACGGCATCCAGTTGATTACTAAGGTATAGCAACTGGATCGGGAATCACCTTTGCCGTCTGGCGCCTGGATTGAACCTCTGCCGGCCGCTGCGACAGGCTTAACGCATGTGGTTGAGTACCTGCAGCATCGCCGCTGTCTGGGCATCCGGCATGCCGTCGAAACGCTGTGGGCGGAAGCGCATCTGGAATGCGGCGATCACATGGCGGGTGGCGACATCCAGTACGCCGGTTTGCTCGATCGCATAGCCAAACCGCGCCAACTCCTGCTGATACCAGCCGACACTGGGTGGGTTGACGCTGAAATAGGCCTGCTGGCGCGCCACTGCATTGGCATCCGGCCAGATCCCCAGCCCGGCATCGGCCAGCCGCTTCCAGGGGAACAGCGGCCCCGGATCCAGCTTGCGCAGCGGCGCGATGTCGCTGTGGCCAATGATGTGGCGGGGCTCGATGTGGTTACGCTTCACGATGTCCTTGAGCAGCGCGATCAGCGACTGGATCTGCGCTTCGCTGTAAGGGTGCCAGACCCGGCCGTTCGGCGTGTCGGTAAAGCCTGGGTTGACGATTTCGATACCAATGGAAGAAGAATTCAGCCAGGTTCGCCCCTGCCACTGGCTATCCCCTGCATGCCAGGCGCGACGGCTCTCATCCACCAACTGGTACACCGTGCCCGGGCCATCGCCAATCAGGTAGTGACTGCTGACTTCGCCATGGGTCAGCAACGCCAGGGACCTATCCAGCGAAGCATTGGTGTAATGGAGGACAACGAACTGTATACGGTTGTCCTGGTTGGCCGAAGGATGGCTACGGTCGATGCGCAGGCCCGTCGAGCAACCGGCGACAGACAACAGCAAGAAGGAAATCAGCGTTCTTTTAAGCGTGGAAAGCACGTCAGTGGCCTCAGCGTATGAGCGCTACAGTATAACGTGCTCCCCTGGTACCGTGCGTGCCGCGATTCAGCAACAGCCGACTACCCCTGCTCGACGCGATTGCGCCCCAGGTCCTTGGCCCGGTACAGCGCCGCATCGGCGCGCTTGAGCACCTGGTCGCCACGCTCGCCGGAACGGAACGCACTCAGGCCGATGGACGTGGTGATCACCACCCGTTCGCCCTTGAAGTGGAACGGGCACGCCTCGACGGCAGCGCGCAGAGCCTCGGCCACCTCGGCAGCCGCTGCCAACGAGGTCTGCGGCAGCAACAGGACAAACTCTTCGCCACCAAACCGGGCGATGAACCCGCGACCGTTCAGGCGCTTGCGCAACTGGTCGGCGACAATTTTCAATACCTTGTCCCCGGCCAGGTGCCCGTAGCCGTCGTTGATGCGTTTGAAATGGTCAAGGTCGAGGATCGCCATCGTCAGGTGGCCACCTTTATCCTGCCACTCGATCATTTCGCGCTCGACCCGCTCGCTCCATGCCGCACGGTTGGGCAGGCCGGTAAGCGGGTCGAGCAAGGCTTTCTGCCGCTGTTCTTCCAGGTGCTCGCGATAGCCGAGCGCCTCCTGCTCCATGTTCGCCACCCGCTCCGACAACCCTTGCAGGCGCCCTGCCAGCTCCTGCTCACGGCGATCGCGCTCATGCTTGTGCTGGTCCATGGTTACCAGCAAGCCTTCCAGGCGGTTGTCCAGGATGTGCTTGAGGCTGTCCACATCGGCAGCACCTTGCACGCTGCTTTGCAGCCCGTCGACGTGCTCGCGCAGCTGGTTATCCAGCTCGCGGGCAGCAGAACTGTTGTCGGCATGGCCAACACTGGCCTCGTGCAAGTGGCTCTGGAAGCCTTCCAGGCGTTCGTTGAGCTGCTGCAGGTAGGTTTCGAATTCATGCTGGCCGCTGTCGGTGATCGCCAGCATCAGCACAGCCAGGTCGTCCAGCACCGGGATCAGCTCATACCAGTTCAGGCCGCGGGCAACCCGTTCACGCATCTCCAGCGCCTGGGCCTTGTGCCGCTCGGGCAGGCTGAGATCATCGAGCAGGCCGAGCAGGGTCTGCTCGATATGCGCAGCCACCTGGCTGTAGGGCGGCTCGACCGCATCCGGCAGGGCATAGGTGCCGTCTTCGCCAGGGGTTTCCTCAGGTATTTGTGGCGGCTCTGCTTCAGCCAGCAGCTCGCCACCGGAGGCTTGCGGTAGGGGTTCGTCGTGCGCAGCTGGCGGCGGCAACGGGGCTGGCGATAGTTCGGCCGTTTCGATCAACGCCGGGCCAGGCACTTCCAGCTCGGCCTCCGCCGCCACAGGTACATCGTCAACAGCGGCTTGGGGGGCTGGCAGCGGCTGCAACGCATCCACATCGTCGGCCTGCGCGGCATCAATCGCCTGGGGCTGCGTGGTTACAGCAGGCGGCGCCACCGCTACAGGCGTCGGTGCGCCTGGGGTGTCTTCCTCACGGCTGCCGAACAGGCGCTGCAACAAACCCGGCCGGGCCTCTTCCCCACGCTTGCCCAGGGCTGACAGTGCGCGGCCCTGCAAGCCGCTCAGTTCACCCAGCAACGGCGGCAGATCGCGTGACTGGGCGACGCCGCCTTCGAGCTTCTTCGCCAGTTTTTTCAACGGCCGCGAGACTTCGTTCGGCAGCGGCAGGCCTTGCAGTTGGCCAACCAGTGCGGTCAAGGCGTCACCGACCTGGTTCATGCGGGTTTCCCGACGCTGCTCGGAATCCAGCACCGCTTTCTCCAGGCGCGGAATCAGGCCGGCGAGGCCAGCGTCCATGTTGTCGCTGCGGATGACCTCGCGCATTTCCTTCATGCACTGGTCCACCACCTTGTCACTGCCTTCGGCAGCCAGGGTGCTGCGGACCAGGCCGCGGCGCAGCAAGTCGAGACGGGCCTCCCAACGGCGCTCGAGCCGTTCCTGCTGCTCGATGCTTTTAAGGTATTTTTCTTTCCAGCGCTCAGCGTCTTCAGTCATGCCCGGGTCCGCAAACGGTGATGGCAATTAGCTCGGGACCGGCAGCGTATCCACAGTCAATGCATCAGGCAATCGAATCTCGACGGCAACGGGAAGGTGGTCAGAAATTGGCTGTGCCAGCACCTCGACACGCTCCAGCGTGAGGCTTGGGCTGAGCAGGATGTGGTCCAGGCAACGCTGTGGCCGCCAGCTCGGGAAGGTGGCCTCGACTTGCGGGGCAATCAGGCCCAGGTCGCGCAACGGCGAGTGCTCCAGCAGGTCGGTGGCATGGGTGTTCATGTCACCCATCAACACCTGGTGGCGGTAGCCGCCAATCAGCTCACGAATGTAGCCCAACTGCAGCGCGCGGGTCTTGGCACCAAGGGCCAGGTGCATCATGACCACGATCAGGGCATCGTCACCCTCGCCGAAACGCACCAGGATCGCTCCGCGCCCGGCCGGGCCGGGTAACGGATGATCTTCGAGCACGTGTGGCTTGATGCGGCTGAGCACCCCATTGCTGTGCTGGGCAAAACGCCCGAGGTTGCGGTTGAGCTGCTGGTACCAGTAGGGGAAAGCACCCAGGTGGGCGAGGTGTTCGACCTGGTTGACGTAGCCCGAACGCAGGCTGCCACCATCGGCCTCCTGCAAGGCCACCAGGTCGAAGTCACCCAGCAGTTTGCCGATCTTCTGCAGGTTGCCGGCACGCCCGTTGTGCGGCAGCAGGTGCTGCCAGCTGCGGGTGAGGTAATGCCGATAACGCTCGGTGCTGATGCCCACCTGGATGTTGAAACTGAGCAGCCGCAGGCGACCATCCTCAGGCAGGCCAGGGGCCTGCAGGTGATGCTCGTTGACCTGCGGCTGGTGCAGGCCAATGCCACGCGTGGACCTGAAGCGGGGCATGGGCTGCGCCGCTTACTTAGCGGCGCGCTCCTTGTCGATCAGCTGGTCGGCAACATTCAGCACGCCTTCCGGCCCGCCGGCGGTACCCAGGTCGAAGCGGTACTTGCCGTTGACCACCATGCTTGGTACGCCGGTGATTTCGTACTTCTTCGCCAGTTCCTTGGCCTGGTTGACCTGGCCCTTGATGGCGAACGAGTCGTAGGTGGCCAGGAACTTGTCCTTGTCCACGCCTTGGGTGGCGAGGAATTCGGCCATGTCATTCTTGTCGGTCAGGCGCTTGTGCTGGTTCTGAATGGCATCGAACACCGCCGCGTGCACCTTGTGCTCGACGCCCATGGCCTCGAGGGTCAGGAACATCTGGCCGTGCGCATCCCATGGGCCACCGAACATGGCCGGTACGCGCTTGAAGTTGACGTCCTTGGGCAGCTTTTCAACCCAAGGGTTGATGGTCGGCTCGAAGTGGTAGCAGTGTGGGCAGCCGTACCAGAACAGCTCGACGACTTCGATCTTGCCAGGCACGGAAACCGGAACAGGGTTGCTCAGCTCGATGTATTCCTTGCCAGCCACAGGCTCTGCGGCCTGGACGGCAGTCATACCGAATACGCTGGCGGCGACCAGCGCAGCGCTGAGAATCAGTTTACGCATGCTTTACTCCTGAGCAGTCTTGGGTCGCCCCGACGCGACCTGCACTGTGACAGGCCGGGAAGGGCTCGAGTTCTGTAGTGTAACGGCTGCGGACTGAAAAAAGGGCGGTCCGGCCGCCCTTTCATCATTGGCTTACAACATTAACTGAAAGTTAATGCGCCGCCTGTAATGGCCTTATCGCCGGCAAGCCGGCGCCCACCTCGACCGCATCGACCTCAGGCGATGGAGTACCTGTGGCAGCTGGCTTGCCAGCGATAGGGCCATGGCAGGCTGTCGAGGGTCTCAGTGCAGCCCCTGGATGTAGCTGGCCAACGCCTCGATATCGTGGTTGCTCAGCTTGCCGGCGATGGTGCGCATGGTCATGGCATCGCCATCATTGGTGCGGTTGCCTTCGCGGAAATCGGTGAGCTGTTTGGTCACATACTGCGCGTGCTGGCCGCCCAGGTGCGGGAAGCCGGCCAGGGCGATGCCGGCGCCATTGGGCGAATGGCAACCGGTGCAGGCAGGCATGCCCTTCTCCAGGTCGCCGCCGTTGAACAGCGCACGGCCACGCTCGACGAGCTTGGGATCGGCAGCGCCAACGCTGCCTTTCTGGCTGGAGAAGTAGGCGGCGATATCAGCCAGGTCCTGGTCATTGAAATTGGCCAGCATCCCGGTCATTTCCAGCACGGTGCGCTTGCCCGACTTGATATCGTGCAGTTGTTTTTCGAGGTAGCGCTGGCCCTGGCCGGCCAGTTTCGGGAAGTTCGGCGCCAGGCTGTTGCCGTCGGGGTTGTGGCAGGCGCCACACACGGCAGTCTTGGCCTGGCCGGCGGCGGCATCGCCTTTGATAGGTTGCGCAGCAGTGGCCGCACCTGCGACACCCAGGGTCAACAGCAGACTCACGACTAGTTTGTTCATCAGCTAATCCAACACGGCTAAGGGTGAAATGTTATGTATCGGGACTGCCGCTCATCCAAAGGATGACCAAACGGTAGTCCTCGGCACTGCAGTCCATGCACAATCCACGCGGCGGCATAGCCTTGAAACCCTGGGTCACGTGCTTCACCAGTACCTCCATGCCTTGCGCCAGCCTTGGCTCCCATGCTGCCCGATCACCCTGCCTGGGTGCCTGTGGCAACTGCCCGGCGTGACAGGCCGCACACGTGCGGTTGTACAACACCTCGGGATCCTGTGTAGCCTGTGCGCTGAAAAACGGCAGGAACATACCGACAGCAAGCAGCCATTTCGCCATGCGGAACGACCTTCAGGGTTGGGGGCCGCGCTGCGTTCTGTTGCGCGAGCTATTGTTCGACACCCCATGCTCGTTCCCCTTTGCCGGGAGAATGAGCACACAAAAACTGGGGCATTATATACTTCCGCCATCCAAACGGAAACGACACCGCTTGCCAGGCTCGAGCCTACAGAGTCAGGCAACACCCACATCGGATATCCCATGCAAGTCAAGAACCCCATCCTCGGCCTCTGCCAGAAAGCCACATTCGCCCTCAGCGCTGCCAAGGTCGAACAATGCCCGGACGACCAGGGTTACGAGGTGGCTTTCGCCGGCCGCTCCAACGCCGGCAAATCCAGCGCCCTCAACACCCTGACTCATGCCAGCCTGGCGCGTACCTCGAAAACCCCCGGGCGCACCCAGCTGTTGAATTTCTTCAGTCTGGACGATGAACGGCGTTTGGTCGACCTGCCGGGCTACGGTTATGCAAAAGTGCCGATTCCGCTGAAGCAACATTGGCAGAAACACCTGGAAGCCTACCTGGGCAGCCGTGAATGCCTGCGTGGCGTCATCCTGATGATGGACGTACGCCACCCGATGACCGACTTCGACAAGATGATGCTCGACTGGGCCAAGGCCAGCAGCATGCCGATGCACATCCTGCTGACCAAGGCCGACAAACTGACCCACGGCGCAGGCAAGAACACCCTGCTCAAGGTGCAGTCGGAAATCCGCAAGGGCTGGGGCGATGGCGTGACCATCCAGCTGTTCTCGGCACCCAAGCGCCTGGGCGTGGAAGAGGCCTACCGGGTGCTGGCGGGCTGGATGGAGCTGGAAGACAAGCCAGTGGCCTGAAGGCCTGCGCGTCTTCGTGTAGACGCGGCCTTGTGTCGCGCCTACACAAAGACCGCATCACCAAGGAATTCCGGGCAAAAAAAACCCCGGACTTCGTATGGGGAGGGGGAAGTTCGGGGTCCAAGTCCGGACCGCTAGGGCGGGGTCCGGATATCTGCCAACACTTAACACAACATAGGAGCATCGAAAGGCTTCACCAGCCATTCAGATACTCTGAGTTCCGCTTCACCGGTTTAGTTCCGAAGCCCTGGAAACTATTTGCGATAGTTTCATGAAGCGTCAGCACCCATGGCACTGAGCGGCGCCAGGATCCGCGTCCCTACGTCGCAGATCCTACACAGCTTTACCTGCTCGATCAGTGAGCTTCGTCCCAATTCGCACCAATTCCTGCTTCCACCAGCAACGGCACATCCAGCTGCGCCGCCTGGCTCATGCGCTGGCGAATTTCATCTTTGACCTGGTCTACCAGGTCTTCGCGTACCTCCAGCACCAGTTCGTCGTGAACCTGAAGGATGACCCGGGCATCCAGCCCGCTTTCGCTCAGCCAGTTATCCACATTGACCATGGCGCGCTTGATGATGTCGGCCGCGGTGCCTTGCATCGGCGCGTTGATCGCGGTGCGCTCGGCGCCTTTGCGCAAGGCCGGGTTCTTGGCATTGATGTCCGGCAGGTACAGGCGCCGGCCAAACAGGGTTTCGACAAAGCCTTGCGCGGCAGCCTGAGCGCGGGTGCGCTCCATGTAGGCCAGTACGCCAGGGTAGCGAGTGAAATAGCGGTCGATATAGTCCTGCGACTGCTTGCGATCGACACCGATCTGCTTGGCCAGGCCAAACGCGCTCATGCCATAGATCAGGCCGAAGTTGATGGCCTTGGCGCTGCGGCGCTGGTCGGTGGTGACGTCTT
Source organism: Pseudomonas sp. LAM2023 (assembly GCF_016620375.1). NCBI lineage: Bacteria > Pseudomonadati > Pseudomonadota > Gammaproteobacteria > Pseudomonadales > Pseudomonadaceae > Pseudomonas > Pseudomonas sp. LAM2023. Next base: position 918,317 of record NZ_JAENHV010000015.1, on the reverse strand, counting down.
CCAGGGCCACGCCGAACACTTCCGCCGCCGTCGCGCGGTGCACGTCCAGGTTGTTGCGGAAGGCATGCAGCAAGCCTTCATCCTTGGCCAGGTGGGCCATGATGCGCAGCTCGATCTGCGAGTAGTCGGCCGCCAGCAACTTGTAGCCCGGGCTGGCGACGAAGGCCTGGCGAATGCGCCGCCCTTCGGCCGTACGAATCGGGATGTTCTGCAGGTTCGGGTCGCTCGAGGACAACCGGCCAGTAGCCGCCACCGCCTGCTGGTACGAGGTGTGGATACGCCCGGTGCGCGGGTTGATCTGCCCTGGCAGCTTGTCCGTGTAGGTGCTCTTGAGCTTGCTCAGGCTGCGGTACTGCATCAATACCTCAGGCAGCGGATAGCCTTGCTCGGCCAGTTCGTCGAGCACCGCTTCTGCAGTGGATGGCTGGCCCTTGGTGGTCTTGCTCAGCACCGGCATGCCCAGCTTGTCATAGAGGATCGCACCCAGCTGCTTGGGCGAGCCGAGGTTGAATTCCTCACCCGCCAGCTCATAGGCACGCTGCTCCAGCTCGGCCATCTTCACCCCCAGCTCGCCACTCTGCACCCGCAGCAGCGCAGCATCGACCAACGCACCCTGGCGCTCGATCTTGGCCAGCACCGGCACCAGCGGCATCTCGATGTCCATCAGTACCGGCTGCACGCTCGGTGTCTGCGCCAGGCGCGCCTGCAACGCGTGGTGCAGGCGCAGGGTGATGTCGGCGTCTTCGGCGGCGTAGGGGCCGGCCTTGTCCAGGTGGATCTGGTTGAAGGTCAGCTGCTTGGCGCCCTTGCCGGCGATGTCCTCGAAGGCAATGGTGGTGTGGTCGAGGTACTTCTGCGCCAGGCTATCCATGTCATGCCGGGTGGCCGTGGAGTTCAACACATACGACTCGAGCATGGTGTCATAGGCTACGCCGCGCATTTCGATGGCCGGCGTGCCATTGGCGAGGATGTTGATATCGTATTTGGCGTTCTGCCCGACCTTGGCCTTGGCCGGGTCTTCGAGCAACGGCTTGAGTGCCAGCAGCACGCTGTCGCGGTCCAACTGCGCTGGCGCTCCCTCGTAATCATGGGCCAGCGGCACGTAGGCCGCTTCATGCGGCTCGACGGCGAACGACAGGCCAACCAGCTGCGCCTGCTGGGCATCCAGGCTGGTGGTCTCGGTGTCGAATGCGAACAGCGGTGCCTGGCGCAGCTTCTCCAGCCAGACCTGGAAACGGGCCGGGTCAAGAATGGTTTCGTACCTGGGCTCGACCTTGGCCACCGGTTCCGCGATCGGCGCGATGTCATCACCGGCCTTCGCCGCGTCGCGCTGCACTTCGGCGACCCAGCTCTTGAACTCCATTTCGCTGTACAACGCCAGCAGCGCTTCGCGATCCGGCTCCCCGCATACCAGGGCGTCGACCTCGATATCCAGCGGCACATCGATCTTGATGGTGGCCAGCTCATACGACAGGAACGCCGCGTCGCGGTGCTCTTCGAGCTTGGCCGGCAGGGTCTTGGCGCCGCGAATGGGCAGCGTCGGCACCTTGTCCAGGTTGGCATAGAGGTCGCTGAGGCCGCCGCCGATGCCGGTCAGCAGGCCCACTGCAGTTTTTTCGCCGACACCCGGCACGCCGGGAATGTTGTCGACCTTGTCGCCCATCAGGGCCAGGAAGTCGATGATATGTTCCGGGCCGACGCCAAATTTCTCGTGCACGCCAGCAACGTCCAGCACGCTTCCGGTCATGGTGTTGACCAAGGTAATGTGCCCGTCCACCAGCTGCGCCATGTCCTTGTCACCGGTCGAGATGATCACCGGCCGGCCAAGGGCGGCGCTGCTGCGCGCCAGGGTGCCGATCACGTCGTCGGCCTCGACACCCTCGACGCACAACAGCGGGTAGCCCAGCGCCTTGACGCTGGCGTGCAGCGGCTCGATCTGCAAGCGCAAGTCGTCCGGCATGCTCGGGCGGTTGGCCTTGTACTCGGCGAACATGGCATCGCGGAAGGTGCCGCCCTTGGCGTCGAACACCACCGCAAAGAGGCTGTCGGGGTATTGCTTGCGCAGGCTCTTGAGCATGTTCAGCACCCCCTTCACCGCGCCGGTCGGCATGCCCTTGGAGGTGGTCAACGGCGGCAGCGCATGGAAGGCGCGGTACAGGTAGGAGGAACCGTCCACCAGGACGAGGGGCGCTTGGCTCATGAGCAGAATCAACCTTTTCGACGGGTCCGGCGCTAGAATAGCCAGAATCATTGACGACAAAGGGACAAGGTTATCATGCGTACACTCAATCGCCTGTTACTGCTCGGTCTGTTGGCAACCATGCCTGTCGTCACCCTGGCGGCGGACGACGCCCCCTCGGCCGATCCCGAGGTGACCATTCGCACGGAAGGCGACAAAACCATCCAGGAATACCGGCAGAACGGGTTCCTGTATGCGATCAAGATCACGCCGAAACACGGCAAGCCTTATTTCCTGGTACGCGCCGATGGCTCTGATGGCAATTTCATTCGATCCGACCAGCCGGACATGCTGATTCCGTCCTGGAAGATCTTCGAGTGGTAATCTGACGCGCACCGTTCACATCAACCTGGCACTTCCCGGCGGAAGTGCCCGTATGGGCAACTTTTCATCATGTCAGTCTTCACCCCCGTGACCCGGCCTGAGCTGGAAACCTTTCTGGCACCGTACGCGCTGGGCCGTCTGCTCGACTTCCAGGGCATTGCCGCCGGCACCGAGAACAGCAATTTCTTCGTCAGCCTCGAACAGGGGGAGTTCGTCCTGACGCTGATCGAGCGCGGGCCCAGCGAGGACATGCCGTTCTTCATCGAGCTGCTCGATACCCTGCACGCCGCCGACATGCCAGTGCCCTATGCGATACGGGACCGCGACGGCAACGGCCTGCGTGAACTGTGTGGCAAGCCAGCGCTGTTGCAGCCACGGCTGTCGGGCAAGCACATCAAGGCGCCGAACGCCCAGCACTGCGCCCAGGTCGGCGAATTGCTGGCGCACATTCACCTGGCCACCCGCGAGCACATCATCGAGCGCCGTACCGACCGTGGCCTGGACTGGATGCTGGCTTCCGGTGCCGAGCTGCTGCCGCGCCTGACCACCGAGCAAGCCGCTCTGCTGCAACCGGCGCTGGATGAAATCCGCGCGCACAAGGCGCAGATCCTGGCCCTGCCACGGGCCAATCTGCACGCCGACCTGTTCCGCGACAACGTGATGTTCGAAGGCACCCACCTGACCGGTGTAATCGACTTCTACAATGCGTGTTCCGGGCCGATGCTGTATGACATCGCCATCACCGTGAACGACTGGTGCCTGGATGAGCACGGCGCTGTGGATGTACCGCGTGCCCAGGCGCTGCTGGCCGCTTACGCGGCGTTGCGGCCATTTACCGCTGCCGAGGCCGAGCTGTGGCCGGAAATGTTGCGGGTAGGGTGCGTACGCTTCTGGCTGTCGCGCCTGATTGCTGCAGAATCGTTTGCCGGAATGGACGTGATGATCCACGACCCGAGCGAGTTCGAAGTGCGCCTGGCGCAGCGCCGGCAGGTGGCCTTGCACCTGCCGTTCGCCCTCTAATGCACTTTTGCCTCTTCGCGGGCACGTCCGCGAAGAGGTCGGTACAGGCTAGAGCTGCTCCAGGCATCCGGCCAGGTCGCTACCCAGCTTTTCCAGCAAGCGCTCATAGCCCTTGCCATCCACAGGCTCGCTACCGCCCAAGGCATCCAGCTCGGCCAGGCGCACCGGCAAGCCGGCGGTCAAGGTTTCGGCCAGGCGCGGTCGCAACGGCGGCTCGCTGAACACACAGGTCTTGCCCACTTCCTGCAGGCGTTTGCGCATCGCGGCCACATGCTGCGCGCCGGGCTGCACCTCGGCTGCCACGGTGAACACGCCGGTATGCTTCAGGCCGTACTCGGCTTCGAAATAATCGAACGCTTCGTGGAACACGAAGTACGGCTTGCCGGTAATACCGGCCACGCGCGCCTTGATCCGCCCGTCCAGTGCGTCCAGGCGCTCGTCGAACGCCTTCAGGTTGCTCTGGTAGCGCGCCGCATTGGCCGGGTCGACCTGAGCCAGGTCCGTCGCCATCTTCGCAGCAATAACACGCGCGTTGACCGACGATAGCCACAAGTGCGCGTCCAGGCTGCCCGGGCGGTGGTCGTGATCATGGTCATCATGGTCTTCTTCATGGGACTGGCTGTCCTCGCCAAAGTGGCGCAACTTCATGCCCGGCAGCGACTGCACGGCCACTGTGGGCTTGCTGCGATTGCCCAGCACTCGCGGCAGGAAGTTCTCCATGTCCGGGCCGATCCAGTACAGCAGGTCAGCGTCCGCCACCCGCCGTACATCGGACGGGCGCAGCGCATAGTGGTGCGGCGACGCCCCCGGCGGCAGCAATACCTCGGGGCTGCCGACACCATCCTGCACCGCAGCGGCAATCTGCTGCAGGGGTTTGATAGTGGTCAGCACACGTACGTCGGCCTGGGCGGAAAATGCGATAAAAGCGACAAACAGAGCTAGGAATCGGGACACGGTGAGTACTCGAGTCGTCAGAAACAGGTAACATAATAACGTCTCCATAAAGAACCGTCGCTGCCCATGTCCATCACGCCGCTGGCCAACCGTCCTCACGATCATTCCCATTGCGTGCACAGCGCACTGGCTGAAGCCGACGCCTTGTGCACCCGCCAGGGCCTGCGCCTGACCGCGCTGCGCCGCCGGGTACTGGAACTGGTGTGGCAAAGCCACAAGCCGCTGGGTGCCTACGACATCCTCGCCGTGCTCAGCGAGCAGGATGGCCGCCGCGCCGCGCCGCCTACGGTATATCGCGCGCTGGATTTCCTGCTGGAGAACGGCCTGGTACACCGCATCGCCTCGCTCAACGCCTTCATCGGCTGCAGCCACCCAGAACATGTGCATCAGGGCCAGTTCCTGATCTGCAAGGCCTGCCATGTGGCCATCGAGCTGGAACAGGACAGCATCAGCCAAGCCATCATCAACAGCGCCAAGGGCGTAGGCTTCACGGTCGAGGGTCAGACCGTGGAGGTGGTTGGCCTGTGCAGCAACTGCCGGAGCGCGGCATGAGCGATGCACTGATCCGCCTGGAGCAGGTCGGTGTCACCTTCGGCGGCGAGGCGGTGCTCGATAGCATCGACCTGTCGGTTGCACCCGGCCAGATCGTTACCCTGATCGGCCCCAACGGCGCGGGCAAGACCACCCTGGTGCGCGCCGTGCTCGGCCTGCTGAAGCCGCACCACGGCAAGGTATGGCGCAAACCGAAGTTGCGCATTGGCTACATGCCGCAAAAGATCCAGGTCGATGCCACCCTGCCACTGTCGGTGCTGCGCTTCCTGCGCCTGGTGCCCGGAGTAGACCGTGCAGCAGCCTTGTCGGCCTTGCAGGAAGTGGGAGCCGAGCAGGTCATCGACAGCCCGATCCAGACCATTTCCGGTGGCGAGATGCAACGCGTGCTGCTGGCCCGTGCCCTGCTGCGCGAACCCCAGCTACTGGTGCTCGACGAACCGGTGCAGGGCGTCGACGTGGTCGGCCAGGCCGAGCTGTACAACCTCATTACCCGCCTGCGCGACCGCCACGGCTGTGGCGTGCTGATGGTTTCCCACGACCTGCACCTGGTCATGAGCGCCACCGACCAGGTGGTGTGCCTGAACCGCCACGTATGCTGCTCGGGCCACCCCGAGCAAGTCAGCGGCGACCCGGCATTCGTCGAGCTGTTCGGCCAGGCCGCCGCACCCAGCCTGGCCATCTATCACCACCATCACGACCACAGCCACGACCTGCACGGCTCGGTGGTCGCCCCTGGCACCCATGTTCACGGAGCGCACTGCAAGCATGGCTGATTTTCTTCTCTACGCCTTGCTTGCCGGTTTGTCCCTGGCGCTGGTGGCCGGCCCGCTGGGCTCCTTCGTGGTGTGGCGGCGCATGGCCTATTTTGGCGACACCCTGTCCCACGCCGCCCTGCTTGGTGTAGCCCTCGGCTTTGCCCTGGACGTCAGCCCGGCGCTGGCGGTAACCGTAGGCTGCCTGCTGCTGGCGATCCTGCTGGTCACCTTGCAGCAGCGCCAGCCGCTGGCCTCCGATACCCTGCTCGGCATCCTCGCCCCCAGCACCTTGTCGCTGGGCCTTGTGGTACTGAGTTTCATGCATGACGTGCGCATCGACCTGATGGCCTATCTGTTCGGCGACCTGCTGGCCATCAGCCACACCGACCTGGCCTGGATCCTCGGCGGCAGCGTGCTGGTCCTGCTGCTGCTCGCCATGCTGTGGCGGCCGCTGTTGGCCATCACCGTGCACGAAGAGCTGGCCATGGTCGAAGGCCTGCCCGTAGCCGGCCTGCGCATGGCACTGATGCTGCTGATCGCGGTGGTGATTGCCGTGGCCATGAAGATCGTCGGCGTGCTGCTGATTACCTCGCTGCTGATCATCCCCGCCGCTGCGGCACAGCGCCACGCCCGCTCTCCCGAGCAGATGGCCCTGGGCGCCAGCCTGCTGGGCGTGACTGCGGTATGCGGTGGCCTGGCCATGTCCTGGTTCAAGGACACCCCCGCCGGCCCGTCGATCGTGGTGTGCGCGGCGGTGCTATTCTTGCTGAGCCTGGCCCTGCCCAAACGCTGAAAAAACAGGGCGCGTGAAGGCGCGCCCTGCAACCTTTTCGCACGTAAAGGGTCTGTAAGACTTGTTTTCGAGCGTGCGCACCTGGGTGTAGACTTGCTCGCTTTTTGCGCAAATAGAGAGTCGCAGGAATGAAGCCGTTCGCCTCCCGTTATCTGCTTGTTGCCGCGTTTTCCCTGTTCCTGGCTGCCTGTACCAGCGCGCCGGTCGAACAGGCCGCCGTACCTGCCCAAGCCGATGCCTGGCAGCAGTTGCAACAGAACATCGCCAGCAACGAGCTGGCAACCGCCGAAGACCAGCTGGCCGCCCTGCAGGCCCAGTCGCCGGCTGACGCGCGCCTGGAGCAATACCAGCGCCAGTTGGCCGAGGCCTACCTGCAGCGCAGCCAGGTGTTCCTGCAAAAGGGCGATGTGAACGCGGCGGCCACCGCCCTGGCCCGCGCTCGTGCACTGATGCCGCAGGCCCCGGCAGTGACCGGTGGCGATGCCGTGACCCAGGCCCGCAAAGCCGAGCTGGAAAAAGCCGAGGCAGCGTTGAAAGCCGCCGAAGCCAAGCCCAAGGCGCGGATCATCGACCCGACGGCGCCCAGCACCGTGGTGGCCTTGAAAACCACCGACAGCCGCGCCATGCGCCGCCAACTGGATGACATTGCTGCCGACGTGGTCAGCTACCAGTGCGACGTGGTGTTCCAGGTGCCGCGCACCGAGGATGCGCCTTGGCTGAAGACCTTGCTGGAGAAGCGCGTGCGCAAGATCGACAGCGGGTTCGAGTTGAAGCAGAAGCACGAGATCCAGCGATCGCTGCCGGCGCAGGTGGTTCTGGTTCCGCACCAGCGTTAAGAACGCCGGGGGCGCTGCGCGCCCCTTTCGCGACACAAGGCCGCTCCTACAAAGGACGCGATCTCCTGTAGGAGCGGCCTTGTGTCGCGATGGGCTGCGCAGCAGCCCCTTAGGCCGGCACAGCCTCCGCAGCCGCCTCCCGCTCCCACACCCGATGCCGTTCTACCGCTTTTACGAAGGCATCCACGGTCTTCTGCTCATCTCCCAGCAGCAACCCCTTGTCCTCTTTCAGCCCCAAGCTGCCCAAAAGCTCTTTGGACAACACCATCGCCTTCAGGTGCTTGTAGCTCTCCAACAGGAAGTGCCTGGCCAAGCCGCTGGCCGCCAGCGCATCGTTCGAAGCCTGGCCACCAGGCACGACAATCCCATCGAACATGATCGATGGCATCCCCTCCATGGAGGCATCCACCGGTAGTTGCTTGCCGTCCGCAGCCTTCACCGGTGCTGAGGTCGGCCCAAGAAGCAATGGTCGGGCACTGTGTGCTTCCAGGGCTTTGACCAGCTTGTCCACGCTGGCAGCGTCCACACCATCCGCCACCAGTACCGCGATCTTGCGCCCCTTGATACCGACCACACCCGGGTGATTCAGCTGGCTCAGCGCGGGCGACTGGGCCAACTGGCTGCCCTTCACCTGCACGGTACCCGCCGTTGGTGCGGGCAGGCCGAGGTTTGCCGCCACCGCCGCCGCCAGCTTGAGGTCGATGTTGGCCAGGATTTCGTTCACTTCCCGCGCCCGGATCGCCTCGCGCTCGACCTTGCCCAGCTCGAAGCTGTAGGCCTTGATGATGTGCTGCTGCTCGGTCGAGCTCATGCTCTGGAAGAACAGCCGCGCCTGGGAAAAATGGTCGCCGAACGACTCGCTGCGCTGGCGGATCTTGTACGCGTCGATGCGCTCCTGGTAGCTCTCGAAACCGCCATCCTGCGCAGCTGGCGGGGTTTCTTTCGGCCAGCCGCCATCGATGGAGTTTGGCTCGTACGAGGCGCGCCCCTTGTGCACCACATGCTGATGCAGGGCATCGCGTTGGTTGTTGTGGTTGGGGGCGACCGGGCGGTTGATCGGGATCTGGTGGAAGTTCGGTCCGCCCAGGCGGCTAAGCTGGGTGTCGGTGTAGGAGAACAGCCGGCCCTGCAGCAGCGGGTCGTTGCTGAAGTCGATGCCCGGCACGATATGGCCTGGGCAGAACGCCACCTGTTCCACTTCGGCAAAGAAGTTGTCCGGGTTGCGGTTCAGCACCATCTTGCCCAGCGGTGTAACCGGGACCAGTTCTTCCGGGATGATCTTGGTCGGGTCCAGCAAGTCGAAGTCGAACTTGTGCTCGTCGGCTTCCGGCACGATCTGCACACCCAGCTCCCACTCCGGGTAATCGCCCGTCTCGATGGCTTCCCACAGGTCGCGGCGCTGGAAGTCGGGGTCTTTCCCCGCCAGCTTCTGTGCTTCGTCCCACAGTAACGAATGCACGCCCTGACGCGGTTTCCAGTGGAACTTGACGAAGCTGGCCACGCCCTGGTCGTTGACCAGGCGGAAGGTGTGCACGCCGAACCCTTCCATCATCCGCAGGCTGCGCGGGATCGCGCGGTCCGACATTGCCCACATCACCATATGGGCCGACTCCGGCACCAACGAGACAAAATCCCAGAAAGTGTCGTGGGCCGAGGCACCGGTAGGGATCTCGTTGTGCGGCTCCGGCTTCACAGCGTGGACGAAATCCGGGAACTTGATCGCATCCTGGATGAAGAACACCGGCATGTTGTTGCCAACCAGGTCGAAGTTGCCTTCATCGGTATAGAACTTGACTGCAAAACCGCGCACGTCACGCACGGTGTCGGCCGACCCGCGCGGGCCCTGTACCGTGGAAAAGCGCACGAAGACGGGAGTGATTTTTGCCGGATCGCGCAAAAAACCTGCCTTGGTCAGCGCTGCGTGGTCGCCATAGCTCTGGAAATAGCCATGTGCCCCGGTGCCCCGGGCATGCACGATGCGCTCCGGAATTCGCTCGTGGTCGAAGTGGGTGATCTTCTCGCGCATGATGAAATCTTCAAGCAGCGAGGGGCCGCGGTCGCCAGCCTTCAGGGTGTTCTGGTTGTCGGCGATGCGCACGCCCTGGTTGGTACGCAGTGCCTGGCCGGTGGCATCGCTGCGTACGTCTTCCAGGCTTTGCAGCTTGGCATTGGTATTGGCACGGTCAGGCGTATCGGTGCCGGCGAGCTGGCTGTGTCTTGGCGAATCCGTCTTCTTGCTGGGCATCGTGGCTCTCCTCATCCGTCTTCAGGCCGCCCTTCAGGGCATGTTCAAGTAGTGACTGGAGGCCGCTTGGTTGCGTTCAATTGACTTTACCGGTTGTCGCGATATGCCCGAAGGATTGGTGCAATACGAAATAAATGCTAAGAACAGCTATTGGAAAAGGCTAAAATGCGCGACCCCAGCCAACCGCTGACCCAAATTTCCATGCGCCCCACAAGGTTCGCTACGTGATCGAGTTCCAACAGGTACACAAGACCTACCGCGTTGCCGGTAGGGAAATTCCCGCACTGAATCCGACCACCCTGACCATCGAGAATGGCCAGGTGTTCGGCCTGATCGGCCATTCCGGCGCCGGCAAGAGCACCATGCTGCGCCTGATCAACCGCCTGGAAGAACCTTCCGGCGGCAAGATCATCGTCGACGGCGAAGATGTCACCGCGTTCAACGCCAGCCAGTTGCGCGGCTTCCGCCAGCAGGTCGGGATGATTTTCCAGCACTTCAACCTGCTGGCCTCCAAGACCGTCGCCGACAACGTCGGCCTGCCCCTGACCCTGGCCGGCGAACTGTCGCGCAGCGAAATCGACAAGCGTGTCACCGAGCTGCTGGCCCGTGTCGGCCTTTCCGACCACGCCAGGAAGTACCCGGCGCAGTTGTCCGGCGGCCAGAAGCAGCGCGTCGGCATCGCCCGCGCCTTGTCCACCAACCCGAAGATCCTGCTGTGCGACGAGGCCACCAGCGCCCTCGACCCACAGACCACGGCCTCGGTCCTGCAATTGCTGGCCGAGATCAACCGTGAGCTGAAGCTGACCATCGTGCTGATCACCCACGAGATGGACGTGATCCGCCGGGTGTGCGACCGCGTGGCGGTGATGGACGCCGGCCAGATCGTCGAGCAAGGCCCGGTGGCCGAGGTGTTCTTGCACCCGCAGCACCCCACCACCAAACGCTTTGTCCAGGAAGACGAGCAGGTCGACGAAGGCGAGCAGCGCGACGACTTTGCCCACGTGCCAGGACGCATCGTGCGCCTGACCTTCCAGGGCGACGCCACCTATGCACCGCTGCTGGGCACCGTCGCCCGTGAAACCGGTGTGGACTACAGCATCCTCGCCGGGCGCATCGACCGCATCAAGGACGTGCCCTATGGCCAGCTGACTCTCGCCCTGATCGGCGGTGACATGGAAGCGGCGTTCACCCGCTTCAAGGCAGCTGACGTACATATGGAGGTACTGCGTTGATGGACGCCCTGAATTTCTTCGCCAACGTCGACTGGGCCGAAATCTGGCTGGCCACCGTCGATACCATGATCATGCTGTTCGGCTCGCTGTTCTTCACCGTGCTGCTGGGCTTGCCGCTGGGCGTGTTGCTGTTCCTCTGCGGCCCCAAGCAGATGTTCGAACAGAAGGGCGTGTACGCGTTGCTGTCGCTGGTCGTCAACATCCTGCGTTCGCTGCCGTTCATCATCCTCCTGATCGTGATGATCCCGATCACCGTGCTGATCACCGGCACTTCGCTGGGCGTCGCGGGTGCCATTCCGCCACTGGTCGTCGGTGCCACACCGTTCTTCGCACGCCTGGTGGAAACCGCCCTGCGTGAAGTGGACCGCGGCATCATCGAAGCCACCCAGTCGATGGGCGCCACTACCCGCCAGATCATCACCAGTGCATTGCTGCCGGAGGCCCGCCCGGGCATCTTCGCGGCCATTACCGTGACCGCCATCACCCTGGTGTCGTACACCGCCATGGCGGGCGTGGTGGGTGCCGGCGGCCTTGGCGACCTGGCCATTCGCTTCGGTTACCAGCGTTTCCAGACCGATGTGATGGTGGTAACCGTGGTTCTGCTGCTGGTACTGGTTCAAGTACTGCAAAGCGTGGGCGACAAACTGGTCGTGCATTTTTCCCGTAAATAACCCCAATGGGGTCGGCCCGGCCGACCCGTTCGGGGGCCGTCGCGGCCCTCACAAGGAGTGATCAATGAAGAAGCTGCTTGCTGTTGTCGCCGCTGTCGCGGCCTTCTCGGCCCACGCCGAGTCCCTGACCGTCGCCGCCACCCCGGTGCCACACGCCGAAATCCTCAACTTCGTCAAACCTGCCCTGGCAAAAGAGGGTGTGGAGCTGAAGGTCAAGGAATTCACCGACTACATCCAGCCGAACGTGCAAGTGGCGGAAAAGCGCCTGGATGCCAACTTCTTCCAGCACCAGCCGTACCTGGATGAGTTCAACAAGGCCAAGGGCACCCAGCTGGTCAGCGTGACTGGCGTGCACATCGAGCCGCTGGGCGTGTACTCGGCCAAGATCAAGAAGCTGGACCAGCTGTCCTCCGGCGCCACCGTGGTCATCCCCAACGACGCTACCAACGGTGGCCGCGCCCTGCTGTTGCTGGACAAGGCCGGCGTGATCAAGCTCAAGGACAACAAGAACATCCTGTCCACCGTGAAGGATGTTGCCGAGAACCCGAAAGGCCTGAAATTCCGTGAGCTGGAAGCAGCCACCATCCCACGCGTACTGACCCAGGTCGATGCTGCCCTGATCAACACCAACTATGCGCTGGAAGCCAAGCTGAACCCGGAAAAAGACGCGCTGGTGATCGAAGGCAGCGATTCGCCATACGTGAACATCCTGGTCGCCCGCCCGGACAACAAGGACTCGGAGGCGATGAAGAAGCTGGCCGCGGCGCTGCACTCGCCTGAGGTCAAGCAGTTCATCAACGAGAAGTACAAGGGCGCTGTGGTTCCGGCGTTCTGATCCGAACTATCGCGCTGGATTTTTCGCGGGCACGCCCGCTCCCACAGGTACATCGCTAGCCTCAGGCCTGGTGATATCTCTGTGGGAGCGGGCGTGCCCGCGAAGCTTTTCAGGGGCCCCACTCAGTCCCGCTTCACCAGCCCCGGCAACTGCGCCACCAGTTTCTGGTTGTTGAACGGTGCCCGAATGAACCCGCGCTGGCGCCCGTCCGGCCCCACAACCGCCAGGTTGCCGCTGTGGTCCACGGTGTAGCCTGGCTTGCTGGTATCCGCCGGAATGAACGGAATGCTCAAGGCATTGGCCAGCTTCTGGGTATCCTCGATCGACCCCGCCACCCCGACGAAGTCCTTGTCGAAATAACCCAGGTACTGTTTCAGCTGGGTCGGTGTGTCACGGTTCGGGTCCACGCTCACCAGCACCACCTGCAGCCGATCGACCGCCTCCTTGGGCAGCTCGCTCTTGACTTGGCGCAGTTGTGCCAGGGTGGTCGGGCAGATATCCGGGCAATACGTGTAGCCAAAGAACAACAGCGACCATTTGCCTTTCAGGTCATCCAGGCGCACCGGCTGGCCATCCTGGTTGGTCATGGTGACGTCGGCCACGGCACGGCTCTGCGGCAGCAGGATGATGCCGGCATCGATCAGCTCGGTCGGATTGGGTTGGCCGCGGCCATTGAGCACCTTGTTGACGGTCAGGCCCAGAATCAGCGCGACCAGGGCAACGAGGATGAAGACGGTTTTCTGGGTTCGGGTCATAAGTTCAGCAACAGGTAGTGGTCAACGAGCAACGCGATGAACAGCGCGAACAGGTAGCCGATAGAGTACTTGAAGGTGCCGATCGCCGCGTGCGGCCGGCTGCCACGGTACAACACCCAGGCCCAATGGAGGAAGCGCGCGCCCAGCAGGACGGCACAGGCCAGGTACAGCGGGCCACTCATGTGGATGACATAGGGCAGCAGGGTGATCGCCAGCAGCACCAGGGTGTACAGCAGGATATGCAGCTTGGTGTAGCGCTCGCCGTGGGTCACCGGCAGCATGGGGATGTCGGCCTTGGCGTATTCCGCCTTGCGGTGAATGGCCAGGGCCCAGAAATGCGGTGGTGTCCAGGCAAAGATGATCAGCACCAGCAACAGCGGTTCGGCACTGACATGCCCGCTGACCGCGACCCAGCCAAGCAGCGGCGGGGCGGCCCCGGCCAGGCCGCCGATGACGATGTTCTGTGGCGTGGCACGCTTGAGAAAGCCGGTATAGATCACTGCATAACCCACCAGCGAAGCCAGGGTCAGCCAGGCCGTGAGGGGATTGGTGAACACCAGCAACAAGGCCATCCCCACCAGCGCCAGGCCCAAGGCAAACAGCAGCGCTGGCAGCGGCTCGACGCGCCCTTGGGCCAGAGGGCGCTTGTGGGTACGCGCCATCAACGCATCGATACGCCGGTCCACGACGTGATTGACCACCGCCGCCCCGCCCGCGCACAAGCCGATACCGAGGTTGCCGAACACCAGCACCTGCCACGCCACCCCGGCACGGGTGGCGAGCAGCATGCCCACCAGCGAGGTGATCAGCATCAGCACCACCACCTTGGGCTTGGTCAGTTCCAGGTAGTCGCGCCAGCCGGCACGTTGTCCCTGTGCTTTCAGAAGCGTCGCCACAGTGCATTCCTCGGGTGTGGGGCGACGCCCGCGCCGGCCATCGGCGTCAGGCGCCAGCCATGGCTGATATGAATTTGGTCAGCCACCCGGATGCGGTAGTTCAGGAAAACCATGGTCAGCAGCAGCAGCGCCCCGCCAGCGTTGTGCGCCACGGCGACGGCCAGTGGCAGGTGCAACAGCACATTGGCCAGGCCCAGGCTCACCTGTAGCGCCAACGCCAGCAACACCAGGCGCGCCAGGCCATTGAGCTGGTTGCGGTGCAGCTTCCAGCTGAGCAGCAACAGCACTAGCGTCACTGCCAGCGCTCCCAGGCGGTGGCTGATGTGGATAGCGGTGCGAGCGTCGCTGTCGAGCTGGCCGCCCAGGTAATTCGGGCCGACCTGCTGGGTCAGGTGGAAACCATTGCTGAAGTCGGCTGCCGGCCACCACTCACCGTGACAGGTGGGCAAGTCGATGCAGGCCACGGCGGCGTAATTGGAGCTGACCCAACCACCCAGGGCGATCTGGCCAATCACTATCAGCAACGCCAGCGCAGCGACCCGACGAAGGCTCAGCGGCAATTTTGGCAAAGGCGCAAATGCCCGGGATAGACGCAGGGACAACAGGAACAGCAAGCTCAGCGTGGTGAAGCCGCCCAACAGGTGGGCAGTTACCACTTGCGGCCAGAGTTGCAGGGTAACGGTCCACATGCCGAAAGCGGCCTGGGCCAGCACCACGCCCAGCAGCAGCAAGGGCAGACGATAAGGCTGGCCATCGCGGGCATGACGGCGCACCGCCTGGAACGCGAGCAGGGCGATTACCAGCGCCAGCGTACCGGCGAAGTAGCGATGCACCATCTCGGCCCAACCCTTGGCAGCTTCCACCGGGTGATCGGGAAAATGCAGCTCGGCATGGGCCAGCTGCGCTTCGCTCTTGGGCACGCTGATAAAGCCATAACAGCCTGGCCAGTCGGGGCAACCGAGGCCGGCGTGGGTCAGGCGGGTATAGGCACCGAGCAGGACGACCAGCAGCGCCAGCAAGGTGGCGAACACAGCAAGGCGGAATCCGGGTCTGGCCATGGCAGGCTCCTAGCCAATATTGGACAGCTTGAGCAGGTGGCGCAGGTCGTCCAGCACATGCTTGCCGTTGACCTTGGCGTCGTAGCGCAGCACCAGGTTGCCGTGCGGGTCGATGATCCACAGCTGCGGGCCGGCCTCGCCGACCTTCTGCAGGTAGCGTTGCGCATTCAGTGGGTAACGCTGCAACTGCGGGTACTCGCGGCCAAGCAGCGCCTGGTAGTCGGCGCTCAGCGGCTGCGCGCTGGCCAGCGCATGGCTGGCACGGCTGGCGTCACGGCCCAGGCCCACCTGGATCTGCCGGGCCAGGTACACCAGGCGCTGGCAATCGTCGGCACAGGCGGCGGGGGCACTCACCAGCAGCTGCCAGCGCTCGTCCTGGCCCGCCACGCCAAGATCGGCACGGCTCTCACCATTGCCAATCATCTCGCCGTGGTAGCTGCGACCCTCCGGTACCCAGAACTTGAGCTTGTACATGCTGGTGGCGAGGATCATCGGCCCGAGCACCACCAGGAGGATCAGGATCAGCTGCAAACGCCCACGGGCTCTGGGTTTGCTGCGTTCAGGCACGTCCAGTGGAGTGGCGGTGGCCATGGCGTTTCTCCTTGTTGTGGTGCCAGCCGAAGTAGAGGTAGAGCAGCACCAGCGCAGCCGCGAGGGCGAACCACTGCACGGCGTACCCCAGGTGTTTTTCCGGGCCCATGGCGACAACCGGCCAGTCCAGGCGATAGGCTGCCGGGCCGCGTTCCAGGCGCAGTTCGTGGGCGAAGCCTTCGCGGTCGAGTTGCTGCCATAGCTGTGCGGCATCAACGGCAGTCAGCAAATGCGGCCATTGCCCGCCTGTTGGGTCGGGGTGCAACTGGAACGAGCTGCCGGGCGTGACATACACCGAGGCGTCCAGCGCCAACGCCTGGGCCGGCGTATCGAAGTGCACCGGCACGCGGCGATCAGGCCATGGCAGCCAGCCGCGATTGACCAGCAGCCACAGGCCGCTGGCCTGGTCATGAAAGGGTTGCAATAACTCGACACCGGCCTGGCCATCGCGCAGACGGTTGTCCAGCAGCAAGCTGTGTTCGCCATCGAAGCGGCCATACAGGTGCACGCGGCGGAAGGCGTTGTCCTGGTCCGCGGTCAACTGGGCCATGGCCTGGGGCGCCTCGGCCCGGCGCTCGGCATAGGTGGCCAGCAGCGTGCGCTTTTCCGTGGCGCGGCCGAGCTGCCAGCAGCCCAGCGCGATCAGCCCCGGCAGTAGCGCAAGCACCACCAGGGTGGGTACCCAGCCCGGGCGAAACGGCCTCATCGGTGCCTCGCCAGGTCGCTCGCTATACTTGTCCACATCACCGCATCCCCCCGGAGTATCGCCATGCTCAAGGCCGCGATTGTCCTGATGCTGTTGGCCACGATTGCCAGCCTGTTCAGTGGGCTGGTGTTTCTGGTCAAGGACGACGAAAACTCGACCCGCTTGTTGAAGGCGCTGACCGTGCGGGTGACCCTGGCAGCCCTGACCATCGGCCTGGTCGCTTGGGGCTTCATCAGTGGCCAGCTGGTTTCTCACGCCCCCTTCTGATCCTACGAGACACCTTGTAGGAGCGGCCTTGCGTCGCGATGGGCCGCGTAGCGGCCCCAAAGGCAGCCAATGCGGCCTATCAGAGGTATCGGCGGTCGCAGGATTGGGGCCGCTACGCGGCCCATCGCGACGCAAGGCCGCTCCTACAGGGACCGCGCCGTTTGTCAAAGCACGTACACAAAGATGAACAGCCCCACCCACACAACGTCGACGAAGTGCCAGTACCAGCTGGCGGCCTCGAAACCAAAGTGTTTGTCCGGGTTGAAGTGCCCGCGCAGGATGCGCAGGAACATCACGATCAGGATGATCGTGCCAAGTGTCACGTGGGCCCCGTGGAAGCCGGTCAGCATGAAGAACGTCGCGCCATAGATCCCCGAGCCCAGCGTCAGCCCCAGCTTGGTGTAGGCCTCGTGGTACTCGTAGGCCTGCAGCGCAATGAAGCTGGCCCCCAGGACGATGGTCAGCGCCATCCACAATTTCAGCGCACCGCGGTGGTCACGGCGCAGCGCATGGTGGGCAATGGTGATGGTCACGCTGGAGCTCACCAGCAGGATGGTGTTGATCAGCGGCAGGTGCCACGGATCGATCACTTCCTTGGGCGGCGGGAACAGTTTCGGGTCCGGCGTGTGCAGCAGCGGCCAGGTGAATTCGAAGGATGGCCACAGCATGTGCGCCACCCCTTTGGCCCCTTCACCCCCCAACCACGGCCCGGCCAGCACGCGCACGTAGAACAGCGCACCGAAGAATGCCAGGAAGAACATCACCTCGGAAAAGATGAACCAGCTCATGCCCCAGCGGAACGAACGGTCCAGCTGCGGGCTGTACAGCCCCGCGCGGCTCTCCCGCACCACCGAGCCGAACCAGCCAAACAGCATGTAGGCCAGGAACAATGCACCAACGAAGAAGATCAGCGGCCCGTGCGACTCGGGGTGGCCGGCCTTCATGTCGTTGAACCAGGTCCCCAGGCCGAACACCGTGATGAACATGCCGATGGTGGCGATGATTGGCCATTTGCTCTGCGCCGGGACGTAGTAGTGCTGGTGACTTGCCATTGCTGTTCTCCTTCCCTTAACGGGCGCCCTGGACGTCTTGGGCCGCAACGTGCGCGACCGGCGGGTGGCGAGCGGTGATGTCGAACAAGGTGTAGGCCAGTGTCAGGTGCTTCACGCTGGCCGGCAGGTCGCGGTCGACGATGAAGCGCACTGGCATCTCGATGCGTTCGCCGGGCTGCAGCACCTGCTGGGTAAAGCAGAAGCACTCGGTCTTGTGGAAGTACGCCGCGGCCTCGGCCGGGGTGATGCTGGGGATGGCCTGGGCACTCATTGGCCGGTCGGTCGGGTTGTGGGCGACGAAAATCATCTGGTTCACCGCTCCCGGGTTGACCTCCAGCTGATCGGCCGTGGAGTAGAAGTCCCAGACCATGTCGCTGGCATTGGTCGACATGAACTGCACCCGCACCGAACGCGTCGGGTCGGCAAGCTGGCTGCCTTCATACTGCCCGCCGGTCTTGCCATTGATGCCGAAGGCCTTGCACATCACGTCGTAGATCGGCACCAGGGCGAAACCGAAGGCGAACATCACCACCGTCAGCATCAGCAGGCGCAATACCAGGCGTTTCAACGACAGGCCATTCATGGCAGCGTTCCTATTTCACTTCCGGTGGTGTCTGGAAGGTGTGGTAGGGCGCAGGCGAGGGGATCGACCATTCCAGGCCCTCGGCGCCATCCCAAGGCTTGGCCGGCGCTGGCGCACCACCGCGGATGCACTTGATGACGATGAACAGGAAGAACACCTGCGTGGCACCGAACATGAAGGCACCGATCGAGGACACCATGTTGAAGTCGGCGAACTGCAGGTTGTAGTCGGGGATCCGCCGCGGCATGCCGGCCAAGCCGACGAAGTGCATGGGGAAGAACGCCATGTTCATGCCCACGAAAGACAGCCAGAAGTGCAGCTTGCCGAGGGTTTCGTCGTACATGTGGCCGGTCCATTTCGGCAGCCAGTAGTAGGCCGAGGCGAAGATCCCGAAGATGGCCCCGGGCACCAGCACGTAGTGGAAGTGCGCCACCACGAAGTAGGTGTCGTGGTACTGGAAGTCGGCCGGCGCGATGGCCAGCATCAAGCCACTGAAGCCGCCGATGGTGAACAGGATGACGAAGGCGATGGCGAACAGCATCGGGGTCTCGAAGGTGAGCGAGCCCTCCCACATGGTGCTGACCCAGTTGAACACCTTTACCCCGGTGGGGACGGCGATCAGCATGGTGGCGTACATGAAGAACAGCTCGCCGACCACCGGGATGCCGACCACGAACATGTGGTGGGCCCAGACGATGAACGACAGGAAGGCGATTGCGCCGGTGGCGTACACCATGGAGGTGTAACCGAACAGCGGCTTGCGCGAGAACGCCGGGATGATCGAACTGACCGCGCCGAAGGCCGGCAGGATCATGATGTACACCTCGGGGTGACCGAAGAACCAGAACACGTGCTGGAACAGCACCGGGTCACCGCCACCGGCGGCACTGAAGAAGCTGGTGCCGAAATGAATGTCCATCAGCATCATGGTCACTACGCCAGCCAGTACCGGCATCACGGCAATCAGCAGGAACGCGGTGATCAGCCAGGTCCAGACGAACAATGGCATCTTCATCAGGGTCATGCCCGGGGCACGCAGGTTGAGGATGGTGGCGATCACGTTGATCGCGCCCATGATCGAGCTGATACCCATCAGGTGGATGGCGAAGATGAAGAAGGTGACACTGGCCGGGGCATAGGTGGTGGACAGCGGGGCATAGAAGGTCCAGCCGAAATTCGGCCCGCCGCCCGGGCTGAACAAGGTCGAGACCAGCAGCAGGAAGGCCGCCGGCAGCAGCCAGAAGCTGAAGTTGTTCATCCGCGGCAGGGCCATGTCGGGTGCGCCGATCATCAGCGGGATCATCCAGTTGGCCAGGCCGACGAAGGCCGGCATCACCGCGCCGAACACCATGATCAGGCCGTGCATGGTGGTCATCTGGTTGAAGAACGCCGGCTCCACGATCTGCAACCCGGGCTGGAACAGCTCGGCGCGGATCACCATGGCGAACGAGCCACCGAGCAGGAACATGATGAAGCTGAACCACAGGTACATCGTGCCGATGTCCTTGTGGTTGGTGGTCAGCACCCAGCGCATCAGGCCCTTGGCCGGCCCGTGTGCATGCTCATGGCCGTGGGCGTGGTCGTCGATCACTGCACTCATGTCCTGCCTCCTGCAATCCGCTGATTGCCGCGAGTAACCCGGTTCATTGCGCTTCTGCCTGCTTCAGCGCCAGCACGTCCTTCGGCGTGACCATGTCGCCCTTGTTGTTGCCCCAGGCGTTGCGCTCGTAGGTGACCACGGCGGCGATATCGACCTCCGACAGCTGCTTGCCGAACGCCGCCATGGCGGTACCCGGCTTGCCATGGAAGACGATGCCCAGGTGGGCCTCCTTGGGCCCGGTAGCGATCTTCGAGCCCTTGAGCGCCGGGAACATCGGCGGCAGGCCCTGGCCTTCGGCCTGGTGACAGGCTACGCAGGTGGTGTGGTAGATCTTGTCGCCGCGCTCCACCAGCTCCTGCAGGGTCCATTCCTTGCTGGTCAGTTCCTTGAGCTTGGCGGCTTCGGCCTTGCGCTCGCCGAGCCAGGTGTCGTAATCGGCCTTGGACTTGACCTCGACCACCACCGGCATGAAGCCGTGATCCTTGCCGCACAGTTCGGTGCACTGGCCACGGTAGATGCCGGGCTTGTCGATGCGAGTCCAGGCTTCGTTGACGAAACCGGGGATGGCATCACGCTTGACCGCAAACGCCGGCACCCACCAGGAGTGAATGACGTCGGCAGCGGTGACCAGGAAGCGCACCTTGGCGCCGACCGGCAGTACCAGCGGCTGGTCGACTTCGAGCAGGTAGTGCTCGTCCTTGGGTGCTTGGTTATGGATCTGGTCGGCAGGGGTGGCCAGGTTGCTGAAGAACTCCACGTCCTGGCCAAGGTATTTGTAGTGCCACTTCCACTGGTAGCCGGTGACCTGGATGTCGATGTCCGGCTCACTGGCGTCGTAGATGTTGATCAGGGTCTTGGTGGCCGGTATGGCCATCGCCACCAGAATCAGGAAAGGGACTACGGTCCAGAGGATTTCCACCCAGGTATGCTCGTGGAAATGCGCAGCCTGCTGGCCGGTGGAGCGGCGGTGGATGACCATCGACCAGAACATCGCGCCAAACACAACCACGCCGATGATCACGCAGATCCAGAAGATGGTCATGTGCAGGTCGAAGACGGCGTTGGAGACTTCCGTCGCCCCTGGGTGCATGTTCACGGTCCAGGCAGCGTTGGCCTGAGCAAAAACCGACCACAACAGGAGGCCCATCCAGACATGTGGATGTCGCATCATTGCGGGTTCCCCTTCTCGTTCTTGTTGTCCCGGAGGCGTGGCCTGCGGCAAGAGGGAACGGCGGTCAAGACTGCTGGCTTCGACGACCGAGCCCCTGCTAAAAGCAGTTGGGCCTCATCAACGAATCACGTTCACCGGGAGTATAGACAGCGACCAATGGCACGCAACGACACCCGTGAAATGAACTTCATGAAATGCCCGATCACCCCGGAAAACCGCGCACTTGACGGGGCATGGCGCGATAATGGCATTTCGATATGCCGGAGCATGCACAGCGTCGCGCCACTTATAACAAATGCGTCTTAGGTATTCTGTATACCGAGCTAATTTAGTGTCTTCCGTTTGAAACGTAACGTCCCTGGAGTTGTCATGAACATCGCTGCTGTACGCGAGCAGATTAGCCAAGCCCACGATCACGAAAGCCGTACCGGCCAGCTGAAAAAGCGTCTCGAGATACAACTGCCCCACCTGCATCCCTCGATCCAACTGCCTGAGCAGGACGCCCAGGGTACTTTGGCGCGCTTCGTCAGAGCCTACATCGACCAGGTACCGGAATTGCTGGAGGCGGCACACGAGGTCGCCCGTGAAGCCGGTATCGAATCGCAGATCACCCCTGTACTGAAGATTGCCGAGGCTTATTTCCTGCAGCCGCCAAGCATGGTGCAAGGGCATGTGGGGCTGGATTGCCTGCTGGATGAAGCCTACCTGGCTCACCGCCTGGTGGAGGAGGTCAACGACCTGTACATCCGCCATTTCAAGCAACCGCTGATACCTGTGGATACCACCGTGGCCAACCTGGTCGCCCACCAGTTGATTGGTGAAACCTTCGCCAACCAGCTGGATGAGGTGGTGCATCATTCGGTGGATCAGATGCTCGACGACGAGAGCTTCGCCAGCGAATCGGTGGAAGCCTATCGCGCAGCCCTGAGCAGCCCGCAGACAGGCGCGGCCTGGAAGCGCTGGCCGTGCCTGTCCCGTCAGTTGAACGTGGCGTTCGGCCAGACAGGCGCCTGACCCGCACGACCGTCCGGGGAAGGCGGTCCTTCTGCTGCCCATTCGGGCTCATCGCTACTGTCATCCCGCCGTCTGAAGGCGGCGCTTTACTATTTCAAGGTGATGACAATGACGATCAGAAGAAACCGAATGTTCACGGACCTGCTGCGTGGTACCTATGGCACGATATGGGGCAACTGGGGCCTCAACCCATCGATCAAGCCTGGCGCCGTCGGCATCGTCGATTCCGATTCCGGCGACTTCAAGCTGGTCGCCGATGCCCTGCCCGGCGTCGAGGTCAGCAAGAATCTGCAGAGCCGCAAGTGGGACTTCAAGTCCAGTGGCGTGACCTGCAGGAGCGTCAGCGCCAAAGGGCAGGGAGTGATCCTCGATCCGGGCACGGGGGTCGAGGTCAAACCGGATGCCGCACTGGAGTGGACCTTCGACAAGGAAAATGCCATTACCTCCGAGTTTGCCATCGCCGGTGAGCACAGCATCTGCAACCTTTGCGTGCTGGACGATCAGTACGAATGGCTGCTTGCCCAGGCACGCAAGGTGAACATGGCAACCAGCGCCGGTATATCGGAAGGTTTTGGCGTCGTCACCTCGGTGGTCTACGCCAGCAGTGGCCTGAATGCGGTGTCAAAGAAGAGCAAGGCAAGCTTCACCGTTGCCGGCAGCGCGACTGGCCTGAACCGGTTGCTCGGTGAAGAGGGCATTTCGGGCAACGGCAAGGCGAGCTACCTGTTCACCAGCAACTCAAGTGAAGTCGAGACACACACCCTGCCGGCCAAAAGCGGTGAAGTGGCAACAGCCCCCCTGCCTGTGGCCTATTACTTCGCATCGTACGCAGGCAGCCGGGTGTTGATTCCGAGCTGGGTCGGCAAGATCGGCGTATTGAACCTGCATGTCGACAGCAAGGCCTCGTCTCTGACTACCTACGTCACCAAAGTCACACTCGCCTACCAGACGCCCTCTGGCCCTGTGGAACATTCCAGCACCGTAATCGGCGGTAGCTCGGCGAGCTTTGGCGATATCCCGCTGACAGCCACCGAGATGGTGCTGACAGCGGAATTCGTCAACATCGGCGCCAATACCCGCAAATCGCTGAAGTGGAACACCCCCGCCACCGAGTGGCTGGGTGGCACCCGTACGGTCAACCTGACCGGTACCTGGCCGGGTTCACCAGAGATGATCGAGGTGAAGAACTGACCTCAGGCACCCGCCACGCTTCGCAGACGTCCCTCCACCCTGCGCTTGAGCCCTCGTTGTTCAATGCGCAGGATCGAGCCACTGGTTCTGCTCCAGTCCTCCAGCAGCTCCAGGCAGGAGTGGTCGATGTAGGTCAGGTTGGCCAGCGGCACATGCAACGTAGTCCCCGCAGGCACGCTATCGAGTACCTGGGTCAGGGCAGGTACCTTGAGGAAGGTTGCCGCACCGCTCAGGCGTAACTCCATATGGCCGCTGGTCTCGAGCTGGGCGAGGCTGATCTTCAGGCGTGCCGCCTTGAAGGCCAGCTTCAGCAGCGTCAGGGCAAAGCCCAGCAACACCCCGGTCAACAGGTCGGTAAAGACGATCGTCACGGCTGTTGCCACGTAGGTGAACATCGGCATCCTGCCGTAGCGGCTCAGGCCGCGCAGGGCCTTGAAGTCGACCAGCTTCACGCCGGTGTACACCAGCACGCCCGCCAGGCTCGCCACCGGAATCTGCTGCAGCACGCTGCCCAGAGCCACGACGAACGCCAACAACCATGCGCCATGCAGAATGGCCGAAGCCCGTGTTTGTGCACCTGCCTGTACGTTGGCCGAGCTGCGTACGATGACGCCAGTCATTGGCAGCGCGCCCAGCAACCCGCAAAGCATGTTGCCAATCCCTTGTGCCGAGAGCTCACGGTCGAAGTCTGAACGTTGCCCGCTATGCATGCGATCCACCGCAGCGGCGGACAACAAGGTTTCGGCGCTGGCGATGAAGGCCAATGCGAAAGCGGCCACCAGCAGGGACGGATCGGCCAGCTTCATGAGGTCATCGGGGCGGATCCAGTCGATGGCTTCGGTCAGGTCCGTCGGCACCTGTACCCGGTTCACCGGCAGTGCCAGCCACATGGCGATAACCGTCATCGCTGCCACGCCCAACAAGGCACCGGGAACGAAACGCAGCTTGCGCGGCCGCAAGCGCTCCCACCCCCACATGATGGCGATGGTACCCAGCCCGAGTGCACCGGCTTGCCAACCAGAGCCCGCATTCTCCACCGGCAGGGCAGCCGCCACGGTCGAAGGAAATTCCACCAGGTTCTGCAGGCCCGAAGGCTGCGGTGTTGTGTCGAACATCACATGCACCTGGGACAGCACGATCAGCACACCGATACCTGCGAGCATGCCGTAAACAACCGCCGGGGCGGTGACACGGAACCAGCACCCCAGGCGCAGGCGCCCGGCCAGCAATTGCAGCAGGCCAGCCAGCAGCAAGATCGGCCCGAGCATGGCCATGCCATGCTGGCGCACCAGTTCGAACACCAGCACGGCCAGGCCAGCGGCCGGGCCACTCACCTGCAGCGGCGAGCCAGCGAGGAAACCCACGACGATGCCGCCGATGATGCCGGTAATCAGGCCTTTGGCCGGCGGCATCCCCGAAGCGATTGCAATACCCATGCATAACGGCAGGGCTACCAGGAAGACCACCACCGACGCCAGCAACTCACGCGGCAGGGCCGCTTTCAACTGTGTAATGTTCACCGTTGTTTCTCCTTTCTCTGTCACACAGCCATTCCCCTGGCCATGGGCACGTTTGCCCCTGACAAGCGCGCAGGCGCGGGCCGCCAGCAGGCATGCCGGCAGGGCAGTCAGGGAATTCAGGGCAGCCGAAAGCCGCGCCACACCCCAGCAGGGTGCAGCCGGCTATCAAGGTTCCAGCGGGTGGATGGGTCGCTTAGTAGCGGCCTCTCGGAGTAGCGCAGGGGACCGGCTCGCCAGCGGCAAGCGGCAGGAAGCTGTCGCTGGCAGCGTCGTAGGCTTCGATCTTGCTGGTCTCGATGTCGTAGACCCAGCCATGGATAAACAGCTCACCGGCTGCCAGGCGCGAAGCCACCGAAGGGTGAGTGCGCAGGTGATGCAACTGAGCGATGACGTTTTCCTTGGTCAGCACTTGCATCGTTTCGTGTTCGCTACCGCACGAACAGTTGTTCTCGACCACGGTGCGGGCCACTTCGGCGTGGCGCAGCCAGGCGGAAACGGTCGGCATCTTGGTCAGCGATTGCGGGTTGAGCACTGCACGCATTGCGCCGCAGTCAGAGTGGCCACAGACGATGATGTGGTGCACTTTCAACGCCAGCACCGCGTACTCGATAGCGCTGGAAACGCCGCCATTCATCTGGCCATAAGGCGGTACTACGTTACCGACGTTACGGGTCACGAACAGGTCGCCTGGCGAACTCTGGGTGATAAGCTCGGGAACGATGCGCGAGTCGGCGCAGGTGATGAACATGGCACGTGGGGTTTGCGCGGTGGCGAGCTTCTTGAATAGCTCTTGCTGCTCGGGGAAAACGTCATGGTGAAAACGCAGGAAGCCGTCGACGATGTGCTTAAGGGCGGCATCGGCGCTCTCCGCGGGGACCTGCGGAACAACCTTGGATGGGTCCTTGATGGGCATGATTCATCCTCTTGACGGTGTGTAGGTAAATCCATTTTACCGGTGAAAGATTTTGGCTATGCAGGGTTTTAGATGACGCGCATGGGCCATAGATCACAGTCGCTGCAAACTGATTTGCTACGCTAGCGGGGAAAACTTAACTGAAACTTAATTCGACAGCTCTAGAACGGCCGTTCCAGAACAAAGAGGCGGGAATTGAATAATAGCAAAAAACCATCAACTGCCAAGAGCCATTACCACAATTATTTGCTTGCATGAGTCTCACTGAGGGTTTGCAACGTGCGCTTTTCCCACTAGAACAGTGCCATCTGTCCACCGGGCGGGCAGAACGCCGAGCAATCCAGCGCCTGCGCTTCCCGTCCCTCGAAGTCCAGCCGTTTCATGGCCTTGGCGAACCGCTGCGCCAGTAAATCAGCGAACACCCCTTCACCGCGCATGCGCGCACCAAACCGGCTGTCATACAGCTCACCACCACGGCTCTGACGGATCAGGCTCAGGACGTGTGCCGCCCGTTGCGGGTAATGGTCCTGCAGCCACTGTTCGAACAACGGCGCCACCTCCAGCGGCAGCCGCAGCATCATGTAGGCCGCACTCTGTGCACCGGCCTCCCGGGCCGCTTCGAGCAGGTGCTCCAACTCACTGTCGTTGATCATCGGAATCATCGGTGAACACAGCACACCTACCGGCACGCCGGCCTCGCGCAATACGCGAATGGCACGCAACCTTGCCTTGGGCGAGGCCGCACGCGGCTCGAGCACCCGCTTGAGGCCATCGTCCAGGGTTGTCAGGCTGATCATCACCCGTGCCAGGCGCTGGCTGGCCATTTCGACCAGCAGGTCGAGGTCGCGCAAGACCAGCGCGCCTTTGGTGACGATGGTCACCGGGTGGCGAAAGCGCAGCAGCACTTCGAGCAGGCGACGGGTCAACATCTGTTCCCGCTCGATTGGCTGGTATGGGTCGGTATTGGAGCCCAGGTTGATCGGCGCGCAGACATAACCCGGCTTGCTCAGTTGTTGCGCCAGCACCTCGGCAGCGTTGGTCTTGGCGATCAGCTTGGTCTCGAAATCCAGGCCGGGGGAAAGGTCCCAGTAAGCATGCGAAGGACGGGCGTAGCAGTAGATGCAGCCATGCTCGCAACCGCGGTAAGGATTGATCGAACGGTCGAAGGGCAGGTCGGGCGAGGTATTGCGGCTGATTACCGACTTGGCCATCTCGACCCGCACCTCGGTGCCCTGGGTTTGCGGCACCTCCTGGTACCAGCCGTCATCCTCCGCCACCGAATGGCTCGGGGCGAAACGGTTATACGGATTGTGCGCCGTACCACGGCCCTTTGGCGGTGCTGGATGAATCATGGCCCTACCTCGACACTGTATCCATATACAGTAAAGGGTGCGCCACGATCTTTCCAGCACCTCTGGTCAGCACACCTTCACGCCAAACCATGCCAGCGCAGGAATGCCGTAGGGCTCGCCTGTCGGCCAAGGAATGCCTCGATGCCTTCGCGCAATGGCCGCGATGCCCCTGGCGCGAACAGCGCCTCCTGCAGTTCACGGCCAGTCGCCCGGTCCAGCAGCCCTGCCGCTTCAAAGCGGGTGAACAGGTCGAAGGCGTGCACATCCGACCACAGGTACGCGTAATAGCCTGCATCGTAGCCATTCACCAGGTGGTCGAAGGCATGCGCCGGGTGCTCGAAGCCTGCCAGGGGCCAATAACCGCAACGCTCGCGAGCCTGCTCCAGGCGTTGCTCGAGCGTCCTGCCGTCGTTTGGCGTGGCATGCAGGTCCAGATCGAACAGCGCCAGGCTCAGATCACGCGCAATCTCTTCCACGCCTTGCTGGCGCAAGCGATACAGACATTCACCGACCCGCGCACGGTCAAGCGGCCTGCCATCCAGCTGGTGCGACGAGATCGCCACCAGGTAATCCGCGTCCCAGACCCAGCGCTCGAACAACTTGCCGACCAGTTCCACGCCATCGGTACCGAGTTCGGTAACGTTGGACATCACATGATTGGTCGTGCGCACCAGCAAATGGTGCAGGGCGTGGCCGAACTCATGGAACAGCTTGCGAAGCGACAGGTGGTCGAGCAACGGCTGGTCACCCGGCAACGCTTGCGGCACGTCACTGAAGACTACCACCGAGGCCGCCTGGTAGATCCCTTCGGCATCGACCCGGCGGTTGCGTATATAGGTGGTGAACACCGAGTCAGGCTGCTTGCCAGCATGCTGTACGGCATCCAGGTAGAGGAAACCGATGAAGGCGTTGTCCTGCCACACTTCGAACGGCTGCACGCTGTCATCCCAGGTGGCCAGCGGCCTGGGCTGCAACACTACGCCCAACAGCTGCTCCGCCAACTGCTGCAACGCAGTGACGACGGCATTGAGCGGGAAGTATTCGCGCAGGGTTTCGGTGGTGAGAACAGCAGTGTGCCCTGCCTCGAGGTAGGCAATGTCCCAGGGCTGCACAGGCGCCAGCCCTTGGGCAGCCGCCCGGCGTTCGATTTCCGCGCGCCGTTGCAACATGCCAGGGCGGACTTGGTCCGCCAGGTGGCGAAGAAAGCCCCGTACCTCGTCCACCGCGCCCGCACTCTTCACCAGCAGGCTTTGCTCCAGATGGCTGGCGAAGCCAAGCAAGCGCGCCTTTTCGTCAAGCCACGTCGCCAGTTGCTGCAAGTGCAAGCGATTATCCTGCCCAGGCTCGTCACTGACCCCGCGGGCATGGTAAGCGCGATACACACGCTCACGTAACGGGCGGTTACTGGCGTACTTGAGCGCGTCATCAGTGGCCACGCTTTCACAGGCGATCAACCAGCCCGACTCCCCTGCTTCCCGCGCGCGTTCGGCCCATTCATCGCGCACCCGCTGCGGGATGCCGCTCAGCTCGGTTTCATCGGTGATGCTCAAACCTGGCCGGTTGATATTGGCGCGGAAAGCCTCGCGTGCAGTGCCGATTTGCGCCTGCAGTTGGGCCAGGCGCGCCTTGCCGGCGGCGTCGAGCTTCGCACCATTGGCGTTGAACTTGTCCAGATGCCAGCGCAAGGTCGCGCGTTTGCGGGCATCCAGCTGCTTGCCGATATCGCTGTTGGCAAGGCGCTCATACAGCGCCTGCAGCGCAGAGTTGGCGAACTTCTGGTCGAAGCGTGCCGTAACCCTGCCATAAAACCCGATAATGGCATTGGCCCAGTCATCATCCCGGCCAACCAGGGGTGAAGCGGCGTACAGCACTGACAGCAGCTGGGCATCCAGGCCATCCACCGCCAACACCATGTCATCCCAGGTAGGCATCGCCTTCTGGTCGCGGATGATGCGGTCGATGCCTTGCTCATGTGCCAACAGCACATGCGCGAAGGCAGCAGCCATGTTTTCCAGGGTGATCGCCGAATAATCGACGGGGATATGGCTATTTTGCAGAAGCGGGTTGTCCATGACGCTACACCTTGCTCGTAGTGGGGAGCAGGGGAGCTTGCAGGGTTGCTGCGCGGCACGAGGCCTGACTATCTACCACCCGGGCATGCGCCCGGGCGGCACTGCGGCTTCAGTCAGCCGGTTTCTTCAGCTTCGGGTTGGGGAAGAACTGCACGGTCTGAACCTTGGCGGGCGCCGCTTTCGGTGCCAGCTGGTTGACCCGCGTGCCGAGTTCCTTCGGCACCGACAGGCCCTGCTCGTTGAGGGTGTCGGTAAAGCCGCAGGCCACGCACTCGCGGTGCGGTACGCCGTCTTCGTTCCACATCATCAACTTGTCGGTCTCGCTGCATGCCGGGCACACCGCGCCGGCAATGAAGCGCTTCTTGGTCTTGTTCACGGCTACCTCACTCATGCTGCAGCGTCCTCGCTCAGGCCACTGTGGCGCAGCAAGGCATCGATGGAAGGTTCACGGCCACGGAAGTCGACGAACAGCACCATCGGCTCGCGCGAACCGCCGCGAGCCAGAATCGCCTCGCGGAAGGCGCGACCGGTCTCGGCATTCAGCACGCCCTCTTCCTCGAAGCGCGAGAAGGCATCGGCAGACAGCACTTCGGCCCACTTGTAGCTGTAGTAGCCGGCTGCATAGCCGCCCGCGAAGATGTGCGCAAAGCTGTTGGGGAAGCGGTTGTACGCCGGCGGGCGCATCACCGACACCTCGTCACGTACGCCTTCGAGTACCTGAAGCACACTGCGACCATCGCCATGGCTGGCGTGCAGTTCGAAGTCGAACAGCGAGAACTCCAGCTGGCGCACCATCATCATGCCCGACTGGAAGTTCTTCGCCGCCAGCATCTTGTCCAGCAGGTCCTGCGGCAGAGGCGCACCGGTTTCAAAGTGGCCGGATATCAGCGCCAGGCCTTCAGGTTCCCAGCACCAGTTTTCCATGAACTGGCTGGGCAGCTCGACAGCGTCCCAGGCCACGCCATTGATACCGGAAACACCGGCATGCTCGATGCGGGTCAGCAAGTGGTGCAGGCCGTGACCGAACTCGTGGAACAGCGT
The DNA here is from genome assembly GCF_016620375.1 of Pseudomonas sp. LAM2023. Taxonomy (NCBI): domain Bacteria; kingdom Pseudomonadati; phylum Pseudomonadota; class Gammaproteobacteria; order Pseudomonadales; family Pseudomonadaceae; genus Pseudomonas; species Pseudomonas sp. LAM2023. The sequence goes on along the minus strand of NZ_JAENHV010000015.1, from coordinate 888,079 downwards.
GGTCACTTCATCATGGGTCAGCAAGGCCGGCTTGCCGGGCGCAGCCGGGGTAAAATTGCAGACCAGGTTGGCCACAGGGCTCTGCAGGCGGCCATCGGCCGTGCGGCGACGGTCACGGGCGCCGTCCATCCAGGCACCGCCACGCTTGTTGGCGCGAGCGTACAGGTCGAAGAAGAAGCGGCCGATGTGCTGGCCGTTTTCCTTGATCTCGAACAGGCGCACGTCCGGGTGCCAGCTGTCGAAGCCCTTGAGTTCGGCAATTTCGATGCCGTACAGGCGCTGAACGATGCTGAACAGACCACCCAGCACCTTGTCGATCGGGAAGTAGGCGCGCAGGGCCTCCTGCGACACGTTGTAGCGCTGTTCACGCAGCTTTTCGCCGAAGTAACCGGCGTCCCAGCTGGCCAGCTCGGGGCAGCCCTGCTCGGCGGCATAGGCCTTGAGCTGCGCCAGGTCCTGTGCGGCGAACGGCTTGGAACGCTTGGCCAGGTCGCGCAGGAAGCTCAGCACCTGGTCGCTGGACTCGGCCATCTTGGTGGCCAGGCTCAGTTCGGCGTAATTTTTGTAACCCAGCAGTTCGGACAACTCCTGGCGCAGGGCGAGGATTTCCTGCATCACCGGGCCGTTGTCGAACTGACCGGCATTCGGGCCCTGATCCGAGGCACGGGTGCAGTAGGCGGCATACAGCTCTTCGCGCAAGGCGCGGTCATCGGCGTAGGTCATCACCGCGTAGTAGCTGGGGAACTCCAGGGTGATCAGCCAGCCGTCGAGCCCCTTGGCCTGGGCTGCTGCCGCCATCTGCGCCTTGGCCGAGTCGGTCAGGCCGGCCAGTGCGGCTTCGTCGGTGACGTGCTTGGTCCAGGCTTGGGTAGCGTCGAGCAACTGGTTGGAGAAGCGGCTGCCCAGCTCGCTGAGCTTGCTCTGCACTTCGGCGTAGCGCTGCTGCTTGTCCGCCGGCAGGTCGATACCCGACAGGCGGAAGTCACGCAGGGCATGCTCGAGGATAGTCTTCTGCGCCACGTCGAAGCCGGCAGCCTCCGGGCTGTCGATCAGCGCCTGGTAGGCTTCGAACAGCGCTCGGTTCTGCCCAAGTTCGGTAGAGTAGGCGCTAAGCGCCGGCAGGCATGACTCATAGGCCTCACGCAGCTCGGGGCTGTTGCACACCGCATTGAGGTGGCTGACCGGGCTCCAGGCGGCGCCCAGGCGATCGTTCAATTCGTCCATGGCCAGCACCAGGCCAGCCCAGGTAGGGTTCTTGCCCTGCTTTTCGAGGATCTCGGCAATGGCTTTACGGTTGTCGGCCAGGATCGCTTCGATCGCCGGCAACACGTGTTCGGCACGGATTTGCGAGAAGGGCGGCAGATCGTAGGACTGCAGAAGCGGGTTGTTCGCACTCACGGTTTGGATACCTTGGCAGAAGAAACACTGGCCCATCTTAATTACAATCGACGCCGACCGCAGCAGGCAGCCTGCCTATCGGCACAGATGAGAGACGCTATCATGGCCATCCGAAGCTTCCAGCAACACACTCCGAAAGTTGGACCACGGGCCTTCGTCGACCGTTCGGCGATCGTGCTGGGCGACGTGGAAATCGGCGAGGACAGCTCGGTGTGGCCGCTGACCGTGGTGCGCGGCGACATGCACCGTATCCGCATCGGCGCACGCACCAGCGTGCAGGACGGCAGTGTCCTGCACATCACCCACGCCAGCACATATAACCCTGACGGCTTCCCGCTGATCATCGGCGACGAAGTGACCATCGGCCACAAGGTCATGCTGCATGGCTGCACCCTGGGCAACCGCATCCTGGTCGGCATGGGCAGCACCATCATGGACGGCGCCATCGTCGAGGACGAAGTGATCATTGGTGCCGGCAGCCTGGTACCGCCGGGCAAGCGCCTGGTCAGTGGCTACCTGTACATGGGTAGCCCGGTGAAACAGGCCCGGCTGCTGAACGACCAGGAGCATGCGTTCTTTGCCTACAGCGCCAGCAACTATGTGAAGCTCAAGGACCAGCACCTGGCCGAAGGCTACGATCAACCTGAATGACCGCATTCGCGGGCTTGCCCGCTCCCACAGGTCTAGTGGAGTATTCAAGGCCAGCGCTGTACCTGTGGGAGCGGGCGAGCCCGCGAAGAAGGCCACGCAGCACTCAAGTGGAACCTATGTAAATGCACCAGCAGAACATCCTCTTCGACCTCGACGGCACCCTGACCGACCCGCGCCAGGGCATCACCCGCTCGATCCAGTACGCCTTGGCCAAGCTGGGCATCGACGAGCCGGACCTGGCCCGCCTCGAACACTTTATCGGCCCGCCCTTGCTGCAGGCATTCATGCAGTTCTATGGCTTCGACGAGGCCAAGGCCTGGGAGGCGGTGAACTTCTACCGGGAACGCTTCCGCGTCACCGGCCTGTATGAAAACCTGGTGTTCGAAGGTGTGCCGGAACTGCTCGCAGCCCTGAATGGCCAAGGCCGCACCCTGTACATCGCTACCTCCAAGCCCTGGGAGTTCGCCCGTAAAATTGCCCGTCACTTCGCTTTCGACCACCATTTCAAGGTGATCTATGGCAGTGAACTGGATGGCACACGCACCAACAAGGTCGAGCTGATTCGCCACCTGCTGGACGAAGAGGGGCTGGACCCGGCGCAGACGCTGATGATCGGCGACCGCAAGCATGACCTGATCGGTGCGCGCAGCAACGGCTTGCAGGCGGTGGCGGTGGGGTATGGGTTTGGCAGCCGGGAGGAGTTGATGGCGGAGGAGCCGGCCTATCACTTTGCAACCTTGGCCGAAATGCATCGAGCGTTTCTCGAGGCTTGAGGGCCATGGGGCTGCTTTGCAGCCCATCGCGACACAAGGCCGCTCCTACCAGGACCGCGTAGGCTTTGCATCGCGATGGGCCGCAACATCTGATGGGTTGATCATCAACCGCTGCAACGTCGCTTTGCGCTCCTCGATCGGCAGCTGTCCCAACTGCTCCACCCGCTGATAAAACCGCGCCCAGTCCCCACCCACCTCGCGGAACAGTGCTGCGAACGCTGGCACCCACTGGTCATACAGCCCGAACGGCAACAGCTTGGCATTGTTCATCGGCCCATACATCCAGGCGTCGTAACGCTTGTCGCCGCCCCACTGGCCGTCACGCAGCAGCCGGTACTCCCGCCGCAACCGCTCGAACTCGGCCTGCTTGGCCACGCGCTTTTGCGCATCGTCCAACGGCTGGGCATAAATGGCCTGCAACCGCTCGCGGCTGGCCAGTACGAGCCGGATGAACTGGTCACGCTGCGGCCCCTGGGCCTGGTCAACCGCTGCAAGCCCACGCGCCACGCGCCATTGCCGCGTGCCCTCCTGCTCGACGAAGGAGGCGAATGACTCGTTGAACTCGGTGTCGTCCTGCACATAGAAGCGCTGGTGGGCCAGTTCATGGAAGATCAACGTGGCCAGGCGCTCATCGCCCCAGCCAACCATCGACGACAGGATCGGGTCATCGAACCAGCCCAGGGTCGAATAGGCTTCCACGCCGCTCACGTACACGTCCATGCCGTCCTGCCGCATCAACGCCGCCGCCCCGCGTGCCGCCCCCAGCTGGTAGTAACCGCGATACGCCACGCAGCCGGCGATCGGGAAGCAGTGCGTGACCGGCTGCAGTGACAGCTCGGGAGTGGCGAACACATTCCACACCACAAAGGGCCGGCCAAGCTCCACGTACACCCGGTAGCTACGGTTGTCCGGCAATTTCAGCTGCTGGCTGGCAAACGCGCGTGCCTGCTCGGCATGCGTCAGTCGCTCACGCAACTTCGGCGAGGTAGCAGGGTCGGCCACTACTCGCTCCACCGACTGACGGGCACGCAGCAGTTGCCACTGGCCTTCGGCCAACTGCCCGTAATAGGTCGTACTGGCACAACCGTTCAGCAGGAGCGCGGCAAGCGGGGGAACCAAACGGGTGAAAAAGCGGTCGAGTGCCCCAGGGCCCGAGCGCTGAACAAGAAAAAATCGAAGCATCCGGTAGGTCAGACTCGCTCTAGGCCGTTTCACTTCAAGACTATCTCGCCAAGGGGGAGTTTCGCCATGCGCGCACTGTTGGTTGCCGGCTCACTGTTGCTGATATCCGCCTGCTCGACCCTGCCGGACCCGGACCCGAACCAGGCCTGGATCGACCTCACCCCCTACGACAACACCTCGCTGCATGCGCTGCAGGTCGATGAACGAGACTGGGCCGACAGCCGTTATTTCGAAGTGCCGCCCGGCAGCCATGAGCTGACCGTGCGCTACCAGTTCCCGGTTACCCCCAGCAATATCGGCCCGGTCGACGAGCCGCTGTGGCGCGACTGCCAGGTCAAGCTGACCTTCAAGGACTTCAGCGCCGGCCAGCGCTACCAGCTGCAGGCTGGCAGTATCGGTTTCCGCCCCTGGATCAAGCTCTACGACCATCAGCAAAAGCTGGTCGGCCAGGGCCTGCCCGCTGGCTGTCAGCACAGCTGACACGCACGAATGGCGCTATGCTTGTAGCGTGTAATTCGCAAGCGGGAGTCTTGCCATGCGCCAGCCCATGATGCTGATAGCCCTCAGTACACTGGGGGCCTGCGCCAGCCCCTTGCCGCCCGTCGACCCCAAGCAGGCCTGGGTCGACCTCTACACCACCACCCCAGGCAGGGTCATCATGGCCGACCGCCTCGACGGAAAACGACTGGATGACGGCCGTTACTTCCAGATGACGCCGGGCAAGCACGAACTGGTCGTGCGCTTCGATTACGAAATCTACTCCGGCGGCATCACCACCGATCCCAGGGACCGAACTTGCTACCTGACCGTGCGCTTCGACAACTTCAAGGCCGGGGAACGCTATCGCCTGGAGGCACGCGCACCCGTGATGGAGCCGCAAGTACGGCTGTATGACGGCAACCGCAAGGTGGTGGTCAACGAACCTAGCGAAGTATTCTGCATTCCGTGATCACGGGCTGCTGCACGGCCCCCGGGGCTAGGACCTACTGGTCATTCTTTTGGTAGATGATCTTCTTGCTGCCTCCATCACAGGTCCCGACGACCATGCTCGGGTCTTTCACTTCGCTGTTGGGCACGATTTCCAGGGTGTAGGAGGGAACCCCCTGGGCCTGTATCTTGGTCTCGATCTCGGCCTTGAGCTCCTCGCACGGCTTCACCGCCGCCAGCGCAGAGGTGGCGACCAGGGAAGCCAACACGGTGATTGCTACGCGAATCATGAAACGGCTCCTGAAAGGGGCAGCATGCTGCCGACGCTGTCTAGACTACAGCAAACCGCCCTCATTGCACCGTTTCAGCCCACCAGTGCCGCATCCAGGCTGATCCTGGCGTTCAGTACCTTGGATACCGGGCAGCCCGCCTTGGCCTTGTTGGCGATATCCAGGAACTGCGCCTCGCTTGCTCCGGGGACCTTGGCCCGCAGTACCAGGTGCACGGCGGTAATGGCAAAGCCATCAGGCTGCTTGTCGAGGGTCACCTCGGCGGCAGTGTCGATCCGCTCGGCAGTCAGCCCCGCTTCGCCCAGCATCATCGACAACGCCATCGAGAAGCAGCCGGCATGTGCTGCGCCGATCAGCTCTTCCGGATTGGTGCCGGGCGAGCCTTCGAAACGGGTATTGAAACCGTAGGGGTTCTGCTTGAGCGCGCCGCTTTCCGTGGAGAGCAGGCCTTTGCCGTCCTTCAGGCCACCTTGCCAGATCGCCGATGCTGTCTTTTTCATGCTACCTCCTGGTCACTGGTTCATACCTACCGGTTCAGAGGCCTGTCGCGTCTGCCAAGTTCAGCGCAATCTGACCACAGGCATTGAATCCAACGAATGCGCCCATACAGAGTCAAAAAGGCCTCTGGCCAACCATTCCTGCGGAGGCACCATGACCCAGTTGCGTGACCTGAAAATATCCACCCTCGATCTGGTGCCCGTGCGCGCCGACGCCGGCCCGGCCCAGTCGCTACGCAACTCGCTGGACCTGGCGCAACACGTCGAACGCTTTGGCTACCATCGCTTCTGGGTAGCCGAACACCACAACATGGACGGCATTGCCAGTTCCGCCACTGCGGTGCTGATCGGTTACCTGGCCGGTGGTACTTCGAGCATTCGCGTGGGCTCTGGCGGGGTCATGCTGCCCAACCATGCACCGCTGGTGATCGCCGAACAGTTCGGCACCCTGGCCAGCCTGTATCCAGGGCGCATCGACCTGGGCCTGGGCCGTGCCCCGGGCTCCGACCAGATGACCGCCTACGCCCTGCGCCGCGACCGTGCTGGCGGCCCGGACGATTTCCCGGACGACGTCGAGGAGTTGTCGCGCTACCTCGGCCCGCGCACCGATGACCAGAAAGTGATTGCGGTGCCAGGGCACGACACCGAAGTACCGATGTGGCTGCTTGGCTCCAGCCTGTTCAGTGCCCAGCTGGCTGGTATGCGCGGCATGCCCTATGCCTTCGCCTCACACTTCGCGCCGCGCTACATGCACGAGGCGATCCGCGTGTACCGCAACCACTTCAAGCCGTCGACCACGCTGGACAAGCCGTACGTGATGCTGGGTATTCCGATGGTCGTGGCGGAAACCGACGAGAAGGCCGAATACCTGGCCACTTCGGTGTACCAGCGTATCCTGGCGCTGATCCGCGGGCAGAGCCTTATGCAGAAGCCGCCGGTGGCAAGCATGGAGGGCCTGTGGCTACCGCATGAGCGGGATGCGGTGGGCAGTTTCCTGGGCCTGGCGATGATTGGCAGCCCAGAGAAAGTGCGGGCCAAGGTGGAAGTGCTGCTGGAGCAGACCGGGGCGGATGAGCTGATCTTTACCTGTGATCTGTACGAGCATGCCGACCGGGTGCGGTCGTACGAGCTGCTGGCGCAGGCCCTCAGGGCCGAGTGACCTCCTGCGCCGGCAATCCCGGCGCGGTTACCTGTAGGAGCGGCCTTGTGTCGCGAAGGGCTGCGAAGCAGCCCCGGCTATTGTGCACCTGCGCTGAAATCCTGGGGCTGCTTCGCAGCCCTTCGCGACACAAGGCCGCTCCTACAGGGACAGCGCCACGTTCAAGCCTATCTGGCCGACGAAGACGCCAGGCCGTCAGCCACGGCGGTACACGATCTCCTTGGTGCCGGCCTCGCAGCTACCAATCACCTTGCCCGCCGGTTCGCCCTTCTTCACCACCTCCAAGGTGTATCCCTGAACACCTTTGGCATCCAGCTTGGCTGTAATCTCCGCCTTCAGTTCCTCGCAGGGCTTGCCTGCTGCCAGCGCCCCACCGGCCAGGCTCATCAGGCCCAGCACCAGAATCAGCTTGCTCATCGATCGCTTTCCTTGTGCAGATGAAATCAGAAGGGCGCCTGCCAAGGCGCCCGCTTCCTAAATATCCCATCCTGCCGGACTCATCCAGCCCGGTAACGTTTCAGCTGTTGGCGATACGGAAGCCAACCTTCAGCGTGACCTGGAAGTGTGCAGCCTTGTTGTCACGGATATGACCACGAGTGTCGACCACCTCGAACCACTCCAGGTGCTTGATGCTCTTGCCAGCTTCGGCCAGGGCGTTGTTGATCGCCTCTTCGATGCTGGTGGTCGAAGACCCTACCAGCTCGATCTTCTTGTAAGTGTGATGATCGGTCATGAGCACTCTCCTTGGATGACGGTGTGATTGAGCCTAGCAGCGCAGGCAGGGTTTACCTGCGAGCCGCCACGAATGTGGAAAGTTCGATCGCACTTTCGCTTCGCTTGGCAGTCGCAACTTCTACAGCCCACAACGCGAAGGAGAGTCAACATGCCCCGCAATTCGCTGCGAAAAGCATCCCTGGAAAGCATGGAAGCCGAGATCGAAAGCCTGCTGAAGAGCCTGGAAAGCCTCAAACACGACGCCTCGGAAGAATCCCAGAAGTCGGTCAAGGCCATCCGCAGCAGCGCCGAGAGCGCCCTTCGCCATTCTCGTAGCCTGCTGAGCGACGCCTACGAGGAAATGAAGCAGCGCACCCGCCAGACCGGCATCGCTACCCGTGACTACGCGCAGCAGCACCCTTACACCACGGCAGGTGTTGCCATCGGTGCACTGGGCCTGCTGGCGGCGTACCTGCTGTGCAAACGCAACTAAGCGCCTTGACCGGCCAGTTCGGCGCGTAGCCACTGTGCCAACTGCTCGGCGCGTCCGTCTGCGGCGCGCTGGGGCACCCATAACGCCAGCACTGCCGAAGTAGGGGAAAAGCCCCAAGGCGCACGCAAACGCCCCGCCCGAAGGTCATCGGCGACCAGCGGCTGCGGCGCAATAGCTACGCCCAGGCCCGCTACAGCAGCTTCCAGCAGGTAGTACAAGTGCTCGAAGGCCTGCCCATACTGCAATGCCCTCGGGTCCAGCCCCTGTTCTGCCGCCCAGGTCGGCCAGGCCTGCGGGCGCGAGGTGGTGTGCAGCAAGGCCTCGTCGAGCAAGGCGTTGGCAGGTGCGCCCTGCAATCGCTCGAAACCGGCAAAATGCGGGCTGAGCACCGGCCCGATGCGTTCCTCGGCCAGCACATGCACCTGCATGTCCGTCGGCCATGGCGGCTCGGCATATACCAACAGCGCATCCAGCCCCGGCCGGCGCGGGTCGAGGTCGCCTTCGCCTGCCGACAGGTGCAGGCGCAGCTCGGGCAAATCGGCCTTCAGCCGCCCCAGCCGCGGTATGAACCAGCGCGCCAACAAGCTGCCCGAGCAACCCAGGACAAACGGCGCCTCACTCACATCTCGGCTGAGTTCAGCACATACGCTGCGCAGCCGATCGAACGCTTCGCCGCTGGCATCACGCAGGCGCATACCGGCATCTGTGAGTTTGATGCCACGTCCGTCCTTGACGAACAGCGCAACCCCCAGGTGTTCTTCAAGCACCTTGAGCTGCCGGCTGACGGCGCCATGGGTGACATGCAGCGCTTCAGCCGCCTGGCTGACGCTATTAAGCCGGGCGGTGGCCTCGAAGGCTCGCAGGGCGTTGAGGGGAGGGAGGTCGTGAGCCATTTTACCTGTGAGTTTTCCTGACAAGTTTGCGCAATCTTATCGGTTTTCAGCCAGGCCTGTCGTGGTTAGAGTAAAGCCCATACCTCATCGACTACGCCTTGGAGCGCCCCATGACCCAGTCCCAATACCGCCCCGGCCCAGATGCCAATGGCCTGTTCGGCTCGTTCGGCGGCCGCTACGTGGCCGAAACCCTGATGCCACTGGTGCTGGACCTGGCCCGCGAATACGAAGCCGCCAAGGCAGACCCGAAATTCCTTGAAGAGCTGGCCTATTTCCAGCGCGACTACATCGGGCGTCCCAACCCGCTGTACTTCGCCGAGCGCCTGACCGAGCACTGCGGCGGTGCAAAGATCTTCTTCAAGCGTGAAGAGCTCAACCACACCGGCGCGCACAAGGTGAACAACTGCATCGGCCAGGTGCTGCTGGCCAAGCGCATGGGCAAGAAGCGCCTGATCGCAGAAACCGGTGCCGGCATGCACGGCGTTGCCACTGCTACCGTTGCCGCGCGCTTCGGCCTGCCTTGCGTGATCTACATGGGCGCCACAGACATCGAGCGCCAGCAGGCCAACGTGTTCCGCATGAAGCTGCTAGGTGCCGAGATCGTCCCGGTCACCGCCGGCACCGGCACCCTCAAAGACGCCATGAACGAGGCCCTGCGCGACTGGGTCACCAACGTCGAAGACACCTTCTACCTGATCGGTACCGTGGCCGGCCCACACCCGTACCCAGCCATGGTTCGCGACTTCCAGTCGATCATCGGCAAGGAAACCCGCGCCCAGTTGCAAGAGAAGGAAGGCCGCCTGCCAGACAGCTTGGTCGCCTGCGTCGGTGGCGGTTCCAATGCCATGGGCCTGTTCCATGAATTCCTGGAAGAGCCGAGCGTGCAGATCATTGGCGTCGAAGCCGGTGGCCATGGCGTGCACACCGACAAACATGCCGCCAGCCTCAACGGCGGTGTCCCAGGCGTGCTGCACGGCAACCGTACCTACCTGCTGCAGGACGCAGACGGCCAGATTACCGACGCCCATTCGATTTCCGCCGGCCTGGACTACCCGGGCATCGGCCCGGAGCATGCCTACCTGCACGAAGTGAAACGTGTGGAATACGTCAGCATCACCGACGACGAAGCGTTGGATGCGTTCCACGCCACCTGCCGCCTGGAAGGCATCATCCCGGCCCTGGAGAGTTCCCATGCCTTGGCCGAGGCGATCAAGCGCGCGCCGAAGCTGCCCAAGGACCACTTGATGGTCGTGTGCCTGTCGGGCCGCGGCGACAAAGACATGCAAACCGTCATGAACCACATGGCTGCCCAGGAGAAACAGGCATGAGCCGTCTTGAACAACGCTTCGCCGAGCTGAAGGCCGAAGGCCGCTCGGCACTGGTCACCTTCATTACCGCGGGCGACCCGGGCTACGACGCCTCGCTGCAGATCCTCAAGGGCCTGCCGGCAGCCGGTGCCGACGTGATCGAACTGGGCATGCCGTTCACCGACCCGATGGCCGATGGCGTGGCCATCCAGCTGGCCACCCTGCGTGCCCTGGAAGCCGGCCAGACCCTGGCCAAGACCCTGCAGATGGTTCGCGATTTCCGTGTGGGTGACCAGGCCACGCCGATCGTGCTGATGGGCTACTACAACCCGATCCACCGCTTTGGCGTGGAACAGTTCGTGGCCGAGGCCAGGCAAGCGGGCGTCGATGGCCTGATCATCGTCGACCTGCCGCCGGAGCACGACGCCGAACTGGCTACCCCGGCCCAGGCCGCAGGCATCGACTTCATCCGCCTGACCACCCCGACCACCGACGATGTGCGCCTGCCGCGCGTGCTGGAGCGCAGCTCCGGGTTCGTCTACTACGTGTCGGTGGCCGGTGTGACCGGCGCCGGCTCGGCCACCACCGAACACGTGACCGAGGCCATTGCCCGCCTGCGTCGGCATACCGACCTGCCGATCAGCGTTGGCTTCGGCATTCGTACGCCGGAGCAGGCGGCGAACATCGCCCGCCTGGCGGATGGTGTGGTGGTGGGCTCGGCACTGGTCGACAAGATTGCCCAGGCCAAGAGTGGCGAGCAAGCGGTGAACGATGTGTTGAGCCTCTGCGCGGCACTGGCTGAAGGGGTGCGCGGCGCTCGCCGCTGATCCGCGTCGCCATCTTCGCGGGCTCGCCCGCTCCCACAGGTACAGCGCCGTGCTCAGGCCCTGTGCTATCCCTGTGGGTGCTGGCTGGCCGGCGATGACGTCAACACCAACGGCCTAGCCCCCGAAAATCGACAGGTCCAAAGGCCGCACAGCGCCCATCCAGATCGCATGATCACGATGGTCCGCAAGTTCATCCCCGGTCAACGGATGCATGAACACCACAAGTCCCTTGCGATACAACGCCAACCAAGGCAAAACCACCCCCACCACCTCCGGCCCGAACGCCAGCTGGCAGCTCCAATCCGGGTGTGGCCCCACCGGTTTCTGGTGCATGCGCCCCATGGTCACCGGGAACAGTCGCGCGGCCTCCTCGCACAACTCACGGGCCTGCTCCATGGTCGCTGCGTCGTAGTACACGTGGGCGTGGTACCCCTTGATCCTCTGCACGATAACTCCTGATTGCGGTCCAACCATCACCACCTGCAAGGGAGTGATGCCGTGAAAAACGCCGAAACGCCAGTGTTCAAGCTGGTCCTGTTCGGGCCTGAAAGCAGCTTGGGCAACGCCCTGATGGTCGAACTGCTGGCGCGCCAGCACGAAGTCACGGCCGTGGTGAATGACCTCAACCGCCACGCGCCACGCCCGGGCCTGCATTTCAAGATAGGCGGGCTGGGCGATGCCGACCAGGCGGAACAGGGTGCGGCAGGCGGTTCGGCGGTGATCGCCCTGTTATCGGCGCTGGCACCGGGCGACCTGCCTGGTCAAGCGCGAATGAGCGAGGCGCTGATGGCCGGGCTCAAGCGCACGACTATACGCCGGCTGTTGCTGGTGGGCGATTTCGATGTGCTGGATGAACCGGGCAAGTACAGTGAAGCGGAGCGGGAATGCGTGGACCAGGTGGTCGATGGCTTGCAGCGCAGTGCCTTGCACTGGACGTTGATCAATGCGCCGCCGGAGCTGCCCGGGTTGGGGATGGAGCATTTTCGCAATACCGAGGGCACGCTGGAGCCGGGGTTGGCAGAGCCGTTGCGGCACCTGGCCGGGGTCGCGGCGGGGATGGTGGATATGCTGGAACTGGACTTGCACCGGGGCGAGCATCTGAACTTCGTGGTCTAGATGGCCGGGGCTGCTGCGCAGCCCATCGCGACACAAGGCCGCTCCTACCTCGACCGCGCAGCCTCGGCTGGCGCGATTCCTGTAGGAGCGGCCTTGCGTCGCGATGGGCCGCAAAGCGGCCGCAAAATCTCAAAGGCTGCGCTCCCGCTCCAGCCAATCCACAAACCGCTCGATCAACGCCCCACGCCGCTTGCGCGGCGGCAACACTGCGTAATACCCACGCGCCGAACGCAAACTCTCCTCCAGCGGCCGGCACAGCAACCCTTGCTCCACCAACCCGTCCACCAGATGCCCCCAGCCAATCGCCACGCCCTGGCCGGCGATCGCCGCCTGGATCAGCAACGTATAGTTATCGAACCGCAGCTGCCCCGGCGGCGGCGGGCTGGCCACGCCAAACCCGCGAAATACCCCCGCCCAGTCGAACCAGCGGCTGGCCTGCTCGCCCTTCAAGTGCAACAACGGCAATCGTTGCAAAGCCTCGGCTGACAAGGGTTTGCCATGAATCAGCCGCGGGCTGCAGACCGGAAAAACCTCTTCATCGAACAGCCACCGGCTCTCGCCCTGGTGAAAGCGCCCGTCACCAAACAGCACTGCCACATCGATGTCCGGGCGCAACATGCCCTGGCTGCGTTCACCAGTCACCAGGCTCACATCCACCTGTGGATAAGCCTGATGAAAACGCTGCAACCGTGGCATCAGCCAGAACGCCGCAAAAGCGAAGTCGGTCGCTACCTGCAGCACCTCGCGCTGGCCTCTCCCGCAGACCTCAGCGACGCCGTCATCCATGGCCTGCAGGCCCTGATGCACCTGTTCGAACAACACCTGGCCAGCCTCGGTCAGCTCGATGCCCCGGTAAATGCGGTCGAACAAGCGCGTGCCCAACTGAGCCTCCAGCCGTTTGACCTGCTGGCTCACCGCCGGCTGCGTGGTGCCCAGCTCCAGCGCCGCCGCAGTGAAGCTACGCAACCGCGCAGCGGCCTCGAACACGCGCAAGGTATCCAGCGAAAAATCGGCGAGGTGGTCAAACATAAGCGTGGCTAATCCTGGTCATTGTTCGCCATGGGCTTTACCCATGTTATCCACAGTCGCATCTTGATAGGCAAGCGGTTCGCATAACTCTCAACGATGGAAGCCACCATGACGCGCCCGAATATCCTGTTCATCATGGCCGACCAGATGGCCGCGCCCTTGCTGCCGATCTACGCCCCCTCGCCAATCCAGATGCCACACCTGAGCCGCCTGGCCGCGCAGGCGGTGGTGTTCGACGCCGCCTACTGCAACAGCCCGCTTTGCGCCCCGTCTCGTTTCACCCTGGTCAGCGGCCAGTTGCCCAGCCGCATTGGCGCCTACGACAACGCCGCCGACTTCCCCGCCGATGTACCTACCTACGCCCACTACCTGCGTCGCCTGGGCTACCGCACTGCGCTGTCAGGCAAGATGCACTTCTGTGGCCCGGACCAGTTGCATGGCTACGAAGAACGTCTGACCAGCGATATCTACCCGGCAGACTACGGCTGGGCGGTGAACTGGGATGAACCGGATGTGCGCCCAAGCTGGTACCACAACATGTCGTCGGTGCTGCAGGCCGGCCCCTGCGTGCGCACCAACCAACTGGATTTCGACGAAGAAGTGCTGTTCAAGGCGCGCCAGTACCTGTACGACCACGTCCGCGAAAACGATGGCCGGCCGTTCTGCCTGACCGTGTCGATGACCCACCCGCACGACCCATACACCATCCCCAGGCACTACTGGGATCGCTACGAGGGTGTGGATATTCCCATGCCACGTGCCGAGCTCGCGCAGGCGGAACTCGACCCCCACTCGCAGCGCCTGCTGAAGGTCTACGACCTGTGGAACAAGCCGCTGCCTGTGGACAAGATTCGCGATGCCCGCCGCGCCTACTTCGGCGCCTGCAGCTACATCGACGACAACATCGGCCAGCTGCTGCAAACCCTGGAGGAATGCAACCTGGCCGACAACACCGTGATCGTATTCTCCGGCGACCACGGTGACATGCTCGGTGAGCGAGGCCTCTGGTACAAGATGCACTGGTTCGAGATGTCGGCGCGGGTACCGCTGCTGGTGCATGCGCCAAAGCGCTTCGCGGCAGGCCGCGTGAGCGCCTCGGTATCGACCTGCGATTTGCTGCCGACGCTGGTCGAACTGGCTGGCGGGGCTGTGGATAAAGACCTGCCGCTGGATGGCCGCTCGCTGCTCGGCCACCTGCAAGGGCAGGGCGGCCACGACGAGGTGATCGGCGAGTACATGGCCGAAGGCACCGTCGGGCCGCTGATGATGATCCGCCGCGGGCCATACAAGTTCGTGTACAGCGAAGACGACCCGTGCCTACTCTATGACCTGAGCCGCGACCCGCACGAGCGGGAGAACCTCACCAGCAGCCCGGACCACCAGGCGCTGCTGCAGGCATTTGTCGATGAAGCACAGCAACGCTGGGATATCCCCAGCCTGCGCCAGCAGGTGCTGGCCAGCCAGCGCCGTCGCCGGCTGGTGGCCGAGGCACTGGCCATCGGCAAACTGAAAAGCTGGGACCACCAACCCTGGGTGGACGCCAGCCAACAGTACATGCGCAACCACATCGATCTCGACGACCTCGAGCGCAAGGCACGTTATCCACAGCCCGCACCCTTGGAATGAGTAAAGAGAGGCCGCCATGCATAAGTTCTCCGCCGCCGTGTTCGCCCTGGCCATCAGCCTGGGCACGGGCACCGTTTACGCCGCCGACAGCGACACGCAATGCACTACCGTGAAATTGGCCGACCCCGGCTGGAGCGACATTGCCTCGACCAACGCCGTGGCCCGCCTGCTGCTGGAAAGCCTGGGTTACCAGGTAAAGATCGACAGCCTGGCTGTACCGATCATCTATGGCGGCCTCAAGGATGGCCGCGTAGATGCCTTCCTCGGAAACTGGATGCCCGCGCAACAGGGCTTTCATGACAAATTCATCGCCAATGGCGACGTGAAGCAGCTGTCACGCAATCTGGAGGGAACCGAGTTCACCCTGGCAGTGCCAGATTACGTGTGGAATGCCGGCGTCAAGGACTTTGCCGACCTGCAGAAGCACGCCGAGCAATTCGACAAGAAGCTTTACGGGATTGGCTCCGGCGCCCCGGCCAACCTGTCACTGAAGGAAATCATCGACAAGAATGAATTCAACCTTGGCCAATGGAAGCTGGTGGAATCCAGCGAACAGGCGATGCTGGCGCAGGTCGACCGGGCAGTGAAAAAACAGCAGTTCATCACCTTCCTCGGCTGGACCCCGCACCCGATGAACGTGAAGCTGAAAATGCATTACCTGACCGGCGGGGAAAAGTGGTTCGGCAGCAAAGGCGATGTCTATACCCTGACCCGCACGGGTTATCCACAAGCCTGCCCCAATGCGGCGAAGATGCTGGAAAACCTGAAGTTTACGCTGGATATGGAAAACAGCATCATGGCCGAGGTTGTGGACAAGAAGATAAGCTTCGACGAAGCAGCCAAGGCCTGGGTTAAAGCGCATCCCGAGGTGCTGGAGGGGTGGTTGGCTGGGGTGAGTACCAAGGCCGATGGCAACGCCCTGGAGGCCGTCAAAGCCAAGCTGTAACTTCGCAAGCGACACCTCATCCTGTGGGATCGGGCATGCCCGCGAACACCGGCGAAGCCGGTGCCATCCACTGCGGTGGTATCTTCGCGGGCTCGCCCGCTCCCACAGGGTTTGGCGAAAACCTTAAGGATTGTGGATAACCCATGTATCGTCTCATTCACCTGCTGCCCTTCCTCACCTGGCTGCCCCGCCAATCGGCCCGCAGCCTGCGCCAGGATCTGCTGGTGGGGCTGAGCGGTGCCATCCTCGCCCTGCCACAATCCATCGCCTACGCCCTTATCGCCGGCCTGCCCGCCGAATACGGCCTCTACGCCGCCATCGTGCCGGTGCTGATCGCCTGCCTGTGGGGCTCGTCCTGGCACCTTATCTGTGGCCCGACCGCCGCCATTTCCATCGTTCTCTATGCCAGCATCAGCCCGCTGGCCGTGGCCGGCAGCGCCGACTACGTAACCCTGGTGCTGTTGCTGACCTTTCTCGGCGGCCTGTTCCAATTGCTGCTCGGGCTTTTGCGCTTCGGCGCGCTGGTCAACTTTGTCTCCCATTCCGTGGTGCTTGGCTTCACCCTGGGCGCTGCCATTGTCATTGCCCTGGGCCAGTTACCCAACCTGCTGGGCATGGACCTGCCCAGCCAGGCCACTGCGCTGAAGACAGCGCAGGACCTGGCCAGCCACGCCGGTGAGGTGGACCTGCCTTCGTTGGTGCTGGGCCTGGCCACCGTGGCCATCGGCGTGGCCTTCAAGCTCTGGTGCCCACGCTGGCCGAGCCTGTTGCTCAGCCTGATACTGGTCAGCCTGCTGGCCTGGTTGCTGCCCGGCTGGTTTGGCCATGTACCGCGAGTGCCAGCCTTCGCCGGCCAACTGCCACCGTTCAGCCCGCTGCCGTTGCTGGATGTGGAACTGGTGCTGCGGCTACTGCCCAGCGCCGTGGCGGTGGGTATGCTCGGGCTGGTCACCAGCCTGTCGATTGCCCGCTCGTTGTCGGCACGTTCGGAACAGTTGATCAACGCTGACCAGGAAATTCGTGCCCAGGGCCTGTCGAACATCATTGGGGCGTTCTTCTCCGGTTACCTGTCTTCCGGCTCCTTCACCCGCTCCGGGTTGAGCTATGACGCTGGCGCCCGCTCGCCCCTGGCCGGGGTGTTCTCGGCACTGTGGGTAGCGCTGTTCGCCGTCGCCGGGGCCGGGCTGATTGCGCATCTGCCGATACCGGCCATGGCCGGCAGCATTCTGTTGATCTGCTGGGGGTTGGTGGACCACCGCGCGATTCGCGCGCTGTTCCGGGTCAGCCGTTCGGAATTCCTGGTCATGGCACTGACAGCGGCGGCGACGTTGTTGCTGGAGCTGCAAACCGCGATCTATGCCGGGGTGTTGGCATCGCTGTTCTTCTACCTCAAGCGCACGTCACGGCCAAGGGTGCAGCAAACCCGTGAAGGGGAGGCGGACGTGCTGCGGGTAGGCGGGTCGATTTTCTTTGGTGCAGCGCCTTACCTGCAGGTGCGCTTGCAGCGCTGCCAGGGGCCGCATGTGGTGATCGATGCGCGGCAGGTGAACTTTATCGACTATTCCGGTGTGGATATGTTGCACCGCGAGGCGCGGCGGTTGCGGCGGGCGGGGGGAAGCCTGACCTTGCACCGGGCCAGGCCGCAGGTGATCGAGGAATTGCAGAAGCTGGAAGGGGTGGAGCTATGCCCAATCCGGTTCGAGGAATGAGCTTGGGTTGATATTTTGGGGCTGCTACGCAGCCCATCGCGACGCAAGGCCGCTCCTACAGGCGTTTCGCGTTCGTTGTAGGAGCGGCCTTGCGTCGCGATGGGCCGCAAAGCGGCCCCGACTATTTCAGCCCCGAGCGAGCTGTCGGCGCAGTTCAGCCAAAACCGGCGCCGTATCCGGACGCACCCCACGCCAGACCAGGAACGCCTCAGCCGCCTGCTCGGCCAGCATCCCCAGCCCATCCAGCACCTGAGCCGCGCCGAGCCTGGTAGCCCACTGGCAAAACGGCGTCGGCTCCTTGCCATACATCATGTCGTAGCACACCGTACGCCCCGCCTCGACCAGGCTGTCGGCAATTGGCGGCAATTCACCGGCCAGGCTCGCCGAAGTGGCATTGATGATCACGTCCACCGGCTCCTGCAACCAGGCAAAACCACTGGCTACCACCGGCCCCAGTTCATCGAATTCCCGCGCCAGCTGCTCGGCCTTTTCCACGGTGCGGTTGGCAATCACCAGCGACTGCGGCCTGTGCGCCAGGATTGGCTCCAGCACGCCACGCACGGCGCCGCCAGCACCCAGGATCAGGATACGCTTGCCTGCCAGCTCGACCCCGGCATTCACCGTCAGGTCGCGCACCAGGCCCGCGCCATCGGTGTTGTCGCCCTGCAGCGTACCGTCGGCCAGCTTGCTCAGCGTATTCACCGCGCCGGCGCGCTGGGCGCGTGGGGTCAGGCTGTCGCACAGGCGGTAGGCCTCTTCCTTGAACGGCACGGTGACATTGGCGCCGCTGCCTTGCTTGAAAAAGCCGCGTGCACAATCGCTGAACCCGTCCAACGGCGCCAGCAGGGTAGCGTATTCCAGGTCCTCGCCAGTCTGTTCGGCGAACAGACGGTGGATCAGCGGCGACTTGCTGTGGCCGATGGGGTTACCGAAAACGACGTACTGGTCCATGGCGATTCCTCTATTGTGCGCGGGCTTACTGGCCGAGCCAGTCGCGGTCCTGCAGGAAGTATTCGGTCAGGCGCGCTTCCTCGCTGCCGGGCGCGGCCTTCCAGTCGTAGCCCCAGCGCACCTGCGGCGGCAGCGACATGAGAATGGACTCGGTACGCCCACCCGATTGCAGGCCGAACAGGGTGCCACGGTCGTAGACCAGGTTGAACTCCACATAGCGGCCACGGCGGTATTCCTGGAACTCGCGCTGTTGCGGGGTGTACGGCGTGTTCTTGCGGCGCTGGACGATCGGCAGGTAGGCGTTGACGTAGGCATCGCCAATGGCGCGCATGAAGGCGAAGCAGGTGTCGAAGTCCCACTCGTTCAGGTCATCGAAGAACAGCCCGCCAATACCGCGTGGCTCGCCACGGTGCTTGAGGTGGAAGTAACGGTCGCACCAGGCCTTGTAACGCGGGTACACGTCGGCACCGAACGGCGCGCAGGCCTGCTCGGCCACGCGGTGCCAGTGAATACAGTCTTCCTCATTGCCATAGTAGGGGGTCAGGTCGAAACCACCGCCGAACCACCACACGGCTTCTTCACCTTCCTTTTCGGCAATGAAGAAGCGCACGTTGGCGTGCGAGGTAGGCACATGCGGGTTGTGCGGGTGGATCACCAGCGACACGCCCAGAGCCTCGAAGCCACGGCCCGCCAGCTCGGGGCGGTGGGCGCTGGCTGACGGCGGCAGGCCGGCACCGAATACGTGAGAAAAGTTGACCCCGCCTTTCTCTATCACCTTGCCGTCGCCGATCACCCGCGTGCGGCCCCCACCACCGGCCTCGCGCACCCAGGCGTCCTCGACGAAGCTGGCACCGCCGTCTTCTGTTTCGAGGGCAGAGCAGATGCGGTCTTGCAGGTCGAGCAGATAGGCTTTCACGGCCTCGGTGCGGCTAGTCATCGGGTCACCAGGAACGGGCAGGGAATAATTCGCCGCGTAGCATACCACCGCCAGCGCGCGCGCCGCAGTTGACGGCGATCAAGCAAAGGCGTCCGATAGAAGGCCTTTCCCGATCCCGACTACAGGAGTGCGAGATGGCCAAGCGTATCCAGTTCAGCCAGCATGGCGGCCCGGAAGTGCTGCAGTTTGTGGAATTCGAACCCGCTCCGCCCGGGCCGCAGCAGGTACGAGTGCGTAACCATGCGATCGGCCTGAACTTCATCGACACCTATTTCCGCAGCGGCCTGTATGCACCGCCATCGCTGCCCTCCGGGCTGGGTACCGAGGCGGCGGGCGTGGTCGAGGCCGTAGGCGAGGGCGTGACCCGCCTGAAGGTTGGCGACCGCGTCGCCCACGCCGGAGGCCCATTGGGTGCGTACAGCGAAGTGCATACTCTGCCGGAGGCCAACCTGGTCAAGCTACCCGACAACATCAGCTTCGAGCAGGCGGCGGCGGTGATGCTCAAGGGTCTGACCGTGCAGTACCTGTTGAAGCAAACCTATGCGGTGAAGGCAGGCGACGTGATCCTGTTCCACGCAGCGGCGGGCGGCGTGGGTTCGTTGGCGTGCCAGTGGGCCAAGGCACTGGGGGCCAAGCTGATCGGTACCGTCAGTTCTGCCGAAAAGGCCGCACGGGCCAAGGCGCTGGGGGCGTGGGCGACCATCGACTACAGCCATGAGGATGTGGCCAAGCGGGTACTGGAACTGACCGACGGCAAGAAATGCCCGGTGGTGTATGACGGGGTGGGCGCCGACACCTGGCTGACCTCGCTGGACTGCCTGCAGCCGCGTGGTTTGATGGTGAGCTTCGGCAATGCCTCGGGCGCGGTGAGCGGGGTGAACCTGGGCATTCTGGCGCAGAAGGGTTCGCTGTACGTGACCCGGCCAACTCTGGCCACCTATGCCAATAATGCCGAGAACACCCAGGCCATGGCCGATGACCTGTTTGCGATGATCGGCAGTGGCAAGCTGGTTGTGGATATCCAGCAGCGGTATCCGCTGAGCGAGGCGGCCAAGGCACAGGCGGAGCTGTCGGCACGGCGGACTGTGGGGTCGACTGTTCTGCTACCTTGAGCCCGCTGGTACAGGTACTGCACCGATCTCAGGCGCAACGCCAGCCCTGCGGGAGCGGGCATGCCCGCGAAGACGGGCGAAGCCCGTGCAGGCACCGCGCTGGTTTCTTCGCGGGCAGGCCCGCTCCCACTGGGGCCCCCGCCAAGCTTGTGGACAGGTATCAACCCGGACGAACCACCTCGCCAGTGGCAAGGTTGCGAATCACGCTCGGATTCTTCCGCCCCCCCAATGCCCCACCCAGCACCAGGTCCAGCTGGCCATGGAAGTACTGCTCCACCCGCAACCGGGTCTTCGCCGCCGGGCGCCCGCCGGGGTTGCACGAGGTGGAAATCAGCGGGCCCACCAACGCACACAGTTCACGCACCACCGGATGGTCGCTGACCCGCAGCGCCACCGTGTCATGCTGCCCGGTCACCCACTCTGGCAGCAGGTCCTGGTGCGGCACCAGCCAAGTGTTCGGCCCCGGCCAGGTGCTGCCCATGCGGTCGATCCAGTCTTCGGGAAAATCCTCGAACAGGAAGTCGAACTGGCGGATGTTGTCGGCCACCAGGATCAGCCCTTTATCCACAGGCCGCGACTTCAGCGCCAGCAGGCGATACACCGCGTCCTCGTTCCACGGGTCGCAGCCCAGGCCCCAGACCGCTTCCGTCGGGTAGGCGATCACCGCGCCGGCCCGGATCTCACGTGCGGCTTGTTGCACTCGAAAACTGCTCACCATTTCTGTCACTCCACCTATGAAACTTGCTTGTGAGCAGTGTACTTAGCCCGCGCGGGCAAACCAACGCCCGGCTTCATTGCTGACCCGCCCTTCCAGCTCAAGTTCGGTAAGCTGCGCCAGCACATCGGCCAGCGGTTGCTCGCTGCAGTGGGCCAGGCTTTCGCTGGTCTGTGGCGCAGCATGCAGCAGCGCGAGCAACGGATGCTCGAACTTGTCCACAAGCGCCGGCGGCAGGTTGTGCCAGCCCTGCAGGCTTTCCAGGATCTGCTCCACGCTTTCCACCAACAGTGCGCCGTCACGAATCAACTGGTGGCAACCCTTGGCCCCTGGGTGGTGAATGGACCCCGGGATGGCATACACCTCGCGCCCCTGCTCGGCCGCCAGGCGGGCAGTGATCAGCGAACCACTGGCCAGACTTGCCTCGACCACCAGCACACCCAGCGACAAGCCACTGATGATGCGATTGCGCCGTGGGAAGTTGCCCGGCAGCGGTCCGGCGTCCAGCGGGTACTCGGAGACCAATGCGCTGCCATTGTCGACCATCGCCTGCGCCAGAGCCTGGTGGCGCTGTGGATAAAGTTTTTGCAACCCCGTGCCCAGCACCCCGATCGTGCGCCCTCCAGCCTGCAACGCGGCCCGATGAGCGGCGCCATCTATACCCACGGCCAGCCCGCTGGTGATGGTGAAACCGGCTTGTGCCAGATAACGGGAAAACGCACCGGCATTGTCGATTGCCGGCGGTGAAGCACGCCTGCTACCCACAATTGCAAGCTGTGGGCGTTCGAGCAAAGCCGGGTCACCGGCGACGAAAAGCAGCGGCGGAGCATCGTCGATCTCGGCCAGTAGCGGTGGGTAGCCAGGGCCGTCCCACATCAGTAAATGCTGGCCTGGGCGCTCTAGCCAGGCCATTGCGGCCAATGCGCCTTGACGTACTTCGGCACTGCGCCTGGCATCGATGGTAGCCTGCGGTATGCCCAATGCACGCCAGGCACCGGCCGGGGCACACAGGGCCGACGAGGCACTGCCAAATGCTTCGAGCAAGCTGCGAAAGCGTCGCAATCCGGTCTCAGGCAGGCGGTGCAGGCGCAATCGCGCCTCCAGTTCTGCAGGTGGAAGAGGCGACGAATGGTAATTTTCCATGAGGGATCATCCTTGATCGAAACGGGGCCATCGGCGTGGCACAAGCTGTGGATAACTTTGTTGATAACGCTTTGACAACCTGTCCATCGAATGGGCTATAAGCTGGCCCTGAAAACCCTAGCCGAGCTTTGCCAGGTGCTGAAATCGCCGTTTCCCTTTATTATGTGTGCTCAGTTTTCAACCGAACGCACAGTGACTGCCTGACCTTATGGCCATCTTGAACATTCTCGAATTCCCGGACCCGCGCCTGCGCACCATCGCCAAACCGGTGACGGAGTTCGACGACGCCCTGCGTCAGCTGATCGACGACATGTTTGAAACCATGTACGAAGCCCCCGGCATCGGCCTGGCCGCCACCCAGGTCAATGTGCACAAGCAGGTCGTGGTCATGGACCTCAGCGAAGACCGCAGCGAGCCGCGCGTGTTCATCAACCCGACGGTCGAAGAGCTGACCCATGACATGGGCCAGTACCAGGAAGGCTGCCTGTCGGTACCGGGCTTCTACGAGAACGTCGACCGCCCGCTACGTGTGCGGGTAAAGGCCCAGGACCGCGACGGCAAGCCGTACGAGCTGGAATGCGAAGGCCTGCTGGCGGTATGCGTGCAGCACGAATTCGATCACCTCAACGGCAAGCTGTTCGTCGATTACCTGTCGCAGCTCAAGCGTGACCGGATCAAGAAGAAGCTGGAAAAGCAGCACCGCCAGCAAGCCTGATCCCTACCTTCCAGAAGGCTTGCTCCGGCAAGCCTTTTTCTTTTTTGAAGCGAGAACTCCATGCGCATCGTCTTTGCAGGCACTCCAGAGTTTGCCGCCGAACACCTCAAGGCCCTGCTCGACAGCCCGTACGAGATCGTGGCCGTCTACACCCAGCCCGACCGCCCCGCCGGCCGCGGCCAGAAACTCATGCCGAGCGCGGTCAAGGCACTGGCGGTGGCCCATGACATTCCGGTGTTCCAGCCGCCGTCGCTGCGCAACGCCGAAGCCCAGGCCGAACTGGCTGCGCTGCAGCCAGACCTGATGGTGGTGGTGGCCTATGGCCTGATCCTCCCGCAGGCAGTGCTGGATATCCCGCGCCTGGGTTGCATCAACAGCCACGCCTCGCTGCTGCCACGCTGGCGCGGTGCCGCACCGATCCAGCGCGCCGTGGAAGCCGGCGATGCCGAGAGTGGTGTAACCGTCATGCGCATGGAAGCAGGCCTGGACACCGGCCCGATGCTGCTCAAGGTGGTTACCCCGATCAGTGCCGACGACACCGGTGGCAGCCTGCATGACCGCCTTGCCGAAATGGGCCCGCCCGCGGTGGTAAAGGCCATCGCCGGCCTGGCCGACGGCTCGCTGCAGGGGGAAGTGCAGGACGATGCCCTGGCCACCTATGCGCACAAGCTGAACAAGGACGAAGCCCGCATTGACTGGAGCCGCCCGGCGGTCGAGCTGGAGCGCCTGATCCGCGCGTTCAACCCATGGCCGGTTTGCCACAGCACCCTCGATGGGGAAAGTGTAAAAGTGCTGGCCGCCAGCCTGTCTAACGCCCAAGGCGCGCCGGGCGAGATCCTGTCGGCGAGCAAGGACGGCCTGGTAGTCGCCTGCGGTGACCAGGCGCTGAGCCTCACCCGCCTGCAATTGCCCGGCGGCAAGGCGCTGAACTTCAGCGACCTGTTCAACAGCCGCCGCGAGAAATTCGCCAGCGGCAAGGTGCTGGGCCAATGAACCCACGCCTCGCCGCCGCCCGCGCCCTTGCCGCTGTGCTCAGCGGCAAGGCCTCGCTGAACAGCTCGCTGCCGGCGCAGCTGGACAAGGTCGACGAACGCGACCGTGGCTTGACCCAGGATCTCGCTTTCGGCACCGCACGCTGGCAGCCGCGCCTCGACCTGCTGGCCGCACAGTTGCTGCAAAAGCCGTTCAAAGCCGCCGACGCCGATGTCCAGGCGCTGTTGCTGGTCGGCCTGTACCAGCTGTTCTACACCCGTATTCCGGAGCACGCCGCCATCGGCGAAACCGTGGGCTGTGCCGACAAGCTGAAGAAGCCTTGGGCCAAGGGCCTGCTCAATGCCGTGCTACGTCGCGCCCAGCGCGAAGGCGAGGCATTGCTTGCGGGCATGGAGCGCGACCCGGTGGTGCGCACCGCCCATCCACGCTGGCTGCAAAAATCGTTGAAGGCCTTCTGGCCGGAGCAGTGGGAAGCCATCTGCGCCGCCAACAATGCCCACCCGCCCATGATTCTGCGGGTCAACCGCCGACACCACAGCCGCGACGCCTACCTGGCGCTACTGGCCGAGGCGGGCGTTGGCGCCAGCGCCTGCCAATACAGCCGTGACGGCATCGTGCTGGCCGAAGCCTGCGATGTGCGTGGCCTGCCCGGCTTTGCCGAAGGCTGGGTGAGCGTGCAGGACGAAGCCGCGCAGCTGTCCGCCGACCTGCTGGAACTGGCCCCGGGCCAGCGCGTGCTGGATGCCTGCTGCGCACCCGGCGGCAAGACCTGCCACCTGCTGGAGGCCGAAGCCGGCCTGGCCCAGGTGGTGGCCATCGACCTCGAAGCCAAGCGCCTGAGCCGGGTGCGCGAGAACCTCGACCGCCTCCAGCTTGACGCCCAGCTGATCGCCTGCGATGCCCGCGACACCGCCAGCTGGTGGGATGGCAAGCCGTTCCAGCGCATCCTGCTCGACGCGCCGTGCTCGGCCACCGGCGTGATCCGCCGTCACCCGGACATCAAGCTGACCCGCCAGGCCGACGACATCCCGGCCTTGGCCGCGCTGCAAGGTGAGCTGCTCGATGCCCTTTGGCCGACCCTGGAGGTTGGCGGCATGCTGCTGTACGCCACCTGTTCCAGCCTGCCGACGGAGAACACCGAAGTGATCGACGCCTTCCTCGCCCGCACCCCTGGCGCCCGCGAGCTGGACCTGGCCACCGCGGCCGGCCTGCGCCAGCCCCATGGCCGCCAGTTGCTGGCCCAGGAAGGCGGCCACGATGGCTTCTACTATGCCAAGCTGATCAAGATCGCCGCTTCGCGCGGATAAGAAAACAAGGTAGGGAGTAGCGGATGAAGATCATCATCCTCGGGGCAGGTCAGGTAGGCGGTACGCTGGCAGAGCACCTGGCGAGCGAAGCCAACGACATTACCGTGGTCGACACCGACGGCGACCGCCTGCGCGACCTGGGCGACCGCCTGGACATCCGCACGGTGCAGGGCCGCGGCTCGCTGCCCACGGTGCTGCGCCAGGCCGGTGCCGACGATGCCGACATGCTGGTGGCAGTGACCAACAGCGACGAGACCAACATGGTCGCCTGCCAGGTGGCCTATTCGCTGTTCCACACCCCGACCAAGATCGCCCGAGTTCGGGAATCGGCCTACCTCACCCGCGAAGAGCTGTTCGACAACGACCATATTCCGGTCGACGTGCTGATCAGCCCGGAACAGGTGGTGACCAACTACATCAAGCGCCTGATCGAACAACCCGGCTCGCTGCAGGTAATCGACTTTGCCGAAGGCAAGGCCCAGCTGGTGGCGGTGAAAGCCTACTACGGCGGCCCGCTGGTGGGGCAGCAGTTGCGCCAGATCCGTGCCCACATGCCGAATGTCGACACCCGCGTGGCGGCCATCTTCCGCCGCGACCGCCCCATCACGCCACGCGGTGACACGGTGATCGAAGCCGACGACGAAGTGTTCTTCATCGCCGCGAAGAAGGACATCCGCGCGGTAATGGGCGAACTGCGCCGCATCGACGAGACCAACAAGCGCGTGGTCATCGCCGGTGGCGGGCAGATCGGCGAGCGCCTGGCCGAGGCCATCGAAAGCCGTTACCAGGTAAAGATCATCGAGATGAGCCCGGCCCGTTGCCGGTACCTTTCCGACACCCTGGAAAGCACCGTGGTGCTGCAGGGCAGTGCCTCGGACAAGGACCTGATGCTCGAAGAAAACATCGCCGATGCCGACATCTTCCTGGCCCTGACCAACGATGACGAAGCCAACATCATGTCATCGCTGCTGGCCAAGCGCCTGGGTGCGCGCAAGGTGATGACCATCATCAACAACCCAGCCTATGTCGACCTGGTACAGGGCGGCGAGATCGACATCGCCATCAGCCCGCAGCTGGCCACCATCGGCACCCTGCTGGCGCATGTGCGCCGGGGCGACATCGTCAGTGTGCACTCGCTGCGCCGCGGTGCAGCCGAGGCCATCGAGGCGGTCGCGCACGGGGATTCGAAGTCGAGCAAGGTGGTCGGCAAGGCCATCGAAGACATCACCCTGCCGCCGGGCACCACCATCGGCGCGATCATTCGCGACGAAGAGGTGATCATCGCCCACGACGACACGCGGATCGAATCGGGCGACCATGTGATCCTGTTCGTTGTGGATAAAAAGCACATCCGGGATGTGGAGAAGCTGTTCCACGTTGGCTTGACCTTCTTCTAGGAAAACAGGCATGCGCGAATCGCTGGAGAAGATGCTGGCCAAGGGTGTGGATAACCCGTTGCTGAGGTTTGGCCTGGGCAAGGCTTGGCTGGACGAGGGCAATGGCGCTGAAGCGGCCGTGCACCTGGCGCGGTGCGTGGAGCTGGACCCGAAATATTCGGCGGCGTGGAAGCTGCTGGGCAAGGCGTACCAGTTGCAGGGCGACCTGGCGGCGGCGCGCAAGGCCTGGGAAGAAGGGATCGTGGCGGCGCAGGCGCATGGCGACAAGCAGGCCGAGAAAGAGATGGCCGTGTTCCTGAAGAAGCTCAACAAGACATCAGGCTAACGCGATCCCTGTGGGAGCGGGTTCACCCGCGAATGCGATGTAGGACTCACCGACGCATTCGCGGGTATACCAGCTCCCACAGGGTCCCTGCTACAGCAGGCAGAAGTGCATTCAGCCTGCTGGAACAGCAGTGGATAACTCAGTACCAGCGCGCTTCGCCCGCCGGGCGTTTCTTGAAGCGCTTCATGCTCCACATGTACTGGCTCGGGTACTCGCGCACGTAACGCTCGACTACCTTGCTCATCGCCGCCGCCGATACCGTCACATCAGTGCTGTACATTTCTTCCGGCGCCGCCTCGAGGAACACCTTGAAGCCCGAACCGTCCGGCAACCGCAGCGCATGCAGGAACACCCCCACCGCCTTGCCACCGGCCAGCATGTTCGGCACGAACTTGCTGGTCAGCGCCTGGGTCCCGAGGAACGGCACGAACACGCCAGCCGACTCCGCAGGCTCCGGGTCGGCAGGAATGCCCACCTGGCCACCGCGGCGCACTTCCTTGATGACGCTGAGGATGCCTTCCTTGGTCGAAGGCGCCACGCGGTTGCCCATCTGCACCCGCTGCTCGCGCAGCAGGTCATCCACGGCCTTGAGCTTCGGCGGGCGGTAGAAGATGATCGGTTTGCACTGGTTGCAGTAGAAGTGGTTCAGCACCTCCCAGTTGCCCAGGTGGCTGGTGATGCCGACCACGCCCTTGCCCGAGGCCAGGGCCTGCTCCAGCACTTCCAGGCCATGCACTTCCTTGACCAGCGCCAGCGAGCGTTGCGGCGGCCAGATCCAGGCACAGGCACTTTCGACGAAGGATTTGCCGATATCTTTCAGCGCACGGCCGACCAGTTGCTCCCGCTCGGCCGGGTCCATCTCCGGGAAACACTTGGCCAGGTTGATGCGCACGACGTTGCGCGAGCCATTGGGGATTTTCCACATCAGCCAGCCGATACCCGCGCCGACGCGCTGCACAGCGCCCCAGGGCAGCTTGGCAAACAAGCGCAGCACCCCGACCATCAGGGCGCCCTTGAACTTTTCCACAGGCGAATTCCTTATTTCAGCAAGGCTCGCATTGTAACCCCTCAGCGCAACAAGGCGGCGTAGCGATCGCAATCGGTGGTGTGGTCCATGACCATGCCGGTGGCCTGCATGAAGGCATAGCAGATGGTCGGGCCGACGAAGGTGAAGCCGGCCTTCTGCAGGGCTTTGCTCATGGCCTTGGCCTCCTCGGTTACCGCTGGCACCTCGCTGCGGCCATTGAAGTGGTTGATCTTCGGTTCCCCACCAACGAACGACCAGAGCCATTGCGCCGGGTTATCCACAGCCAGCCAGGCCTGGGCATTGCGCCGGACGGCCTTGAGCTTGAGGCGGTTGCGGATGATGCCGGCATCCTGCATCAGCGCTTCGATCCGCTCATCGCTCAGGGCCGCCAGTTGCACGGGATCGAAGCCATGCAGCACCTCGCGATAGCGCTCGCGTTTGCGCAAAACGGTGATCCAGGAAAGCCCGGCCTGGAACCCTTCGAGCAAAAGCATCTCGAACAGCAACGCCGGGTCACGCTGGGGCGTACCCCATTCCTGGTCATGGTAGGCCTGGTACAACGGATCGTCGGTACACCAAAAGCAGCGTGGCATAAGGCTCCAATGAGTAGAGGGCGAGGCGAATCAGGTTATACTCCCGCTCTTTACATCCGCATCCCCAGATACAGGTGAATTTCGTGAGCCAGCCTACGCCAGCCGTGCGTACCTTCCAAGACCTGATCCTCGCCCTGCAGAACTACTGGGCCGAGCAAGGTTGTGTGGTGCTTCAGCCCTACGATATGGAAGTAGGCGCCGGCACATTCCACACCGCCACATTCCTGCGCGCCGTGGGTCCAGAAACCTGGAACGCCGCCTATGTGCAGCCTAGCCGTCGCCCTGCCGACGGGCGGTATGGCGAAAACCCCAACCGCCTGCAGCACTACTACCAGTTCCAGGTAGTACTGAAGCCGAACCCGGCCAACTTCCAGGAGCTGTACCTCGGCTCGCTGAAAGCCATCGGCCTGGACCCGCTGGTGCACGACATTCGCTTCGTCGAGGACAACTGGGAATCGCCGACCCTGGGCGCCTGGGGCCTGGGCTGGGAAATCTGGCTCAACGGCATGGAAGTCACCCAGTTCACCTACTTCCAGCAGGTGGGCGGCATCGAGTGCTACCCGGTTACCGGTGAAATCACCTACGGCCTGGAGCGCCTGGCCATGTACATCCAGGGCGTCGACTCGGTGTACGACCTGGTATGGGCCGACGGCCCGTTCGGCAAGGTCACCTACGGCGACGTGTTCCACCAGAACGAAGTGGAGCAGTCGACTTACAACTTCGAACACGCCAACGTCGAGAAGCTGTTCGAGCTGTTCGATTTCTATGAAAGCGAAGCCAACCGCCTGATCAAGCTGGAGCTGCCGCTGCCGACCTATGAAATGGTCCTGAAGGCCTCGCACACCTTCAACCTGCTGGACGCCCGCCGCGCCATCTCGGTGACCGAGCGCCAGCGCTACATCCTGCGTGTACGTACCCTGGCCCGGGACGTGGCGCAAAGCTATCTGCAAGCCCGTGCACGCCTGGGCTTCCCGATGGCCACCCCTGAACTGCGTGACGAAGTGTTGGCTAAGCTGGAGGCTGCACAATGAGTGCTCAAGATTTCTTGGTAGAACTGGGCACCGAAGAGCTGCCACCGAAGGCCCTCGCCAGCCTCGGCGAAGCCTTCCTGGCAGGCATCGAGAAGGGCCTGCAGGCCGCCGGCCTGAACTACGCCGGCAAGCACGTCTATGCTGCGCCGCGTCGCCTGGCCGTACTGATCCGCCAGTTGGACGTGCAGCAGCCAGACCGCAGCATCAACATCGACGGCCCGCCCCTGCAGGCGGCATTCAACGCCGAAGGCGAGCCGACCCAGGCGGCCCTGGGCTTTGCCAAGAAGTGCGGTGTGGAACTGGCCGAAATCGACCAGAGCGGCCCCAAGCTGCGCTTCTCCCAGCACATTCCAGGCAAGGCCACCGCTGGCCTGCTGCCGACCATCGTCGAAGACTCGCTGAACGACCTGCCGATTCCCAAGCGCATGCGCTGGGCAGCCAGCCGTGAAGAGTTCGTGCGCCCGACCCAATGGCTGGTGATGCTGCTGGGCGACCAGGTGGTCGACTGCACCATCCTGTCGCAGAAGGCTGGCCGCGAATCCCGTGGCCACCGCTTCCACCACCCGGAAAACGTGCTCATCACCACCCCGGCCAACTACGTCGAAGACCTGCGCAAAGCCTACGTGCTGGCCGACTTCGCCGAGCGCCGCGAGCTGATCAGCAAGCGTACCGCCGAGCTGGCCATGCAGCAGGAAGGTACCGCCATCGTGCCAGCGGCGCTGCTGGACGAAGTGACCGCCCTGGTCGAGTGGCCAGTTCCGCTGGTGTGCTCGTTCGAGGAGCGTTTCCTCGAGGTGCCGCAAGAAGCCCTGATCACCACCATGCAGGACAACCAGAAGTACTTCTGCCTGCTGGACAGCGAAGGCAAGCTGCTGCCGCGCTTCATCACCGTGGCCAACGTCGAGAGCCGTGATCCGAAGCAGATCGTGCAGGGTAACGAGAAGGTGGTGCGCCCACGCCTGACCGACGCCGAGTTCTTCTTCAAGCAGGACAAGAAGCAGCCGCTGGAAACCTTCAACGAGCGCCTGAAGAACGTGGTCTTCCAGGCTCAGCTGGGTACCGTGTATGACAAGGCCGAGCGCGTTTCCAAGCTGTCTGCCTTCATCGCTCCGCTGATCGGCGGCAACGCCCAGCGTGCCGGCCGCGCCGGCCTGTTGTCGAAATGCGACCTGGCCACCGAGATGGTTGGCGAATTCCCTGAAATGCAGGGTGTCGCCGGTTACTACTACGCGCTCAACGACGGCGAGCCGGAAGACGTCGCCCTGGCCCTGAACGAGCAGTACATGCCGCGCGGTGCTGGCGCCGAGCTGCCGCAGACCCTCACCGGCGCTGCCGTGGCCATCGCCGACAAGCTCGATACCCTGGTCGGCATCTTCGGTATCGGCATGCTGCCCACCGGTAGCAAGGACCCGTACGCCCTGCGCCGCGCCGCCCTGGGCGTGCTGCGCATCCTGATCGAGAAGCAGCTGGACCTGGACCTGACCGCTGCGGTCGACTTCGCGGTCAAGCAGTACGGCGCCAAGGTCAAGGCCGCCGGCCTGGCCGAACAGGTGCTGGAGTTCATCTTCGACCGCCTGCGTGCACGCTACGAAGACGAAGGCATCGACGTTGCCACCTACCTGTCGGTACGGGCCCTGCAGCCACGCTCGGCGCTGGACTTCGACCAGCGCGTGCAGGCCGTGCAGGCGTTCCGCAAGCTGCCGGAAGCCGAGGCCCTGGCTGCGGTGAACAAGCGCGTTTCCAACCTGCTGAGCAAGGCCGAAGGCGCCATCGCCGACCAGGTCGAGCCGAAGTACTTCGACAACGCCAACGAGTTCTCGCTGTACTCGGCGATCCAACAGGCCGACCAGGCCGTACAACCGATGGCCGCTGCACGCCAGTACAGCGAATCGCTGGCTCGCCTGGCAGCCCTGCGTGATCCGGTCGACGCCTTCTTCGAGGCGGTGATGGTCAATGCCGAGGACGCCAAGGTACGCGCCAACCGTTATGCCCTGCTCAGCCGCCTGCGCGGTCTGTTCCTGGGCGTGGCCGACATCTCGCTGCTGGGGTAAGCCTTGAAACTGCTGATTCTCGACCGTGACGGGGTGATCAACTACGACTCCGACGCCTACATCAAGACGCTGGAAGAATGGGTCCCGATCCCTGGCTCGGTCGCAGCGATCGCGCAGTTGAGCAAGGCGGGCTGGACGGTGGCGGTCGCCACCAACCAGTCCGGCATTGCGCGTGGCTACTACCCCCTGGCCACTCTCGAAGCCATGCATGCGCGCCTGCGCACGCTGGTGGCGGAGCAGGGCGGCGAGGTGGGCCATATCGTGTATTGCCCGCACGGGCCGGACGAGGGCTGCGATTGCCGCAAGCCCAAGCCTGGCATGCTGCGGGCTATCGCCGAGCATTACCAGGTAAGCCTTGAAGGCGTCTGGTTCGTCGGCGACAGCAAGGGTGACCTGGAAGCCGCCTTGGCCGTCGGTGCACAACCGGTGCTGGTGAAAACCGGCAAGGGCGAACGGACCCTGGAAAAAGGCGTCCCGGAAACTACACTGATTTTCGACGATCTGGCAGCTATCGCCAGGGAACTAATTTAAACAGTGCGCCTACGGGCGCATTTTTCTCAGGCGGGCATGCCCCGCAATGGTACAAGCCACTATGTCGATCCTGCAGGCGATCAGAATCTTTCTTTTTTACCTGCTGCTGGGCACCAGTTCGCTGCTGTGGTGCTCGCTGAGCTTCTTCGTCGCGCCGTTCCTGTCCTTCCCCAAGCGCTACAGGTTCATCAATGTGTACTGGTGCCGCTGTGCCTTGTTCCTGGTGCGTACCATCCTGGGCATCGATTACAAGATCACCGGTGCCGAAAACGTGCCGAATGAGCCCTGCGTGATCCTGTCCAACCACCAGAGCACCTGGGAAACGTTCTTCCTTTCCCAGTATTTCTCGCCGTTGAGCCAGGTGCTCAAGCGCGAGCTGTTGTACGTGCCGTTCTTCGGTTGGGCCATGGCCATGCTGCGGCCGATCGCGATCAACCGCGACAACCCCAAGGAAGCCCTGCGCCAGGTAGCGAGCAAAGGTGATGAACTGCTCAAGCAGAAAATCTGGGTGCTGATCTTCCCGGAAGGCACCCGCGTACCGTTCGGCACCATCGGCAAGTTCTCCCGTGGCGGTACTGCCTTGGCGGTAAATGCCGGGCTGCCGGTGCTGCCGATCGCGCACAACGCTGGCAAATTCTGGCCAAAGACCGGTTGGGGCAAACGCGCAGGCACGATCGAGGTGGTCATTGGCGAACCGATGTACGCCAACGGCACTGGGCCACGTGCAATCGCCGAACTCAACGACCGCGCCGCAGCATGGAATGAAGCGACCCAGCGGGCCATGGGTTCGCTGCCTCCAGCAGAGGAAACCCCTCAGGAACAAATGGCCTGATCATCTGTGGATAACTTGTGTGCAATTTTTGGATGAAATGCTCGAAGTATGCGCTAACACGTTGAATTAGCTACTTATTTTTCTGTATGACGTTTTTCTGAAAATCGTGCATAAGTTTTTTCAGAAGCATAAAAAAACCGGCTTTTACCGCCGGTTTTTTTATAGGTGAATCAGGTGTGCTTAGAGCAGGCCCACGTTAACGTCAGACCTTGTCGATATCCACATCCTTGGTTTCTTTCAGGCAGAAGATTCCCACCACCAGGCTGATCCCCGTCACCAGCACCGGGTACCACAGCCCATAGAAGATGTCCCCGGTATACACCACCAGCGCGAACGACACCGTCGGCAGGAAGCCCCCGAACCAGCCATTACCGATGTGGTAGGGCAGCGACATCGAGGTGTAGCGGATACGGGTCGGGAACAGTTCGACCATCACCGCCGCCAGCGGGCCATAGGTCATGGTCGCGATCAGGATCATTGCCACGATCAGCACCACCACCATCACCTGGTTGACCTGTGACGGGTCAGCCTTGGCCGGGTACCCGGCCTGCTCCACAGCAGCGCGCATGGCCGCTTCGTCAAAGCCGTTGATGGTCTTGTCACCGATGTTCACCACCACCTCGCTGCCGGCTACATCGACCGAGCTGTATGGCAGGCCCTGCTTGACCAGGAAGGTCTTGACCTTGTCACACGGGCTGTCGAAACGCGCCTTGCCCACCGGGTCGAACTGGAAGGTGCAGCCTTGCGGATCGGCAGTGACCACAATCGGTGCCTGGCGGCTGGCGGTGTCGATCTGAGGGTTGGCGTAATGGCTCAACGCCTTGAACAGCGGGAAGTAAAGTACGGTCGCCAGCAGCAGCCCAAGCATCAGGATCGGCTTGCGGCCAACACGGTCGGACAACCAGCCGAAGAACACGAAGAACGGTGCCCCGATCACCACGCTGATGATCAACAGGGTATTGGCCTGGGCCGGGTCCATCTTCAGCATCTGGGTCATGAAGAACAGCACATAGAACTGCGCCGTGTAGAAGGTCACAGCCTGCCCGGCGTTGATGCTGAACAAGGCGGTAAGCACCACCTTGAGGTTCGGCCAGGAGGTGAACGACTCACGAATCGGCGATTTGCTGACCTTGCCCTGGGCCTTCATTTTCACAAAGGCCGGCGACTCATGCATGCTCATGCGGATCCAGGTGGAAATGGCCAGCAGCACGATCGACAACAGGAACGGCAGGCGCCAGCCCCAGGTCTCGAACTGGTCGCCACTGATATAGCGGCTGCCCAGCACGACCACCAGCGACAGCAACAGGCCGAGCGTGGCGGTGGACTGGATGAAACCGGTATGGAAGCCGCGCTTGCCAGGCGGTGCATGTTCGGCCACGTAAGTGGCCGCTCCACCGTACTCACCGCCCAACGCCAGCCCCTGCAGCATGCGCAGAACCACGAGGATGATCGGTGCGGCAATGCCGATGCTGGCGTAGGTGGGCAATAGCCCGACGGCGAAGGTGGACAGGCCCATCAGCACGATGGTGACCAGGAAGGTGTACTTGCGCCCGATCATGTCACCCAGACGGCCGAACACCAATGCACCGAACGGCCGCACCAGGAATCCCGCAGCAAAGGCCATCAGGGCAAAGATGAACGCGGTGGTGTCGTTCACCCCAGCAAAGAACTGCTTGCTGATGACCGCTGCCAGCGCGCCATAGAGAAAAAAGTCATACCACTCGAACACCGTCCCGAGGGATGACGCAAAAATGATCTTGCGCTCTTCACGACGGCTTGGGCTGCTGGCCGCCGCACTCTGCTCTTGGATGAAATCCGACATCGTTGCTGTCCTCGGCCCTAAGGCCACAGTGATTATTGTTGTTGTTCCACTGTCGACGGCTTCTGACCGCAAGCCGCCGTTCACTTGCACGCACCCGGGTCAGGGCGTCGGTATCGCGTCTTCGTTCAGACAGGTCTGGGTAGCCGCTCCTTTGAGGATCAGTTGCGCCGCCTTTTCAGCGATCATCAGGGTGGGTGAACAGGTATTACCGGAAGTGATATACGGCATGATCGATGCATCGGCGACACGCAGGCCGGGGATGCCATGTACCCGCAGCTGGTTATCCACAACGTTCATCGCGCCGTTGCCCATGCGGCAGGTGCCGACCGGGTGGAAGATGGTCGTGCCGATCTTGCCCGCGGCTTCGAACAGCTCTTGCTCACTTTGCAAGGCTGGGCCGGGCAGATATTCCCTGGGCTCGAAGGCGGCGAGGGCAGGGGCCTGGACGATACGCCGGGTAAGGCGAATGGCATCGGCGGCAACGCGCAGGTCCTCGGCGGCGCTGAGGTAGTTGGGGTCGATCAGCGGCGTGCTGCTCATGTCGGCACTGCGGATATCGATACGCCCGCGGCTGGCCGGGCGCAGGTTGCACACCGATGCGGTAAAGGCCGGAAACCCGTGCAGTGGCTCGCCGAAGCGCTCGAGTGACAGCGGCTGGACGTGATACTGCAGGTTGGCGGTAGTCTGCTCCGGGCCAGAGCGTACGAACGCGCCCAGCTGGCTCGGGGCCATCGCCAGCGGGCCGCTGCGGTCGTAGAGATAGCGCAGGCCCATGCCCATCTTGCCCAACAGGCTGTTAGCCATCTGGTTCAGGGTGCGGGTATTGCGGACCTGATAGATCAGCCGCAGTTGCAGGTGGTCCTGCAGGTTGCCCCCCACACCTGGCATGTCGTGACGCACGCCAATGCCCAGACGTTCCAGCAGCGGGCGCGGGCCGATGCCGGAACGCTGCAGGATGCCCGGCGAACCCACCGCCCCCGCGCACAGCACGATCTCGCGACGAGCTACAAATTCGTGCCAGGCGCCTTGCCACAGCGCTTTCACAGCACGCGCACGGGTGTTGTTGAGAAGCACCTGGTCAACCTGGACACCGGTCAGCACCGTGAGGTTGGGGCGCTTCCTGATTGGCCGCAGGAAAGCCTTGGAGGCGTTCCAACGCACACCGCTGCGCTGGTTGACCTGAAAATATCCACAGCCTTGGTTATCGCCGGTATTGAAGTCGTCGACCTTGCCGATGCCACTCTGCTCGGCAGCATCGCGAAAGGCGTCGAGGATCGGCCAACTGTAGCGCTGGCGTTCAACCCGCCATTCGCCGTCACCGCCATGGTATTCGCTGGCACCGGCAAAGTGGCTCTCGCTGGCCTTGAACAGCGGCAGTACATCCTTCCAGGCCCAGCCGTCATTGCCTTGCTCGGCCCAACGGTCATAGTCCGCCGCCTGGCCGCGCATGTAGATCATGCCGTTGATCGAGGAACAGCCGCCCAGCACCTTGCCTCGCGGGTAACCCAACGCGCGGCCGCCCAGGCCGGGCTGTGCCTCGGTCCTGAAGCACCAGTCGGTGCGCGGGTTGCCAATGCAGTAGAGGTAACCGACAGGGATGTGAATCCACGGATAGTTGTCGCGGCCACCGGCTTCCAGCAGCAGGACGCGGCAGGACGGGTCGGCGGATAAACGATTGGCCAGCAGGCATCCGGCAGGGCCGGCACCCACAACCACGTAGTCGAAGACAGAATCGGCTGATGGCATGTGCAACCTCGCGCCTGTTTATTATTCTTGTCCCGGTCCATCTTAGTGAGTAATTTCGTGGAGGAAACACGAGATTTCGCGCAGCCGCTGTGCGTTTTGGCACAGCGACCATCACCGCAACGGTGCGTTACTGTAGGAGCGGCCTTGTTTCGCGATGGGGCGCGCAGCGGCCCCGAGTACAGCAAACCGGTCCATCTCGATGACCGCATGTGCTCTCCCAGGGCCGCTGCGCGCCCCATCGCGACACAAGGCCGCTCCTACAAAAGTACGCGCCTGGGGCATAGGGACTAGCATGTTCGACTGGAACGATCTGCGGTTTTTCCTCGAGTTGCAGCGCAGCGGCCGCCTGCTAACCGCCGCCAAGCGCCTCAACACCACCCACAGCACCGTCGCCCGGCATATCGAAAACATCGAGCAGAGCCTGGGCACCGCGCTCTTCGTGCAGCATGCCCAAGGTTACGAACTTACCCCTTCGGGCCAGGCCCTGCTCAAACACGCCGAGGCCATGGAAAATGTCGCCCTGCTGGCGCAGGAAGAAATCACCCAGGCCATCACCCCGCTGGGCAAGATTCGCCTTGGGGTAACCGAAGGCATCGGCATCATGTTCTTCACCCCGCGCATGAATGCCCTGTTCGAACGCTACCCCGGCCTAGAAGTGGAATTGGTGGCAGTGCCGCGCTTCGTCAGCATTCTCAACCGCGAAGCAGAGATCAGCATCCACCTGGAGCGCCCCAACGCCGATCTGCTGATTACCCGCAAGCTCACCGACTATCGCCTGGCCCTGTACGCCAGCCAGGCTTACCTGGACCGTGCGCCTGCGTTGCGCAACCGCGAGGACCTGGCCCGGCACAGCTGGATCGGCTACGTCGACGACTTGCTGTTCAGCCAGGAGCTGTTGTTTCTCAACAGCTTCTGCCGCACACCCAACGTGGTATTCCGCAGCACTAGCGTGATCGCTCAGCAGGCCGCCGCCCGCGCCGGGCTGGGCATCGCCGTACTGCCCAACTACATGGCCCGCCACGACCCGACACTGGTGCGCGTACTGCCTGGCGAGACCATCCAGCGCAGCTACTGGATCTGCACCCGTCGCGAGCTGCACAAGTCGGTGCGCCTGCGGGTCGTATGGGACTACCTGCTGGCGCTGTGTGCGGCTGAACAGAGCGAACTGCTAGCCCAGTAGCGCCTTGCCGGCAAGCAGCGCCGCTGCCACCCACCCCGCCACAGCGAACATCTGCTGCAAACGCGGCCCGGCCAGCCTGGCCGCCAAAGGCCGCGCCAGCAGCAAGCCGAGCACCGCGCCAACGGCAAACGGCGCACCGACCTGCCAGTGCATGACCCCGGCCAGGCTGGCACTGACCACACTGCCGGTAGACACCAGGGCAATCACCGCCAATGAGGTGGAGACGATGCTGGCCATGCGCAGGTTGGTATAGCGGTTCAGCGCCGGGATGATGACAAAGCCACCGCCCACACCGAGCAGCCCGGACAGCAGGCCGGACAATGCCCCGGTGAACGCCAGGGCGCGCGCGCAGGGCAGCGTCCAGCGCAAACGCCCCTGCAGCGGGTTGAGCACACAGGGTTCGATGTAGCGATGGGCGTCATTGGCTTCGCCACGCAATTCCTTGGCCGCCTTGCGCCAGATACGCAGGCACGCGTATACCAGTACCCCGGCGAATAGCAACTGCAAGGGTGAATTGGGCACGCGGTGCGCCAGCATCAGCCCGAACGGCGCCGTGGCCACACCCACCAAGGCGATGAACAATGCCGCCCGGTAGCGCACCAGGCCCTGACGCAAGCCCAGCACAGCCCCCACTGCCGCCGCCAGGCCGACGGCCAGCAGGCCAACCGGTGCCGCCTCGACCATGGACAGCCCGAGGCCGAACACCAGCAATGGCACTGCCAGGATGCCACCCCCGGCACCGGTCAACGCCAGTACGGCGCCAATGATTGCCCCCAGGCCAGCACCCAACAGTTGATGTTCGATCACTGGCCACCCTCGGCTACCAGCGGCTGCGGCCGCGCCAACCACTCGCGTCCCTTGAGCATGCCTTGCCAGTACAAAGGTGGCAGCACTTGCGCCTTGAGCAACCAGGCCAGGCGCGTCGGCTTGCGGCCATCCAGCAACCAGCTGGGGAAACTCGGCGCCAGCTTGCCGTCATAGCAGAACTCCGCGAGGACAATCTTGCCGCGCTCAACGGTAAGCGGGCAGGAGCCATACCCGTCGTAGCGGGCCAGGGTTGGCAGCCTGCCCAGTGCCACCAGCACGTTGTTGGCCACTACCGGGGCCTGCTTGCGAGTAGCCGCAGCGGTCTTGGCATTGCTGGTGTTGGCCACGTCACCCAGGGCATGGACATTGGCGAACTGGCGATGGCGCAGGGTGTACGGGTCGACATCAACCCAACCGGCAGCGTCGGCCAAGGGGCTTTCGCGGATGAAATCCGGCGCCACTTGTGGCGGCACCACATGCAGCATGTCGAAAGCCTCGGTGCGGGTTTCACTGCTGCCATCAGCCATGGTCCGCACAAAGGTGGCGCGCTTGTTGGCGCCATCCACGGCGACCAGGCGGTGAGCAAAGTTGAGGTCCACCGCGTACTTTTCGATGTACTTCATCAGCGCGGGTACGTAGTCCGGCACGCCGAACAACACCGCACCGGCATTGAAGAAACTGGCTTTCACTGCACCCAGCCGGCCATGGCGCAGCCAGTGGTCGCAAGACAGGTAAAGCGCCTTCTGCGGAGCGCCCGCGCATTTGATCGGCATGGGCGGCTGACAGAACAGGGCGCGGCCTTGCTTGAGCTTCTGCACCAGCTCCCAGGTATAGGGCGCCAGGTCATAGCGATAGTTCGAAGTGACGCCATTGCGCCCCAGGGTTTCGCTGAGCCCCTCAATGGCAGCCCAGTCCAGCTTGAGCCCAGGGCAAACCACCAGCTGTTGGTAACCGATGGCGCGCCCATCGTCGAGGATGACCTGTTGGCCGTGCGGGTCGAAGCCTTGCACCCGCGCCTTTATCCAGCGCACACCGCGCGGAATGGTCGAGGCCATGGTGCGGGCCGTGCTCGGTGCGGTGAACACACCGCCACCGACCATGGTCCAGCCGGGCTGGTAGTAATGCACCTCGGCAGGGTCGATCAACGCCACGTCCAGCGACGGGTCACGGCTGATCAGGCTGGAGGCAGTGGCAATACCGGCGGCACCGGCACCGACGATGACCACGGTGTGGTGGTTGCTATTGGCAGGGGACAACAAGGCAGGCATGGCGGTAAATCCTGGAAATCTGGTTATGGGGCAGGGCGGTTACAGCGTGTTCAGCGGAATCTTCAGGTAGCTGACACCGTTCTCTTCTGGCGCGGGCAACTGGCCGCTGCGCATGTTCACCTGCACCGACGGCAGGATCAGCACCGGCATATCGAGGGTCTTGTCACGGGCTTCGCGCATGGCGACAAAGCTGTCCTCGTCGACCCCTTGGTGGATGTGGATATTGCTGGCGCGTTGCTCGGCCACCGTGGTGACGTATTGCATGTCGCGGCCACCGGGCAGGTAGTCATGGCACATGAACAGCAGCGTCTGGTCAGGGAAGGCCAGCAGGCGGCGGATCGAGCGGTACAGGGTGCGCGCATCGGCCCCAGGGAAGTCACAACGAGCGGTGCCGTAGTCGGGCATGAACAGCGTATCGCCGACAAACACGGCGATCTCGCCTGCGTCCTCGATCATGAAGCTCATGCACGCGGGAGTGTGCCCTGGGGTGTGCAAGGCACGGGCATGCAGGTTGCCGATGCGAAAGCCTTCTTCGTCCTCGAACAACGCATCGAACTGGCTGCCATCGCGAGCGAAGCCAGGCTCGGCGTTGAACAACGCACCAAACACTTTCTGCACCTGGGTGATGTGTGCGCCGATGCCGGTGTGGCCACCCAGTTTCGCCTTCAGGTAAGCCGCTGCCGAAAGGTGGTCGGCGTGTACATGGGTTTCCAGTATCCATTGCACGCTGGCTTCAAGCTCGGCCACGCGCTGGACCAGGCGGTCTGCCGAAGCGGTGCAGGTGCGTCCGGACTTCGGGTCGTAGTCCAGCACACTGTCGATCAATGCGCACTGGCGCGTTTCACGGTCCATGACCAGGTAGCTGATGGTCGAGGTCGCCTGGTCATAGAAGGCGTCCACGTGCAGGTTGTTGCCGATGATCATCACGTTCTCCAAATTTTCCGCCCAGCCTTGTACAGGCGTAGGCAGTGAAAGGAGCTTTATCAAGATGCATGCCAGGCATTTTCCTACGAGCAGACCAATGAAATCGGCTTGTTATTGACAGCGCTTACTGCTACTGGCAGCACGGGCTGGCAGTCGACTGTCAGCCAATGGCAGTATTTGGCAGTCCTTGTTACCCTGCGCCGGTAAACCTACCGGTGTCCCCATGCCTGAAACCCACCCGCTCATCCTCGCCCTGGTTTCCTATCTCGAGCACGATGCCCTGCCAACCATCGTGCTGGACACCGACTACAACATCCTAGCCGCCAATGCCGCCTATCGCCGCCAGTTCGGCCACCACGACCAGGCGCCGCTGGGTGAAAAGTGCCATAAGGTCTCGCATCACTATGCCGTGCCTTGTGACCAGGCCGGCGAGCATTGCCCGATGCGCAAGGCATGGCACAGCAAGCAGCCAGAGCGGGTCTTGCACATTCATCACACGCCACGCGGGCCCGAGCATGTGGATGTCGAGTTACGTCCGATCCTGGATGAACAGGGCAGGGTAGTGGCCTTCGTCGAACGCCTGACCAGCATTACCCTGGCCTCGGCACAGCCACAGGAACAAGGGCTGGTGGGGCGCGCCCCTGCATTCAAGGCTGCCCTGGTCAGCCTGCAACGGGCAGCGCCAGCGCAGATTCCGGTGTTGCTGCAAGGTGAGTCGGGTACCGGCAAGGAACTGTTTGCCCGCGCGGTGCACATGGGCAGCCCCAGGGCGAATGGGCCATTGGTGGTGGTCGACTGTACCGGCCTGACTGAATCACTGTTCGAGAGCGAGTTGTTCGGCTACGAGAAGGGGGCGTTCACCGGCGCCAACCAGCGCAAGATCGGCCTTGCGGAAGCTGCCCATGGCGGAACCCTGTTCCTCGATGAAATTGGTGAAGTGCCGCTGGCGATGCAGGTGAAGCTGCTGCGCCTGATCGAGTCTGGCAGTTTCCGTCCGGTGGGTAGCCTGCGCACGGTGCATTCGGATTTCCGCCTGGTGTCGGCCACCCACAAACCGCTCAGGCAAATGGTTGCAGACGGCAGCTTCCGCGAAGACCTGTACTACCGCATCAGCGGCTTCCCGATCCGCCTGCCGGCCTTGCGCGAGCGAGTGGAGGACCTGCCTCTGCTCGCGCAGAGCCTGCTTCAGCGCATGGCTGGCAAACCGACACCCACGCTGAGCGACGATGCCTTGCAGCAGCTTCGGCTGCATCCGTTCCCGGGTAATATCCGCGAGCTGCGCAACATCCTTGAACGGGCGCGGTTGTTTGCCGATGACGGGCTGATCCAGCCGGAACATCTACCCGAGGACATAGGGCCAACTGCAGCAGTCTTGGGCAGCGGCCGGCGCAATCACCTGGGTGAGCTGGCGCAGGCGCTGGAACACTTCAAGGGGTCGCGCAGTGAACTGGCCCGTCACCTCGGCTTGAGCGAACGCACGCTGTACCGCCGCTTGAAGGAGCTCGGCCTGAATTGACGCATTGCTGGCGGCGCCATCCGTCGGCAGGCCGAAAGAAAGGCACAAAACAGTACCGAATCATCTGCCGGACCTATTCTCCAGCAGGCGGTTACCACCATCGACAATCAACCTAGTGCCGGTTATGTAGCTGGCTTCTGGCGAGGCGAGGAAAGCGACGGCAGCCGCCACCTCCTCAGGGCGGCCAGGTCGTCCGAGCGGAACATGGCTACCAGCCTCTAGCTCGTCACTGCTGCTGGACGCCGTGGCGATCCAGCCAGGGGCAACAGAGTTCACGGTAATCCCCAGGTGAGCGACCTCTAGCGCAAGGGCCATGTTCATGCCCACCATGCCCGCTTTGGCCGCACTGTACGCCGCTTCGCCTGGGTTACTGGCGATTGTGCCGGTGGTTGAGCTGATGTTGACCACCCTCCCATAGTTCCGGCGTTGCATCGCAGGCAGTAGGCCGCGGGTCAGGAGAAAGGCAGTGGTCAAGTTCCTTGCGATCGACTGTTCCCATATCGACAGGCTCATCGCCGCTAGTTCGGCGAAGGGTTCGGGGCTACCTTGCGCGGCCATGCCAGCATTATTGACCAGAATATCTACCCGTCCCCACAGCGCAAGGGCCCAGTCGCAAAGCTCCACGACCTGCTGTTCATCCGTCAGGTCAGCCACACGACCTTCTACCTGCAAGCCTTCCGCACGCAGTTCGGCCACTCGTGCATGGATACGGGAACTGCTGGCAGTGATTATGAGCTTGGCGCCCCGCTGGCCAAGGCAGCGCGCAATGGCGATACCTATGCCTTTTTCACTGCCGGCACCGCTGATCAAAGCTACTTGAGATGGCCACTGAGTCGACATGAAAAGCTCCCGTTGAGGAAAGTTATTCGCGTGAAGAGTCTATTCAAGAAATCCGGATCGTGCGTCCGCCCCGGGACCCAAGGCTGCGGGGAAGAATGGCGCGCCATAGAAATCTGGCAAAAAAAAAGCCCGCGGATGCGGGCTTTTCTTTTTATCTAACCTGATCAGAAATCCAGGTTCGATACCGACAGCGCATTGCTTTCGATGAAGTCACGACGCGGCTCGACCGCATCGCCCATCAGGGTGTTGAAGATCTGGTCGGCAGCGATGGCGTCTTCGATGGTCACCTTGAGCATGCGACGAACAGCCGGATCCATGGTGGTTTCCCAAAGCTGGTCCGGGTTCATCTCACCCAACCCTTTATATCGCTGGATGGTATGGCGCTTGGTGGTCTCGTTCATCAGCCAGTCCAGGCCTTCCTTGAATTCGACGATCGCTTTGCGGCGCTCACCACGCTGCACGTAGGCGCCTTCACCCAACAGGCTGGACAGCTTGGCACCGATGTTGACCACGGTCCGGTAGTCATTGCTGCCGAAGAAGTCGCGGTTGAAGGTGACGTAGCTGGCCAAGCCGTGAGAGGTGATTTCCACCTCGGGCAGCCATACATTGCGTTCCTTGTCCTCACGCAGGCTGGCTTTGTAAACCAGGCCAGACTTCTGGCTGTTGCTTAGACGCTCCTGGAACTTGGCCAGCCAGGCTTGCATCACCGCGTGGTCACCCAACTGCTCAAGGGTCACCTCCGGCAAGTAGATGAAGTGCTCGGTCAGCTCTTCCGGGTACAGGCGCGACAGACGCTTGAGGGTCTTCATGACGCTACGGAATTCGTTGACCAGCGCTTCCAGTTGCACACCGGAAACCGCTGGCGCCGACTCGTCCAGGTGCAGGCTGGCATCTTCCAGGGCCGACTGGGTCATGTACTCTTCCATGGCCTCGTCGTCCTTGATGTACTGCTCCTGCTTGCCCTTCTTCACTTTGTACAGCGGCGGCTGGGCAATGTAGATGTAGCCACGCTCGACCAGCTCCGGCAACTGACGGAAGAAGAAGGTCAGCAACAGGGTACGGATGTGCGAACCGTCAACGTCAGCATCGGTCATGATGATGATGTTGTGATAGCGCAGCTTGTCGATGTTGTACTCTTCGCGGCCGATACCACAGCCCAGCGCAGTGATCAGCGTGCCAACTTCCTGGGACGAGATCATCTTGTCGAAGCGTGCTTTCTCGACGTTGAGGATCTTGCCCTTCAAAGGCAGGATCGCCTGGGTACGACGGTTGCGGCCCTGCTTGGCCGAACCACCCGCAGAGTCACCCTCCACCAGGTACAGTTCGGAAAGGGCAGGGTCCTTCTCCTGGCAGTCCGCCAGTTTGCCCGGCAGGCCGGCGATATCCAGCGCCCCTTTGCGGCGAGTCATTTCGCGGGCTTTACGGGCAGCTTCGCGCGCTCGCGCCGCGTCGATCATCTTGCCAACGACGGCCTTGGCCTCGTTCGGGTTTTCCAGGAGGAAGTCGGCGAAGTACTTGTTCATCTCCTGTTCCACGGCGGTTTTAACCTCCGAGGAGACCAGCTTGTCCTTGGTCTGCGAGCTGAACTTCGGGTCCGGTACCTTCACCGAGATGATCGCGGTCAGGCC
The DNA here is from genome assembly GCF_016620375.1 of Pseudomonas sp. LAM2023. Lineage (NCBI taxonomy): Bacteria > Pseudomonadati > Pseudomonadota > Gammaproteobacteria > Pseudomonadales > Pseudomonadaceae > Pseudomonas > Pseudomonas sp. LAM2023. The sequence goes on along the minus strand of NZ_JAENHV010000015.1, from coordinate 843,151 downwards.
CTCACGAGCGTCATCGCCAGTGGTTGCCACCTTGTTCTTCTTGGCCAGGCCTTCCTGCTCGATGTAGCTGTTAAGGCTACGAGTCAGAGAGGAACGGAAGCCCACCAGGTGCGTACCACCGTCACGCTGAGGAATGTTGTTGGTGAAGCACAGCAGGTTTTCGTTGAAGCTGTCATTCCACTGCAGGGCAACTTCCACGCCTACGCCATCATCGCGCTGGACATTGAAGTGGAACACCTGCGAGTTCACCGGGGTCTTGTTGGTGTTCAGGTATTCGACGAATGCACGCAGGCCGCCTTCGTACTTGAAGAACTCTTCCTTGCCGCTGCGCTCATCCTTCAGCAGGATGCCCACGCCCGAGTTGAGGAACGACAACTCACGGATACGCTTGGCCAGGATGTCCCAGCTGAAGTGAATATTCTTGAAGGTTTCGGCCGACGGTTTGAAGTGGATGTGGGTACCCGTGGTTTCGCTGTCGCCAACCACCGCCATAGGAGCCTGGGGAACGCCATGGACGTAGGTCTGCTCCCAGATCTTGCCGCTACGGCGAACAGTCAGTACCAGTTTCTCGGACAGGGCGTTCACCACGGAAACACCTACGCCGTGCAAGCCACCGGATACCTTGTAGGAGTTATCGTCGAACTTACCGCCGGCGTGCAGTACGGTCATGATGACTTCAGCTGCGGAAACGCCTTCTTCCTTATGCACGTCGACCGGAATGCCGCGACCGTTGTCGCGCACACTGATGGATTCGTCCGGGTGGATAATGACGGTGATGTCGTCGCAGTGACCGGCGAGGGCTTCGTCGATGGAGTTGTCGACCACCTCGAAGACCATGTGGTGCAGGCCGCTACCATCATCGGTGTCGCCAATGTACATGCCGGGACGCTTGCGTACGGCATCCAAACCTTTCAGCACCTTGATGCTGGAGGAGTCGTACGTTTGATTTTCGCTCATGCCTTCACTCCCGATGGTCGTGGGTCTGGGTGATACGGCCTTGTTCCACGTGGAACAAAGCAACTGGCGTTTCCGTCTGCCAGCCTTCCCTCAGTAATTCGTGATCTACACAGGTGATGAACACCTGGCAGCGTAATTCTTCAAGCAAGCGGCACAGCGCGCGGCGATGCTGGTCATCCAGTTCGGACGGCAAGTCATCCACGAGATAAATACAGTGACCGCGGCGAGCCTGACTAACGAGGTGGCCTTGGGCAATGCGCAAGGCACACACCACCAGCTTTTGCTGACCACGCGACAGAATGTCGGCTGCGTTGTTGGCAGCCAGACGAAGACGCAGATCAGCGCGCTGCGGACCGGCCTGGGTGTGGCCCATCTGCTGATCGCGAAGGAGAGAGGAGGCGAGTACTTCTTGCAGTTCCCGGTCCTTATCCCAGCCTCGGTAGTAGCTCAGGGTCAACCCGTCCAGCTCGACCAGTTCGCTCAGGGTTCGCTCGAAGACGGGCTTCAAGGCCTTGATGTAGTTGCGACGGTATTCATCTATTTCCGCGCTGGCCAGGCACAACTCCCGATCCCAGGCGGCTTGCGAAGCTGGGTCAAGTGTACCATGACGCAACCATGAGTTCCGCTGCCGCAGCGCCTTCTGCAGCCGCTGCCAAGCTGGCAGGAAACGAGGTTCCACGTGGAACACTCCCCAATCCAGAAACTGCCGCCGAATCTTCGGGGCACCTTCCAGCAAGCGGAAGCTGTCCGGATTAATGAGCTGAAGCGGCAGCAATTCAGCCAACTGTGCTGCGCTGCGTGCATTCTGCCCATCGATACGAATAGTGAACTCCCCTTGCCGCTCCCGAGATACGCCCAGGTTGCTGCTGCCGCCCTCGGCCAATTGCACTTCACCAAATACGGTACAGGCAGGCTGTTCGTATTGAATGACCGGGTTCAAGCGGGTACTGCGGAAAGAGCGCGCCAGCCCGAGCAGGTGCACAGCTTCGAGCACACTGGTCTTGCCGCTACCGTTGGCGCCGTAAAGGATGTTGATGCGGGGAGAGGGTAAGAGTGTCACCGGGTGCAAGTTGCGCACCGCGGTGACCATGATACGTCGAAGGGACATTTCGCCTGCTACGGGTTACAGGCGCATCGGCATGACAACGTAGGAAGAATCGTCGTTACCCGCTTCCTGCAGCAGCGCACTGCTGTTGGAGTCGGACAGGATCAGACGAACTTGCTCGGTAGTCATTACGCCCAGCACATCCAGCAAGTAGCTGACGTTAAAGCCGATTTCCAGCGAGCTACCGTCGTAGTCCACGCTGATTTCTTCTTCAGCTTCTTCCTGCTCAGGGTTGTTGGCCTGGATTTTCAACTGACCAGCTGCCAGCTGCAGGCGAATACCGCGGTACTTTTCGTTGGAAAGAATCGCAGTACGGCTAAACGCTTCGCGCAACGCCTGGCGGTCACCGACCACAAGCTTGTCACCGCCTTTTGGCAGAACCCGCTCGTAGTCCGGGAACTTGCCGTCCACCAGTTTGGAGGTGAAGGTGAATTCACCGGTGGTGGCACGAATGTGGTGTTGGCCGAGGACGATGCTGACCATACCTTCCGGATCGGTGAGCAGGCGTGCCAGCTCGAGGATACCTTTACGCGGCACGATCACCTGATGGCGCTCATCCTGCTCGATCGGCGCGCTCATGGAGCACAGCGCCAGGCGGTGGCCGTCGGTCGACACTGCACGCAGAGTATTGCGGGACACTTCCAGCAGCATGCCGTTGAGGTAGTAGCGCACATCCTGCTGGGCCATGGCGAAGCTGGTGCGTTCGATCAGGCGGCGCAGTTTGCTTTGTTCCAGGTTGCAGGTCAGCGAGCCCGGGCCTTCTTCGACGGTCGGGAAGTCATTGGCTGGCAGAGTCGACAGGGTAAAGCGGCTGCGGCCGGCCTTGACCAACAGTTTCTGCTCGTCAACCTTGATATCGATCAGGGCGTCGTTCGGCAGGCTTTTGCAGATGTCCATCAGCTTGCGAGCTGGAACAGTGATTTCGCCAGGCTCGGCTGGCTCTTCCAGTTGCACGCGGCCTACCAGTTCGACTTCCAGGTCGGTACCGGTCAACGACAGTTGCTGGCCTTGAACGACCAGCAATACGTTGGACAGCACCGGCAAGGTCTGACGGCGCTCGACGACACCGGCGACCAGTTGCAGGGGTTTCAACAGGGCTTCGCGTTGAATGGTGAAATGCATGGTCTAGTCCCTTGCCTTCAATTAGCTGCGCAGACGGCCATCAGGTCGTCAGCGTCCGCAGCAGGTTCTTGTAGTCCTCGCGGATGTCCGCGTCGGATTCCTTCAGTTCATTGATCTTGCGGCAGGCGTGCAGCACGGTCGTATGGTCGCGACCACCGAACATGTCGCCGATTTCGGGCAGACTGTGGTTGGTCAGCTCCTTGGACAGTGCCATGGCCACCTGGCGCGGACGCGCGACAGAACGCGAACGCCGCTTGGACAACAGATCGGAGATCTTGATCTTGTAGTACTCGGCGACGGTACGCTGAATGTTATCCACACTGACCAGCTTGTCCTGCAGCGCCAGCAAGTCCTTGAGCGATTCACGAATCAATTCGATGGTGATGTCGCGGCCCATGAAGTGCGAGTGAGCGATCACCCGTTTCAATGCGCCTTCCAGCTCACGGACGTTGGAGCGAATACGCTGGGCAATGAAGAACGCGGCGTCATGCGGCAGCTCGACCTTGGCCTGGTCGGCTTTCTTCATCAGGATCGCCACGCGGGTTTCCAGCTCGGGTGGCTCGACTGCCACCGTCAGGCCCCAACCGAAGCGCGATTTCAGGCGTTCTTCCAGGCCTTCGATCTCCTTGGGGTAGCGGTCAGAGGTAAGAATGACCTGCTGACCACCCTCGAGCAGGGCGTTGAAGGTGTGGAAAAACTCTTCCTGCGAGCGCTCTTTCCGGGCAAAGAACTGGATATCGTCGATCAGCAACGCGTCCACCGAGCGGTAGAAGCGCTTGAATTCGTTGATGGCGTTGAGCTGCAGTGCCTTGACCATATCCGCGACGAAACGCTCCGAATGCAGGTACACGACCTTGGCGTTCGGGTTCTTTTTCAACAGGTGGTTACCCACAGCATGCATGAGGTGGGTCTTACCCAGGCCCACGCCCCCATAAAGGAAGAGCGGGTTGTAGCCATGCTTGGGGTTGTCGGCCACCTGCCAGGCAGCAGCTCGCGCCAGCTGGTTCGACTTACCTTCGACGAACGTGTCGAAGGTAAAGGTGCGATTCAGGTAGCTGGTGTGCTTGAGCGCGCCTTCGACCTGCACGGTACGTTGTTCGGTCCGGGTGCTGGCGGCTGACTGCGAAGCCGGTTCGGCCATGGAATCGAAGCTGTCACGCAAGGACGGTTCGGCCAACTCATCGACCAGCACAGGCTCAGCCGCTGCCACTGCAACCGGTTCGACCGCTGCCGGCACTGCCTTCTGGGTCTGGCTCTGTGCCTGGGTATTGGCCAGCGATGCCGCAACCGCAGCACTCACTGGCGCGTTAGGTGCAGCACGTGGTGCCGAGCTGCGGCGGCTGCCGATCAACAAGGAAAGGGCAGGCGCGATGCCGCTGCCGTTTTCGCCCAACAGTTCGAGCAAGCGCCCCAGGTACTTTTCATTGACCCAATCGAGAACGAAACGGTTAGGCGCATAGACGCGCAACTCGTCGCCTTCGGCTTCGACCTGTAGCGGACGGATCCAGGTGTTGAATTGCTGGGCAGGCAGTTCATCGCGCAGAAGCTCCACGCACTGCTGCCAAAGTTCCACTGACACGGATTTCCCCTGAGTTTGAAAGCCGGATGAGGCAAAAACAAACCGCCATTGTACCGGTCGAGCGCCCAGTTATCCACATGTGGACACGTTAGGAGCCATGACAAAACAGCCATTTATCGACCAAAACGGCTTCGCCTCGGTGTGAATAAGCCCTGTGGATAAACGCCCTTGAGGGCTATGCACAACCCTGAGCGTCACCCTGTTGATAACTCATCTGTGGATAACGACTGATTTAATCCACAGCTTTCGACCACGAACAAAACAAGCGCAGCACCGGTTGAAAACACAGTTATGAAACGCTGCACGCATTGATTTTACTGGGCTACACAAGGTTATCCACAGAAGGTTATCCACCTAAGATCTATAAGTTCTTCAGAAAAGCTTTTTATATGTCTCTTCTTTTTTTCATGTTGTCCCCAATGTCGCTGTCCGATCAAGCACCTTGGTGATGCCAGATTGAGCCACCGTCCATCACACGCTCTATATGGAAAGGCTGGTTGGAAATTGACCTATGGGCTTGCTTTCTCTAGAATCGCCGGTCTCTTAAAAAGGGGGCCATCCCGGCCCGTCGTCGACAAACCAGGTAACACGCCATGAAACGTACTTTCCAACCAAGCACCATCAAGCGCGCGCGCACCCACGGCTTCCGTGCCCGTATGGCTACCAAGAACGGCCGCGCTGTTCTGTCGCGTCGTCGTGCCAAAGGCCGTAAGCGTCTGGCCATTTGATTTTTCGGCACAGGTGGTGAGTCAGGACTTCAGTCGGGAAAAGCGACTGCTTACACCCCGGCATTTCAAAGCGGTCTTCGACTCCCCAACCGGCAAGGTTCCAGGGAAAAACCTGCTGATCCTTGCTCGCGAGAACGGCCTCGATCACCCACGCCTAGGCCTGGTAATCGGAAAGAAGAGCGTCAAGCTCGCCGTTCAACGCAACCGCCTCAAGCGCTTGATGCGCGATTCCTTTCGTCTGAACCAGCATTTGCTTGCCGGGCTGGACATCGTGATCGTCGCGCGCAAGGGATTGGGTGAGATAGAAAACCCGGAATTGCACCAACACTTTGGCAAACTCTGGAAACGCCTGGCGCGCAGCCGGCCCGCTCCAGCAGTTACCGCCGATTCCGCAGGGGTAGACAGCCAAGATGCGTAAACTGGCCCTCGTTCCGATCCAGTTTTACCGTTACGCCATTAGTCCTCTGATGGCCAGTCACTGTCGTTTCTTCCCCAGTTGCTCCTGTTACGCTTATGAAGCCATTGAAAACCACGGCCTCTGGCGTGGTGGGTGGCTAGCCGTTCGTCGCCTGGGGCGTTGTCATCCGTGGAACGACGGCGGTTTCGATCCCGTTCCTCCCGCTCCTTCCTCCCGAACTTCTTCGATAGCCGAGTAATCATGGATATTAAACGCACGATCCTGATCGTCGCCCTGGCAATCGTGTCCTACGTCATGGTCCTCAAGTGGAACCAGGACTACGGCCAGGCTGCCCTGCCGACTCAGAATACTGCTGCCAGCACTGTTGCCCCGGGCCTGCCGGATGGCGTACCGGCCGGTAATGCCGGCGCCAGCGCCGATGTGCCGAGCGCCAATGCCGAAACCAGCGCTGCCGAACTGGCACCGGTTGCGGTCAGCAAGGACCTGATCCGGGTCAAGACCGATGTCCTGGACCTGGCTATCGATCCGGTCGGTGGTGACATCGTCCAGCTGAACCTGCCGAAGTTCCCACGTCGCCAGGACCACCCGGAGATTCCGTTCCAGCTGTTCGATAACGGTGGCGAGCGTGTCTACCTGGCACAAAGCGGCCTGACCGGTGTCAACGGTCCGGACGCCCGCCCAACTGGCCGCCCGCTGTACGCTGCCGACCAGAAGGGTTACCAGCTGGCTGATGGCCAGGACCAACTGGTGGTCGACCTGAAGTTCAGCGACAACGGTGTCAACTACATCAAGCGCTTCAGCTTCAAGCGTGGTGAGTATGACCTGACCGTCACTTACCTGATCGACAACCAGAGTGGCCAGGGCTGGAACGGCAACATGTTTGCCCAGCTCAAGCGTGATGCCAGCTCCGACCCGTCGTCGAGCACTGCCACCGGCACTGCGACCTACCTGGGCGCTGCCTTGTGGACAGCTTCCGAGCCTTACAAAAAGGTCTCGATGAAGGACATCGACAAAGGTAATTTGAAAGAAAACGTGTCCGGCGGTTGGGTTGCCTGGCTGCAGCACTACTTCGTGACCGCCTGGATTCCGGCCAAGTCGGACAGCAACGTTGTCCAGACCCGCAAGGACAGCCAAGGCAACTACATCATCGGCTACACCGGCCCGGCCCTCAGCGTGCCTGCTGGCGGCAAGGTTGAAACCAGCGCGATGCTGTACGCCGGCCCGAAAATCCAGTCCAAGCTGAAAGAGTTGTCCCCAGGCCTGGAACTGACCGTCGACTATGGTTTCCTGTGGTTCATTGCCCAGCCGATCTTCTGGCTGCTGCAACATATCCACAGCCTGCTGGGTAACTGGGGCTGGTCGATCATCGTCCTGACCATGCTCATCAAGGGTCTGTTCTTCCCGCTGTCGGCTGCCAGCTACCGCTCGATGGCGCGCATGCGTGCCGTTGCACCGAAGCTTGCTGCGCTCAAGGAACGCTTCGGTGATGATCGCCAGAAGATGTCCCAGGCGATGATGGAGCTGTACAAGAAAGAGAAGATCAACCCGCTGGGCGGCTGCCTGCCGATCCTGGTACAGATGCCGGTATTCCTGGCCCTGTACTGGGTACTGCTGGAAAGCGTGGAAATGCGTCAGGCCCCGTGGATGCTGTGGATTACCGACCTGTCGATCAAGGATCCGTTCTTCATCCTGCCGATCATCATGGGCGCCACCATGTTCATCCAGCAGCGCCTGAACCCGACCCCACCGGATCCGATGCAGGCCAAGGTGATGAAAATGATGCCGATCATCTTCACCTTCTTCTTCCTGTGGTTCCCAGCCGGTCTGGTGCTGTACTGGGTTGTGAACAACTGCTTGTCGATCGCGCAGCAGTGGTACATCACCCGCAGCATCGAAGCAGCCACCAAAAAAGCTGCTGCTTGACAGGCTACTGCGCTAGCCTGTGAATAAAAACGCCCCCTAGTGGGGCGTTTTTGCTATCTGTCGTTTTGTCGTAGAGGCTTTCGAGCATGAACATTGTGCGTGAAACCATCGCTGCCATCGCCACCGCCCAGGGCCGCGGCGGTGTCGGTATTGTCAGGTTGTCCGGCCCTCTGGCTGCCAAGGCCGGGCAGCTGATAACCGGCCGTACGCTGACCCCGCGGCATGCGCACTACGGCCCGTTCCGCGACGAGGAAGGGCTGGTGCTGGACGAAGGGATCGCGCTGTTCTTCCCCGGGCCGAATTCGTTCACCGGTGAGGACGTGCTCGAACTGCAGGGCCATGGTGGCCCGGTGGTCCTGGACATGTTGCTGCAGCGCTGTGTACAAGTTGGCTGCCGCTTGGCCCGCCCGGGCGAATTCAGCGAGCGCGCGTTCCTCAACGACAAACTCGACCTGGCCCAGGCTGAAGCCATCGCTGACCTGATCGAAGCCAGCTCAAGCCAGGCGGCGCGCAATGCCCTGCGTTCGCTGCAGGGGGAATTCTCGAAGCGTGTGCATTCCCTGACCGAAGCGTTGATTGCCCTGCGGATTTACGTCGAGGCGGCAATCGACTTCCCTGAGGAGGAGATCGACTTCCTGGCTGATGGCCACGTCCTGTCGATGCTCGATGCAGTACGCCTGGCGTTGTCCACAGTACAACGTGAAGCCGGGCAGGGCGCCTTGTTGCGTGACGGCATGACCGTGGTCATCGCCGGGCGGCCGAACGCCGGCAAATCGAGCCTGCTGAACCAGCTGGCCGGGCGGGAAGCTGCGATCGTCACTGATATCGCCGGTACCACCCGGGACATCCTGCGTGAACATATCCACATCGACGGTATGCCGCTGCATGTCGTCGATACCGCTGGCCTGCGCGACACCGACGACCATGTGGAAAAGATCGGTGTGGAACGCGCACTGAAAGCCATTGGCGAGGCCGACCGAGTGCTGCTGGTGGTGGATTCGACCGCGCCCGAGGCCAGCGATCCCTTCGCCCTGTGGCCGGAATTTCTCGACCAGCGGCCAGACCCGGGCAAGGTCACGCTGATCCGCAACAAGGCCGACCTGAGTGGTGAGCCGGTGGCGCTTGAGCAGTGTGATGACGGGCATGTGACGATAACCCTTAGCGCCAAAGGGGACGACCTGGGGCTGCAACTGTTGCGTGACCACCTGAAGGCCTGCATGGGCTATGAGCAGACAGCCGAAAGTGGTTTCAGCGCTCGTCGACGCCACCTGGATGCCTTGCGTCAGGCCAGCGAGCATCTGGATCATGGCCGTGCCCAACTGACGCTGGCCGGGGCAGGCGAGCTGTTGGCAGAAGACCTCCGCCAGGCACAGCAGGCCTTGGGCGAGATTACCGGGGCATTCAGCTCTGACGACCTGCTAGGGCGGATCTTCTCCAGTTTCTGCATCGGCAAGTAATCCACAACCAGGCAAGGCCAAGGGCCGCTCCTTCGGGAGCGGCTTTTTTTTGCCCTGAATTTCATCACAGCAGATGCCCGTAGCCAGGCGAACGGAGTGTCTGTGGGAACGGGCCTGCCCACGAAGAACGCCTCACAAAGCCTGAGATTCTGTAGCTGTACCGATATTTCGCGGTCTCGCCCGCTTTCTCCTTGTCTGTACCTGGCCGCTATCTCGATGATTTTCCTGCTCGAGGTTGAAAACGCGTTCAGGAGCCCTGTGGAAAACTCGGCTTCAGCTCCGTTGATAAGCAGGCTTTTTTTCTGAGGACAAACCGCCCTGTGGGTAAACAGGCATTTAATCCACAGGCTAAATCGCGTTATCCAGAGCCCTCATGGCCCTCCAGCCACAGGGTTTAATTTCTCTCGAAGTAGCGTGAATCATGGGCTGTGTGAGTTTATCCACAGATAAGGCTGTGCATAAGAATAAACATAAAAACAAAGCTTTTTTAAATTTTTCCTCTTTGATTTTTGTTGTCTGCCATTCATCCACAGACTGGTCAAAATTTGCTCAGACGGTTTCTTTAAAGGGGGTGAAGTCCCTATACTTGTCCGCTTACCTTCTCTATTCGCAAAAACAGGCACGAGGTGCGTGGTGGATTTCCCTTCCCGTTTTGAAGTGATCGTCATCGGCGGCGGCCATGCCGGTACCGAGGCTGCGCTTGCGTCTGCACGCATGGGTGTGAAAACCCTGCTGCTGACCCATAACGTGGAAACCCTCGGTCACATGAGCTGCAACCCCGCCATCGGTGGCATTGGCAAAAGCCATCTGGTCAAAGAGATCGATGCCCTCGGCGGCGCCATGGCGTTGGCCACCGACAAGAGCGGCATCCAGTTCCGCGTTCTGAACAACCGCAAGGGCCCGGCCGTACGCGCTACCCGTGCACAGGCCGACCGCGCCATCTACAAGGCAGTGGTGCGTGAAATCCTGGAAAACCAGCCAAACCTGTGGATATTCCAGCAGTCCTGCGACGACCTGATCGTCGAACAGGACCAGGTCAAAGGCGTGGTGACCCAGATGGGCCTGCGTTTCTTCGCCGAATCGGTGGTATTGACCACCGGTACCTTCCTCGGCGGCCTTATCCACATTGGTCTGCAGAACCATTCAGGTGGTCGCGCAGGTGATCCGCCTTCGATCGCCCTGGCCCACCGCATGCGTGAACTGCCGCTGCGCGTCGGGCGCCTGAAAACCGGTACGCCGCCACGCATCGACGGCCGTTCTGTGGATTTCTCGGTGATGACCGAACAGCCAGGCGATACACCGATTCCGGTGATGTCGTTCATGGGCAATGCCGAGATGCATCCGCGCCAGGTGAGCTGCTGGATTACCCACACCAACGCCCGCACCCACGAAATCATTGCCTCGAACCTTGACCGGTCGCCGATGTACTCGGGTGTGATCGAAGGGGTCGGCCCGCGCTACTGCCCGTCGATCGAAGACAAGATCCACCGCTTCGCCGACAAGGAAAGCCACCAGGTGTTCATCGAGCCGGAAGGCCTGAACACCCATGAGCTGTACCCCAACGGTATTTCCACTTCGCTGCCGTTCGACGTGCAGCTGGAACTGGTGCGTTCGATCCGCGGTATGGAAAACGCCCACATCGTGCGCCCGGGCTATGCCATCGAGTACGACTACTTCGACCCGCGCGACCTCAAGTACAGCCTCGAAACCAAAGTCATCGGCGGCCTGTTCTTCGCTGGCCAGATCAACGGCACCACCGGTTACGAAGAAGCCGGCGCCCAGGGCCTGCTGGCCGGTACCAACGCCGCCCTGCGGGCGCAGGGCCGTGACAGCTGGTGCCCGCGTCGCGACGAGGCCTACATCGGTGTGCTGGTGGACGACCTGATCACCCTGGGTACCCAGGAGCCGTACCGCATGTTCACGTCACGTGCCGAGTACCGCCTGATCCTGCGCGAAGACAACGCCGATCTGCGTCTGACCGAAAAGGGCCGTGAACTTGGCCTGATCGACGACCAGCGCTGGGCCGCCTTCTGCGCCAAGCGCGACGGCATCGAGCGTGAGGAACAACGCCTGAAATCGACCTGGGTACGGCCGAACACCGAGCAAGGCCAGGCCATTGTGGATAAGTTCGGTACCCCGCTCAGCCACGAGTACAGCCTGCTCAACCTGCTGGCCCGCCCGGAAATCGACTACGCCGGTCTGATCGAGGCGACCGGCGGCGAAGCGATCGATCCACAGGTCGCCGAACAGGTCGAGATCCGCACCAAGTACGCCGGCTACATCGACCGGCAGCAGGATGAAATCGCTCGCTTGCGTGCCAGCGAAGACACCCGCCTGCCTGTGGATATCGATTACTCGGGCATTTCCGGGCTGTCCAAGGAAATCCAGGGCAAGCTGGGCCAGACCCGTCCGGAAACCCTCGGCCAGGCTTCGCGCATTCCTGGCGTCACTCCGGCGGCGATTTCCCTGTTGCTGATTCACTTGAAGAAACGCGGCGCTGGCCGCGAATTGGAGCAAAGCGCTTGAGTTCCCTGGTCACCCCGCAACACGCTGAAGAGTTGTCCACAGGTGCGCGCCAGCTCGGTGTCGAGCTGAGCGCCGAGCAGCACGAAAAGCTGCTCGGCTACCTGGCCCTGTTGATCAAATGGAACAAAGCCTACAACCTGACTGCCGTGCGCGACCCCGACGAGATGGTGTCGCGTCATCTGCTCGACAGCCTCAGCGTCATGCCGTTTATCCACAGCGAACGTGACAACTGGCTGGATGTCGGCAGTGGCGGCGGCATGCCTGGCATCCCATTGGCTATCCTGCATCCGCACAAGCGGGTGACGGTGCTGGATGCCAACGGCAAGAAGACGCGCTTCCTGACCCAGGTGAAAATGGAACTCAAGCTGGACAACCTCACGGTTATCCACAGCCGGGTCGAGGCCTTCCAGCCGGCGCAACCGTTCAACGGGATCATCTCCCGCGCTTTCAGCAGCATGGAAAATTTCACCAACTGGACCCGCCACCTGGGCGACACCGGGACGCAATGGCTTGCAATGAAGGGGCTGCATCCTGCCGATGAACTGGTAGCATTGCCCGCAGACTTCACAGTGGAAAGCGAGCAGGCCCTGACCGTTCCAGGTTGCCAGGGCCAGCGCCATCTGCTGATACTGCGCCGCAAGGCATGACTGGGAACACACGCAACAATGGCTAAGGTATTCGCAATCGCGAACCAGAAGGGTGGTGTGGGCAAGACCACCACCTGTATCAATCTCGCTGCCTCGCTGGCCGCAACCAAGCGTCGTGTGCTGCTGATCGACCTCGATCCGCAAGGCAACGCTACCATGGGCAGCGGTGTGGACAAGCACGAGCTCGAACACTCGGTCTACGACCTGTTGATCGGGGAATGCGACCTGGCCCAGGCCATGCATTACTCCGAGCACGGTGGTTTCCAGTTGCTGCCGGCGAACCGTGACCTGACTGCCGCCGAAGTGGTGCTGCTGGAAATGCAGGTCAAGGAAAGCCGCCTGCGCAACGCCCTGGCACCGATCCGCGACAACTACGACTACATCCTCATCGACTGCCCGCCGTCGCTGTCGATGCTGACGCTCAACGCCCTGGTCGCCTCGGATGGCGTGATCATCCCGATGCAGTGCGAGTATTACGCGCTGGAAGGTCTCAGTGACCTTGTGGATAACATCAAGCGCATCGCTGCCCGGTTGAATCCGGAGCTGAAGATCGAGGGCCTGCTGCGGACCATGTACGACCCGCGGCTGAGCCTGAACAACGATGTTTCGGCGCAGCTGAAGGAGCACTTCGGCCCGCAGCTGTACGACACGGTCATTCCGCGCAACATTCGCCTGGCCGAGGCCCCGAGCTTCGGCATGCCGGCCCTGGCCTACGACAAGCAATCGCGCGGCGCGCTGGCGTATCTGGCCCTGGCCGGGGAACTGGTCCGCCGCCAACGCCGTCAATCACGCACTGCACAAACAACTTAAGGAATCCGTATGGCCGTCAAGAAACGGGGTCTCGGACGTGGGTTGGATGCACTGCTCAGTGGTCCTTCCGTCAGCGCGCTCGAAGAGCAGGCTGTGAAGATCGACCAGAAAGAACTGCAACACCTGCCGGTCGAGCTGATCCAGCGTGGCAAGTACCAGCCGCGCCGGGACATGGACCCGGAGGCGCTGGAAGAGCTTGCGCACTCGATTCGCAACCATGGCGTGATGCAACCGATCGTGGTGCGCCCGATCGGCGACAACCGCTACGAGATCATCGCCGGTGAGCGCCGCTGGCGTGCTACCCAGCAGGCTGGCCTGGACAAGATCCCGGCCATGGTCCGCGAAGTGCCCGACGAAGCTGCCATCGCCATGGCGCTGATCGAGAACATCCAGCGCGAAGACCTCAACCCGTTGGAGGAGGCCCTGGCGCTGCAGCGCCTGCAGCAAGAATTCGAACTCACCCAGCAGCAGGTGGCCGACGCCGTAGGCAAGTCGCGGGTAACCGTGGCCAACCTGCTGCGCCTGATCACCTTGCCTGAGGCGATCAAGACCATGCTCGCCCATGGCGACCTGGAGATGGGCCACGCGCGTGCATTGCTCGGGCTGGAAGAAGGCCGTCAGGAAGAGGGGGCGCGTCATGTTGTCGCACGCGGCCTCACCGTGCGCCAAACCGAGGCACTGGTTCGTCAGTGGCTCAGCGACAAACCTGATCCGGTCGAGCCGAGCAAACCTGATCCGGATATCGCACGCCTTGAACAGCGTCTCGCAGAGCGCCTGGGCTCGGCCGTGCAGATCCGTCATGGCAACAAGGGCAAAGGCCAGTTGGTTATTCGCTACAACTCGCTTGACGAGTTGCAAGGTGTGCTTGCTCACATCCGCTGAAACAATTCCTGTTGTAGCGTGCAGTCGGAAATCACTACGAAGAGTTGAATAGGGGTTAATCCACCCCTATACTCTGCGCGCATTTTGTCGGCACAAATTATGCCAAGTCATAGCTGACTTGTTGGTCGACTTCCGAGGAGCAGTTGTGATGGAAATCCGCACGCCAAACCGCCTGCCTTTCCATCGCTGGGCGGTTTTTCCGGTACTGCTGGCTCAATTCGTCGTACTGCTGCTGGCAACCTTGGTTTTGTGGCAGTGGAAAGGGGCGGTCAGTGGATATTCAGGCCTTTGCGGAGGTTTGATTGCCTGGCTACCCAATGTGTACTTCGCCTGGAAGGCTTTTCGCTTCAGCGGAGCCCGGGCGGCACAAGCCATCGTCAAGTCGTTCTACGCTGGCGAGGCAGGCAAGATGATTTTGACGGCAGTGCTTTTTGCACTGACCTTCGCAGGAGTGAAGCCATTGGCGCCGTTAGCAGTATTCGGCGTCTTCGTGCTGACCCTTTTGGTCAGCTGGTTCGCGCCCCTGCTGATGAATAAAAGACTTTCGAGACCTTAGGGCGTTTGAGGCAACCATGGCAGCAGAAACCGCTTCGGGCTATATCCAGCACCACTTGCAGAACCTGACCTACGGTCAACTACCAGACGGCAGCTGGGGCTTCGCCCATTCGGCTGCAGAAGCCAAGGCAATGGGCTTCTGGGCGTTCCACCTGGACACCCTGGGTTGGTCCGTCGCGCTGGGTCTGATCTTCCTGTTCATCTTCCGCATGGCGGCCAAGAAGGCGACTTCCGGCCAACCTGGCGGCCTGCAGAACTTCGTTGAAGTGCTGGTGGATTTCGTCAACGGCAGCGTGAAGGACTCCTTCCACGGCCGTAGCCCGGTAATCGCCCCGCTGGCGCTGACCATTTTCGTCTGGGTGTTCCTGATGAACGCCATCGACCTGGTACCGGTCGACTGGATTCCTCAGCTGGCCATCCTGATCTCCGGTGACCCGCACATTCCGTTCCGCGCCGTGTCGACCACCGACCCGAACGCGACCCTGGCCATGGCCTTCTGCGTGTTCGCCCTGATCATCTTCTACAGCATCAAGGTCAAGGGCCTGAGCGGCTTCATCGGTGAGCTGACCCTGCACCCGTTCGGCAGCAAGAACATCTTCGTGCAGATCCTGCTGATTCCGGTCAACTTCCTGCTGGAATTCGTCACCCTGATCGCCAAGCCGATCTCGCTGGCACTGCGTCTGTTCGGCAACATGTACGCTGGCGAGCTGGTGTTCATCCTGATCGCCGTGATGTTCGGCGCCGGCATCCTGTGGCTCAGCGGCCTGGGTGTGGTGCTGCAGTGGGCGTGGGCTGTGTTCCACATCCTGATCATCACCCTGCAAGCCTTCATCTTCATGATGCTTACCATCGTCTACCTGTCGATGGCTCACGAAGATAACCATTAAGACCGCCTGGCGTGTCTGATAGCCTTCCCCGCTCGTTTGGGGGGAGGGCTTAAAAAGTCCGCAAGGGCATGCTGTACCAAACGATTTGTTTTACCGCTTCAAACTAAAAACCTAACCAATACGACGTAAAAGTCGGGAGGAAAGATGGAAACTGTAGTTGGTCTGACCGCTATCGCTGTTGCTCTGCTGATCGGCCTGGGTGCTCTGGGTACCGCCATTGGTTTCGGCCTGCTGGGCGGCAAGTTCCTGGAAGGCGCTGCTCGTCAGCCTGAAATGGTTCCGATGCTGCAGGTCAAAATGTTCATCGTTGCCGGTCTGCTCGACGCCGTAACCATGATCGGTGTTGGTATCGCCCTGTTCTTCACCTTCGCGAACCCCTTCGTTGGTCAGATCGCCGGCTAATCACTCGTTTCCACGAGTTGATTGGTGTGATGGACAAAGACCGAGCGAGGTGTTGGCGTGAACATTAATGCAACCCTGATTGGCCAATCCGTTGCTTTTCTGATTTTTGTACTCTTCTGCATGAAGTATGTATGGCCTCCGGTCATCACTGCTCTGCAAGAGCGCCAAAAGAAGATTGCCGACGGCTTGGACGCTGCCAACCGCGCAGCTCGCGACCTGGAGCTGGCCCAAGAGAAAGCGGGTCAGCAACTGCGTGAAGCAAAGGCACAGGCAGCCGAAATCATTGAGCAAAGCAAGAAACGCGCTGCTCAGCTTGTCGAGGAAGCCCGTGAACAGGCTCGCGTCGAAGCTGACCGTGTGAAGGCTCAGGCTCAAGCCGAGATCGAACAGGAACTGAACAGCGTCAAAGACGCCCTGCGTGCCCAAGTGGGTGCCCTGGCTGTTGGCGGTGCTGAAAAGATCCTTGGCGCCACAATCGATCAAAACGCGCATGCGGAGCTGGTTAACAAACTGGCCGCTGAAATTTAAGCGAGGGCGATCATGGCAGAACTGACCACGTTGGCCCGACCTTACGCTAAGGCTGCCTTTGAGCATGCCCAGGCCCATCAGCAACTGGCCAATTGGTCAGCCATGCTCGGCCTGGCTGCTGCGGTGTCGGAAGACGACACCATGCAGCGCCTGCTCAAGGCCCCGCGACTGACAAGCGCAGAAAAGGCCGCCGCATTCATTGAAGTGTGCGGTGACAAGTTCGATGCACAGGCACAGAATTTCATTCATGTTGCCGCGGAAAACGACCGTCTCCTGCTCCTGCCGGAGATTGCCGCCCTGTTCGACCTGTACAAGGCCGAGCAAGAAAAATCCGTGGACGTGGAAGTCACCAGTGCTTTTGCGTTGAACCAAGAACAGCAAGACAAACTCGCCAAGGTTCTCAGTGCACGGCTCAGCCGGGAAGTGCGCCTGCACGCGTCGGAGGATGCCAGCCTGATCGGCGGCGTCGTCATCCGCGCCGGCGACCTGGTAATCGATGGCTCGGTTCGCGGCAAGATCGCGAAACTGGCCGAAGCATTGAAATCTTGAGTTTGAAGGGGCAGCAGAGCAATGCAGCAACTCAATCCTTCCGAAATTAGTGAAATCATCAAGGGTCGCATCGAGAAGCTCGATGTCGGCTCCCAAGCCCGTAACGAAGGTACCGTCGTAAGCGTTTCCGACGGTATCGTACGGATCCACGGTCTGGCCGACGCTATGTACGGCGAAATGATCGAGTTCCCAGGCGGCGTATACGGTATGGCACTGAACCTGGAGCAAGACTCCGTAGGTGCGGTGGTACTGGGTGCGTACACCTCCCTCGCCGAGGGCATGAGCGCCAAGTGCACCGGTCGCATCCTGGAAGTTCCGGTCGGCAAAGGCCTGCTGGGCCGCGTCGTCGACGCTCTGGGTAACCCGATCGATGGCAAAGGTCCTCTGACCACCACCGAAACCGACGCGGTCGAAAAGGTCGCTCCGGGCGTGATCTGGCGTAAGTCGGTAGACCAGCCTGTACAGACTGGCTACAAGTCGGTTGACGCCATGATCCCGGTTGGCCGTGGCCAGCGCGAGCTGATCATCGGTGACCGTCAGATCGGTAAGACTGCCATGGCGGTCGACGCGATCATCAACCAGAAAAACAGCGGCATCTTCTGCGTATACGTGGCCGTAGGCCAGAAGCAGTCGACCATCGCCAACGTTGTGCGCAAGCTGGAAGAAGCCGGCGCCCTGGCCAACACCATCGTTGTTGCCGCCAGCGCCTCGGAATCGGCCGCGCTGCAGTTCCTGGCTCCTTACGCCGGCTGCACCATGGGCGAATACTTCCGTGACCGCGGTGAAGACGCCCTGATCGTTTACGATGACCTGTCCAAGCAGGCCGTTGCCTACCGTCAGATCTCCCTGCTGCTGCGCCGTCCGCCAGGACGTGAAGCGTACCCAGGTGACGTGTTCTATCTCCACTCCCGTCTGCTGGAGCGTGCATCGCGCGTTTCGGAAGAGTACGTCGAGAAGTTCACCAACGGCGCAGTCACTGGCAAGACCGGTTCCCTGACCGCCCTGCCGATCATCGAAACCCAGGCTGGCGACGTTTCCGCGTTCGTTCCGACCAACGTGATTTCCATCACCGACGGTCAGATCTTCCTGGAATCGGCCATGTTCAACTCGGGCATCCGCCCTGCAGTTAACGCCGGTGTTTCGGTATCCCGCGTAGGTGGTGCCGCTCAGACCAAGATCATCAAGAAGCTGTCCGGTGGTATTCGTACCGCTCTGGCTCAGTACCGTGAACTGGCTGCATTCGCCCAGTTCGCTTCCGATCTGGACGAAGCGACCCGCAAGCAGCTGGAGCATGGTCAGCGCGTTACCGAGCTGATGAAGCAGAAGCAGTACGCGCCAATGTCCATCGCGGACATGGCCCTGTCGCTGTATGCCGCTGAGCGTGGCTTCCTGACCGACGTAGAAGTCTCCAAGGTCGGCAGCTTCGAGCAAGCTCTGATCGCCTACTTCAACCGTGATCACGCCGAACTGATGGCCAAGATCAACGTGAAGGGTGACTTCAACGACGAAATCGACGCTGGCATGAAAGCTGGTATCGAGAAGTTCAAGGCCACCCAGACCTGGTAAGCCGCAGCGGGGGCCCTGGCCCCCGCTTGCTAACCTGATAGGTGATACATGGCAGGCGCAAAAGAGATTCGCAGTAAGATTGCGAGCATCAAAAGCACGCAAAAAATTACCAGCGCCATGGAAAAAGTGGCGGTCAGCAAAATGCGCAAGGCACAACTGCGCATGGCTGCTAGCCGTCCTTATGCGGAGCGTATCCGCCAGGTGATCGGTCATCTGGCCAACGCCAACCCGGAGTACCGCCACCCGTTCATGATCGAGCGCCCTGTAAAGCGCGCCGGTTATATCGTGGTGAGCAGTGACCGTGGTCTGTGCGGCGGCTTGAACACCAACCTGTTCAAGGCCCTGGTCAAGGACATGAACGAAAACCGCGAACAGGGCGTTGAAATCGACCTGTGCGTGATCGGCAGCAAGGGTGCGGCATTCTTCCGCAGCTTTGGCGGTAACGTCGTAGCCGCGATCAGCCACTTGGGCGAAGAGCCATCGATCAACGACCTGATCGGCTCCGTCAAAGTGATGCTGGACGCCTACCTGGACGGCCGCATCGATCGCCTCTCGGTGGTTTCGAACAAGTTCATCAACACCATGACCCAAAAACCGACGGTCGAGCAATTGGTACCGTTGGTGGCAACCCCGGATCAGGATCTCAAGCATCACTGGGACTACCTGTACGAACCCGACGCAAAAGAGCTGCTGGACGGCTTGATGGTGCGTTACGTGGAGTCGCAGGTGTACCAGGCGGTGGTCGAGAACAACGCTGCTGAACAAGCGGCCCGGATGATCGCCATGAAGAACGCCACAGACAACGCCGGTGATTTGATCAGCGAACTCCAGCTGATCTACAACAAGGCGCGTCAGGCTGCGATCACCCAGGAGATCTCGGAAATCGTCGGCGGCGCTGCCGCGGTTTAACGGTTCAAATATTCAGAGGATCCAGCTATGAGTAGCGGACGTATCGTTCAAATCATCGGCGCCGTCATCGACGTGGAATTCCCACGTGACGTCGTGCCGAGTGTTTACAACGCGCTGAAAGTACAAGGCGCGGACACCACCCTGGAAGTTCAGCAGCAGCTGGGCGACGGCGTGGTTCGTACCATTGCGATGGGCTCGACCGAAGGCCTGAAGCGCGGTCTGGATGTCGTCGACACCGGCGCTGCCATCTCCGTTCCTGTTGGTAAGGCCACCCTGGGCCGTATCATGGACGTTCTGGGCAACCCGATTGACGAAGCTGGCCCGATCGGCGAAGAAGAGCGTCGTGGTATCCACCAGAAGGCGCCTTCCTTCGCTGACCAGGCAGGCGGCAACGACCTGCTGGAAACCGGCATCAAGGTTATCGACCTGGTTTGCCCGTTCGCCAAGGGTGGTAAGGTTGGTCTGTTCGGTGGTGCCGGCGTCGGCAAGACCGTTAACATGATGGAACTGATCCGTAACATCGCCATCGAGCACAGCGGTTATTCCGTGTTCGCTGGTGTGGGTGAGCGTACTCGTGAGGGTAACGACTTCTACCACGAGATGAAGGACTCCAACGTTCTCGACAAGGTAGCACTGGTCTACGGTCAGATGAACGAGCCACCAGGAAACCGTCTGCGCGTAGCGCTGACCGGCCTGACCATGGCTGAGAAGTTCCGTGACGAAGGTAACGACGTTCTGCTGTTCGTCGACAACATCTACCGTTACACCCTGGCCGGTACCGAAGTATCCGCACTGCTGGGCCGTATGCCTTCCGCAGTAGGTTACCAGCCGACCCTGGCCGAAGAGATGGGCGTTCTGCAAGAGCGTATTACTTCGACCAAAGAAGGTTCGATCACCTCGATCCAGGCCGTATACGTACCTGCGGACGACCTGACCGACCCGTCGCCAGCCACCACCTTCGCCCACCTGGACGCCACCGTCGTTCTGTCCCGTGACATCGCTTCCCTGGGTATATACCCAGCGGTTGACCCACTGGACTCGACTTCGCGCCAGCTGGACCCGAACGTGATCGGCAACGAGCACTACGAAACTGCCCGCCAGGTTCAGTATGTTCTGCAGCGCTACAAAGAGCTGAAAGACATCATCGCGATCCTGGGTATGGACGAACTGTCCGAAGCCGACAAGCAACTGGTAGCCCGCGCTCGTAAGATCCAGCGCTTCCTGTCGCAGCCGTTCTTCGTGGCCGAAGTCTTCACCGGTTCGCCAGGCAAGTACGTTTCCCTGAAAGACACCATCGCTGGCTTCAGCGGCATCCTCAAAGGTGACTACGACCACCTGCCAGAACAAGCGTTCTACATGGTCGGCAGCATCGACGAAGCGATCGAGAAAGCCAAGAAACTGTAATCCCGGCGCCCCGAAAGGGGCGCTAATCAGGTTGAGGCAAGCAGATGGCTATGACAGTCCATTGCGATATCGTCAGCGCGGAAGGAGAAATCTTCTCCGGTCTGGTCGAGATGGTGGTTGCGCACGGCAACCTGGGCGATCTGGGTATCGCTCCGGGCCACGCGCCGCTGATCACCAATCTGAAGCCAGGTCCGATTACGCTGACCAAGCAGGGCGGCGAGCGCGAGGTGTTCTACATCTCTGGCGGCTTCCTGGAAGTGCAGCCGAACATGGTCAAGGTACTCGCCGACACCGTGCAACGTGCAGCCGACCTGGACGAAGCCTCCGCTCAGGATGCCGTCAAGGCAGCTGAGAAGGCCCTGCATGAGAAAGGCGCGGATTTCGACTACAGTGCCGCATCCGCACGTCTGGCCGAGGCCGCAGCCCAGCTGCGTACCGTCCAGCAGATCCGCAAGAAGTT
The DNA here is from genome assembly GCF_016620375.1 of Pseudomonas sp. LAM2023. Taxonomy (NCBI): domain Bacteria; kingdom Pseudomonadati; phylum Pseudomonadota; class Gammaproteobacteria; order Pseudomonadales; family Pseudomonadaceae; genus Pseudomonas; species Pseudomonas sp. LAM2023. Next base: position 821,737 of record NZ_JAENHV010000015.1, on the reverse strand, counting down.
CGGCGGTTAATTCCGCAGGCTTCATGTAGATTGAGAACAAGGGTAGCCATCGGCTACCCTTTTCTTTTTTGCAACCTTAGAACCGGTCATTTCACTGACCGCCCAGGATTGGTAGCCAGTAATGTCACTCGATATCGTTATTCTCGCTGCCGGCCAAGGTACCCGCATGCGCTCGGCGCTGCCCAAGGTGCTGCATCCGGTAGCCGGCAATTCCATGCTCGGGCATGTTATCCACAGTGCGCGCCAGCTTCAGCCGCAAGGTATTCACGTGGTCATTGGCCATGGTGCCGAACTGGTACGCGAGCGCCTGGCCGCCGACGACCTGAACTTCGTCATGCAGGACAAGCAACTGGGCACCGGCCATGCAGTTGCCCAGGCGTTGCCGGCCTTGACTGCCGACACCGTGCTGGTGCTGTACGGCGACGTGCCTTTGATTGAAGTGGAGACGCTGCAGCGCCTGCTGGCCAAGGCCAACTCCCAGCAGCTGGGCCTGCTCACGGTAACCCTCGACGACCCGACCGGCTATGGCCGCATCGTGCGTGACGAGCAGGGCAAGGTGACCGCTATCGTTGAGCACAAGGACGCCAACGATGCGCAGAAAGCGATCAAGGAAGGCAACACAGGCATTCTTGCCCTGCCAGCCGCACGCCTGGCTGACTGGATGGGTCGCCTGTCGAACAACAATGCCCAAGGCGAGTATTACCTGACCGATGTCATCGCCATGGCGGTGGCCGACGGCCTGGTAGTGGCTACCGAGCAGCCACACGACCCTATGGAAGTGCAAGGCGCCAATGACCGTCGCCAGCTGTCCGAACTGGAACGTCACTACCAGCTGCGCGAAGGCCGCCGCCTGATGGCCCAGGGCGTGACCCTGCGCGATCCGGCACGCTTCGATGTTCGCGGTGAAGTGACCGTCGGCCGTGACGTGCTGATCGACATCAACGTAATTCTCGAAGGCAAGGTTGTCATCGAGGACGACGTCCTGATCGGCCCGAACTGCGTGATCAAGAACACTACCCTGCGCAAGGGCGCAGTAGTCAAAGCCAACAGCCACCTCGAAGGCGCCGTGATGGGTGAGGGCAGCGATGCCGGCCCGTTCGCCCGCCTGCGCCCGGGCAGCGTGCTGGAGGCCAAGGCCCATGTGGGTAACTTTGTCGAACTGAAGAACGCGCACCTGGGGGAGGGGGCCAAGGCTGGCCACCTGACCTACCTGGGCGATGCGGAGATTGGCGCACGCACCAACATCGGTGCCGGTACCATCACTTGCAACTACGATGGCGCCAACAAGTTTAAGACCGTGATGGGCGAAGATGTCTTCATCGGCTCGAACAATTCGCTGGTTGCCCCTGTGGATATCCAGGCGGGTGCGACCACTGCAGCTGGTTCGACCATCACCCAGACCGTCGAGGCTGGTGACCTGGCGGTAGCACGAGCCCGCCAACGCAACATCGCGGGCTGGAAGCGGCCGGAGAAGATCAAGAAGAACTGAGTTATACACAGCTAGTTCGATCAACAGCCGACTTATGTGAATAAGTCGGCTTTTTTGTGGGCGGCCCATCCATTTTGGATGAGTTTTGCACAATTCCTGTAGGAGCGGCTTCAGCCGCGAACACCGGCAAAGCCGGTGCCAGCCACAGGTGGTTCTTCGCAGGCGAACCCACTCCCAGCGGTTGGCCATTTATCTTGGGCTTTTATCCACAGCTTGACGAATCGCCCATCTTAGGTTTTGATTGCAAGCATTATCTTTCGAATCGAAACTTAAGCGCGAATGTCGAAACGAAACACACCACAACGGCGGCATAACATCCTGGCATTGCTCAGCGAGCAGGGCGAGGTGAGTGTGGACGCGTTGGCCAAGCGTTTCGCCACCTCGGAAGTGACCATTCGCAAGGATCTGGCCGCCCTCGAAACCAACGGCCTCCTGTTACGCCGTTATGGTGGCGCAGTCCCGGTGCCGCACGAGCTGCTCGCTGAACCCGCCCAGCCCGTATCTTCCTATAAAAAGGCCATTGCACGTGCCGCCGTCGGCCGTATTCGTGAACATGCACGCATCATCATCGACAGTGGCAGCACCACGGCGGCGATGATCCCTGAACTGGGGCGCCAGCCTGGCCTGGTGGTGATGACCAATTCGCTGAACGTCGCCCGCGCCATCTGCGACCTCGAACATGAGCCGGTGCTGCTGATGACGGGCGGTACCTGGGACCCCCATTCCGAATCGTTCCAGGGCCAGGTGGCCGAGCAGGTATTGCGTTCCTATGATTTCGACCAGCTGTTCATCGGCGCCGATGGCATCGATCTCGGCCGGGGTACCACCACCTTCAACGAGCTGCTCGGGCTGAGCCGAGTCATGGCCGAAGTCGCCCGAGAAGTGATCGTGATGGTCGAGTCGGACAAGGTCGGGCGCAAGATCCCCAACCTTGAGCTGCCCTGGGGCAGCGTGCACACCCTTATTACTGACGAACGCCTGCCCGCAGCGGCACGCGAACAAATTCAAGCCCGCGGCATCAACCTGATCTGCGCCGCGATCAGCCAGGAGCAATAAACCATGTGTGGAATCGTTGGTGCCGTCGCCGAACGCAACATCACAGCCATCCTGATCGAAGGCCTCAAGCGTCTTGAGTACCGCGGCTACGACAGCGCCGGCCTGGCCGTGCTCACCCAGAACGGTGAACTGCAGCGCCGCCGCCGTATCGGCAAGGTCAGCGAGCTGGAAGCTGCGGTTGCCGCCGAGCCACTGTCCGGGCAGCTGGGCATCGCCCATACCCGCTGGGCTACCCACGGTGCGCCGACCGAAGGCAACGCCCACCCGCACTTCTCCAGCGACACGGTGGCGGTGGTACACAATGGCATCATCGAGAACCATGAAGAACTGCGCGAGGAACTGAAGGGCCTTGGCTACGTCTTCAGTTCGCAGACCGATACCGAAGTCATCGTCCACCTGATCCATCACACCCTCAAGCGCGTTCCCGACCTCACCGATGCCCTCAAGGCCGCGGTGAAGCGCCTGCATGGCGCCTACGGCCTGGCGCTGGTCAGTGCCGACCAACCCGACCGCCTGGTGGCGGCACGCAGCGGCAGCCCGCTGGTCATCGGCCTGGGGCTGGGTGAAAACTTCCTGGCCTCCGACCAGTTGGCGCTGCGCCAGGTCACCGACCGCTTCATGTACCTCGAAGAAGGCGATATCGCCGAGATCCGCCGTGACCAAGTGAGCATCTGGGACCAGGCCGGGCACAAGGTACAGCGTGAGACCGTGCAGTACCACGAAGGCGCCGAAGCGGCCGACAAGGGCACCTATCGCCACTTCATGCTCAAGGAAATCCACGAGCAGCCAAGCGTAGTGCAGCGCACCCTGGAAGGCCGCCTGGGCAAGGATCACGTCATGGTCCAGGCCTTTGGCCCACAGGCTGCCGAGCTGTTCGCCAAGGTGCGTAACGTACAGATCGTTGCCTGTGGCACCAGCTATCACGCCGGCATGGTGGCCCGCTACTGGCTGGAAGAACTGGCGGGCATACCTTGCCAGGTGGAAGTGGCCAGCGAATTCCGCTACCGCAAGGTTGTAGTGCAAGCGGACACCCTGTTCGTCTCCATCTCCCAGTCCGGCGAAACCGCCGACACCCTGGCAGCGCTACGCAACGCCAAGGAGCTGGGCTTCCTGGGCAGCCTGGCGATCTGCAACGTAGGCATCAGCTCGCTGGTGCGTGAATCCGACCTGACCCTGCTGACCCTGGCCGGCCCGGAAATCGGCGTAGCCTCGACCAAGGCCTTCACTACCCAGCTGGTTTCGCTGATGCTGCTGACCCTGGCCCTGGGCCAGGTGCGCGGTACCCTGCAAGCCGGTGTCGAGGCCGAGCTGGTGGAGGAGCTGCGCCGCCTGCCGGCCCGCCTGGGCGAAGCGCTGGCGATGGACGCCATCGTCGAGAAGACCGCCGAGCTGTTCGCCGACAAGCATCACACCCTGTTCCTGGGCCGTGGTGCCCAGTACCCGGTGGCCATGGAAGGAGCGCTCAAGCTCAAGGAGATCTCCTACATCCACGCCGAAGCCTATCCGGCGGGCGAACTCAAGCACGGCCCGCTGGCCCTGGTAGACAACGATATGCCAGTGGTTACCGTGGCGCCGAACAATGAACTGCTGGAAAAGCTCAAGTCCAACCTGCAGGAGGTGCGCGCCCGTGGTGGCGAGCTGGTGGTGTTCGCCGACGAGCAGGCCGGCATGAGCAACGGCGAAGGCACCCACGTGATCAAGGTACCGCACATCATCGATGCCCTGGCGCCGATCCTCTACACCATCCCGTTGCAGCTGCTGTCCTACTACGTGGCGGTGCTCAAGGGCACGGATGTGGACCAGCCGCGTAACTTGGCCAAGTCGGTGACTGTGGAGTAAGGCGCTGCAGTTTCTGCAGCTGTTGGTTTCTGATAACTGAAGCTGTCGCAAAGGGAGGGAGCCACCCGTGGCTCCCTTCGGCGACAAGCACTTCCTGCCTCTGTTGCGCTCGCCGCAACCCGCTTCGCCTCTCGTCCACGCCTTTTCCAATAGCTCGTCTCCTGCCACAGCGTCCTACTGGCGATAGCTTTTCACCTGTCAAAGTCGCCTGGGCCCGATGCCGGCGACACGCTATAGCACTAGCAAATCAGCGGCAGTGCCAGCTGAGAAAGGGGATAGGTGTCTAATTAAGTCACAGCAGAGGCGCAATTAAAGCGTTTGTAAGCTTGTGTGCTTCACGCCAATCTAAAGGTCGCACCTCTGTGGGGGCGATGGTGGCTGCGCTGTCACAGCCTGCAGCTGTCACTGCACGTGGTCGGTACTGGCTCGTTGTTAACCGGGGCTGCTTGGCAGTACAGGTTGTGGACGCCCGGAAGCTGTTGAGTTGATTGCCAGGAGGCACCTTGCATGGCCAGTTATGGACTGTTTTTCATCCTCGCGACCCTTACCGTATTGAGCCCCGGCCCCGGGGTGGTGCTGACCCTCTCCAATGCCCTGCGCCATGGCTGGAGCGGTGCCCTGCCGGGGATCTTCGGTATCGCCTTGGGCGCTTTCATCGTTGCTGGGCTCTCGGCCAGTAGTGTGGGGTTGGTTCTGGCGACCTCGGCAACGGCGTTCACCGTACTCAAGTACGTCGGCGCGTTGTACTTGTTGTACTTGGGCGTGAAGATGTGGCGTACCCAGCGTTTCATCCCGGAGCTCGCCGTGACCGCCACGCAACCCTGGCGGCGCTTCGTCGAAGCGTTGTCGATCCAGCTGCTGAATCCCAAGGCCGGATTCTTCTTCCTGGCGGTGTTTCCGCAATTCATCAGCCCCCAGGACAACTACTACCGGCAGTTCTTCCTGTTGGTTTCGTCCTATGCCTTGCTCGTCGTGTTGGTGCACACCGGCTACGCGCTGATGGCCAATGGCGCCAGGGGCTGGTTGTCGACCAACCGTGGCGCGCGAATCGTCGGCAAGCTCTCCGGAATCACCTTCTTTTGCTTTGGTATTCTGATGGCGTCGGCTAGCAAATAAAACGCTGAATGGAACTTATCCGAAAGTCGCAATCTATATGTCACATGCGACACGTACCTTGGTCGTAATCGCGATAGCCACGACAAACGGATAAACAGAGTTCCAGCATCCACATTGACTCACATTTTAATATCACCGACTATCACGCTTGCGCGGTAATCCGAGGCTCACGATTTTTGAGCAACAACTCTAAAATGATTTGCACGGCGCAATGGCTTTGCCATTTATCGCGCCGTGAGAAACGGCAGGAACACGACATGGACAGTCGAAACCGGGACGCAGCCACTACATGCGATAAAAACCACCCCATCACATACCTGCATGACGAGCTGCAGCTTCAATTGTGTGATGTGAAAGATTTGAAATATGCGTACTACGCCGCTACTCATAATCGCAATGTAGAGCCGATTATCATTTCAAATTACCCACCGAGCTGGGTTAAAAGCTATAAAGATAACAAGAGCTATCTGATCGACCCAATCATCAAGCATGGGCTGAGGGAGATCACACCTTTCTCTTGGCACGAAGCCCTTGCCAACAGCGGTCCCGAAGGCGTGGACTTTTTCAGGCGCGCTACCCGTTATCGAATCTGCTCGGGTACCACGTTTACCCTGCGCGATGCGTCCGGAACCTTCTGTGCCTTGAGTGTGTGCGATGCGGGTTCGCAAGTGGATTTTGATCGACGTATGGCCAAGCAGCAAAGCCAGCTGCAAATGCTGCTGATCAAATTTCATAGTTGGCTGATGACCTCGCGCAAAACCGATCAGCTGTTTTCCAGTGCAGCCGATGGGCCGCTTTCCACCCGCGAACTGGGCGTGCTGCAACTGGTCATGCGCGGCAAGACCTACCGCGAAATTGCCACGGACTGTGGAATTTCAGAGCGCACAGTGAAATTCCACATGTCGAACATTTCTGGCAAATTGCAGGTCGGCAACGCCAAGCAAGCCGTCTACGAGGCCAAGCGACAGGGCATCATCTGATCAGGCGATGTGGTTGTCGGATACATCGTGCAACTGCAGGCTCAACGGCCATTGCTGGGTCTGCAGTGATGACAGCGGTTGCTTGCGCGCAATGCTTTCGAGCAGTCGCAGGCGGTTGGACGAACTGATCGGCATGTCCAGCAAATGCACCGTCTCACCCGGCGACGCCTCGCCGCTGTCGAGAATCTGGTAGTGCCAGCCGGCCTGTCGAACGATGCGTGCCATGGCATCGCTGACCACGGTGACGATCGATTTCAAGCCGGTCAGTTCGCCGTGGTCATGCATGCTGAAAAGCAACATTTCGGTCAATGGCAAGTGCGCCAGGCCCAACTTGCGTGAACGGGTCTTATCGACGAAGAAGCGGCTGGATTCAGCCATCAAGGCCCGCTTGGGCGGTGTGCAACTGAAGAAATCGCGAAAGGGACCTTCAACCATATAAGGGTGCAGCGTGTTGATCAGGCGCAGCCCCGCCAACGGTATGCCTTGGCAAGTGCCAACCAGATACGTCGTGTTCCAGTTGTCATATTCATCCAATTCAATGCCATTTCTCACCGTGACTTTCCAATTAAGGCGATCACAGAAAACATGCTTGCGTAAGCCGTACAACTCGGCAACCCAAGGATGTGGGTCACGACGGTATTCAATCTTGTGAAAGTCGATAGTTATCATATTGGGCTGTTCCCTTGCCTCAGGTATGGCGGTCGCGTGGGCGTTGGTATACAGCATGCCCTTCGAAATACAACCTGCTGATTCTATCAACTGTCGGCGCTGAGCAACCTGTACTTAAGTGCATGCAGCCCGTCGGTATTGCGGCAAATACCGAGCGCCTGTACCTAGATACAGTTGTTGCCATCGCAGAATTGGGCACACTTCCCGGGTCGTTGTGTAGGACGCCAGTTTTCACAACTTACAAGACGTTATTTGCCAGGCACACGGTTGCGATGGGTATCGAAAACCCTCGTATGTTCGGCCCTGGCAGTTAGCGCCTGCACTCAATGCCGCCCTTGTTCATACACGGGTTGTCACGCCAGCACATCAATCAGGGAAGACCATGGAAAAGCCAGCCTCTCCAGCACCTCGCCGCGTCGTCGTTACTGGTTACGGTGCGATCTGCTCGCTCGGCCAGAACGCCGATGCCATCTGGGACGCGATGATGGATTACCAGATCGGCTATCGTCTGCACCGTTTTGATGACCCGACTATCCATGCGCGCTTCTTCGGTTTCATCGACGACTTCGGCCGCGAGGCCATGCGGCCGTTCTCGAAGAAGATTTCCAAGATGTTGCCTCTGTTCGCCAAGTACAGCTTGGTGGCGGCCCATGAAGCATTGCACATGGCTTATGGCGACACACCACTGGATGACGTGGTCGCACCGTTCGACCGTGGTGTCGTTCTCGGCACCGGTTGGGGAGGGCTGGACACGGCGAACTTCAATAACAACGAATATTGCCAACAAGGCATTTCCACCTCGTTCGCCACGGTCATGTCGATGTGCAACGCCGCGACGGCGGCCATCACCATGAACTGGAACATGCGTGGTGTTCAAAACAGCCCGGTGGCAGCGTGCGCCACGGGCACCATCGCCATTGGCGAAGCTTATGAGGCGATTCGTGCCGGTCGCGCGAAAATGATGATCGCCGGTGGCAGCGAATCGTTGAAAGAGCAGTTCAACGTCTGGTCGATCGACGTCATCCAGGCTCTGAGCAAAGAGCAGGAAAACCCGCGCCTGGCTTGCTGCCCGTTCAGCAAAGGGCGAAGCGGTTTCATCCTTTCCGAAGGCGCGGCGGTACTGTGCCTTGAGGATTATGAGCTGGCCAAGGCTCGCGGCGCCAAGATCCTCGGCGAAATCACCGGTTACGCCAACTACTCGGACGCCTTCGACATGACGGCCCCGGCCGAGGACATGCAGGCTCGCGTGCGGGTGATCCAGGAAGTATGCAGGCAAGCCAATGTCGATGCGCCGCACATCGATTACATCAACTTGCATGGCACCTCCACACCGCTGAACGACGTCAATGAAGCCCGCTCCATCAAACTGGCGCTGGGCGACGCTGCCCATGGCATTCCGATGTCCAGCACCAAGTCGTACACCGGCCACCTGATTGGTGCAGCAGGTTCGATGGAAGCGATCTTCTGCCTCAAAGCCATGGCCCGTGGCACGATCCCGGCAACCATCCATCTGGATGAGGCCGATCCTGAGTGCGACCTGAACTTCGTACCTAACGAGCACTTGCACGGGCGGCAGCTGGACAACGTGCTGAACCTGAGCTTCGGCTTCGGTGGCGCCAATGCCGGCATCATGCTGCGCAAGGTGCATTGATCATGCAGTGGCAATTTGGCCCTGAACAGATCGAGGCGTGGGCTGATCTTTCCGGCGATCGCAACCCTATTCACTTTGACCTGGAAGCGGCGCGGCGCATGGACGCCGCGGATGTCGTGGTGCACGGCATGCTGGCGCTGCTGCCAATCAAACATCAAATGGGGCGTGCCGCCGATGGCCGCGATGAGGACTGGGTACAGTTCAAGGCGCTACTGAAGGCGCCGGTTCTGCGCAACCGCCCTGTCGCGCTTTCCACCCGCCCGCGCAGTGCAAGCACGGCATTCACGCTGCGTTCCGAGAACAGTGACAGCGAGCATGTGCTCGGCCATGTCTCGCAAGTTGCGCCGCCAACGTGGGCGTCGAAATCCCCAGGCTTCGCCCTTGACCGGGAATATGTCGAGGCTTGGCTCACCCAGTTTCGCGAAGGGTTGGGCAAGGGGCTGGATGACTGGGTGGCACTGGATGCGCTGATATTTTCCCACTTCATCCGCAACCATCTGGGGGTGATCTTCGAGCGCCTGTCCGGGCAATTTGCCCAACGCCAGGTTCCTGAGCGTATCGAGGACATCACCAATCACCTGGTCGTGCAGACCAGTCACCAGATCACGTTCTGCACGCATCTGCGTTCGTTGGGCAGCTTGCAATCCGATATCCGCTGCGAGATCGACAACATTCTCTTGATCGAAACACCAGGCAAGGCCGTCGGCACCCTCGACCTCGGAGTCGTCGTCAGCGGCAGCCATGTAATGACCATAACCCTCGGCTTGATGATCAAGACCGTTCTCAACCCCACTGGAGCGAAACAATGACCACTGTTGACCAAGTATTCACCATCGTTCGTGATCTGATCCTGGACCTCAAGGATGTCGAGGAAAGCGAAGTGACCCTCGATACCACCATTGAAGCGATGGAGTTCGACAGCCTGGACTTCGTCGAGATGCAGGTGGTCGTGCAGAAGAAGATCGGCGTGGCGATCAACCCGGATTCGTTCGTCACCCGCAAGATCGCCACTTTGCGCCAGCTCTGTGAATTCATCGTCGAGCTCAAGGAATCGACTGCCGTCGAAGCCTGAGCCGCTGTACCCAATTCATGGAGGAGCAGGAAATGTCTACGCTGAACAATAGTGTGCTCGCTATTTCCCCGGCGAGGGAGTCGAAGGTTCGCAAGTTAAGCGAAGTGTCGCATCACAAGACGATGGACCACGCGACCGTACTGCCATGGGACCAGGACATCAATCGAAGCCTTTACCCCAAGGATCCCGAGCATCTGTGGATCAACGGAACGCGCTATTGCGAAGGCTTGACCGACGCCCAGAAGCTGGAACTGGCCTGGCTCGAGACGGGCCGTGACATTTCCATGTTCATCTGGCTCGAGCAGACCATTCCGCCGTTGTACATGGGCTACATCACCCAGTTCCATGACCGTATTTCGCCGGACCTGCAGGAATACCTGATGATCTTTTCCAAGGAAGAGATCGTTCATACCCTCACCTTCAAGCGCTTCATGGCCAAGGCCGGCCTGCAGATCTGGAACCCACCGGTCGGGCTCTATGAGTTGCTGACCCAGACACTGCCGAAAATGGAGCCGGCGGTTGGCGTGTTGTTCACGCTGTTGATCGAATGGGTTGCCGAAATGGGCGCCATGCACACCTCCCAGGGCGCAGCGGTAGAGCCGATGACCCGCACCCTGTTCCGTGAGCATCACTATGACGAGGCACGGCACATCGCCTTTGGCCGCTGGATCAGCGAGTCCTTCTTCGAGACTGCCAGCGCTGAGTCGATCGCCCAGGTCAAAGCCATGAGCCGGAAAATCATTCCGGCGCTGATCGACATGTTCACCTACAACCCCGAGATCGCGTTGCACACTTCCTTCGAGTTCCCGATTGCAGTGGATGACAAGGCAAAGATCGAAGAGGTCTGGCGTTCACCGAACAATGCTCGACTGAACGACGCCCGATTCGCCGAAATTTACGCCTGGATCGACAAGTTGGGGCTGCGGCAATGAGTTCTTCGACCTGGGACGCGATCTTCGTGGGTACCGGGATCACGAGCCTGGCCTGCGCGGCCATGCTGGTCAAGCGTGATCGCGGTGCACGCGTCCTGATGCTCGACAAGCATATTGTGGTTGGGGGCTATGCCTCGACGTTCAGCCGGCCCAAGCAATCGGCGATCTTCGATTGCAGCCTGCACAAGCTCAGCGGTATGTCGGAAGGCGGCAACCTGATCCGCATCCTGCGGGATCTGGGCCTTGAGGATGAACTGAACCTGGTCTACCCCAACGACTATTTCTGCGCCTACCAGAACGGCACGGCGCTGCCGTTGGCTAACGATGCCGACCAGGTCGAACGGCAACTGATCGAACGGTTCCCTCATCAGGCAGAGCCCTTGGTTACCTTTTTCACTCAGGTACGCACCTATGGGCGCAACGGCTACTACCAGTTCCAGATGCTCGATGGCAGTTTCGAGCCTGACATGGCGCAGTTGCGCTGGGCCCATCGTAACCTCAAGCACAAGACCGTGCGTGAGGCGTTGCACGAGTTGTTCGATGACCCCTACCTGATTGAAATCCTGGCAGCCCCTGGCATTTATGTCGGTGGCTACTCGGAGGACCTGGGCTACCTGTACTACCTGCACGTGGTGTATGCCACGCTCAATCGCGGCAACGCCTACGTTGCAGGCTCGTCCCAGCGCCTGTCCGACCTGCTGGCGCAGCAGGTCGAACAGGCTGGGGGCAAGATCATGCTCAGCACGCCTGTAGAAGAAGTGACCACCGACAGCAACGGCAATGTCACGGGGGTACGCACCCGGGCCGGTGAGTTTCATGCGCCACAGGTGTTCATCAATACCTCGCCCCATTATGCGGTTGAGCACTTGTTCCAGGCGGATGTGGACCTGACGAGCACCCGAGAGAAACTGGCCGCGTTGAAGCCGGCACGCTCGACCACCACGGTGTACCTGACCACCGATCAAGCGCCCGCACAGCTGGGGCTGCGGCATAGCGAGTCGATGCTGTTTGCTGCGGACCCCGCGCTGGCAGCCGAGCTGCGCATCGACGCCGAGCGCAGCGGTTTTCAGCCAGAGCTCTGCGAACAGGCCTTCTGGGCGATGTCCCCGATCGAGGTCACCAACTATCACGCCCTGGCACCTGCTGGCGGCAAGGTCGTGTGTATCAACGTGCTTGATTCCATCGCCCATTGGCCTGCCCGGCGTACGGCGCAATATCGCGCGAAAAAGCAACGCGCGTGTGAGGTGCTGGTAGAGCGGCTGCTGGTTCAGGTTCCTCAGCTGCGTGGCCACATCTTGCATACCGAAGTGGCTACCCCGCATACCTATGTGCGCTTCACCAACAACACCGATGGCTCTGGCTACGGGGCGATGGTCGGTACCGACCTCAAAGGGCATGTCTTCCACCATGGCTTCCCGGTGCAGGGCGTGCAGTTTCTCAGCGCTTGGGTCGCGGGCCCAAGTTATGAAGCCGCCTTTGGCTATGCCGAGATGAAAGCCAGGCAATGGAGACGGGCATGACAACGCATGCACACTCGCCCGGCTGGTTTGGGATCGCCGTTTCCAAATTGTTCATTCGCGTGATGTTCAGGCAGGTACAAGGGTGGAAGCGCGACGTGCCCAGCCGGGCCGAGGGCTTCGTCGAGACGGCCAGCGACGGCAGCAAGCTGGAAGGGGCGGTACTGCTGGCCAACCCAGCCAAAGCCAAGGGTGTCGTGCTGCTGTGCCATCCGTTCTTGAAATATGGCATGCATTACTTTTTCGAGAACGGCATCGATCAGGCGTTCCTGGAACAGGGCTACCACGTCGTTGCCTTCAACTTCAAAGGCTTCGGGCGCAGCACCATCGGTGGTCATGCATTCGCCGATGACGTCTTGTCCATTGCGCGAAAGATCGCACGGGAATACCCAGGCCTGCCGATTCACCTGGTCGGCTGCTCATTCGGTGGCTACCACCTGTCACATGCCTTGGCACGTGACGCCTCGCCCTTCACCTCGGCCGTCCTGGACAGTGTGCCTGTCTCGGTTCGCAGCTATTTCACGCGTGGTCCGTTGCGCCTCGCCATGCGCTGGATCAGCGGGAGCCGTCTGGCAGTGCCTACCGGTACCTGTGCGATCGACCATTCCCTGAAGCATGTTCAGCACCTGCCAATCGCCTACTTCTACGGGTTGAGTGACCGCTATATCCCAGAGGCGAGCGTGGCAAGGCTGAGCCTGGATTGCACATCCCTGCATGTGGTCGGCTTCGAAGCGTGTCGCCACCTGGAAAACCACAAGAAGCACCGGGATCAGTACTTCCAGGAGATCTTCGCGTTCTTCGCCCGTGCTGAATCTCATAAACCCGTTGTAACGGCCTGACTACGGGCTCTTTGACTTAAGGAAACAGAACATGGATGTCCAACAGCTCGGCAAAGGCAAGTGGATACTCATCAGCGGCGGTACCCGCGGTATAGGGCGCGCACTTGTACAACACCTGTCGCGTGAAGGTTATGAAGTTGCGTTCACCTATCAGTCCTCCGCTGACGCTGCTCGCCAGCTCGAACAGGAGGTAGCCGCCAGCGGCGGCCGTGCGCATGGGCATGCCTGTGACGGTCGGGACTTCCAGTCGGTCAGTTCATTGTGCGAACAGTTGGTCAACGATCTCGGCGGCCCCTATGGCTTGATCAACAACATGGGCGTGACTGGCGACCAGCTGCTGTTCAACCTCGACGTCGAGCGCTATCGCGACGTGGTTGCGACCAACCTCGACTCGGCAGTTTATTTCAGCAAGTCGTTGGTCCCGGCCATGGCTGGTGAGCGGCGGGGCAAGATTTTGCACATGTCCTCCGTCAGTGGCGTCAAGGGAAACAAGGGCCAATTGGGTTATTCCGCAACCAAGGCCGCGATGATCGGGATTACCAAGACCATGGCGTTGGAACTGGCGCGCTTCAAGATCAATGTCAATGCCATTGCTCCCGGCTACATCGCCACGGACATGATCGACCAGATCCCCGATCACGTGCGCAAGTCGATCACCGACAACATCCCCCTCAAGCGCTTCGGCGAAGTACACGAAGTTGCTGCATTGGCCAGCTTCCTGTTGTCACCGCAAGCCGACTACATCACTGGCCAGACCTTCCTGATCGACGGTGGCCTGACGGCCTGATTCGCCTTGCGCGATCTGCTGTGCGGTGATGCCCGGAGCATTCATGAGTCAATCATACGATACTGTTTTTGTAGGATCAGGGCTGGGCGCGCTCGCCAGCGCCAGCCTGATGGCCCAACGGGGCCAGAAGGTCCTGGTGGTAGAAAAGCACAATATACCCGGTGGTTACGCGAGCAATTTTCGTCGTAAAGACTTCACCTTCGATGTGTCTCTGCATTCGTTCGATGGGGTGGTCCGCGGTGCGCATTCATTCAAGGTGATCGAGGCTTGTGGCGTCGCGGACAAGGTCGAGTTTCTCCATCATCCGACGCTCTATCGCTACCGTTCTCCCGATATCGACATCACCGTCGGGCATCGCGACCTGGAAGGTTACAAACAGACTCTGTATCGCTGCTTCCCCGAAGAAATCGACAACATCGATCGGTTGTTCGCCGAGTCCAAGCGCAACTACAAGGACCTGTGTGGCTTCCTTTATTCTCCCAAACCGTTCTGGATGCGATTTGTCGCTACCCCCTTCGCCTATCCCCGGGTCCTGCGCTATGGCCATGAAACGGTGGATAAGTACTTTTCCAGGTTCACCCGCAACGAACGCCTGAAGGAAGTACTGTCGGCGCAGTGGAGCTACTACGGGCTGCCGGCGAAAGACCTGGCATTCGGCTATTTCTCGTACCCCTTCATCGACTATCTGGAAAACGGCGGCTATTCGATCAAAGGCGGCTCGCAGGCGCTTTCCTCGGCATTGGTCGAGGTTATCGAGGCGCACGGCGGCCGTGTCGAACTGGAGTCGGGAGTCCAGCAGATATTGGTCGACCGAGGCAGGGTCACCGGCGTTGTCACGCGCAGATCGGGGCCGGTGAAGGCCCGCAACGTGGTGGCCAATGTTTCCCCGCATGCCGTGGTGGGCTTGGCAGGAAAACAGCACTTCCCCAGTAAATACCTCACTCGGCTGGACAAGCTGAAGTTCTCGGTATCCGGCTTCCAGGTGTACCTGGGCCTGGATTGCCCGCTGAGTGAACTGGGTGTCGGCCCTGAGGAATACATCCACTTCTTCTCACCCGGGAAAACGCAGCGCACGCAATTCGAACATATCCAGGCAGGCGAGCTGCATCAGGACAACACCAGCTGGTCGATCAACTACTTCTCCAATGTCGACCCGTCCATGGTGCCACCTGGAAAGTCCAGCCTTGGCCTGTTCACCCTGACCGGCCCCGACGTCTGGCACTCGCTGGACAAACTGGCTTACCGCCGCAAGAAAGCCGCACTGACCGACTTGTTGATCGCTAATGCCGAGCGCGTCATTCCAGGCCTGCGCGACCACATCGAAGTTTGTGAAGCAGGCTCTCCGCGCACCATGACCAAGTTCACCCAGAACCCCCAGGGTGCGATCTACGGCTTCGAACAAACGCCTCAACAGTCCGGACTGTTCAACCGTTTTCCGCAGAAGTATCCGGTAAAGGGGCTCTACCAGGTGGGCGCCTGGACGTTCCCTGGTGCGGGCTTCATCGGAACGATGTTGTCTGCCCGCTTGTTGGTTGACCGCTACTTCTAGGCGGTGATGTGCCCGTAAATGCGACCTCGAGAGACTAACCATGACTTATGTAGTGACTGACAACTGCATCCAGTGCCGACACACCAACTGTGTGGATATATGCCCTGCAGACGCGTTCCACCTGGGGCCGAACTTCATCGTGATCAACCCGGAGGCATGCGTCGATTGTGGTCTCTGCCTGCCGGAATGCCCTGAAGAGGCGATTCTGCCGGAGAACCGCCTGGATGACGGTAATCGGCACTTCCTGGCGTTGAATGCCGAGCTTGCACAATATTGGCCCGTCATTCTCCAGAGCATCCCACCGCTGGGCGATTACCAGAAGTGGAGTCACCAGCCGAACAAACTTGCACACCTCGTGCGCGAAGCCGAAGCGGTCGATCCGACCCGCGACCACCATCTGCAGCACGCTTGAAGTGCCCCTGGACGAATGCCCATGCAAAGCTATGACCGCTTCAAGACGCTGGAAAGCGATACCTTCGACGTGATTGTCGTGGGTGCCGGCATTGGTGGACTGACCGCAGCCGCGACCCTCGCCAATCGGGGCAAGCAGGTATTGGTGCTGGACATGCACTATGAGATGGGGGGCTGCGCCACGGTCTTTCATCGTAAGGGCAAGGATTACGAGTTCGACGTAGGTCTTCATTACATCGGCGACTGTGGCAAGGACGGGTTGATCCCGCGTATTTTGCGCGGGGCCGGCATCGATGATGGCGAAATCAATTTTATCGAGCAGGACCCAGAAGGATTCGAAACCCTCTGCTTCCCCGATTTTCAATTTGCCGTGCCGCGTGGATATGAGCGCTTCCGGGAAAGGCTTATCGAAGCGTTCCCCAAGGAAAAATCCGGCATCAACCGCTATTTCAAGATGCTGCAGCAAGTCTGGGACTTCATGGGCATCCACTCCCGGCCGCTCTCCGCGCTGTGGGTGCTGCCACGTTCGTGGATGCTGATGCGCCATTCGAAATCGACGGTTGCCCAGTTCCTCGACACCTGCACCCATGATCAGCGACTGCGCGCCATCCTGACCGGACAGCTCGGCGTTTACCATCAGCCTCCCAGCAGGGCGACCATGGCTGGCCACGCTGCGGTGGTCAACCACTTCCTGCAAGGGTCGTATTACCCTTCGGGAGGGGGCCAGATGTTCTCTGACAAACTCGGCGCGGTTGTCGAACGCAACGGAGGAAAGATCCTGCTGCGTTCCAAGGTCGAACGTATCCTGGTCGAGAAGGGCCGCGCGGTAGGTGTCGAATTCAGCAACAAGCATCTGGGCAAACGTACGGTCAAGGCAGACGCGGTGATCTGCAACGCCGACATCAAGCACACCTTGCTGGACTTGATCGGACGGGACCAGCTCAAGGCGAAGACCGTCACCAGGGCAGAGCGTTTCGAAATGTCGCCGGCCATGGGCGTGGTTTACCTGGGCATCGATATGGACCTGAAGGCGATGGGTCTTAAAAACACCAACTATCGCATCTATCCCGGTTGCGACTATGAGCGTGCCTACCGTGAGGTGTTCGCCGGTCAATTCCCGGATGAGCCGCATCTGTTCATCGGTAACGCCACGATGAAGGACCCGGACAATCCGGCCATTGCCCCGCCTGGCATCTACAACCTGCAATTGATGTCGGCAGTTCCTTCGAACCCGGAAAGCTGGGGTGTTACCCAGGCCGAGGTAGCGGATGGCAGCTATCGGAACAACCCGGCGTACCTGGCGAAAAAGGAATGGTATGCCCGGCAACTGATTGCACTGGCTGAACGCGTGATACCGGGTATGTCGCAGCATATCGTGTATCAGGAAGTCTCCACTCCGTTCTCGGTGACCCGTTTCATCGGTTCAGCCGGGGGAACATCTTATGGCCTGGCATTCACTCCTGAGTACTTCCTGCATAATCGGCCGGGTACCAAAACCGAAATACGAAACCTGTTCTTGTGTGGCGCATCCACCCGCACCGGGCACGGGATATTCGGCGCTATGACGGGTGGTGTCGAAGCCGCTGCCGCTGTCGACGGGCGCAAGCTACGCTACCAGATCATGGATGTCGGCACGCGTGCCGAGGCACAGGCGGGCACTTGAGCCCACCCAATGTCGGTCGATAACGCCCTGTAGTGCATGAGGCAGCTGGCGCCGTGCAATTCATCAAGGAGAGATGATATGTCGAATGACTACAACACCGCTTTGCTGCTGGCCGCGGGGCTTAGCCTGCTGGCGTCGATCCTGCACGTGGGGGTAATCCTGGTGGGGCCATCGTGGTATCGCCTGTTCGGCGCAGGCGAGCGTTTCGTGCGTGCGGCCCAGGCTGGGCGTTGGTATCCGGCGGTAGTAACGGCGGGCATCGCCCTGGTTCTCGCTACCTGGGGCGTTTATGCCCTGTCGGGAGCCGGAGTGGTCGATCCATTGCCGCTGTTACGGCCGGCGCTGATCGCCATTACCGTGATCTACCTGTTACGCGGTGTACTCGGACCTTTTGCTCTGGCTGGTACCGGGCGCAGTGGCCGTTTCATCGTGGTCAGCTCGGCAATATGCTTGCTGTATGGCCTTGTGCACCTGGTCGGGCTCATTCAAGTGTGGCAGTTGCTCAATCCCACTGGCTGATTACGTTTGGCCAGAGCAAATCGGCAAGTGCATGAAAAGGGCGAACCTCACGGTTCGCCCTTTGTTTAGGCACAGCCTTTTTCGCCGCCGTCAGATCTGCATGGCCATGCCGTCCACGTTCATCGCCGCCTGGCGCAGGGCCTCGGAGCGGGTCGGGTGCGGGTGGCAGGTGAGGGCGATGTCTTCCGCCGAGGCCGAGAACTCCATGGCCACACAGAATTCGCCAATCATCTCACTGACGCTTGGGCCCACCAGGTGCACGCCCAATACTTCATCGGTCTGGGCATCGGCGATGACTTTGGCGAAGCCTTCGGTCTCGTGATTGATCTTGGCCCGGCTGTTGGCGGTGAAGGGGAATTTGCCGACCTTGTAGGCCCGCCCTTCGGCCTTGAGCTGCTCCTCGGTCTTGCCCACGCTAGCCAGTTCCGGCCGCGTGTAGATCACCCCGGGAATGAGGTTGTAGTTGACCTCATGGGGCTTGCCGGCGATGCGTTCGATGCAGGCCACCGCTTCGTCCTCGGCCTTGTGCGCCAGCATTGGGCCGGAGGTGACATCGCCAATCACCCAGATGCCTGGCACGGAAGTTCGGTGGTGTTCGTTGCCGAGCATGCCGCGCTTGTCGGTTGCCAGGCCCACGCTTTCCAGATTCAGCCCTTGGGTATAAGGGCGGCGGCCAATGGCGACCAGTACATAATCGGCCTGCAGGGTTTCCGTGCTGCCACCTGCGGCTGGCTCCAGGGTCAGGTTGACACCGTCATTGCTGGCATTGGCCTGGGTCACCTTGCTGCCCAGCTTGAACACCATGCCTTGCTTGGCCAATGCTTTCTGCAGGGTCTTGGCGGTTTCCTCGTCGGTGCCGGGGCAGATACGGTCGAGGTATTCGATGACCGTGACCTGGCTGCCCAGGCGACGCCATACCGAACCGAGTTCGAGGCCGATAACGCCGGCACCGATGACGACCAGATGCTTGGGTACCTGCGGCAGGGACAGGGCGCCGGTCGAGTCGATGATGCGCTGGTTGTCGATGGCCACGCCTGGCAGCGGCGTAGGCTCCGAGCCAGTGGCAATGACGATGTCCTTGGCTTGCAGTGCGGTTTCACTGCCGTCCTCGGCCTTGACCACGACCTTGCCAACGCCATCCAGGCGACCCCAGCCCTTGATCCAGTCGACCTTGTTCTTGCGGAACAGGTACTCGATGCCCTTGGTCAGGCCAGTCACGCTCTCATCCTTCTGTTTCATCATCTGGGCGAGATTGAGGGAAGGTTGCACTTCGATACCGAGGTGGGCGAATTCGCCACCGCTGGCAGCCTCGTAGAGCTCGGACGCGTGCAACAGTGCCTTGGAGGGCATGCAGCCCACGTTCAGGCAGGTACCACCAAGGGTCGAGCGGCCTTCCACGCAGGCTACGCTAAGGCCCAGCTGGCCAGCACGGATGGCTGCGTTGTAGCCGCCAGGGCCACCGCCGATGATCACCACGTCATAGGATTTCATGGGTTCAACTCCAGGATGAGGAAGCACGAGAGGGGCACAAGGTTAAGCTGAGAAGTAAAAATTGTATACAATCTGGCGCCTGGATAAGATCGACCAATGCTCGACCAAGGTCTGGATAGAAGGAAACATCCCACGAATGAACTACTCTGATTCGGCGACGTTCGAAATTCCAGGCGTCGTGGCCAAATACGGACAGGAGGGTCGTTCATGCTTGCGCAACTTCCACCGGCATTGCAGAGCCTGCATCTGCCGCTGCGGCTGAAACTGTGGGACGGTAACGAGTTCGATCTGGGGCCTAGCCCTCAGGTCACCATCCTGGTCAAGGAGCCGCAGCTGATCAGCCAGTTGAGCCACCCGAGCATGGACCAGCTGGGCACGGCATTCGTCGAGGGCAAGCTGGAGCTGGAAGGGGATATCGGTGAAGCCATACGCGTGTGCGATGAGCTCAGTGAAGCGCTGCTGACCGAGGAAGAAGACGCTCCACCGCAACGGCAGGCGCATGACAAGAGCACCGATGCCGAAGCCATCTCCTACCACTATGATGTTTCCAACGCGTTCTACCAGTTGTGGCTGGATCAGGACATGGCCTACTCGTGCGCCTACTTCCGCGAGCCGGACAACACCCTCGATCAGGCGCAGCAGGACAAGTTCGATCATCTGTGTCGCAAGCTGCGCCTGGACGCCGGCGACTACTTGCTCGACGTAGGCTGTGGCTGGGGTGGGCTGGCGCGTTTCGCTGCCCGCGAATATGGGGCCAAGGTGTTCGGCATCACCTTGAGCAAGGAGCAGCTCAAGCTTGCCCGCGAGCGTGTCAAGGCAGAGGGGCTCGGCGGCAAGGTCGATCTGCAGATCCTCGACTACCGTGACCTGCCGCAGGATGGCCGCTTCGACAAGGTGGTCAGCGTTGGCATGTTCGAACATGTGGGCCATGCCAACCTGGCGCTGTATTGCCAGAAGCTGTTCGGTGCCGTGAGGGAAGGGGGCCTGGTGATGAACCACGGCATCACCGCCAAGCACGTCGATGGCCGCCCGGTCGGGCGTGGCGCTGGCGACTTCATCGACCGCTACGTGTTCCCCCATGGCGAGCTGCCGCACCTGTCGATGATCAGTGCCAGCATCTGTGAAGCGGGGCTGGAAGTGGTAGACGTGGAAAGCTTGCGTCTGCACTACGCCAAAACCCTGCACCACTGGAGCGCGAACCTGGAGAACCAGCTGCACAAGGCGGCGGCCCTGGTGCCCGAGAAGACCTTGCGTATCTGGCGCCTGTACTTGGCCGGGTGTGCCTATGCCTTCGAAAAGGGCTGGATCAACCTGCACCAGATACTGGCGGTCAAGCCTTATGCCGATGGCCACCATGATCTGCCGTGGACGCGGGAAGACCTGTATCGCTGAAAATCATGCAAGGCTGCTCCGGTGGGAGCAGCCTTGTGTCGCGAAGGGTCATGCAGGGCGATCGGGGTATTTAGTCGGGTTATCGGATAGAACAGGGTGCTCCGGCTCTCGGTCATGGCCTTCCTGGGTGTGCGGGTGGCCACAGCAACTGTGACGTTCGCCTGCGCTGTCGTGTTCATGTCCATCATTTTCCTCGCGCGCATGTGTGCGATGCCCACGGTGCATGAGCAAATGCATCAAGGGGCAGGCCAGCACCAGCAGGAAGGGCAGATACGGAATGATGTGAGCCCTGTGTTCAAGGAACAGGAAATAGCCGGCGATGGCCAGAAAGCCCAGTAGGTACCAGTTGGTTCCCCGTGAGCGGTGGGGGCGTGATTCGGGTCGGTTCATGATGGCGCTCCTTGGACGAAACGGCACAGACGACACAACCGTATCAGGGCAGGTTTTTCTTCTGCATGATACGGCGCGCCTCGCTCATGTCCTTGTCGAACTGGCGCACGCCGCGCAAGAGCTGCACCCCGACAAAAACCGGGCACAGCAGGAATAGGGCTGCCATGGCCAACGATTTACCGCTGAGCCCCATCAGATAAAGCACCGTGGTAATGCCCACACCCGTCACCAGCAGACAGAACAGCAGGATTTCGCGTTTCATGATTTCGCCTCGTGACTCAAACCGATATGGGCGCGTTTCAGCAGCGCAGAGTTGGCGATTACCGATAGAGAACTGAGCGCCATGGCGGCGGCAGCGATGATCGGATTAAGCAATCCGAAGGCTGCAATCGGGATACCGATGCCGTTGTAGAGAAATGCCCAGAACAGGTTTTGCTTGATCTTGACCATGGTTGCGCGCGACAGCTCGATCGCGTTGACCACGTCGCGTACATCGTTCTTGAGCAAGATGATGCCGCCCGTTTCCTTGGCGACATCGGACCCCGAGCCGATGGCGATACCAATGTCGGCGGCGGCCAATGCCGGTGCATCGTTGACCCCGTCGCCAACCATGGCAACGACCTGCCCTTCGCTTTGCAATTGACGTATCACTGCGACCTTGTCGTCTGGCAACACCTCTGCAATCACCCGCCCGATGCCGACCTGTCGGGCGACCGCTTCGGCAGTGCGGCGGTTGTCACCGCTCAGCAGCACGACCTTGATGTTGCTTGCCTGCAATGCCGTTACCGCTTCAGCTGCCTCTGGCTTGATGGTGTCAGCCACCGCAATTACCCCAAGCAGGCGGTTGTCGACACCAACCAGCATGGCGGTCTTGCCGTCGGCCTCAAGGCCTACCAAGTGCTCTTCGGCTGCCTCGGTTGAAATGCCTTGGCGGTCGAACAAGCGCCGATTGCCCAACCAGACTTTGCCATGGTCGATACTGCCTTGGATGCCGTGACCGGCGATCCCGCTTATGTCGGTGGCCTTTGGCAGGTGGATGTCACGATGCCGGGCGGCGCGCACTATCGCTGCTCCAAGCGGATGTTCCGAACCGGACTCCACGGCAGCAGCGAGCCCCAACACCTCGATTTCCGACGCTGTTCCAATTGCAATCACGTCGGTTACGTCAGGTTCACCTCGGGTGATGGTGCCGGTCTTGTCGAAAACCACCGTAGTCAGTTTTTCTGCCCGCTCCAGTACCTCGCCGCCCCGTATGAGAATGCCGTTATCAGCGCCCTT
Source organism: Pseudomonas sp. LAM2023 (assembly GCF_016620375.1). Taxonomy (NCBI): domain Bacteria; kingdom Pseudomonadati; phylum Pseudomonadota; class Gammaproteobacteria; order Pseudomonadales; family Pseudomonadaceae; genus Pseudomonas; species Pseudomonas sp. LAM2023. The sequence goes on along the minus strand of NZ_JAENHV010000015.1, from coordinate 799,097 downwards.
GCCGACACCGACCATCAAGGCAGCGGGCGTCGCCACGCCGAGTGCGCAGGGACAGGAGATGATCAGTACCGCGATAAAGGCCAACAGGCCCTGCGGAAAATTCCCAACCACGGACCAACCGAGCAATGCCAGGAGGGCGACGGCCACAACCGCAGGCACGAAGTAGCCAGTGACCTGGTCGGCCAAGCGCTGGATCTGCGCGGTGCTGCTCTGTGCTTCCTCAACCATCTTGATGATCTGCGCCAGTGCAGTATCGGCGCCGATCCTGCTCGCTTTGATCGTGAGTACACCGCTGCCATTGAGCGTACCCCCGATCACCGAGCTGCCCCGGTGTTTGTCCACCGGCATCGATTCGCCGGTCAGCATGGACTCATCCACCGTCGACTGGCCGTCACTGACTTCGCCATCGGTAGGGATCTTTTCGCCAGGCTTGACGATTAGTGTCTCGCCAGCCATGACGCTTTCAGCAGGCAGGTCGATTTCTTGTCCGTCACGCATGACATGTGCGACCGCCGGTTTGAGTTCAAGCAAGCGTCGCACTGCAGCGGAGGATTTTTTCTTGATGATCTCCTCCATGTACCTGCCGAGCAGCACGAAGGCGATTATGACTGCAGACACTTCGAAATAGACGTCGCGCTCGTACACTTTCACCGGTAGGACGTCCGGGAAGAACAACACCGCTACCGAGTAGAAATACGCCACCGATGTGCCGAGGGCGATCAGGAAGTCCATGTTGATGTTGCGGGTGTGAATGGCGTTCCACGCGCCCTTGTAGAAACTCCAGCCACCGATGAACTGGACCGGAGTGACCAACAGGAAAAGCCATATCCCCCAGGTGAACCAAGGGAGCGCCGGGATTGGCACCCAGGTCAGTAAGGTGGCCCCGGCGGCCAACGCAATGAAGGCGCCCGCGCGCAGAAGGGCCAGGGCGAGTACACCGGTGAGGGCGATAGTCACGCGGGTCTTGATTGCCTTCAATTCCCTTTCTGGCGATTCGAAGGTACGCAGGCACGCATCGCTACAAAAGTAATAGGTACGGCCGCCACGTTCGCGTGACAGTGCGCTGGTCTTGTCCACCATCATTCCGCAGATCGGGTCTTTCGCCAGGTTCCTGGAGGCGGACGCCAACGGCTGGTGATTATGCTGCATAGGCGATTCGTTCATTTCGTCTTCTGCCTGCGTCGACGTTCAAGACTTGCCATGGAGCTTGCCTGACAGCCAGGCGAACAAGGTTCCGACTATCGCGCCCCATAGGGTCAGGACCAGTAATGGGCCGAGGAAAGTCATCATTCCGTAGCCCTGCGTAGTTTGCAGGCGATTGAAGTCGAGCCCGTGGAACAAGGCGTTCAGAAAAGCGATACCTTGCACCGGCCATAGCACATACAGCAGCGTGCAGACCGCATAGGAAACAGCCATGGTCAAGGCCAGGGAGAGACCGGTTTTCCAAGGAGCGTTCATGATTGTTTACCTGAACTGGGAGGGGCGTTGGACGGGATGTCGGGACTGCGACGGGTTAACCAAGGCAGGAACGCTGGCGTCTTTGCACGGTAAACGCGGTAGGCATCGCCGAAGTGCGCAAGCAATTCACGCTCTTCCCGTTTCGCAAGTTGGATGTACACGAACAAGAGAATTGGAAACATCAGCAGGGTGATCAGGGTTGGCCATTGCAGTAAAAAGCCAAACATGATCAGCACGAAGCCGACGTACTGTGGATGGCGGATCCGCGCATAGGGGCCCTCAAGTGCAAGTCGTCCACTCGCTTGGGCTTGGTAGAGGACCCGCCACGCAGCCGCCAATAACCAGAAACCGCCCGCGATCAGAAAATTGCTGATGACGTGAAACGGCCCCCAATGCGGGTTGACCTTCCAGCCCAGCACCGTTTCGAGCAAATGCCCGGCATCGTGCGAGAAGAAATCGATGCCGGGTAAGTTGCGAGTGAGCCAGGGCATCAGCAGGTAGATTGTCAGCGGGAAACCGTACATCTCGCTAAACAGAGCCACCAGGAATGCTGAAAACATGCTGAAGGAGCGCCAATCTCGGCTTGTCTTCGGCCGGGCGAAGCTGAAGGCGAACAGGATGAACACCAGCGAATTGAGGATAACAAGCGACCAGAGGCCGTAGGCCGGCTCATTGTGGTTCATGGCGGGCACCCCTCTTTGTTACGCGCTCACTTTTTAGTTGGCATATCCATCATCGATGACTGCTGCTCCATCATCTGCATCATCATGTTCATCATGCCCATGCCTGAACCGCCCTTGGCTCCATGCATGCCCATACAATCCATTGCGCCTTTATCCTTGTTCATCATGGCCATGCTGTCCTTCATCACTTGCATGCCTTCCTGCATGGCAGCGTGGCGTTCGGCGGGCGTCTTGGCCGCTGCCGCTTTGTCGTGTGCCGTCTGCATCTTCTGCATTTGCTCATTCATGGCTTTGGTCAGGTCGCTCGACACGGGGGCGGGGCTCGTGGCTGAGTCAGCGGGCGCAGCGTCTGGGTGATGGGCATCTTCGGCAGAGGCGATGAGGGTGCAACCAGCCAGGATTGCAGCCAGAACGAATTTAGGATGCTTTTGCATGGTGAACTCCAGGGATCGTCAGAAGTGAACATGGACAGATAGCCGAGCCGCGAAGAAACGGCGCAGCAGGACAGCGCAATCAGTGCTTTGCCGATATGCAGTAAGGTCTAATCGTTGAGGCGGGCGAAAATCAGGCGGGCAGGGCGCTTTGATGGTGTGGGGAGCTTCAGTGCCAGAACGGCAAGGGATGACTTTTGCGCAGGACCGAGCACGATTACCAATGCCGAAGTTAACAGCAAAAGAATGGGCCAATGGAGAGGATCCATCATCTGGATCATCTGTGCTGCAGGTCTTATTGCTGCAGCAACGTCCTCGCAGTTCTGAAGACAACCATTGGCGTGGAGATCATGCGCATGGCCCACATGCAGCTCGGCATGGTGGGCAGCAGTGATATCGTGATTCGGTTGTACCAGGCAGCCATGGATCGTCATCACGGCCAAAGCTAGCACCCATGCGGCGAGGGTGAGGTACAAGATGCTTTGGCGGTGTCGACGGAACCAGTACATGAGGTATGACCTCGACCAATCAAGTCGTATTGGTTTCAATCTAGCTGGCAAAGCAAAGGCGCATTTGATCAAAGTCAAATTGCTCGAATAGCCAGCACCAATGACGACCCGAGGCTGCTCCCGCGAGTGGGCTGTGTACCTTACAGAATCGGCGAAATCAGCCGCGCAATCCGCATCCCCAGTTGCTGTAGACGATGGGTATCACGGCTGTCCTCCGCCGTGATTTCCCGAGCCTGTTCAAAGTCATTGATCAACATGTTCTCGACCTGGTCGGCGAAGCTGCGGTCGACCGTCAACAGGGTGATTTCGAAGTTCAGACGGAACGAGCGGTTGTCCAGGTTGGCACTGCCGATCGCGCTGATGTCGTCATCCACCAGCACTACCTTCTGATGCAGGAAGCCAGGTTGGTAGCGGAACATGCGCACCCCGGCACGTACCGCTTCGAAGGCAAACAGGCTGGAGGCGGCATAGACGATACGGTGGTCAGGGCGTGACGGTATCAGCACGCGTACATCGACCCCACGCAGGACCGCCAGGCGCAACGCGGCGAATACCGCTTCGTCGGGGATGAAGTACGGGCTGGTGATCCATACTCGCCGGGTAGCGGAATGGATCGCTTCGATGAAGAACAGCGAACAGGTTTCCTGTGGGTCGGCCGGGCCGCTTGCCAAGGCTTGGCAAAGTACGCCGTCCTCCGGGTAGGCGTCAGGCAGGATCAGCGGCGGCAACTGGCGGGTGGCCCAATACCAATCCTCGGCGAACGACTCTTGCAGGCACGCCAGCACCGGCCCGGTGATCTGCACATGGGTATCGCGCCATGGCGAGAGCTGCGGATGCGCGCCCAGGTATTCGTCGCCCACGTTATGGCCACCGACGAAACCGAGCAGGCCATCCACCACGACAATCTTGCGGTGGTTACGAAAGTTCACCTGGAAGCGGTTGAACCAGCCTCGGCGAGTGGCGAAGGCATGGATCTGCACACCGCCTTCACGCAGGACCTGGCTGTAGCTGGCCGGCAGGGCGTGGCTGCCGACCCGGTCGTACAGGACGAATATCTGCACGCCTTCGGCAGCCTTGCGCAGCAGCAGTTGTTGCAGCGCCTTACCAAGGCTGTCGTCATGAATGATGAAGAACTGGACCAGCACCACGTCGCGGGCATTTTCGATGGCAGCGAAGATGGCATCGAACGTCGCTTTCCCGTCGATCAGCAGTTTCACCTGGTTGTTGGCCAGGCAGGGCATGCGGCCAAGCTTGGGCATGGCACGCAAGGCTGCGTAGCTTTCCGACTCGCGAGCGGTGAGGGCTTCCTCTACCCATGGCCGCCAGTTGAGGTTGGCCATGGCAACGTGCATTTCCTGGTTGGCCTGGCGCCTGGCCTTGATGTAGGCGTAGAACGAACGCGCACCGAAGACCAGGTAAGGGATCAAGGTGAGGTAGGGGATGAAGAACAATGGCATGGCCCAGGCAATTGCGCCTTGGGCAGTACGCACGGTGAACAGCGCATGCAGTGCCGCGACGATACCCAGCAGGTGGACCAGGCCGAGTAGGTAACCAAAGAAGTAGGGGCTGTGGTAATCCATATGCATCCTGCTTGCCGAGTACACTCGAGTAACAGAACACGTTCCCGCTCTGCCTTGCAACCGGAAGGTGGATTTGGCGTCTAAGGCTCAGCCCGGCCCGGTTGGCCGGCTTTTTTTCCAGGAGCGTTCGTCCATGAAGATTCGTCTGCCACTGTTGGCGTTGGCCCTAGGTATGAGCAGCCCGTTGGTGCATGCTCAGATGCTGCAGCCAGGTTTGTGGGAGCTGACCACCAGCAACATGCAGGTCGATGGCAAGCCGTTACCCGACATGGAGTTCATGCTCGGCCAGTTGAAGAACCTGCCACCGGAACAGCGCGCGATGATGGAAGGCGTGCTGGCCAAGCAGGGGGTGACTGTGGGTGGTAAGGGGGTGCGTTCTTGCTTGACGCCAGAGCAAGTGGCAACCAATGACATCCCGCTACAGGACCCTAAGTCAGGTTGCACCCAGAAGATCACCGACCGCACCGGCAATGTGTGGAAGTTCCAGTTCAGCTGCCCGCGAGCACAGGGCAGTGGCCAGGCGACTTTCCTCAGCGACCGGGAATTCACTACCCAGGTGAACGGTACGTTCAACGCGTCGGGTGTGCAGCAGCAGGGCAGCATGAACACCCGCGCCGTGTGGTTGGGTAGGGACTGCGGTTCGGTCAGGCCGCGCAGCTGATATCCCACTGCCACTGGCTGGCCGCGACAGCATCGTGGGCATGCAGGCTTTCTGCATGTTCCACGCGTAGTTTGAAGGCGGTGCTCCAGTCGATTTGTCGCAACGCCTTGTGCAAACGCCGAGCAGCATCTTCACAGAACATCAAGTTCTGGCCATTGGCCAAGGCGAAGGCTTGTTCATCGGCGCGCTTTACTGCGGTCTGTACCGCAGTCCCCAGGCTCGCCTCCACGCAATCGATCAGCTCGGTAATTGGCAACTGCTGCTGATTGCTGCGTAGCCTCACCTGCACATGCGCGCTACTGCGTTGGCTGTGGGGTGTTGCGACGATGCCCTCGGCGCTACCAAGCCACTGCATCACCGCATACTTGTCGACTTGGTCGGTGCTGAAGTCCGCCTGGAACTGTTGCTGGATCAGTTGTCGTGCAAGCGCAGCCGAGCACGGGCAGGTCGACGAGTAGGGAACGCAAACGGATAGTTCCACGTGGAACATTTCTTTCTCAATCTTTGCATCGACCGTTACCGCATAGCTTTTCCAGCCGTGCAAGGGGCTGACCAGAGCGGGCCTTTTCAGCAGATGTTCAAAGCGCAAACGCAGATAGGCAGCAGCAGAAAGCCCGTCATGGCTGTCCAGAAAGTCAGACAATAGCTGGCGAATGACCAGTGGCGTAAGGGGCTGGTGTTCCAGAGCTTCCAGGGCAAGGTAAAGCCGCGACATGTGGATTCCACGTGAGCTGCCGTCCACCAGGCTGACGCCAGCATCCACCGTAGCAGCCGCGATGCGCCCTTCGAAATGGATCGGCAGGGCTATCCCGCACATTCCCACCCAGTTCAAAGGCAAGGTGTGTTCCTGGGCCTGTGCGGCGATGTCGGGGAGCTTGAGCTGGGTCATTTGGCATTCCAAACAATTGGTAGGTCAGCGGCAGCCGGCGATCAAACTGCAATGCAGGCTGAAGCGCTGACCACTGGAGCTGGAAACACGGTTCACGGTGGTCCAGCCGATGCGGCGGCTATAACCCACCCAAGCCTCGCCATCGCTGGCCAGGCCGGTGAAAAAGGTCAGCGAGCCGTAGCGGCTGTTGGTTTGCGCCCAAAGGCGACGGCTATTGAAGTCGAAACCACGCAGATAGAACGTGCTGCCTTCACTGCGAACGCTGTAGTAACTGCCCTTGCCGTCCTGACAGGCGAGCAGTGTCGAGCTGCGGGTACAGAGCGCCAATGGGCCACCCTGTGGCATGGCATACAGTGCCGTGGGCAGCGCGAGCAATAGCAGCACCGAGTCGCGTAGCAGATTCATTTTCATCCTTTGTCAGCACGTGTTCGTCGAGAACGGCTTGGCGAAATTGTATTGTTACTTTATAACATTGTGCAATGCATCGTTTCGAATGCGCTTCGCCTGAAGAGGTTTCGCCATGTCCAATCGTCTCCCTGTTACTGTGCTGTCCGGCTTCCTTGGCGCCGGCAAGAGCACATTGCTCAACCATGTGCTGCGCAACCGCGAAAACCTGCGAGTCGCAGTCATCGTCAATGACATGAGCGAGATCAACATCGACGCCAGCGAGGTACAGCGCAACGTCAGCCTCAACCGTGCTGAAGAAAAGCTGGTGGAGATGAGCAATGGCTGTATCTGCTGCACGCTGCGTGAAGACCTGCTCGAGGAAGTGGCACGGCTGGCCGAAGAAGGTCGGTTCGATTACTTGCTGATCGAATCCACGGGGATCTCGGAGCCGCTACCGGTAGCCGAGACCTTTACCTTCCGCGACGAACAGGGCCGTAGCCTCTCTGACATGGCGCGGCTGGACACCATGGTCACCGTGGTCGATGGCCTGAACTTCATGCGTGATTATCAGGCGGCCGACAGCTTGGCCAGCCGTGGCGAAACCCTGGGTGAAGAGGACGAGCGCTCGATCAGCGACCTGTTGATCGAACAGGTCGAGTTCGCCGATGTGTTGTTGCTGAGCAAGATCGACCTGATCAGCCAGCATCAGCGCGAAGAGCTGATGGCCATTCTACGTAGCCTTAACGCGCGAGCGCAGATCATCCCCATGGTAATGGGCCAGGTCCCGCTGGCGCGTATCCTGGATACCGGCTTGTTCGACTTCGAGCAGGCCGCCCAGGCACCCGGTTGGTTGCAGGAACTGCGAGGCGAACATGTACCCGAAACCGAAGAGTACGGTATCGCAGCCACTACTTGGCAGGCCCGGCGGCCGTTTCACCCACAGCGCTTTTTCGATTTTATCCACACGCCCTGGAGCAATGGCCGGCTGCTACGTTCAAAAGGCTTTTTCTGGTTGGCCAGCAAGTTCCAGGAGGCGGGGAGCTGGTCGCAAGCGGGCGGGATGATGCGTCATGGGCTGGCGGGCCGCTGGTGGCGCTTCGTATCGCGCGAACAGTGGCCGCAAGATGTGGATAACACCGCTGCGATCCTGGAAAACTGGACAGCCGAGAGTGGTGATTGCCGCCAGGAGCTGGTGTTCATCGGGCAGAATATCGATTTCGCGGAATTATCCACAGCACTCGATGCATGCCTGTTGACCGATGAAGAAATGGCCTTGGGACCCATGGGCTGGTTACGCCTGCCCGACCCGTTCGGTCCATGGCAGGAGGAGGCCGCAGCATGATCCCCATACGCACACCTGTGGATATCTTTCAGGTAAGCGGCGATACACCTCAGGTGCTGACCGAGGTGCTGCAGGACGGCGTCAACCTGGCGGTGTGGCGCCGGCGCTTGCCGGCACAGCTGGAGGACTTTGCCGCGCTGGCCATCAGCCTTGGCCAGCCATTGGCGGACCAGCGCGTTATCGACGTGGACGAGCAGCGCATGCCGGTATTGACAGAGCTGTTGCGGGAAACGGCAGATTTGCACGGCTATGAAGCGTTCGTTGCCGATGTGAATTGGCTGCTGGCGGCCTACACCTGCCTGGTGGGTGCACGGCGGGTCGGCTTGCGCTTGCGGGTATTGGCGGGGCCCATGTGCCCACGCTTCCATGTGGATAACGTGCCGCTGCGCTTGCTTACCAGCTACGCTGGCCCAGGCACCGAATGGTTGCCCGTGCAGGCCAGTGCGTGCGTCGATTTGCGCACAGCGCAGCCGCCTGTGGATAACATTCAGCGTTTGCACGCAGGCGATGTGGCAGTGCTCAAGGGCGAGAAGTGGCATGGCAACGAAGGCGCTGGCCTGGTGCATCGTTCGCCTCCGGAGCGGCAGGGGCGACTGTTGCTCAGCCTTGACTGGCTGGCCTGACGGCGCATAGTGAGGCATTGCCATCGCCCGAAGCCACGCCATGCTGCAGAATATTCCCACCCATGTGATTGCCGGCCCGCTCGGGGCCGGCAAGACCACCCTGATCCGCCATCTGTTGGCCCAACGTCCGCGCAATGAGCGCTGGGCAGTGCTGATCAACGAGTTCGGCCTGGTCGGGCTTGATGCGGCCTTGCTCAGCCGTGACGAGGACGGGATCGCCATCGGCGAGGTCGCGGGTGGCTGCCTGTGCTGCGTCAACGGCATGCCGTTCCAGGTCGGCCTGGGCCGGCTGCTGCGCAAGTCCCGGCCTGACCGGCTGTTCATAGAGCCGTCCGGGTTGGGCCATCCGCTGCAGCTGCTTGCTCAGTTGCAACAAGCACCTTGGGCTGGGGTGCTGGCGGTACAGCCGTTGCTGATGGTCATGGATGCGCAGTCGATGGTTCGCAACGAACGGCTGGCGGAGGCGCAACAGCAGGCGCTCGATGCAGCGGAGAATGTTGTCTTCAACAAGGCAGAGTCGGTGGGTGATGCTTGCAAGGCATCGATAACAGACAGGTTTCCCGCCAAGAAAGTGTTCTGGACGATCGAAGGGCAGCTGCCCGTGTCGGACCTGCCCACTGTACCCACCAGTGCGGCTGCCAATGCCCTTGTGGATAACCTGATTCCCGACAATAGGGTGATGCCCCCGCCACTCTGGGCAGACCCTGGCCAGCCGATCTGCCTCGCCCAGCAAGGGGAGGGAGGTTGGAGCATCGGCTGGCGCTGGCATCCCGGCCAACGATTTTATCCACAGCGGCTGCTGGCGTTCCTGCACGCCTGGCCATGGCGGCGTGCGAAAGGGGTTATCCACACCGTGGAAGGCTGGCAATCATTCAATGGCCTGAACGGCGACATGCCCATCTGGCAGCCCAGCGACTGGCGCCGGGATACCCGCATCGAGCTGATTTTCGACCAGCCACAGTCGCAGCCGGCGTTACAAGCCGGTTTGAGCGAGTGCCGCGTCAGCTGATCAGTTGCGCCAACGGTTGTGCTCCTGGCGCCACTGCTGCATCTCGATGACATTGTCGGCGCGAGGAGGGGTCTTGATTTCGAACGGATAGGGCGCCAGTTCGATCTGCACGCTGTGGGCGCCGAACTGGGTTATGGTACCGGGATGGCGTTGCTCACCGGTAACCGTGAATTCGAAGGCATAGACGCGCGCCAGGCGCTTGCGGCCATTGGCGTCACGGACAAAGGCGATGCGCTTGAGCGCGACGGCATCGTCGAGCAACTCGAGGTCGAGTTTGGCGCAGTGCTGTTTGACCCGTTCCAGGGCTTTTTCACGCAAACCGTGGTTGTGCCACAGCCAGGCGCCTGCCGTGGCTACCAGCATCAGGACTAAGAGGTTTTCCAGGGTCAACATTTGCATCTGCTCCAAACAGGTCGATCCAGCTTAACTGCGTCCCTGGCCTGTCGTACAGGTGGCAATCGAGTCCATACTGCGTTGCGCACAATCCTTGAAACAGCTTTGGAAATCTCCCGCATGAAACGTACTCCGCACCTGCTCGCCATCCAGTCCCACGTGGTGTTCGGCCACGCCGGCAACAGCGCGGCGGTGTTCCCCATGCAGCGTATCGGGATCAATGCCTGGCCGCTCAATACCGTGCAGTTCTCCAACCACACACAGTATGGCCAGTGGGCGGGTGAAGTGCTTGCTCCGGCGCAAATTCCTGCGTTGGTGGAAGGCATTTCCAACATTGGCGAACTGGGCAATTGCGACGCGGTGTTGTCCGGCTACCTGGGCAGTGCCGAGCAAGGCCGGGCGATTCTGGCGGGGGTCGCGCGGATCAAGGCGGTAAACCCAAAGGCTTTGTACTTGTGTGATCCAGTCATGGGGCACCCGGAGAAGGGCTGCATCGTGCCGGCGGAAGTCAGCGAGTTCCTGCTCGACGAAGCGGCCGCCACGGCTGACATCCTGTGCCCCAACCAGTTGGAGCTGGACAGCTTCTGTGGGCGCCGTGCGCAGTCGCTGGAGGACTGCGTGCGCATGGCGCGCAGCCTGCTGCAGCGCGGGCCGCAGGTGGTACTGGTCAAGCACCTGGCCTACCCGGGGCGGGCCGAAGACCAGTTCGAGATGCTGCTGGTGACCGCCGAGCACAGCTGGCACCTGCGTCGCCCGCTGCTGGCGTTCCCGCGGCAGCCGGTTGGGGTGGGCGACCTGACCTCGGGCCTGTTCCTGGCCCGCGTGCTGCTTGGCGACAGCTGGCTACAGGCGTTCGAATACAGCGCTGCGGCCGTGCACGAAGTGCTGCTGGAAACCCAGGCCTGCGCCAGCTACGAGTTGCAACTGGTGCGGGCCCAGGACCGCATCGCGCACCCACGGGTGCGCTTCGAGGCGCAGTTGCTGACGCTTTAAATGGCGTCGGTCTTCAGGTCCTGGTAGCGCTTTTCCAGCTCCTGGCGGATCTGCCGGCGCTGCTGGCCCTGCAGGAAGCGGCGCTTCTCCTCGCTGCTTTGCGGCTGGCGGGGTGGTACCGGTACCGGGCGACGGTTGTCGTCGACCGCGACCATGGTGAAGAAGCAGCTGTTGGAATGGCGCACCGAGCGTTCACGGATATTCTCGGTCACCACCTTGATGCCCACCTCCATCGAGGTGTTGCCGGTGTAGTTGACCGACGCCAGGAAGGTCACCAGTTCACCCACGTGTACCGGCTCGCGGAAGATAACCTGGTCGACCGACAGGGTGACCACATAGCTGCCGGCATAGCGGCTGGCGCACGCATAGGCCACTTCGTCGAGGTACTTGAGCAGGGTGCCGCCATGTACGTTGCCAGAAAAGTTGGCCATGTCCGGGGTCATCAGGACGGTCATGCTCAGCTGGGCGTTTCCAGGTTCCATAGTGTGCTCACGGTGAGGTTGCGCTGAATCGGGCGAATGGGGCCGTTGGGGATCGTTATCTGAAGACACTTCTTTTCCCCTCATGTGAATTAGCCGTCTTGCTACGGGACGCTGGCTGACGCGCCATCGTCACGCTGATCATGCCATCAGCGGCGCTTTTCCTGCCGATCTGTTTCTGCATATTGCACCGGCTTTTTGCGGCGGAGTGCGATGTTAACCTGACCATGCCCATGCAACATGGCCACATTGCGCGTCCACAACAGTATGTACGCGCTGCTCGCACAAGGCTGCCCTGGTCGAGGAGCGGTCTGCCCCGGCACCCGCCAAAGGACGAAAAAGGGAGTATCACGCCATGCATGCCATCAGCTTCATCCAGGACCTGGCAGTGATCATGCTGGTCGCTGGCGTGGTCACCGTTGTCTTTCACCGCCTCAAGCAACCCGTCGTGCTGGGTTACATCGTCGCCGGCTTCATCATCGGCCCGCACACGCCCCCGTTCGGCCTTATTCACGATGAAGACACCATCAAGACCCTGGCCGAGCTGGGCGTGATTTTCCTGATGTTTTGCCTTGGGCTCGAGTTCAGCCTGCGCAAGCTGTTCAAGGTCGGCGCTACCGCCTTTATCGCGGCGTTCCTGGAAATCGTGCTGATGATCTGGATCGGTTTCGAGATTGGCCGCTGGTTCGGCTGGAACACCATGGATTCGCTGTTCCTGGGGGCGATCCTGGCAATTTCCTCGACCACCATCATCGTCAAGGCGCTGAATGACCTGAAGATGAAGAACGAGCGCTTCGCCCAGCTCATCTTTGGAGTGCTGATCGTCGAGGACATTCTCGGCATCGGCATCATTGCCTTGCTGTCGGGCATCGCCGTCAGCGGTACGGTCAGTTCGGGCGAGGTGTTTTCCACCGTGGGCAAGCTGTCGCTGTTCATGATCGTCGCGCTGGTCATCGGCATCCTGTTGGTACCGCGGCTGCTGGCTTACGTGGCCAGGTTCGAGAGCAACGAAATGTTGCTTATTACCGTGCTAGGCCTGTGTTTCGGCTTTTGTCTGCTGGTAGTGAAGCTCGAATACAGCATGGTGCTGGGCGCATTCCTGATTGGCGCGATCATGGCCGAATCGCGCCAGCTACTGGCAATCGAGCGCTTGATCGAACCGGTACGCGATCTGTTCAGTGCCATCTTCTTCGTCGCCATCGGCCTGATGATCGACCCTCTGGTGCTGGTCGACTACGCCTGGCCGATCGTGGTGATTACCCTGGCAGTGGTGCTGGGCAAGATGCTGTCCTGTGGCATGGGCGCGTTCATTGCCGGAAATGACGGGCGCACGTCGCTGCGGGTTGGCATGGGTCTTTCGCAGATTGGCGAATTTTCCTTCATCATCGCCGCACTGGGCATGACCCTGCAGGTGACCAGCGACTTTCTCTACCCGGTGGCGGTGGCGGTATCGGCAATTACCACGCTGCTGACACCGTACCTGATCCGTGCGGCTGACCCGCTGTCGCGCAAGCTGGGCAAGGCAGTGCCCGCCCGCCTGGCGCGGGTGTTGTCGTTGTACGGCGAATGGTTGCGCAGTATCCAGCCACAGGGTGAGGGTGCCATGTTGGCGGCGATGATCCGGCGCATTCTGTTGCAGGTGGGGGTCAACCTGGCGCTGGTTATCGCGATTTTTTTCACTGGCGGCTATTTCGCCGGGCGTATCGGTAACTGGCTCAGCGAGTGGGTCAGCGATGTCAGCCAGCAGAAAGCCTTGATCTGGGGCGCAGCATTGCTGTTGTCGCTGCCGTTCCTGATTGCCGCCTATCGCAAGCTCAAGGCGCTATCGATGCTGCTGGCGGAGATGGGCGTGAAACCAGAGATGGCCGGGCGGCATACACAGCGCGTGCGCCGCGTGATTGCCGAGGTGATTCCGCTGCTGTCGTTGCTGGTGATCTTCCTGCTGCTGTCAGCGTTGTCGGCGAGCATTCTGCCGACCAGCGAGCTGCTGCTGGTGATTGCCGTGGTGGCAGCGGTGGTCGTGGCTTTGCTGTGGCGCTGGTTTATCCGCGTGCACACACGGATGCAGATCGCCTTGCTGGAGACGTTGGAGCACAGTCGCGAGAGTTCGCACTGAGCAAGGCAACGCTCCCTGCGCCAACTTCACCGTCGTCCGAGGGGATGGAGCGGTAGCGATGTCGCCAGGCGCAGAAAGCCTGGCGATGTTAACTGCATTAATGGCACTGAGCCATAATTTTGCGACTGGCGATCAGCTCTCCAGCCAGACATCCCGCGCCCAGTGCCAGACAGACTCCCAGCTGTCTTCACCGATACTTTCTTCTTCGGCATCCCACAGCACCACGGTGCCGTCTTCTTCGACACAGTAGTAGTTGTCGCCATCCTGGCACAGTGGAATAAGGTCGCGCGGCACGCCGGCATCCCAGGCGTTGGCAGCAACCTCGGGCAGGTAGGTGTGCGACTGTGGGTCGGTGACGGTCACTGGCTCCAGCGAGCCGTACACCACGTCGCTGACGGTCAGCAGAAACTCCTTGAACACGAACGGAATGTTGATGAACAGCTCTTCCTCGATTTCGACCAGCTGGTCCTCGTCGGGAAGCTCGAGCGGCACCGGCACTGGCTCATTGGCTTCACGGAGTTGTTCGATCACTTCTTCCACGGTTCACTTCCTCTGACCTAGATGACAACGCTGCGCGTTATACCCTAGTAGCCTAGTCTGGCAAAAGCAAAAACCCCGGGGCAGCCCCGGGGTTTTTTGTGCAGCACGCAGCGGTTAGCCGTTCTGACGGATACCGGCGACCAGCCAAGGCTGGTTTTCGCCTTGGGCACGGACCATGTGCCAGCTTTCGCTGAACACTTCGCCCTGGTCGAAGCGCGAGCTCTTCGACACGCCACGGAAGGTCAGGGTGGCGTCGGTGCGGTCGGCACGGTCGTCGACACCGTCCAGTTGCACATCGAGGTTGTCGATGTAGGTGGACTGGAAGCCGTCACCCAGGTCAGCCCGCTCGCGCTTGAGGAACTCGAGCATTTGCGGGGTGACGAATTCGGCGATCTTGTCCATCTCGTTGGCGTCCCAGTGCTGCTGCAGGGCCTGGAAGTGGTTACGAGCGGCAGCCAGGAAGCTTTGCTCATTGAACCAGGCCGGGGCATTGATCACCGGTGCAGCGGCGGCGGCAGGTGCGGCCGAACCACCGAAGATCGAAGGCTGGGCAGCTTGGGCGTGGGCTTCACGCTGCATCGGCGCGTGGCCTGGCATGGCCATTTGCGGCTGCTGCTGGCGGCGGCGCGCGGCGATGAAGCGGAATACCAGGAAGGCGATGAGCGCCACGATCAGGAAGTCCATGATCTGGAAGCCTTCGAAACCGTCACCCATGAACATGGAGGCCAGCAGACCACCGGCGGCGAGGCCGGCCAGTGGGCCCAGCCAGCGCGAAGCACCGCTGGCGGCCGGCGCGGCGCGGCCAGGTGCGGTCGGCGCGGCAGCAGGCGCAGTTGGCGTGGTTGGCGTGGCTTGACGGGTCTGGTGGATAGGCGCGGAGCCCGAGCTCTTGCCGCCGCCAAAACGCTTGGCGTTGGCGTCCAGGCTCAGCGTCAGGCCGACGCAGAGCGCCAGAGCGATGCTAAGAAAACGTTGCATAAATGGGATATCCCCTGTTGTGGATTGCACGCGCGTCATGGTGCACAGGTTCCCAGGCACATGACCAGCGACATAATGTTTCTAGCTTTTGCCTGGATATTACCAAGCTGGGGGCTGGCGCTTGCAGAGCGGCCTTGTGGCGCGATGGGCTGTGCAGCAGCCCCAGGATTTCGACGTGGGCGCTGAGACTGCCGGGGCTGCTGCGCAGCCCATCGCGACACAAGGCCGCTCCTACAATGGCCGGTGCAGGTTTCAGATGGCTTCGAGCTTGGCGTAGCCCAGCATCAGCCACTTGCTGCCTTCGGCAAAATTCACCTGCACCCGTGCCTGCGCGCCGGAGCCCTCGAAATTGAGGATCACGCCCTCGCCAAACACCGCATGTTGCACACGCTGGCCGAGGTTGAAGGTCGTCTGCGGGATATTGGCATTGGCGAACAGGTTGCTGTTGGTAGTGGCCTTGGCCCCACCAAACGGGCGGCTGACACTGTTGGACAGACGTACTTCCTGAACCAGACCAGCCGGAATTTCACGTACGAAACGCGACACCTTGTTGTAGGTCTCGCTGCCATACAGGCGGCGCGTTTCGGCGTAGGTCATGACCAGCTGGCGCATGGCGCGGGTGATGCCGACGTAGGCCAGGCGGCGTTCCTCTTCCAGGCGGCCGGGTTCTTCCAGGCTCATCTTGTGCGGGAACAGGCCTTCCTCCATGCCCACCAGGAATACATACGGGAACTCCAGGCCCTTGGCGCTGTGCAAGGTCATCAGCTGGATGCTGTCTTCATGCTCGTCGGCCTGGGCATCGCCTGCCTCGAGCGAGGCATGGCCGAGGAACGCCGAAAGTGGCGAGAGGTCGGCGTCTTCTTCGGTGGACTCGAAGTTGCGCGCTGCGCTGACCAGTTCCTCAAGGTTTTCTACCCGTGCCTGGCCCTTTTCACCTTTTTCTTCCTGGTGATAGATGATCAGCCCGGACTGCTCGATGGTGGTCTGGGTCATGGTATGCAGCGGCATGTCCACAACTTTGGCAGCCAACCCCTCGATCAGCTCGATGAACGCACCCAGGGCGCTGGCGGCGCGGCCTTTCAGGGCCTTTGCCGCCAGCAGCTGGCACATGGCTTCCCACATCGACAGCTGGCTGTGGCGGGCATGCTCACGGATGGCTTCGACGGTTTTCTCGCCAATCCCGCGTGGCGGTACGTTGATCACCCGCTCGAGGGCGGCATCATTGCCACGGCCTTCGATCAGGCGCAGGTAGGCCATGGCGTTCTTGATTTCGGCGCGCTCGAAGAAGCGTTGACCGCCGTAGATACGGTAGGGAATGCGTTCGCGCAGGAGGGCTTCTTCCAGCACCCGCGACTGGGCGTTGGAACGGTACAGGATGGCAATTTCGTTGCGCGCATTGCCCTGCTTGACCAGGCCCTCGATGGTTTCCACCACGTAGCGCGCCTCGTCGTGCTCGTTGTAGGCCGCGTACAGGGTCAGGGGTTCGCCTTCGCCCATATCGGTCCACAGCTCTTTGCCCAGGCGCCCGCTGTTATTGGCGATCAGCGCGTTGGCCGCCTTGAGGATGCCACCGGTGGAGCGGTAGTTCTGCTCCAGGCGGATCATCTCGGCGTCAGGGAAGTCGGCGGTGTATTGATGAATGTTCTCGATCTTGGCCCCGCGCCAGCCGTAGATCGACTGGTCGTCATCGCCCACCGCCATCAGGCTGTCACCGCCGCGCGCCAACAGGCGCAGCCAGGCATATTGCACGGCGTTGGTATCCTGGAACTCGTCCACCAGTACGTGGCGGAAGCGCCGCTGGTAGTGTTCGAGCAGGCCCGGATGGTCACGCCACAGGTCCAGGGCGCGTAGCAGCAGCTCGGAGAAGTCGATCACCCCGGCGCGCTCACAGGCCTGTTCATAAGCGGTATAGACGTCGCGCATGGTCGACAGGAACAGGTCGCCACCGGCCTGGATATGCTGTGGACGCAGGCCTTCATCCTTTTGCCCGTTGATGAACCATTGGGCCTGGCGTGCCGGCCATTTCTGTTCGTCCAGGCCCAGCTCGCGCATCACCCGCTTGATCAGCCGCTGCTGGTCGTCGCTGTCGAGGATCTGGAAATTCTGCACCAACCGCGCTTCCTGCCAGTGTGCCCGCAACAGGCGGTGGGCCAGGCCGTGGAAGGTCCCGACCCACATGCCCGCCGGGTTGATCCCCAGCAATTGCTCGATCCGCTGGCGCATTTCAGCCGCAGCCTTGTTGGTGAAGGTCACCGACAGGATCGAGTGCGGCGATGCCTGCTCGACCTGGATCAGCCAGGCGATGCGGTGCACCAGCACGCGGGTTTTACCGGAACCGGCGCCAGCAAGCACCAGTTGACGCCCGAGCGTGGCCGCTACGGCCTGGCGTTGGGCATCGTTGAGGGAATTCAGCAGGAGGGAGAGGTCGTCTGTGTGCATCGGGCCATTCTAGGGCGCGGCAGGGGAACGGGCAAACCTCTACTGTATAAATATTCACCTTGCCAGCGGCCGTTCATCGACCCGATGGCAGGCGCCAGGCCGCCGCTCGGGCGGCCCGGTCAACCACGGTTCAGTCGATCATCTCTACGGTGCGTATTTCGCAGCGCTGCTGCGAACCGGCGTGAGTGATTTCCAGCATTTTCCAGTGGGTGCCACCCGCGCGTTCAAACGTCACGGTTTTTTCCGTCAGCACTTGCGGGGCGATCTCGCCGCTGTCCAGCAACTGAAGCTCCAGCACTTCCCAGCCTCCCCGGTGGCGTATCTTGGGTTCGACCAGCACCGGTTCGATAGCCGGGGAAGCGACCGTGACGGTGCAATGGACCTTGAAGGTCTGTTCGCCGTCGGCGATGTCATTGATTGCAACGAGATTGGCGATGGTAGCCATTGATTTGCTCCTGTGATGGTTGAAAGTAGCGACAGCGCAACTGTCGTCCCTTTCATCCATCACAGGAGCAGGGTAGTGCTTCAGCTATGCCAATGCCTGCCATGTCTGGCGAGCAGGCTGTTGGCTTGCTCCGGGCCATTGGTGCCTGACGGGTACGGTCGTGGTGCCTGGAAGTGTTCTTCGCAACCCTTGATGATCGGGTCGATCCACGCCCAGGCCGCTTCCACTTCGTCGCGGCGCATGAACAGCGTCGAGTCGCCCTCCAGCACATCCAGCAGCAAGCGCTCGTAGGCCTCCCAGCGGCGGGTCTGGCTGAACACCTGGGCCAGGTTCAGGTCCAGGTCCACCGGCTCCAGGCGCATGCCCTTGCCCGGGCTCTTGGTCATCATGCGCAGGCTGATGCGTTCGTCTGGTTGCAACTGGATCAGCAACTGGTTGACCTGGCCACCCATGAACAGCTCATGGGGCACTGGCTTGAACTGGATGACGATCTGCGACGAGCGCCGTGCCATGCGTTTGCCGGTGCGCAGGTAGAAGGGCACGCCCGCCCAGCGCCAGTTGTCGATGTGCGCCTCGATGGCGACGAAGGTTTCGGTGTCGCTATCGTTGTCGACGTCCTTTTCGAAGTAATAGGCTGGCACTTCCTGACCACCGATGCGCCCGGCGCCGTACTGGCCGCGCACGGTCTTGTCCTGCACGTCCTGGCCGGTGATGGGCTTGAGGGCGCGAAGGACCTTGACCTTTTCGTCACGCACCGCTTCGGCCTCGAACTGTGCGGGAGGTTCCATGGCCACCAGACACAGCAATTGCAGCAGGTGGTTCTGCAGCATGTCGCGGATCGCCCCGGCGCGGTCGTAGTAAGCACCCCGGTTCTCGACCCCCAGGGTCTCGCATACGCTGATCTGCACATGGTCGACCTGGCTGTTGCGCCATACCGGCTCCAGCAGGGCGTTGGCAAAGCGCAGGGCCATGAGGTTCTGCACGGTTTCCTTGCCCAGGTAGTGGTCGATGCGAAATACCTGGTTTTCCTCCAGCACCGCACCAATCGCTTCGTTGATGGCGGTAGCCGATTGCAGCGAGTGGCCGATCGGCTTTTCCAGCACGATGCGCGCTTCGGCGTCGGCCAGGCCAGCGTTACGCAGGTGGTTGGCAATGGGCACGAACAGGTTGGGGGCGGTGGCCAGGTAGAAGATGCGCGTCAAGCCGCCGGGCTCGCCCAGGTAGCGCGCCAGCCGGCCAAAATCGGCGCTTTGCGAAGCATCCATGGGGAAATAGTCGACCCGCGCGGAAAACCGCCGCCAGACATCTTCGTCGAAATCGTTGCGGGCGATCTGGGCTCGGCAATGGCGTTCGGCGAGCTTGAGATATTCGTTGCGTGGCAGGTTGCGTCGCGCCAGCGCGATGATCCGCACGGCATTGTTCAGACGGGCCTCGCGAAACAGGTGGTAGAGCGCCGGAAGCAATTTGTGCAGGGCCAGATCGCCGGTGCCGCCGAAAACCAGAATGTCGCAAGGAATAGTCAAACCACCACTCTCCACGTTCGTTTAACTGGGCGGGTTGGCGTCCATGTAGTATAACTACAAGAAAGCTACAACCCGGCCAGCCGATCATAACCGAGTCCAGCCTGTGAATCTGTTGCAACATATCGCCCAATCGCGCCACCTGCTGCGCAAATCGGAACTCAAGGTAGCCGACCACGTGCTACTCGACCCGGCTGCCGTCATGCACAGCTCCATGGCCGACTTGGCGCACAGCGTAGGTATCAGTGAACCGACCATCGTGCGGTTCTGCCGTGCCATCGGTTGCTCGGGCTTCCAGGACCTGAAGTTGAAACTGGCACAGAGCCTGGCCGCCGGGGCCAGTTTCGGTCAGTTCGCCATCCATGAAGACGACTCGGTTGCCGACTACAGCCTGAAGATCTTCGACACCACCCTGCACACCCTGATGGAAGTGCGTGAGCACCTCGACCCTCAGGCGCTGCAGCAGGCGGTAACCGCCATGGCCCAGGCGCAACGTGTGGAGTTCTACGGCTTTGGCGCCTCCGGTGCGGTGGCGGCCGATGCCCAGCACAAGTTCTTCCGCCTGCTGCTCAGCGCGGCTGCCTACTCCGACCCGCACATGCAGGCGATGTCGGCGGTGACCCTCAAGCCGGGTGATGTGGCGGTGTGCATTTCCCAGTCGGGCCGCTCCAAGGACCTGCTGATTACCGCCAACCTGGTGCGTGAGAGCGGCGCCAACCTGATCACCCTGTGCCCCAGCCAGACGCCGCTGGCCGAACTGTCGACGGTCAACCTGGCAATCGACGTGCATGAAGACACCGAGATCTACACCCCGCTGACCTCGCGTATCGCCCACCTTGTGGTTATCGACGTGTTGGCCATGGGCGTGGCCATGGCGCGTGGGCCGAGCCTGGTCAATCACCTCAAGAGCGTGAAGCGCAGCTTGCGCAGCCTGCGTTTGTCGCCCAAGTCGATCAAGGCTACCGACGACTGAACGCCTGCACCGGCCTCTTCGCGGGCTTGCCCGCTCCCACAGGGATTGCGCCGATTTCAAAAAGTGCGCAGTACCTGTGGGAGCGGGCAAGCCCGCGAATGGGCCGGTACAGACAGTGAAATTTCACTGTTTTGTCACCATTCCACAGTCAAACCGTAAACCACCAAGGCCAGTCTGAAACTCCCGCATCCTATCTGGGAGACAGGCAATGGCTCGTGATTACGACGGTACTTACCAACCCAGCGCCAAGGCTCGCAAGCAGCAGGAAAAGGATCAGCGCCGCATGGAATACCGCCGCGCGATCGAAAGCTACTGCGACCAACGTCAACTACTGCGCGACCTGGTGGACTACCCCGAGTTGCAAGACCTCACGGTTTGGCAGGCGTCGGCGGCAATTTCCCCGAAAAACGCTCAACCAGGCCGCTGATCAGCGCACGTTCGCTACGGATGAACGCCAGGAAGGCCAAGGCAACCGGCGACTGCCGTTTGGCCTTGGACTGCACCACGCACCAGCTGCGGTACAGCGGTAGCTCCTCTACCGGCAGCTCCTTCAGCACACCGGTGGCCAGCTCGAGGTTGACTGCATGGCGGGTGAGCAGGGCAATACCCAGGCCGGCGATCACGCATTCACGCTGGGCGTCGGCCGAGGCCACTTCCAGGGTCTGGGTGAAGTGCACACGCTTGTCCTTGAAGTACTCCTCGCAGGCCTTGCGCGTACCTGAACCTTGTTCGCGGACCAGCAGCGTATGAGGTTCCAGATCCTGCAGGCGCAGTCGTTCCAGTTTGCACAGCGGATGCTCGGGTGGCGCCACCGCGACGATCGGGTTGTTGAGGAACGGCAGAAACTCCAGGCCCATGTCCTGCGGCACCATGGACATGATGATCAGGTCGTCGCGGTTGTCCGAAAGGCGGCGGATGGCCTGGGCACGGTTGACCACGGTCAGGGTCAGGTTGACCTCCGGGTGACGCTGCTTGAAGGCGGCGAACAGGTGTGGCACGAAGTACTTGGCGCTGGACTCGATCGCCAGTTTCAGTTGCCCCTGGAGTGAGCCCTGCATATCCGACAGCTGCATGTCCAGGCTCTCCAGGCGGCCGAATATGTCGCGGCTGGCGCGTTGCAGGGCTTCGGCCGCTTCGGTCAGGTAGAGCTTCTTGCCTACGTACTCGAACAGCGGCTGGCCGATCAGCTCTTCGAGTTGACGGATCTGTAGACTAACGGCGGGTTGTGTCAGCGCCATCTCTTCCGCAGCGCGGCTGTACGAGCGCAAATCGCACACCTCGTTGAAGATCTGTAGTTGACGCAATGTCATACGCATCAATGACTTACGCATTTTAGCCCGCCCTTCGGCAATACCTTGTTACCGCACCATAAGCTTTTACTAATACAGCGTCTAACAAATATTGATTTTTGTTTATCGACCCACAGCGCTAGGGTGAATGTGCGACTGGCCAGCGACGCCTGGTCACGCGCCGACCGGTAGAACCGGCTCGACTGTTCCTACGGCTTTGGGAAGACTCCAGTGATAAAAAAAATCCTGATCGCCAACCGAGGTGAAATCGCAGTGCGCATCGTGCGTGCCTGCGCCGAGATGGGCATTCGCTCGGTAGCGATCTATTCCGATGCCGACCGGCATGCGCTGCACGTCAAGCGCGCCGACGAAGCCCACAGCATCGGTGCCGAGCCGCTGGCCGGTTACCTGAACCCGCGCAAGTTGGTCAACCTGGCTGTGGAAACCGGCTGTGATGCCTTGCACCCGGGCTACGGTTTCCTCTCGGAAAACGCCGAGCTGGCGGAGATCTGCGCCGAACGCGGGATCAAGTTCATCGGCCCGGCCGCCGATGTCATTCGCCGCATGGGCGACAAGACCGAAGCACGCCGTACCATGATCGCTGCCGGCGTGCCGGTGACCCCCGGCACCGAGGGTAACGTTGCCGATATCCACGAAGCCCTGAGGGAAGGTGACCGCATCGGTTACCCGGTCATGCTCAAGGCCACCTCTGGTGGCGGCGGTCGGGGTATTCGCCGTTGCAACAGCCGCGAAGAACTGGAACAGAACTTCCCACGGGTCATCTCCGAAGCCACCAAGGCCTTCGGTTCGGCCGAGGTGTTCCTGGAAAAGTGCATCGTCAACCCCAAGCATATCGAGGCGCAGATCCTCGGTGACAGCTTCGGCAACGTGGTGCACCTGTTCGAGCGCGACTGCTCGATCCAGCGGCGTAACCAGAAGCTCATCGAGATCGCCCCAAGCCCGCAGCTCACCCCCGAGCAGCGTGCCTACATCGGTGACCTCGCGGTACGTGCCGCCAAGGCGGTGAACTACGAGAACGCCGGTACCGTGGAGTTCCTGCTCGCCGATGGCGAGGTGTACTTCATGGAAATGAACACCCGGGTGCAGGTGGAGCACACCATCACCGAGGAAATCACCGGTATCGATATTGTCCGTGAGCAGATCCGCATTGCCTCGGGCCTGCCACTGTCGGTGAAGCAGGAAGACATCCAGCACCGCGGCTACGCGCTGCAGTTCCGGATCAACGCCGAAGACCCGAAGAACAACTTCCTGCCCAGCTTCGGCAAGATCACCCGCTACTACGCCCCCGGCGGCCCGGGCGTGCGTACCGATACGGCGATCTATACCGGCTACACCATTCCACCGTTCTATGACTCCATGTGCCTGAAGCTGGTGGTCTGGGCGTTGACCTGGGAAGAAGCCATGGACCGCGGCCTGCGGGCCCTGGACGACATGCGCGTGCAAGGGGTGAAGACCACTGCCGCGTACTATCAGGAAATCCTGCGCAATCCCGAATTCCGTAGCGGCCAGTTCAATACCAGCTTCGTCGAAAGCCACCCCGAACTGACCAACTACTCGATCAAGCGCAAACCCGAAGAGCTGGCCCTGGCCATCGCCGCCGCCATCGCCGCCCACGCAGGCCTGTGAGGAACCCCATAATGTCCAAGAAAATTCACGTAACCGACACGATCCTGCGCGACGCCCACCAGTCCCTGCTGGCCACCCGCATGCGTACCGAAGACATGCTGCCGATCTGCGACAAGCTCGACAAGGTCGGCTACTGGTCGCTGGAAGTCTGGGGCGGCGCCACCTTCGACGCCTGCGTGCGCTTCCTGAAAGAAGACCCGTGGGAGCGCCTGCGCAAGCTGCGCGCAGCGTTGCCCAACACCCGCCTGCAAATGCTGCTGCGTGGCCAGAACCTGCTGGGCTACCGCCACTACAGCGACGACGTGGTCAAGGCCTTCGTCGCCAAGGCCGCCGTCAACGGCATCGACGTGTTCCGCATTTTCGACGCCATGAACGACGTGCGTAACCTGCGCGTGGCCATCGAGGCGGTCAAGGCTGCCGGCAAACACGCCCAGGGCACCATCGCCTATACCACCAGCCCGGTGCATACCATCGAAGCCTTCGTCAACCAGGCCAAGCAGATGGAAGCCATGGGTTGCGACTCGGTGGCGATCAAGGACATGGCCGGCCTGCTGACCCCTTACGCCACCGGCGAACTGGTCAAGGCGCTGAAGGCCGAGCAGTCGCTGCCGGTGTTCATCCACTCCCACGACACTGCCGGCCTGGCCGCGATGTGCCAGCTGAAGGCCGTGGAGAACGGTGCCGACCACATCGACACCGCCATTTCCAGCTTCGCCTGGGGCACCAGCCACCCCGGCACCGAGTCGATGGTTGCCGCGCTCAAGGGCAGCGAGTTCGACACTGGCCTGGACCTGGAACTGCTGCAGGAAATCGGCCTGTACTTCTATGCCGTGCGCAAGAAGTACCACCAGTTCGAGAGCGAGTTCACCGCCGTGGACACCCGCGTGCAGGTCAACCAGGTGCCGGGCGGCATGATTTCCAACCTGGCCAACCAGCTCAAGGAGCAGGGCGCGCTCAACCGCATGAACGAAGTGCTGGCAGAGATCCCGCGTGTGCGTGAAGACCTCGGTTTCCCGCCGCTGGTGACCCCGACCTCGCAGATCGTCGGTACCCAGGCGTTCTTCAACGTGCTGGCTGGCGAACGTTACAAGACCATCACCAACGAGGTGAAGCTGTACCTGCAAGGCGGCTACGGCAAGGCCCCGGGTGTAGTCAACGAGCAGCTGCGTCGCCAGGCGATCGGCAGCGAAGAAGTGATCGACGTACGCCCGGCCGACCTGCTGAAGCCGGAAATGGCCAAGCTGCGTGCCGACATCGGTGCCTTGGCGCGTTGTGAAGAAGATGTGCTGACCTTCGCCATGTTCCCGGACATTGGCCGCAAGTTCCTCGAGGAGCGCGAAGCCGGCACCCTGACGCCTGAAGTGCTGCTGCCAATTCCTGAGGCGGGCGCAGTAGCGTCCCATAGCGGCGAAGGCGTGCCGACCGAGTTCGTCATCGACGTGCACGGCGAAACCTACCGTGTCGACATCACTGGCGTAGGGGTGAAGGCCGAAGGCAAGCGTCACTTCTACCTGTCGATCGACGGCATGCCGGAAGAGGTGGTGTTCGAGCCGCTCAACGAATTCGTTGGTGGCGGCAGCAGCAAGCGCAAGCAGGCCAGCGCCCCGGGCCACGTCAGCACCACCATGCCTGGCAACATCGTCGATGTGCTGGTCAAGGAAGGCGACATGGTCAAGGTCGGCCAAGCCGTGCTGATCACCGAAGCCATGAAGATGGAAACCGAAGTGCAGGCGGCCATCGCCGGCAAGGTCGTGGCCATTCACGTGGCCAAGGGCGACCGCGTGACCCCGGGCGAGATCCTGATCGAGATCGAAGGCTGAGATAAGCCTTCATCTACAAGCGGTTAACCTCTGGGGAGCGGATGCTCCCCTTTTTTTTAACTGTGGGGCCCCAGGCCAATCACAGGGCTCAAGGCGGGTGACGCCCAAGGGGGCGGGTCCACCCGCGCAGAAGCCGGCTGCTACAGCACAACCCTCAGCCTTTGCGACAGGCCTCCAGCGTTTTTACCTGGCCTGTCGGCAGTTGGTTTTCCTCGCTCAACCAGCGTTCGAATCCGGCAGCCAACGCCGGCCACTCATCGTCGGTAACCGAGTACCAGGCGGTATCACGGTTATGGTCCTTTACCACCAGGTGCTTGCGGAACACCCCTTCGTAGACAAAACCAAACCGCTCCGCCGCGCGCTTGGAGCGGGCGTTGGCGTTGTTGCACTTCCA
The DNA here is from genome assembly GCF_016620375.1 of Pseudomonas sp. LAM2023. NCBI lineage: Bacteria > Pseudomonadati > Pseudomonadota > Gammaproteobacteria > Pseudomonadales > Pseudomonadaceae > Pseudomonas > Pseudomonas sp. LAM2023. Next base: position 773,499 of record NZ_JAENHV010000015.1, on the reverse strand, counting down.
TTCCAGCCGGCGGTTGCCCAGTTCAAAGGCCAGCTTGCCAAGCAAGTACACCGCCTCGGTGCCCTTGGGCGTGCGCTGCATGGCGGCACCGAAGGCGACGTGGCCGATTTCGATGCGGCCGTGCTCGGGCACCATCGACATCAGGCTGAGGATGCCCTGGGCCTGGCCGTTGTTGCGGTCGATCACGGTATAGAACAGCGGATCGCGGCCGGCAGCATTACCTTCCAGCCAGCGGTCGAAGGCAGCACGTTCGGCAAACGGCCCATAGGGCAGGTAGTCCCACAGGGCAGGGTCGGCAGCCGGACCTTGCAGCATCTGCCAGAGGTCGTTGCCATGGCGCGCCGGGTCGAGCTTTTGCAGACGGATAAAGCGGCCTTCGATGGGCTCGGCCCGCGGCGTAGCGGCGGGCTTCCAGTTCAATGCGTCGTTCATGTTCGGCTTACAACTCTTTACGGAATTGGATAAAGCCCGAGCGCTCGGCAACCTGCTGGTACAGGCTGATGGCGGTGGCGTTGGTTTCGTGGGTCACCCAGTACACCTTGCTGCATTTTTCAGCCTCGGCTGCAGCATAGACGTGCTCGATCAATTGGCGGCCGATGCCCAGGCCACGCTGCGTGCTGTCCACGTACAGGTCCTGCAGGTAGCAGGCATTGCCGATACTCCAGTTGGTCCGATGGTAGATGAAGTTGACCATGCCAACCGCCTTGCCATCGACCCAGGCCAAGGCTGAATGGGTCGGCTCGTTGGGGTCGAGCAGGCGCTGCCAGGTGCTCAGGCTCACCTCATCGGTCAGTTCGGATTTATAGAAGCGCAGATAGGCGTGCCACAGGGCAAGCCAGGCAGCGTGGTCTTGGGCAGTGACGGGGCGCAGGGTAACACTGGGCATGAGGCTGTTCCTTCAGAGTGGGCGCATGTGCGCTGCGAGTTGGTTATCCAGATAGTCCGGGCTGGCGCCCAGGCCTTCACGCACCCCGGCAATGTCTTGCGCCGAGCGGTTCTGGCTGAGCTTGCGCGCGCCTTGCAGGCGAGCGATGGGCACACGGATGCCGACAATGGCACGGAGCATGCCGTCGATATAGTCGGCCGGGGCGTCAGCGACCTTCCACGGTTCGGTGCGGCCTTGTTCGTGGCGTTCGGTCAGGCGGCTGACGATAGCCAGCAGCGCCGGGCCATCGTGCAGCACCTCGGCCGTGCCGTAGGCATGCACGGCCAGGTAGTTCCAGGTGGGGACCACCTTGGGGTTCTCGGCCTTGCTTGGGTAATAACCGGGGCTGACATAGGCATCGGCGCCGGGAAACACCAGCAAGGCCTCGGCACCTTGTGCCAGGTCCTGCCATTGGTGGTTGGCCCGGGCCAAATGGGCATAGACCGTGCCGAACTCGCCTTCACTGGTATCGATCAACACCGGCAGGTGGGTAGCCAGCAGGCCTTGCTCGCCATGGCTGACCAGTATGGCCAGGCGGGTGTCATGCATGTGCTGGTACAGGCGACCAAGGTCGTGTTCCTGGTGGGGTTTGCTGTTGTACATGCCCGGTTTCCTTGTGCAATGACGCCATCCTAGGCAGGCTATTGGTTCCATGTAAGAGCCATTGCTGGCTGTTCTGATAGGTCCAATGCCATGACCGAGCGCCCTTTAGTGTTGCCCTTCGACCCTGCCGGCATCGTACTGGATCGCCGCCGCGGGCTCAGCCAGCAGCTGTACCAGGCGCTGCGTGCGCGGGTGCTCGACGGGCGTCTGAGCAGCGGCACGCGGCTGCCGGCTACGCGCGATCTGGCTGCCATGCTGGCGCTGTCACGCAACAGCGTGGTGCGTGCCTACGACCAGCTGTATGCCGAGGGCTTCATCGAAAGCCGGGTAGGTGATGGCACCTATGTCAGCCAGCTACCTAAACTATCCACACAAGTATCCACAGGGTTATCCCGTGGTTTATCAACAGGTTTATCCACAAAATTTGTAGAAGGTACTGGAAATTTATCCAGCCAGCCACGCGCCAGCGAGCCTTTGCGGCGCCTGGAAAATAACCATTTGCTACCGCCAAGAAGTGGTGCGCCGCGAGCGTTTCGGCTTGGTATTCCGGCGTTCGATTTGTTCCCGTTCGACGTGTGGGCCAAGCTGCAGGCGGGTTTCTGGCGCAACCCGGCGCCTGCGCAGCTCGGTTATGGCGACCCGGCAGGGGAGCCGCAACTGCGCGAGTTGGTCGCCGCCTACTTGCGTAGCTCGCGTGGGTTGAGCTGTACAGCTGCACAAATTGTGATCACCAGTGGTGCGCAGCAGGCGATCAGCCTTTGTGCACAGCTGCTGTTGCAGCCGGGAGACGGTGTGGCTGTGGAAAACCCAGGTTACCGGGCGGCGGGACATGCCTTTGCGTTGGCCGGTGGCAGGTTGCATGGCGTGCCGGTGGACGAGGATGGTTTGGACTGCCGCTGGCTGGGGCAATTGTCCGATTGCCGGCTCGCCTATGTCACGCCGGCTCACCAGTACCCGACCGGGGTGACCATGAGCCTGGCGCGGCGCCTGGAACTGCTGGCCTGGGCCGAGCGAAGCGGTGGCTGGATCATCGAAGACGACTATGACGGCGAATATCGCTACAGCGGCGCGCCCCTGGCTCCGCTGGCGTCGCTCGACCGGAACGGGCGGGTGCTGTATGTCGGTACATTCGGCAAGATCGCCTTCCCGGCACTGCGCCTTGGCTACCTGGTGCTGCCGCCGTCGCTGGCGCAGGCGTTCAGCCAGGGCAGGGCACTGGCGATGCGGCACTCGGAGGTCAGCAGCCAATGCGTGATGGCCGAATTCATGGCACGGGGGCATTTCCAGCGGCATATCCGGCGCATGCGCAAGGCGGCCTTGAGCCGACGCAACGTGCTCAAGGCCGGTTGGCCTGTGGATATACCGGGCTTGGGAAGCATGCCGGAAGTGGCAGCCGGGCTGCACGTCAAGGTGGTTGTGGATAATTTAGCCCTGGAACAAGAGCTGGTAGCCAAGGCTGAAGGTGTGGGGGTGGAGATGACTCCGCTGAGTAATTTCTGGCTCGCTGACAGCACCGAGCCTGTGGATAAGCGGGCAGGACTGGTGCTTGGATTCGCGGCGGTGCCGGAGGGTGAGATTGCCGAGGCCTTGCTGAAATTGCGCAAGGCCTGGCGCCCGCTTCGCGGGTAAACCCACTCCCCAAGGGGCTGCACCGCACCTGCGGCCAGCGCTCCCCCTGTGGGAGCGGGCTTGCCCGCGAAGCAGGCGACTCAGGTGCCGGACTTGATCCGCGTCCAGGCCCGCGTGCGTGCCCGCTCGGCATCCCGCGCCAGAGGCTTGAGGGTATACAGCTTGGTCATCGCCTCCGCCGTCGGGTACAGGTTGGGGTTGTTGCGAATCGTCGGGTTCACTTTGTCGCTGGCATCCTTGTTGGGGTTCGGGTAGCCGACAAAATCGCTGATCGGTGCAATTACCTCAGGCCGCAGCAGGTAGTTGATGAACGCATGCGCGTCTTCCGGGTTGGCTGCATTCTTCGGAATTGCCAGCATATCGAACCAGATTGGCGCTCCTTCCTTGGGCAGGCGCATGTCCACCACCACGCCATTCTTCGCATCGCGGGCGCGGTTGGCGGCCTGGGAGAAGCTGCCGCTGTAGCCGACCGCCACGCAGATATCACCGTTGGCTATGTCCGCCATGTATTTCGAGGAGTGGAAATAGGTGATGTAGGGGCGGATTTTCAGCATCAGTGCCTCGGCCTGCTTGTAGTCGGCCGGCTTGTCGCTGTTTGGCGGCAGGCCCAGGTGCTGCAAGGCCAGCGGCAGGATCTCCGACGGCGAGTCGAGCAGTGCCACGCCACACTGCTTGAGCTTGGCGATGTTCTCTTCCTTGAAGATCAGGTCCCAGCTGTCCACTGGCGCGTTGTCGCCGAGCGCAGCCTTGACCTTGGCCGGGTTGAAGCCGATCAGCACGGTACCGTACATGTAAGGCACGGCAAACTTGTTGTCCGGGTCGTTGGCTTCGATCAGCTTCATCAGGGACGGGTCCAGATGTTGCCAGTTCGGCAGCTTGCTGCGGTCCAGTGGCTGGAACACCCCGGCTTCGATCTGCTTGGCCAGGAACACGTTGGATGGCACCACCACGTCATAGCCGGAGTTGCCGGTCAGTAGCTTGGCTTCCAGCGCCTCGTTGGTGTCGAAGATGTCGTAGATCAGCTTTACACCGCTGTCCTTCTGGAACTCGGTGAGGGTTTGCGGGGTGATGTAGTCGAACCAGTTGTATACCCGCAGGGTACGCTGTTCGGCCTGGGCCTGCAGGGCGCCGGTAAACAGCGTGGCGGCGATGAACGGGGCGAGCAGGTGCTTGAGTCGGACCATTTAGCGGGCTCCTGGTTGGCTGCGCTGGAAGCCTTCCAGCACATTGACTGCGTTGATACCGATTTCTTCGACAGCGTAGCCGCCCTCCATCACGAACAGGGTCGGTTTGCCGAGCTGCGCGATGCGCTTGCCCATCTCCAGGTAGTCCGGGCTGTCCAGCTTGAACTGCGAGATCGGGTCGTCCTTGAAGGTGTCCACGCCGAGCGAGATCACCAGTACGTCGGCGTCATAGGCTTCGATGCGCTGGCAGGCGTCCTCCAAGGCAGCGCTCCAGGCAGTCCAGTCGCTGCCGGCGGGCAGTGGGTAGTTGATGTTGCAGCCTTCTCCGGGACCGTCGCCGGTTTCGTCGGCATAGCCGAGGAAGAATGGGAATTCGTCCTGCGGGTCGCCATGGATCGAAGCGAAGAACACATCCCCGCGGCGGTAGAAGATGTCCTGGGTGCCGTTGCCATGGTGATAGTCGACGTCGAGGATGGCGACTTTGTGCCGGCCCTGGTCGAGAAACGCCTGGGCGGCGATGGCGGCGTTGTTCAGGTAGCAATAGCCGCCCATGACTTCGCCGGCGGCGTGGTGTCCTGGTGGGCGGCACAGGGCAAACGCCGAGTGAGCGCCCTGCTGGATGGCGGCCTGGGCGGTGAGGGCCACCTGGGCGGCGCTGTAGGCAGCCTGCCAGGTACCGGCGGTGATCGGTGCCCCGGCATCGAAGCTGTAGTAGCCCAGCTCACCGTGCAGGCCGCTGGGCTTTTTCTGGCGCAGGGTGCGGGCTGGCCAGGTGAACGGCAGCAGGTCGCCTTCCTGGCCCAATGCGGCCCAGCGCGCCCAGGCGCCTTCGAAGAAGTCCAGGTAGGCGGCGCTGTGGATGCGCAGGAGCGGTGCGCGGCCGAAGTCGGTAGGGCCCTGGATGTCGCCGAGGTTGCGCTTTTTTACCTGTTCGAGCACATGGTCGGCGCGCGAAGGCATTTCGAAGCAGGGCATCAGCTTGCCGTCTATCAGCTCGCAGCGGCCATGGTGCAGGCGGTGGTCATCGGAATAGATCGTCAGCATTGTTGTTCTCCCTTGGACACTGGCGTTGGCCCATTCTCGGGTGGACGCCAGTAGGGGAGAACGACGCAAACGGCCAAAAGGGGATCGATGTGGCCAGGCTCTTTGGCCGGCTTTCCCTGTGCCGGCCCCTGCCCGGGGCACGGCTGGCGCGGTCAACCGCGAAAATGGCTGGGAGCTACACCACTCCAACGCTGGAAGGCATGGCGGAAACTGGCCGTCTCGCTGAACCCCAGCGTTTCGGCAATCCGGTAGATCGGCATCTGATTGTCGGCCAGCAGCTGCTTGGCCCGCTCGAACCTCAGCTCATCCAGCAGTTGTTGATAACTGCTGCCCAAGGCCTGCAAATGCCGACGCAGGGTACGCGATGAACAGTTCATCTGCCGCGCCAGGCCCTCCAGCCCGGGCGCCGCATCCAGTTGCTGCGCCAGCAGTTGGCGGATCCGCCCCAGCCAGGCCTGGCGGCCAGTGAATTCCAGGTTCAGGCGCCGGCAACGTTCGCTCATGGCCTTGTGGGTAATCGGGTCGGCCAGCGGCAGCGGCGTGTCCAGCCAGCGGCGTTCGAAAGCAAAGGCATTGGTCTCGGCGTCGAAACCGACCGGGCACTGGAATGCATCGGCATAGAGCGCGTGGTAGCTGGGCCGAGGGTGCTCGAAGCGGGCGCCCAGCAGCGGCAGTGGGCGGCCGAGCAGGTCGTCGCAGATGACTTTCAGCGAAACCAGGCAGAACTCGGCGTTGAAGGCGGTCAGTGCCGGGCTGTCATGGCAATCGCTGGCGCTGAACCAGACCCGCTGGCCGTCGTCGAGCAAACGCAGCTTGAAGACTGTTCCCAGCAGTGCCGGATACTGCAACGCCAGGCGCAAGGCGTCACCCAAAGTGGCACTGGAGAGCAGGGCGTAACCGAGCATGCCGTAGCACGACACATGCATGCGCCGGCCCAGTTCCAGGCCGATGTCCTCGCGCCGGGCAACGGCGTTGGCGCATACCTGCAGTTCCTGCTGGGTGGTGATGCGCGCATCGGCATGCCCCAGGTCTGCCGGGCCGATGCCGCTGCCGGCCAACAGCGCCGACGCCTCGCAACCATCGGCCTGGAAGACGTTGAGGATCAGCGAAACCGCGTTGAGGGTAGTCAGGTGGCTGTGCAGCATGCTGGGAAGTCCCGTTGGCCTGGGACGCATTATGGAGCAAGTTGTGTGCCGATATCCCGAGGGCTGCGCAGGAGCCCGAGAATCCGCAGGCAAAAAAAGGCCCGAAGCATAGGCTCGGGCCTTGTAAAGGTTGAGAGGTGTCTAGTCCCTCGACCTGGTGAGACTGTTTACAGCGGCCTGGTTACGCCTTCAGCGGTACCAGACGGGGAGCGATCATGTTTTCCGGGCGCAGGATGTCGTCGAGCATCGCGTCGTCCAGCAGCTTCTCCTCGCGCACCAGTTCCAGTACGCCGCGGCCGGTTTCCAGGGCAACGCGGGCGATGCGGGTGGCGTTTTCGTAGCCGATGTACGGGTTCAGGGCGGTGACCAGGCCGATCGAGTGTTCGACCAGTTCGCGGCAGCGCTGTTCGTTGGCAGTGATGCCGACGATGCAGTGCTCGCGCAGCATGTCCATGGCGCGCTGGAGCAGGCGGATCGAGTCGAAGATCTTGTAGGCGATCAGCGGTTCCATCACGTTCAGCTGCAGCTGGCCACCTTCAGCGGCGACGGTCAGGGCCAGGTCGTTGCCCATGATGGCGAAGGCCACCTGGTTGACCGCTTCCGGAATAACCGGGTTGACCTTGCCTGGCATGATCGAGCTGCCTGGCTGGCGCGCCGGCAGGTTGATCTCGTTGATGCCGGTGCGCGGGCCGCTGGACAGCAGGCGCAGGTCGTTGCAGATCTTCGACAGCTTGACGGCGGTACGCTTGAGCATGCCGGAGAACAGCACGAAGGCGCCCATGTCGGAGGTGGCTTCGATCAGGTCGGCAGCCGGTACCAGCGGTTGGCCGCTGATGGCAGCCAGGCGCTGTACGGCCAGGGCCTGGTAGCCCGGGTCGGCGTTGATGCCGGTGCCGATGGCGGTACCACCCAGGTTGATTTCGGTCAGCAGTTCCGGAGCCAGCGAACGCAGGCGCTGCAGGTCTTCGGTCATGGTGGTGGCGAAGGCGCGGAATTCCTGGCCCAGGGTCATCGGCACGGCGTCCTGCAGCTGGGTACGGCCCATCTTCAGTACGTGGTCGAACTCTTTACCCTTGGCAGCGAAGGCCTGGATCAGGCTGTCGAGGCTGGCCAGCAGGGCGTCGTGACCCAGCAGCAGGCCCAGACGGATGGCCGTCGGGTAGGCGTCGTTGGTCGACTGCGCCATGTTCACGTCGTTGTTCGGGTGCAGGTACTGGTACTCACCCTTCTGGTGGCCCATGGCCTCCAGCGCGACGTTGGCAATGACTTCGTTCGCGTTCATGTTGGTGGAAGTACCGGCACCACCCTGGATCATGTCGACCACGAACTGGTCGTGGTAGTCGCCTTTGATCAGGCGGGCGCAGGCTGCGGTGATGGCAGCATGCTTGGCATCGCTCAGGTGACCCAGCTCACGGTTGGCGTCGGCAGCGGCCTGCTTGACCATGGCCAGGGCCACGACCAGCTTCGGGTAGTGCGACAGCGGAACACCGGAGAGGTGGAAGTTGTTGGCAGCGCGCAGGGTCTGGATGCCGTAGTAGGCATCGGCAGGGACTTCAAGGGTACCAAGCAGATCTTTTTCGACGCGGAACGATGCAGCGGAGGACATGATGGATATCATCTCGATTTTGACCCGGCACATGCCGGAATGGCGCCAATCCTAGGCCTGAAGGCGATTTTGCGGCAAATGCTGTTGCACGCTAACCTATGCACAAACGGCATAGTGTTTCATGTGACGCCAATTGACATTCGAGCGTGTTCCATTTTGGTGCATGCCAGGAGATGTACTTCGTGAACCTTGAAAGCAAATGGCTGGAAGACTTCAGCGCGCTGGCGGCTACGCGCAGTTTTTCCCAGGCGGCAGAACGGCGTTTCGTGACCCAACCCGCATTCAGCCGACGCATCCGCAGCCTGGAAGCGGCGTTGGGGCTACAACTGGTGAACCGTTCCCGCACGCCGATAGAACTGACCGAGGCTGGCCAGCTGTTTCTGGTCACGGCACGTACGGTTGTCGACCAGTTGAGCGAAATTCTTCGCCATTTGCATCATCTTGAGGGCGGGCAGGGCGAAGTGGTGCAAGTAGCTGCGGCCCACTCGCTGGCCTCGGGCTTTTTCCCCCGTTGGGTGGCCCAGTTGCGCAATGACGGCCTGAACATCGCCACCCGCCTGGTTGCGACCAACGTCGGCGATGCCGTGCATGCCTTGCGCGAAGGCGGCTGCGACCTGATGCTGGCGTTCTATGACCCGGACGCCGCGCTGCAGATGGACGCCGAAATCTTCCCGTCGCTGCACATGGGCACCACCGAAATGCTGCCGGTGTGCGCGGTGGACGCCGACGGCAAGCCGTTGTTCGATCTCGAAGGCGAGGGCAGCGTGCCACTGCTGGCCTATACCGCCGGCGCGTTCCTCGGCCGTTCGGTCAACTTGCTGCTGCGCCAGCGCAACCTGCGCTATACCACGGTCTATGAAACTGCCATGGCCGACAGCCTCAAGAGCATGGCGCTGGAGGGCATGGGCATCGCCTGGGTACCGCGCCTGTCGATGCGTGGCGAGCTCGAACGGGGTGAGCTGGCAATCTGCGGCGGCAGCCAGTGGCATGTGCCGCTGGAAATCCGTCTGTATCGCTGCGCCCTGGTACGCAAGGCCAATGTCAGGCTGCTGTGGCGCAAGCTCGAGGGGGCGGCAATGGTTGACTCGAAAGTCAGCCAAAGCCCCGAAAAATAAGGGGCGACAGTTGGTCGCCGGGGTGCCTTAAACGCACCACCTTACGATATACTGCGCGGCCTTTCGACCGGATGCGTCCGGTCCTGATCAGCAAACAAGCCACGCCGGCCGTCCCGCGTGGCTTGTTGTTTTTTGACGCGCCCAAGGGCGCACAAGCGAAGAGGCTCGACGATGAGTGCACTGGTTGGCGTGATCATGGGCTCCAAGTCCGATTGGTCCACCCTTAGCCACACCGCCGATATGCTGGAAAAACTCGGCATTCCCTACGAAGTGAAGGTGGTTTCCGCCCACCGCACCCCGGACTTGCTGTTCCAGTACGCCGAAGAGGCTGAAGGGCGGGGCATCGAGGTGATCATCGCCGGTGCCGGTGGTGCAGCCCACCTGCCTGGCATGTGCGCGGCCAAGACCCACCTGCCGGTGCTGGGCGTGCCGGTGCAATCGTCGATGTTGTCGGGCGTCGATTCGCTGCTGTCGATCGTGCAGATGCCTGCCGGCGTGCCGGTTGCTACCCTGGCCATCGGCCGGGCTGGTGCTGTCAATGCCGCGCTGCTGTCGGCCAGCATCCTCGGTGCCAAATACCCGCAGTACCACACGGCGCTCAAGCAGTTCCGCACGGAGCAGACCGAGACCGTGCTGGACAACCCAGACCCGCGCCAGGCTTGAGGCTCTACCCATGAAGATCGGTGTAATCGGTGGCGGCCAGCTGGGCCGCATGCTGGCCCTGGCGGGTACCCCGCTGGGCATGAACTTCGCCTTCCTCGACCCGGCACCGGACGCCTGCGCCGCGCCACTGGGCGAGCACCTGCGCGCCGACTACGGCGACCAGGACCACCTGCGCCAATTGGCCGACGAAGTCGACCTGGTCACCTTCGAGTTCGAAAGCGTCCCGGCCGAGACCGTGGCCTTCCTTTCGCAATTCGTACCGGTGTACCCCAGCGCCGAAGCGCTGCGTATCGCCCGCGACCGCCTGTTCGAGAAAAGCATGTTCCGCGACCTGGGTATCCCTACCCCGGCATTCGCCGACATCCTCTCGCAGGCAGACCTGGACGCCGCAGTGGCCAGCATCGGCCTGCCGGCCGTGCTGAAAACCCGCACCCTGGGTTACGACGGCAAGGGCCAGAAGGTACTGCGCACGGCTGAGGACGTGGTCGGTACCTTCGCCGAGCTGGGCAGTGTGCCGTGCCTGCTGGAAGGCTTCGTCCCGTTCACCGGCGAAGTGTCGCTGGTGGCCGTACGTGCCCGCGATGGCGAAACCCGCTTCTACCCGCTGGTGCACAACACCCATGAAAGCGGCATCCTGCGCCTGTCGGTCGCCAGCCAGGCGCACCCGCTGCAGGCCCTGGCCGAGGACTACGTGGGCCGCGTGCTCAAGCAACTCGACTATGTCGGCGTGCTGGCCTTCGAGTTCTTCGAAGTCGACGGCGGCCTGAAGGCCAACGAGATCGCCCCGCGCGTACACAACTCCGGGCACTGGACCATCGAAGGCGCCGAGTGCAGCCAGTTCGAGAACCACCTGCGTGCCGTCGCCGGCCTGCCACTGGGTTCGACTGCCAAGGTGGGCGAGAGCGCGATGCTCAACTTCATCGGTGAAGTGCCGGCTGTGGACAAGGTGATCGCCATCGATGATTGCCATCTGCACCACTACGGCAAGGCGTTCAAGGCCGGGCGCAAGGTTGGCCACGCCACCCTGCGTTGCCACGACATGGCAACCCTGGAGCGCAAGATTGCCGAAGTAGAAGCCCTGATCGACAACTGATCGAACTTCTACCAGCGGCATGCCCTCTGAAATGGCAACAAGCCAAAGCGCTGTCTAGGCTTTGGCTTGTTCCATTCTTCATTGCAGAGGGATCGCCATGGGCATCATTGGAACCATCTTCATCGGCCTCATCGTCGGCCTGCTGGCCCGCTTCATCAAACCGGGCGACGACAGCATGGGCTGGATCATGACCATCCTGCTGGGTATCGCCGGCTCCCTGTTGGCCACCTATGGCGGCCAGGCGCTGGGCATCTACCAGGCCGGGCAGGCTGCAGGCTTCCTTGGCGCCCTGGTGGGTGCGGTCGTTCTGCTGGTGATCTACGGATTCATCAAGAAGCGTTGAATACTGGGTAGAATGCCCGGCAATTCTTCCGAGTTGCCGAGCATTTCCATGCGTGCCTTTTTCCTCGCCCCCTTGCTGTTGGCCAGTGCCCTGGCCCATGCCGAGCTGCCCGAAACCGACTGGCTTGAGCTGATGCCCAAGTCGGACCAGAAGGCGCTCGAGCAGATGCCCGAAATCGACCACAATTCGCCGGAAGCCATGGGTACCTTTACCGCCAAGGGCGGCCTCAAGCAAAGCAAGGGCTTGCCGGCGGTGATGTACTCGACCAAGACCGTGGCGGCGATGAACGGCAAGGACATCCGCCTGGGCGGTTACCCTGTGCCGCTGGAGAGCGACGCCAAGGGCAACAGCACGCTGTTCTTCCTGGTGCCGTACCCGGGCGCCTGCATCCATGTGCCGCCACCACCGCCGAACCAGTTGGTCCTGGTGCGCTACCCGAAAGGCCTGAAGATCGATGACATCTACACACCGCTGTGGGTCAGCGGCACGCTGAAGGTGGAAAAGGTCAGCAACGACCTGGCCGATGCCGCCTATGCGCTGGATGCCCAGAAGGTGAGGGTGGTGGAGGATGCCGACCTCTGATGCCTTGCGGCGCGCCTCAGGTGACCGCGTACCCTTGTAGGAGCGGCCTTGTGTCGCGAAAGGACCGCACAGCGGTCCCGAGTGCTTCAGATCAAAGCGCTTCGCTCGCCACTACCAGGCCAAGCGAATGAGTTGCCCCTGGCTTCAACTCCACCAGGTCATCCCACACATTCGCCGTCTCGATGCACAGCATCCGCTGCCAGCCATCATCGGCCATGTCCGGCAACTCCCTGGCCCGCTCGGTCCAAGGGTTCCAGATCACCGCCGAACGTGACCCGCTGCTGGCCAGGGTGATCCGCCGGTTCCAGTGCGGGTCGACAATGCTCAGTTGCGGCGGGGTGGCGAGGTAGATGCGGTCAGTCTCACCGCTGAACGCCAGCGCGCCCTGCTGCTGGCGCTGCTCCCAGTCGGCCAGGGTCTCGATGTAGCCCAGCCCTGCGACACCTTCAACCCGCACTTGCCGCACATCGCTGACTGCAAAGTAGCTGTGCAGGGCCTGGCTGAGGGTGACCGGGGTATTGCCCATGTTGCGGCTGGTCAGCTTCAGTTTCAGCTCAGCGCCCAGTTCCACCAGCAACTTCAGCTCCACGTCGTGGGGCCAGTCGGGCAGCTTGCCCTGCGCTTCGGGCAGCTCGAACTCGATACGCAGCCCGTCGCCCGCTTCTTCGATGCCCAGCAGTTGCCAGTCACGGGTCCGTGCCAGGCCGTGGGCAGGTGCCTGTTCGCCGTGGTACATGGCCTGCACGGCCTGTGGGTTGCGCTGCAGGTTGCCGAACCACGGCCAGCATACCGGTATCCCGGCACGCACCGACTTGCCCTGGTGGAAGATGGCCTGGTCGCTCAGCCACAACAGCGGTGGCTGGCCAACGCACTGGTAGCTGAGGATCTGCGCGCCCTGCTGGGCGATCAGTAGTTCGGCGTGGTTGCTGCTGATACGCCAGCAGTTGAGTTCGCCATGTTGCTCGCTTACGACCTGGAAGGAAGCCATTGTGTTCATCTCATTGATTGCCAGTGGGCCTTGGACCCGGGCACATGCAATGAGTTTACCGCCGGCGTGGCTCAGCGACGAGGTACGGAGCGGGTACGGCCACTGCCGTCGATGGCGACGAAGACGAACACCGCTTCGGTGACCTTGCGCCATTCGCTGGACAGCGGGTCGTCGCTCCACACTTCGACCATCATCTGGATCGAGCTGCGGCCGATTTCCAGGGTCTGGGTATAGAAGGACAATTGTGCGCCAACGGCCACTGGCACCAGGAAAGCCATGCGGTCGATGGCCACGGTGGCCACACGGCCGCCGGCGACACGGCTGGCCATGGCGGTACCGGCCAGGTCCATCTGGGCGACCAACCAGCCGCCAAAGATATCGCCAAACCCGTTGGTCTCGCGCGGGAGTGCGGTGATCTGCAAGGCCAGGTCGCCCTGCGGGATAGGATCTTCTTGTTCGAGCTCAATCATGCGATGGGGCCTCTGACCCGTGACGCTTTTCGTTGGTGTGGCGCAAAGGCCGGGTAAACGATTCAGCTTGAAACATACTACGCCGATTTCGTTTCACTGGGCGGCCGTAGGGAAACTCTGCGAAACCGCCTGACAATAATGACCGGCGTTTTCGCACAACATCCCACGTTAGGAGCAACCTTTTCCTACGAATCGCCAGTATATAGAGCATAACGGCCAGCGACGACCGCGCATTCATGAATATGTGTATGGATTTTGTATCGCTTTCGGCGCAGCTCGGCAATTTGCTATCTTCGTCCGTTACCAATCCAGAAGCCGCGTGCCAAGCGGCCTGCATGCCCCTACAAAGAGAACAATCAGCGATGACCTCCGTGCCGAGCAGTATCGAGCAGCCCTCGCGGCCGCTGACCCGCAGTGACTACAAGACTCTCTCTCTGTCCGCATTGGGCGGCGCGCTGGAGTTCTACGACTTCATCATCTTCGTGTTTTTCGCCACGGTGGTCGGCAAGCTGTTCTTCCCCGCCGACATGCCCGAATGGCTGCGCCTGATGCAGACCTTCGGCATTTTCGCCGCCGGCTACCTGGCGCGACCGCTGGGCGGCATCATCATGGCCCATTTCGGTGACCTGCTCGGGCGCAAGAAGATGTTCACCCTGAGTATCTTCATGATGGCCCTGCCAACACTGATCATGGGCCTGTTGCCGACCTATGCGCAGATCGGCCTGTGGGCGCCGGTCCTGCTGTTGCTGATGCGCGTGATCCAGGGTGCGGCAATCGGTGGCGAGGTGCCGGGGGCCTGGGTGTTCGTGTCCGAGCACGTGCCGGCACGCAACACCGGCTACGCCTGCGGGACCCTCACGGCCGGCCTGACCGCGGGCATCCTGCTCGGCTCGCTGGTGGCGACCCTGATCAACAGCGTCTACAGCGCAGAGGAAGTGGCCGATTACGCCTGGCGTATCCCGTTCCTGCTTGGCGGTGTGTTCGGCCTGTTCTCGGTGTACCTGCGTCGCTGGTTGCACGAAACCCCGGTGTTTGCCGAGATGCAGCAGCGCAAGGCGCTGGCCGAGGAACTGCCGCTGCGTGCCGTGCTGCGTGACCATCGTGGCCCGATCGTGCTGTCGATGCTGCTGACCTGGATGCTGTCTGCCGGCATCGTGGTGGTCATCCTGATGACGCCGGCGCTGCTGCAGAGCATCTATCACATCAGCCCCACCGATTCCCTCAAGGCCAACAGCCTGGCAATCGTACTGCTCAGCTTCGGCTGCATCGGCGCTGGCAGCCTGGCCGACCGCTTTGGCGCGGGCCGGGTGTTCGTGATCGGCAGCCTGCTGCTGCTGGCGAGCTCCTGGACCTTCTACCACAGCCTGCCGACCCGGCCCGAGCTGCTGTTCCCGCTGTATGCAGTGACCGGTTTGTGTGTGGGTGTGATCGGTGCGGTGCCTTATGTGATGGTCAAGGCGTTTCCGGCGGTGGTGCGGTTCAGCGGGCTGTCGTTCTCGTACAACGTGGCCTACGCGATTTTTGGCGGGTTGACGCCGATGGTGGTGACTGCGCTGTTGAAAGTGAGCCCGATGGCGCCTGCCTACTATGTGGCAGGGTTGTGTGCCGTTGGTCTGCTGGTGGGGCTGTACCTGCTCAGCAACAAGCGCTGACCTGTTGCAGGAGCGGCCTTGTGTCGCGATGGGCTGCGCAGCAGCCCCGGCAATTCGTGCCGGGTTCGCCATGTCTGGGGCTGCTGCGCAGCCCATCGCGACACAAGGTGTTGCCAGGCAGCTGATGATGGCCTTTCATCCAATTGTCACATTCAAGTCATATCGTATTCATGCGGCCTGCAGATACTTGGGCCCGTTCCATCCAACACCCCCTATTCCTGCTAGGAGCAAGGCATGAAACTGAAGCGTTTGATGGCGGCCCTCACCTTTGCCGCCGCTGGCGTTGCAACCGCCAACGCGGTAGCCGCTGTCGATCCTGCAATCCCGACCTACACCAAGACCACCGGTGTTTCGGGCAACCTCTCCAGCGTCGGTTCCGACACCCTCGCGAACCTGATGACTCTGTGGGCCGAGGCCTACAAGAAGGAATACCCGAACGTAAACATCCAGATCCAGGCTGCCGGCTCCTCCACCGCGCCACCCGCGCTGACCGAAGGTACCGCCAACCTCGGCCCGATGAGCCGCAAGATGAAGGATGTCGAGCTGCAGGCCTTCGAGCAGAAGTACGGCTACAAGCCAACCGCCATCCCGGTTGCCGTCGATGCCCTGGCCGTGTTCGTGCACAAGGACAACCCGATCAAGGGCCTGACCATGGCTCAGGTCGACGCCATCTTCTCGTCCACCCGCCTGTGTGGCGCCAAAGCCGACGTCAAGACCTGGGGTGACCTGGGCGTGACCGGCGACCTGGCCAACAAGCCAATCCAGCTGTTCGGCCGCAACTCGGTATCCGGCACCTATGGCTACTTCAAGGAAGAAGCCCTGTGCAAAGGCGACTTCAAGCCTAACGTCAACGAACAGCCTGGTTCGGCTTCGGTCGTGCAGTCGATCAGCTCCTCGCTGAACGGCATCGGCTACTCGGGCATCGGCTACAAGACCGCCAGCGTCAAGACTGTTGCCCTGGCCAAGAAAGAAGGCGGCGAGTTCGTTGAAGACAACGAAACCAACGCCCTGAACGGCAAATACCCGCTGTCGCGCTTCCTCTACGTCTACGTCAACAAGGCGCCGAACAAGCCTCTGGCCCCGCTGGAAGCCGAGTTCGTCAAGCTGGTGCTGTCGCAAGCTGGCCAGCAGGTCGTGGTGAAGGATGGCTACATCCCGCTGCCGGCCAAAGTCATCGACAAGACCCTGGCTGACCTGGGCCTGTCCCACGCCGGTAACGTCGTAAAGAAGTAACTGACTGAGGGGGAGGCCGGTACTGCTGCCTGGCCTCTTCCACGAATTCCCAGCCCGAAGCCAGGCTTCCTGTGCGGCGGGCTTTCGTGCGTCACTACATTGTCATGTTTTTGTCATACGGGACCGCTAGGGTGTGCGCATGAATGATCTGGCCAACTCCACAATGACTCCAAATTCCCAGCCCGAGCGGATTGACTTCAATACGCCGGAGTTGCAACGCAAGCGCCGCATGCGCGCACTCAAGGACCGCCTGACCCGCTGGTATGTACTGGTGGGCGGGCTTGCCGTGTTGGCGGCAATCACCCTGATCTTCTTCTACCTGGCCTATGTGGTACTGCCGCTGTTCCAGGGCGCCGAGTTGACCAGCAAGAAGGCGCTGGAGCCAACCTGGCTGCAACAGGATGCCGGCAAGCCGCTGATGATCGCGCTTGAAGAGCAGAACCTGGTGGGCATGCGCGTTTCGGACAAGGGCCAGGTACTGTTCTTCGATACCAAGACCGGTAACGCGCTCAAGCGGGTCGACCTGCCGCTGCCGGCAGGCGCCCAGGTGACCTCGATCAGTACCGACCAGCCAGGGAGCCCGCTGGTGGTGCTGGGCTTGTCCAATGGCCAGGCCCTGGTGTTCCACCACAGCTACAAGATTACCTACCCCGACAACAAGAAAACCATCGACCCCGGTATCGACTACCCGTACGGCGAGCAGCCGTTCGTGCTCGATGACCAGGGCCAGGCGCTGGATCACGTCAGCGTCAACGTCAATGGCGACGTCCTGCTGCTGGCTGGCTCCACTGGCGCGCACCTGCAGGTGGTCGAGCTGACCCGTAGCGAAAACATGATGACCGGCGAGGTCACCACCGAGCAGAACCGCATCGAACTGCCGCAAATGACCGAAACGGTGAAGAACATCTTCATCGACCCGCGTCAGCATTGGCTGTACGTGATCAACGGCCGCGCCACTGCCGACGTCTTCAGCCTGCGCGACAAGAGCCTCAACGGCCGCTACAAGCTCTCTGAAAGCGCGGACACCGAAATTACCGCCACGGCCCAGCTGGTTGGCGGCATCTCGCTGATCATGGGTGACT
The DNA here is from genome assembly GCF_016620375.1 of Pseudomonas sp. LAM2023. NCBI lineage: Bacteria > Pseudomonadati > Pseudomonadota > Gammaproteobacteria > Pseudomonadales > Pseudomonadaceae > Pseudomonas > Pseudomonas sp. LAM2023. Next base: position 756,142 of record NZ_JAENHV010000015.1, on the reverse strand, counting down.
CCAAAGGTGGTCTGACCCAGTGGTTCATGGCCCGCGACCCGGATGGCGAGTCGCGCTTCAAGCAGATTCGCAGCTTCCAGATGGGCAAGGCCCCGATCGTGCAGATCGACGCCGAGGAGCGCCGCAAGGGCTTCATCGCCCTGGATGCCGAGGGCAAACTGGGCGTGTTCCACAGCACCGCGCACCGTACCCTGCTGGTCGAGCAGGCTGCCGAAGGCGCCGGCATCCTGGCCCTGTCGCCACGCGCCAACCGCATCATGATCGAAGAGGGCGGCAAGCTGCTGCCGCTGAGCCTGCGTAACCCGCATCCGGAAATTTCCTTCAGCGCGCTGTGGGGCAAGGTCTGGTACGAGAACTATGACGAGCCCAAGTACGTCTGGCAGTCGACTGCCTCGAATACCGACTTCGAGCCCAAGCTGAGCCTGTCGCCGCTGACCTTCGGTACCCTCAAGGCGGCGTTCTACGCCATGGTGCTGGCGGCGCCGCTGGCAATTGCCGCAGCCATCTACACCGCCTACTTCATGGCCCCGGGCATGCGCCGCAAGGTCAAGCCGGTGATCGAACTGATGGAAGCGATGCCGACGGTGATCCTTGGCTTCTTCGCCGGCCTGTTCCTCGCGCCCTACCTGGAAGGTCACCTGCCGGGTGTGTTCAGCCTGTTCGTGATCATGCCGATCGGCATCCTGGCAGCAGGCTTTGCCTGGAGCCGGCTGCCCGAGTCGATCCGCCTGCGCATTCCGGACGGCTGGGAGGCGGCCATCCTGATTCCGGTGATCCTGGTGATCGGCTGGTTCGCCTTGTACATGAGCCCGCTGCTGGAAACCTGGTTCTTCGGCGGCGACATGCGCCTGTGGATCACCCGCGACCTGGGTATCACCTACGACCAGCGCAACGCCCTGGTGGTGGGTATCGCCATGGGCTTCGCGGTCATCCCGAACATCTACTCCATCGCCGAAGATGCCGTGTTCAGCGTGCCGCGCAGCCTGACCCTGGGCTCCCTGGCGCTCGGCGCCACGCCCTGGCAGACCCTGACCCGCGTCGTCATCCTCACCGCCAGCCCGGGTATCTTCTCGGCGCTGATGATCGGTATGGGCCGTGCGGTGGGCGAGACCATGATCGTGCTGATGGCCACCGGCAACACCCCGGTGATGGAGCTGAACCTGTTCGAAGGCATGCGTACCCTGGCCGCCAACGTGGCGGTGGAAATGCCTGAGTCGGAAGTCGGCGGCAGCCACTATCGCGTGTTGTTCCTGGCCGCGCTGGTATTGCTGATGTTCACCTTCATCATGAACACCTTGGCCGAGCTGATTCGCCAGCGTCTGCGCAAGAAATACTCGTCGCTTTGATAGAAAGGTAGCGATCCGTGAAAAAGGATTCCCTCAAAGGCTGGTTCAAGAGCGGCGCCCCAGGCGTCTGGATGAGCGGCGGCGCGGTGGCCATGGCGGTGATCATGACCGTCGGCCTGCTGGCGGTGATTGCCGTGCGCGGCCTGGGCCACTTCTGGCCGGCCGACCTTGTCCAGGCCACCTACAAGGTGCCGGGCCAGGCCGATCACGTCGTCATCGGCGAAGTGGTGCAGAAGGAGGAAGTACCCCGGGCCCGTCTGAAGGGCGCCGGCTTGCCGGTACCTGACCAGGGCCCGGAGTTCATGACCCGAGAGCTGATCAAGGTGGGTAACCGCGACCTCAACGGCAGCGACTTCACCTGGGTAGTCGGAGAGTGGCTGGTCGATGAACAGCACCCAGCCGACCTGATGGCGCTGGAGCGCCGCGAGTGGGGCAACTTCTACGGTTACCTGGTCAGCGTCAAGGAAGAGGGCCGCGTGGTCGCCGAGGGGCCTGCCGCCTGGAACGAGCTGCAGGCCCGGCTCAAGCGCGCCAACCAACTCAACAGCGAGCTGCAAAGCCTTGAGAAGAAGGACATTGGTGCCATCAACCATGGCCTTGAACGCCTGCGCCTGCAGGCCCGCAAGCTGGAACTGGACGGCAAGCTGGACGCCGCTGCCCAGGCCGACATGGACGCCGACCGCGCCGAGCTGAACAGCCGCTACAAGGCCATCGAAGAGCGCCTGACCGGCCTGCACCAGGCGTTTGCTCGCGACAGCCTGGTGGCTCGCGATGCCAATGGCCGGGAAGTGGAGATCAACCTGAGCAAGGTGGTGCACGCCATCCAGCCGAACGGCATGTCGGGCTTCACCAAGCTGGGCAGCTACTTTACCAAGGTGTGGGAGTTCCTCAGCGACGACCCGCGCGAGGCCAACACCGAAGGCGGTATTTTCCCGGCCATCTTCGGTACCGTGATGATGACCTTGATCATGGCCGTGATCGTTACCCCGTTCGGGGTGCTGGCGGCCGTCTACCTGCGCGAATACGCCAGGCAGGGCCCGGTGACCCGGCTGATCCGCATCGCGGTGAACAACCTGGCCGGGGTGCCGGCGATCGTCTATGGCGTATTCGGCCTGGGCTTCTTCGTCTACGTGCTGGGCGGCTCGATCGACCGCCTGTTCTTCCCCGAGGCGTTGCCGGCACCCACCCTGGGTACCCCGGGCCTGCTGTGGGCATCACTGACCCTGGCGTTGCTGGCCGTGCCGGTGGTGATCGTCGCCACCGAGGAAGGCCTGGCGCGTATCCCGCGCACCGTGCGCGAGGGCTCGCTGGCCCTGGGCGCGACCAAGGCCGAGACCTTGTGGAAGATCGTCTTGCCCATGGCCAGCCCGGCCATGATGACCGGCATGATCCTGGCCGTGGCCCGCGCCGCCGGTGAAGTGGCGCCGCTGATGCTGGTGGGGGTGGTCAAGCTGGCGCCGTCGTTGCCAGTGGACGGCAACTACCCGTACCTGCACCTGGACCAGAAGATCATGCACCTGGGCTTCCACATCTATGACGTCGGCTTCCAGAGCCCCAACGTCGAAGCCGCGCGGCCACTGGTGTACGCCACGGCGCTGCTGCTGGTGTTGGTAATCGCGGCCCTCAACCTCTCGGCAGTGTGGATCCGCAACCACCTGCGCGAAAAGTACAAGGCCCTCGACAGCTGAGCCTGATCGCAAGCGTGCCGCCCCATGTGGCGCGGCCCTTTGAAACGAATTGTTAGCGTATGGAGTTGACCATGCAGCAAGAATCCCACGCCCACGGCATCGACATGTCTGCCCTGGGCCGCGACAAGCAAGGCCTGCGCCTGGCCGAAGAAACCGTGGCCATCGAAGTACCGGGCCTGAGCCTGTTCTACGGCGACAAGCAAGCGCTGTTCGACGTGCAGATGAACATCCCCAAGCAGCGCGTGACCGCCTTCATCGGCCCGTCCGGCTGCGGCAAGTCGACCCTGTTGCGTACCTTCAACCGCATGAACGACCTGGTTGACGGCTGCCGCGTGGAAGGCGCCATCAACCTATACGGCACCAACATCTACCGCAAGGGCGAAGACGTGGCCGAGTTGCGTCGCCGTGTCGGCATGGTGTTCCAGAAGCCCAACCCGTTCCCCAAGACCATCTATGAGAACGTGGTCTACGGCCTGCGTATCCAGGGCATCAACAAGAAGCGCGTGCTCGATGAAGCGGTCGAGTGGGCGCTGAAGGGTGCGGCCCTGTGGGACGAGGTCAAGGACCGCCTGCACGATTCGGCCCTGGGCCTGTCCGGCGGCCAGCAGCAGCGCCTGGTCATCGCCCGCACCATCGCCGTGGAGCCGGAGGTGTTGCTGCTCGACGAACCGTGCTCGGCGCTGGACCCGATCTCGACCCTGAAGGTCGAGGAACTGATCTACGAATTGAAATCCAAGTACACCATCGTCATCGTGACCCACAACATGCAACAGGCGGCGCGGGTCTCCGACTACACCGCGTTCATGTACATGGGCAAGCTGGTCGAATTCGGCGATACCGATACCCTGTTCACCAACCCGGCGAAGAAGCAGACCGAAGACTACATCACCGGTCGCTACGGCTAGCAGCCCTGCGGCACAGGGAACCAGACGATTACTTGAAGCTTTGAGCTTCTTCGCGGAGCGAATGATGATCAACAAAGAAAGCCTTACCCATCACATTTCCCAGCAGTTCAACGCCGAGCTCGAAGAGGTGCGCAGCCACCTGCTGGCCATGGGCGGGCTGGTCGAGAAGCAGGTCAACGACGCGGTCACCGCGCTGATCGAGGCCGACTCTGGCCTGGCCCAGCAAGTGCGCGAAGTCGACGAGCAGATCAACCAGATGGAGCGCAACATCGACGAGGAGTGCCTGCGGATCCTGGCCCGTCGTCAGCCAGCGGCGTCCGACCTGCGCCTGATCATCAGCATCTCCAAGTCGGTGATCGACCTGGAGCGCATTGGTGACGAGTCGACCAAGATCGCCCGCCGCGCCATCCAGCTATGCGAGGAAGGCGAGTCGCCGCGTGGCTACGTCGAGGTGCGCCACATCGGCGACCAGGTGCGCAACATGGTCCGCGACGCGCTGGACGCCTTTGCCCGCTTCGACGCCGACCTGGCGTTGTCGGTGGCCCAGTACGACAAGACCATCGACCGCGAATACAAGACCGCCCTGCGCGAGCTGGTGACCTACATGATGGAAGACCCGCGCTCGATCTCGCGGGTACTGAGCGTGATCTGGGTGCTGCGTTCGCTGGAGCGTATCGGCGACCACGCGCGCAACATCTCCGAGCTGGTGATCTACCTGGTGCGCGGCACCGATGTGCGCCACATGGGCCTCAAGCGCATGACGGCAGAAGTGCAGGGCACTGCAGTCGATGACGGCGAAAAAGCTAATGTTCCGGCTGAACCTGACGATAAATAAGGTTGCTCCCGAGCATCGACGCCCGGCCTTGGCCGGGCGTTTTCGTTTGCGGTCGAGGAGCCGGCAGGCACCCGCGAACGATGTGAAGAAGTCCCGGCGTGACCAGGTTGTAGCAAATGGCCATTATTCGGCGGTAGGCTAGCCGGGATTCAGAAGGAGTATCGATGAGTAAAGTGAATGTGCTGGTTGTGGATGACGCTCCGTTCATCCGTGACCTGGTCCGCAAATGCCTGCGCAATGCCTTCCCGGGCATGACCATCGACGATGCCGTCAATGGTCGCAAGGCTATGGCGCTGCTGGGCAAGGAAGCGTTCGACCTGGTCCTGTGCGACTGGGAGATGCCGGAAATGTCCGGCCTGGAACTGCTCACCTGGTGCCGTCAGCAGCCTGAGCTGAAAAACCTGCAGTTCATCATGGTGACCAGCCGTGGCGACAAGGAAAACGTGATTCAGGCGATCCAGGCCGGCGTTTCCGATTTTGTCGGCAAGCCGTTCACCAACGAGCAATTGCTGACCAAGGTGAAAAAGGCCCTGAGCAAGATCGGCAAGCTCGACAGCGTGATGAGCAGCGGCCCTGCGCGAATCAACTCGGCGTTCGCCAACGATTCGCTGAGCGCGCTGACGGCCGGCAAACCGGAAGTGGCAAAAATCACCGCCCCCGCAGCGGCGCCGGCACCTGCCAGGCCGTTGGTCAGCGCTGCTGCTCCTGCTCCCGCTACGCCAGCCCCGACCGGCCGTGGCCAGGGCCAGCTGCGCCTGGCCAGTGGCATGCAGGCCTGCGTGATCAAGGCGCTGAGCCTGAAAGAGGCCTTGCTGGTGGTTCGCCGTGGCGAAACCCTGCCGCAGGTGCTGGAAGGCGCCGTGTTGAACCTTGAGCAAGGCGAGAACGCCGAAGTCGCGCGTCTGAACGGTTACCTGCATGCCATCGTGGCGCTGGAGCCCAAGCCCGACAGTGACTGGCTGCAATTGACGTTCAAGTTCGTCGACCAGGACGCCCAGAAGCTCGACTACCTGTCGCGCCTGATTGCCCGCGGCACTGCGCAGAAGCACTTCACCCCGGGCGCCTGACCCTCGGCCCCGCGCCGCTCTCTTTGTAGCGGCGGCCTTGCGTCGCGAAAGGGCTGCAAAGCAGCCCCGGCAATCGATACGGCGACGCCGAAATCCTGGGCTGCCTTGCAGCCCTTTCGCTATGCAAGGCCGCCCCTACAAAAGCCTGCACAACCGTTGTGCCATCCGACCAACTGTCATACCCGCCGTAAAACTGGCTGCTAGTCTTCGACAGACCATAACTGTCAAAAAGCCACCATCATGCCTGCCCGCCTGCTGCTGTTCTGTGCACTGCTCATGGCTTCGGCGTCCAGCCTGGGCATGACTACCTACACGATCAACGATGATGGCCGTGTAACCTCCTATACCGACCGGCCTGGTCCCCGTGCCAAACCCCTGGTGCAGCGCGTGCCCATGGTCGAAATGCACGAAGACCAGGTGCAGCTGAACGCGATAACCTTCGATGGTGGCGTCAGCTTCTCGGCCCGCAATCAATTGCATGTGCCGGTAGAAGTGGAGTTGCGGTTGGACAACCTGGTGAATGCCCAGGGCGGCAATGCACCGCGTATCGTGCGCCGGCTACTGCCCCCGCATAGCACGCAGATGCTCACCGTGCTCCATGGGCGGCCTGGCATGTTGCTGAACTATCGCTCCACCCTGCTGCAGGCCATGGGCGACCCGGGCAGGCGGCCCCAGGGCTTTCGCTATGCCTTCCCTTGGCTGGGTGGCCCGTTCCGTGTGACTCAGGGCCCCAATGGCCGAGTCAGCCACTTTGGGCCGAAAGGACGTTATGCCATGGACATTGCCATGCCCGAAGGCACCACCATCATTGCGGCGCGGGAAGGCGTAGTGGTGAAGACGGAGAACCGCCAGAGCGGGCGCGGGCCGAACCCGTCGGGCAATTTCGTGCGGATCCTGCACCCGGACGGCACCATGGGCGTCTACCTGCATCTGATGCGCGGTTCGGTGGTAGTGACGGAAGGGCAGCGGGTGCGGCAGGGGCAGATGCTGGCCAAGTCAGGCAACACGGGCAACAGTACCGGGCCGCACCTGCATTTCGTGGTGCAGCGCAATGTGGGGTTGGCGCTTGAGTCGATACCGTATCAGTTCGACAGGCCGATCAACGGGTTACCGGACTTCACCGCGGGCAACCCTTGAGATCGCCGGGCCTGCTTCGCAGGCCATCGCGACACAAGGCCGCTCCTACGGGGACACGCGGTCCTCTGTAGGAGCGGCCTTGTGTCGCGATGGGCTGCGCAGCAGCCCCATAGGCATTCAATCCAGCTTGAGCACCTTGGCCAGGACGATCTTCGGCCCTTTCATCTTCTTGATGATGATGCGCAGCCCTTCGACCTCCAGCACTTCCTCTTCTTCAGGCACGCGCTTGAGCGTCTCATAGACCAGCCCGGCCAACGTTTCTGCCTCGATGTGGTCAAGGTCGACACCCAGCAGGCGTTCGACCTTGAACAGCGGCGTGTCGCCGCGTACCAGCAGCTTGCCCGGCTGGTAGGCGAGAATGCCGCGTTCGGCCTTGCGGTGCTCGTCCTGGATGTCGCCAACCAGCACTTCCAGCACGTCTTCCATGGTCAGGTAGCCAATCACCTTGCCATCGGCTTCCTCGACCAGCACGAAATGCGCGCCGCCCTTGCGGAACTGCTCCAGCAGCTGGGCCAGCGGCATGTGCCGCGACACGCGCTCCAGCGGCCGGGCGAGGTCGTCCAGGTCGATGGTTTCGGGCAGGTGCTCGAGTTCTGCCAACTCCAGCAGCAGGTCCTTGATGTGCAGCAGGCCGGTGAACTCCTCGCGCTCGGCGTCGTACACCGGGTAGCGGCTGAACTTGTGGCGACGCACCAGTGCCAGGATCTGCTTCAACGGCGCATGGGCGTCGATGCTGACCATGTCCTCGCGCGAGTTGGCCCAGTCGACGACCTCCAGCTCGCCCATTTCCACCGCCGAGGCCAATACGCGCATGCCCTGGTCGCTCGGGTCCTGGCCACGGCTGGAGTGCAGGATCAGCTTGAGTTCCTCACGGCTGTAATGGTGCTCGTGGTGCGGGCCGGGTTCGCCCTGGCCGGCGATGCGCAAGATGGCGTTGGCGCTGGCATTGAGCAGGTAGATGGCCGGGTACATGGCCCAGTAGAACAGGTACAACGGCACGGCAGTCCATAGCGACAGCAGCTCTGGCTTGCGGATAGCCCAGGACTTGGGCGCCAGCTCGCCGACCACGATGTGCAGGTACGAGATGACGAAGAAGGCGACGAAGAACGAGATGGCCTTGATCAGCTCGGGCGTGTCGACGCCCAGGTAGGCCAGCAGTGGCTCCAGCAGGTGGGCGAAGGCTGGCTCACCGACCCAGCCCAGGCCGAGGGAGGCGAGGGTGATACCGAGCTGGCAGGCCGACAGGTAGGCATCGAGCTGGTTGTGTACCTTGCGCAGAATGTTGCCGCGCCAGCCATGCAGCTCGGCGATGGACTCGACGCGGGTTGCCCGCAGCTTGACCATGGCGAATTCGGCGGCAACGAAGAAACCGTTGAGCAGCACCAGCAGCAAGGCAAAGATGATCATGCCGAAATCGGCGAATAACGAGGTGAGGCTGATACCAGGGGAAGGGTCCATGATGGAGTTTTTACGGGTTCCGTCTTTGAGATCGAGAGAAAAAAAGTGCCAGCTCCAGCTGGCACAGGGGGTCCAATGTAGCGGCTGGGGCGGCAAAAGCAAAGGGTGATGGTCTGGTCGCGGCCGCTGTGGCGGCGGGCGCACCCGCCAAGGGCTGCGCTGCAGCCGCGGTTTCAGCTCTTGCCGCTAGCCAATTGTGCCGGGGCAAAATGACAGGTGAAGGTGCTGCCGTGCCCCGGCACGCTGCTGATCTCCAGCCTGCCGCGGTGGCGCATCAACACATGCTTGACGATCGCCAGCCCCAGCCCGGTGCCACCGGTATTCGATGCGCGGCTGGAGTCGACCCGGTAGAAGCGTTCGGTCAGGCGCGGCAGGTGCTTGGCATCGATCCCTACCCCCGAGTCCTGTACCGACAGGTGCGCGCCCTGGGCGTCGGCCCACCAGCGGATACGGATGCTGCCCTCGTCCTGGGTGTACTTCACCGCGTTGAATACCAGGTTGGAGAAGGCACTGCGCAGCTCCGACTCACTGCCCTTGAGCTTCACCCCAGGCGCCGCTTCGAGGGTAATGCGCTGGTTGCGCGGCCCGGACAGGGCCTGGGCGTCGTTCTTGATCGCCGCAAGCAAGGCATCGACCGCCACCGGCTGGTTGTCCGACGGGTAGTCGGTGGCCTCCAGTTTGGCCAGCAGCAGCAGGTCGTTGAGCAGGGTCTGCATGCGCGAGCCCTGTTGGCTCATCTGCTGCAGGGCGCGGCCCCAGCGCGGGTTCACGTCTTCGACGTTGTCGAGCAGGGTTTCCAGGTAGCCGGTGATTACTGTCAGCGGTGTGCGCAGCTCGTGGGACACGTTGGCGACGAAGTCCTTGCGCATCTGTTCCAGCTGGTGGATGCGGGTCACGTCGCGCACCAGCATCAGGTGTTCGTTGTTGCCGTAGCGGGTGATATGCAGCTGCAAGCGCATACGGTCGTTGATCGGCGAGGGGATTTCCAGCGGTTCGAGGTAGTTTCCCGCCTCGAAGTATTCCTTGAAGCGCGGGTGGCGGACCAGGTTGGTGACTTGCTGGCCGCCGTCCTGCGGCGTCTTGAAGCCCAGCAAGGTTTCGGCGGCGCGGTTCCACCATTCGAGGTTGCCGTCGCTGTCGAGCATGATCACCGCATCACGCAGCGCGGCGGTGGACTCCTGCACCCGGTCGATCACCGCCTGCAGGCGGCCACGCACGCGCTGGTCGCGGCGTTGCAGGTGGTAGATGCTGTCGAACACCTCGCCCCACAGGCCATAGCCATCGGGTGGTGCTTCATCGGGTTGGTGGTTGCGCAGCCAGTCGTGCAGGCGCAGCAGTTGCTTGAGGGTCCAGCCCAGGTAGAGCGCCAGGCCGATGGCCAGGCTCCAGCCATAATAGCCGCTGGCCAGCCCGCCGATGAGGCAGACGGTAATCAGCAGCAGCAGGTGGCGGATCAGGGTGGCGTGCCAGTTCTGGTTCAATTGACTGTCCTTGTACAACGACGTGCAGCTTGGCGCTTTTGAACTCGATCAGCTTTTGGTCGAGAAGCGGTAGCCGGTGCCCCGGACGGTTTGTACCAGATTTTCGTAGGCTTCACCCAATGCCTTGCGCAGGCGGCGGATGTGCACGTCGACGGTGCGCTCCTCGACATAGACGTTGCCGCCCCACACCTGGTCCAGCAGTTGCCCACGGGTGTAGGCGCGCTCCTGGTGGGTCATGAAGAACTGCAGCAGGCGGTATTCGGTAGGGCCCATCTCGGCCGGCTTGCCATCGATGGTGACGCGGTGGCTGATCGGGTCGAGCAGCAGGCCGCCGACTTCGATCGGTGCCTCGCTGTCGCTGGGGCCGGTGCGGCGCAGTACGGCTTTCAGGCGCGCAACCAGTTCGCGTGGCGAGAACGGCTTGGTGATGTAGTCGTCAGCACCCACCTCCAGGCCCTGGATCTTGTTGTCCTCTTCGCCCTTGGCGGTGAGCATGATGATCGGAATATCACCGGTCAGCTCGTCGCGCTTGAGGCGGCGGGCCAGCTCGATGCCGGAGGTGCCCGGCAGCATCCAGTCGAGCAGGATCAGGTCCGGCTTGCGGTCGACGATGATCGCATGGGCCTGTTGGGAGTTTTCTGCTTCCAGGCAGTCATAGCCGGCCATTTCCAGGGCAACGGCGATCATCTCGCGAATGGGCGCTTCGTCGTCGACGATCAGTATGTTCCTGCCAACCATGCTCAAAACCTCTCCTGGATACGATGTCTTGGCCCGCATTAGATAACGGAATTATTGCAGCTGTGTGACAGGCTGTTGGCCGTTCTGGCGACATTCCGTGACTCAACTAGGCTTGAAAGGGCTGTTTTGCCGCAACCCGAACTCAACCCCCCGAAACGATGGTGAATCCAATGACACGACATACGCTGAGCTGGATGGCCCTTTTCACTGCGCTGGCGCTACCGGGGGTGGCCTCGGCCGAGCATGCGATGGAGAAGGGCGGCATGTTGGTAGACCCTGCCGGCATGACCTTGTATACCTTCGACAAGGATACGGGCGGCAAGTCGATGTGCAATGACGGTTGTGCCAGCAACTGGCCGCCGCTGATGGTCAAGGCCACTGACGAACCGGCCGAGGGCAAGTGGACCGTGGTGATGCGCGATGATGGTTCCAAGCAGTGGGCCTATGATGGCAAGCCGCTGTATACCTTCATCAAGGACAAGAAGGCTGGGGACATGACCGGTGACGGCGTGAAGGACGTCTGGCACGTCGCCAAGCCTTGAGATAGCCGGGGCCGCTGTGCGGCCCATCGCGACGCAAGGCCGCTCCTACAGGAGTGCGCGATCCCTTGTAGGAGCGGCCTTGTGTCGCGAAAGGGCTGCAAAGCAGCCCCAGAACGCTCAGCGCAATGCGTAATCCAGCACCACCCCGATAAACACCAGCATCCCCGCCCAGTGGTTGTGCAGGAACGCCTTGAAGCATGACTCCCGGTCCAGCTTGCGCGTCGACCAGTACTCCCAGGCAAAGCACGCCGCCGCGCCCAACAGGCCGAGGTGGAACCAGCCGCCCAGCTCGAAGCGGTTACCCGCCAGCAACAGGCAGCCCAGCGACAGCAACTGCAAGGTCAGGATGATGGTGCGGTCGGCGTCGCCGAACAGGATCGCGGTCGACTTCACGCCAATCTTCAGGTCGTCATCGCGGTCGACCATGGCGTAGTAGGTATCGTAACCCACCGTCCACAGCAGATTGGCGATGTACAACAGCCAGGCACTGGCCGGCAGTTCGCCACCGGCTGCGGTGAAGGCCATGGGAATGCCCCAGGAATAGGCCGCCCCCAGCACCACCTGTGGGTAGTAGGTGTAGCGCTTCATGAATGGGTAGCAGAACGCCAGCGCCACCGCGCCGAACGATAGCCACACCGTGCGGCTGTTGGTGCACAACACCAGCAGGAAACTCACCCCGACCAGGATGGCGAACAGCGCCAGCGCCTCGCGCGGACGGACCCGACCACTGGCCAGGGGGCGGTCGGCGGTGCGTTTGACGTGGCCGTCCACCTTGCGGTCGGCAAAGTCGTTGATGCAGCAGCCTGCGGCGCGCATGAGCACCACGCCGAGGCCGAAGATCAGCACGTTGGCCACGGTTGGTGAGCCGTTGCCGGCAATCCATACCGCCGACAAGGTTGGCCACAGTAGCAGGTAGATCCCGATCGGCCGGTCCATGCGGCTGAGCTGGATGAAGTCCCAGGCCCGCGGGTGCAAGCGGTTGAGCGACTTGAGCAGTTGCAGGTACATCAGCGGGTCTCCTCCCTGGCCGCTTGCCACAGCGCTGGCAGGAACACTTCTGCCACCAGCAGGTCCAGGCCGCCACGTTCAAAGCGTGAGCGGCGGCCCCATAGCGCCGTATGGGCGGCTTCGCCAGGCAACCAGGCCTGTGGGTAACTGCACACCTCGATCGGGTGGCGGATAAACGCCTGGTCACAGAACAGCAACTCGCCCAGCGAGCGGCTGCCCAGGGTTTCCAGGTCCAGCCCGCCACGCTCCAGGGCTGTGCGGCTGGCGACGCTGCGGGCGAACACCCAGGGTTGGCCGTGGCCACGCAGGTATACCTCGCGCACCCAGCCTTCGGCACCCGCGGCGATACCCAGGGCCTGGCATTCGTCATCGCGCAGCGGCTGCCAGCCTTCGAACAGTGGCGTGACGCTGAAATGGTCGTCGGACAGGCGGGTCAGGCGGCGGGTCAGGGAGCCTTCGTCGAACAGCCAGTCCAGGGTGGGCTGGTCGATGCCGGTCGCCAGCTGTGAATACGGCAGCCACGCGACAGCGGCTGCTTGCGGGGATTCGTACGACACGTCGGTCTGCTTGTTACATCCAGAGAGGCGGCGAGCTTAGCATGATTGCCCCGACTGCTTGCATACTGGTGGCAGGGCCGATACAAAGCCCCCACCAATTGCGCACTGGTACTTCGCCGGTGAACCCGTCCCCACAGGCTGCGCGGTCGCTGTAGGAGCGGCTTTAGCCGCGAAGAGGCCCTTGGCAGCGCCACCAAGCCCCAACCCGAACCGAGGAAAACGACCTGATGAAAAAGTGGCAATGTATTGTCTGCGGCCTGATCTACGACGAGGCCGAAGGCTGGCCCGACGACGGCATCGCTCCCGGCACCCGTTGGGAAGATGTACCAGAAGACTGGCTTTGCCCCGACTGCGGTGTCGGCAAGAGCGACTTTGAAATGATCTCCATCGGCTAATCGAGGAACGCACGACATGACCTCCCCTGTGGTAATCATCGGTACCGGCCTGGCGGGCTACAACCTGGCCCGCGAATTTCGCAAGCTCGATGCGCAGACACCGTTGCTGCTGATCACCGCCGATGACGGTCGTTCCTACTCCAAGCCCATGCTCTCCACTGGCTTCGCCAAGCACAAGGACGCCGATGGCCTGTGCATGGCCGAACCGGGAACCATGGCCGAACAACTGAATGCGGAAATCCGTACCCATACGCGTATCAGCGGCATCGACCCTGGCCACAAGCGCCTGTGGGTCGGGGAGGAAGCGGTGGAATATCGCGACCTGGTGCTGGCCTTGGGCGCCCAGACGGTACAAGCACCGATCGACGGCGATGGCAGCGACCTGGTGTTCCCGATCAACGACCTGGAAGACTACGCCCGTTTTCGCGCCGCCGCCTGTGGCAAGCGGCGCGTGCTGATTCTGGGTGCCGGCCTGATCGGCTGCGAATTCGCCAACGACATGAGCCTGGGCGGCTTCCAGGTCGACGTGGTGGCACCGTGCGAACAGGTCATGCCTACCCTGCTGCATCCCGCTGCGGCGACGGCCGTGCAGGCCGGGCTGGAAGGCTTGGGCGTACGTTTCCACCTGGGCCCGGTGCTGGCCCGTCTTGAAAAGGTGGGCCAGGGCCTGGCGGCGCACTTGTCCGACGGCAGCGTGATCGCCTGCGACCTGGTGGTCTCGGCCATCGGCCTGCGCCCGCGCACCGACCTGGCCGCCGCCGCTGGCCTGCAGACCAACCGCGGCATCAGCGTGGACCGCCAGTTGCGCACCTCGCATGCCAATATCTTTGCCCTTGGCGACTGTGCCGAGGTGGATGGCATCAATCTGCTTTATGTCATGCCGCTGATGAGCTGTGCCCGCGCCTTGGCGCAAACCCTGGCCGGTAACCCGACGACGGTCGCCTATGGGCCGATGCCGGTGACTGTGAAAACCCCGGCCTGCCCCCTGGTGGTCTCGCCGCCACCGCAGGGCCACGAAGGTACTTGGCAAGTCGAGGGGCAGGGCAGCGACCTCAAGGTGCTCTGCCTCGATGCCGAAGGCAAGCTGCTGGGCTACGCCCTCACCGGAGCAGCGGTGATGGAGAAGCTGGCGCTGAATCGCCAGTTGCCAGCCGTGATGGCATAAATAGCTGGTGTTCTGTCGGATTTATCCTGTTGTTGCCTGCACAATGGCCGCCCAGATACTGGCGCGGCCCCGGAGCACGTGCCATCCTCACTCCCGTCTGCCGCAGATTAGAGCCTGCGGTGCCTTGAGCGCTGCTCCCAGAGGCAGCACGGCATAACAACAAGAATTCCGTCAAAGAGGCTTCACTATGCGCAAACCAGAACTCGCCGCCGTCATCGCCGAAAAGGCCGATCTGACCAAGGACAAGGCCAATCAGGTGTTGAACGCGATTCTCGACAGCATCACCGGTGCCCTGGACAAGGACACCGTGACCCTGGTCGGTTTCGGCACCTTCGAAAAACGTCATCGTGGCGCGCGTACCGGCAAGAACCCGCAGACTGGCGAGCCGGTCAAGATCAAGGCCAGCAATACCGTAGCCTTCAAGCCAGGCAAGAACCTGCGCGACAGCGTCAACGTCCCCGCCAAGCCGGCCAAGAAAGGCAAGTGATCGCGTCCTGAGGATGCAATGCCAGCCAAACGGGCGCCGCCAAGGCGCCCGTTATGCTTTCTGCAGGCAAAATGTTTCGAACTTGTATAAACCGTTCTAGAAAAGGATAGACTTCGCGCTTTAGTCACTTTTAGTTCGAGGCGCGTTGATGAAGTTTCGCTTTCTTCTCTGGGCCATGGGATGGTTGATGGCCCGGGCCAGCCGTAACAACCCGGCATTCCAGCAGCAGCTCAAGGGCAAGGACTTGGTGTTCCAGATGCAGACACTGGATGGCAAGGTCGCCCGGCACTTCATCGTCAACAATGAGCGCATCAGCAGCAAGGGCGGTGCCCACCCGCAGCCGGCCTTCGCCATAGCTTTCAAGGACGCCGCCTACGGCTTTGCCACGATGCAGGCGAGCAACAAGCAGCTGGCGTTCATGCAGGGGATTCAGGACAAGCACATCCAGATCAAGGGCAATCCGGCGTTGGTGATGTGGTTCCAGGGGTTGATGAAGTACCTGAAGCCGAAGAAGTAGTGCCGAGATTATTGGCGCTGCTGCGCAGCCCATCGCGACACCAGGCCGCTCCTAAGGCGGCCGCATCACGCGCAGGACATACGGGCCCCTGCAGGAGCGGCCTGGTGTCGCGACAGGGCCGCAAAGCGGCCCCATGGCCTTAATGCGGTGCGTGGAACTGCGAAGCCAGTTCACGCAGCAGGTTCTCGGCCTCGAGTACCTTGTTCACGACTTCCTCGGCCTTGTCGCGGGTAATTCCCAGGCGCTCCAGCAGCTCCTCGGGAATCTCCTCCTGCGGCCCCGTGCCGATACCCCGTGCGCGCAGCAGGCGGGTGGTCAGGCATACCAGGTTGGGGAACGCCGAATATTCGCCGTCATAGGCCGGGTCGTGCTGGAAACGCAGCGCGGCCGACAGCTCTTCCGGCATGTCCCACAGTTTCATCAGCCAGGCACCGATCTGTTCGCGGCTGATACCCAGCAGGTGCTGTTCCACATAGGTGTGGCACAGGTGCGGGTTGACCTCCAGGTGGCGGCAGATCAGCGAGAAGTGTGGTGGAAACACATGCGCCAGCAGCAGGTAGCCAAAATTGTGCAGCAGCCCGGCCAGGTAGGTCAGGCCAGCCTCCGGGCGCTGAGCGCGTGGCATGGCGCGGGTCAGGCCATCGATGACCGCAGCGGTATAGATTGACTGCTGCCAGTACGGCGTGGCCTGTTGCGGGTGGTCTTTCGGCAGGCTCAGGGTCTTGCCCAGCGCCAGGCCCAGGGCCAGGTTGATCACCAGGTCGAAGCCCAGCACGCGCACGATGGCATCTTCCACCGAGCGAATCTTGTGGGTCGAGCCGTAGTAGGGCGATGCCGCCCAGCTCACCACCTGCGCCGCCAGCGCCGGGTCGGTTTCGACCACACCAGTGATGTCGTCGATGCTGGCGTTGGGGTCTACCCGCAGTTTGATGATCTTTTGTGCGGTGTCGGCCAGAGGCGGGATTTCGATGGTTTCTTCCAGGCGTTTCTGAATGCGTCTGGCGGTGAAAGCCTGTACTGCCTGGCTGATTTCCCGGGTGTCGTCATGGGGACGGTCGAGGTTGGGACTAATCGCCTCGACTTCGAGGCCGAAGCTGCTGGCGCTGGCCTTGGCCAACATGCGCTTGAAATGCGCGCGTTCGATTTCCAGCAACAGCCCGGTCTCGCCGGACTGGATATACACGCGTTCGACGTCGAGCAGGCTCTTTTCGTACTGGCACGGCGAACTGGTCAACGCCGGGATACCCGGCAGGGCCTTGAGCTGGTGCTTGTCGAGCATCTGCTTCAAGCGCGCCATCGACACGGCAGTAAGCTGGCGTCCGGTCAGTTCGGCCAGGCGATTGAGGTCCAGCAGTTGACTCTGTGGGAACAGCACCAGCAAGGCGCCGATTTCGTCATCGAGCAACACGGCCTGTACCCTTGACGCCGCCGGCAGTTGCGGATGCTCCACTACCTCACGGTAGGCCACGCCGAGCTTTTCGAGCAGCAGCCTGATGACGGAGGGTGCATGTGGGGTTGCGGTGTCCAGGGCGACTTCAGTCATGGTCCGTATCCACTGATTCCTTTAAACGCGAAGTATAACCAGCCTTGCGGCAAATCTGGATCCATTATGGAACCATCGTCACACTTGGCCATATTGCTGGCCATGCCGCAGCCAGCGGTCGAGCAATGGGCTGACATGCTCCGGCCAGCGCGCAAGCAGGGCCTGGGCGGCGTCACGCACTGCCGGTAACAGGTCGGCATCGCGCATCAGGTCGGCGACCTTGAACTGCAGCAGGCCGGTCTGGCGGGTACCAAGCATCTCGCCCGGGCCGCGTAGCTCCAGGTCCTTCTCGGCGATGATGAAGCCGTCGTTGGTTTCCCGCATGATCCCCAGGCGCTCGCGGCCGATCTGCGACAGGGGCGGGTGATACAGCAGCACGCAATGGCTGACGGCGCTGCCCCGGCCAACTCGGCCGCGCAGCTGGTGCAACTGGGCCAGGCCCAGGCGCTCGGGGTTCTCGATGATCATCAGGCTGGCGTTGGGCACGTCCACGCCGACCTCGATCACCGTGGTAGCAACCAGCAACTGCAGGTTGCCGGCCTTGAACTCGGCCATGACCTCAGCCTTTTCCGCCGGCTTCATGCGCCCGTGGATCAGCCCCACGCGCAGCTCGCCCAGGGCGCTGCCCAGCTCCTCGTAGGTGCTTTCGGCGGCCTGGCAGGTCAACTCTTCGGATTCTTCGATCAGCGTGCATACCCAATAGGCCTGGCGCCCTTCGGCGCAGGCGGCGCGTACCCGCTCGACCACTTCGAAGCGGCGGCTGTCGGCCACCAGTACGGTATTCACCGGGGTACGCCCGGGCGGCAGTTCATCGAGTACCGACGTGTCCAGGTCGGCATAGGCGCTCATGGCCAGCGTACGCGGGATAGGTGTGGCAGTCATGATCAACTGGTGCGGGCACAATTCGCCGGCCACGCCTTTCTTGCGCAGGGCCAGGCGTTGCTGCACGCCAAACCGGTGCTGCTCGTCGATGATCGCCAAGGCCAGGTGCTTGAACTTCACCTCATCCTGGAACAGCGCATGGGTGCCGACCACCATCGGTGCACCGTTGGCGATCTGCTCGAGGGCGCTGGCCCGGGCCTTGCCCTTGAGCTTGCCGGCCAGCCAGGCCACCTCGATGCCCAACGGCTCGAGCCAGCGCTTGAAGGTGATGTAATGCTGTTCGGCGAGAATCTCGGTGGGCGCCATCAGCGCCACCTGGTAACCGGCTTCCAGCGCCTGCAGGGCGGCCAGGGCGGCGACCACGGTCTTGCCGGCGCCGACATCACCCTGCACCAGGCGCATCATCGGCTCGTGCTGGCTGAGGTCATAGGCGATTTCATTGGCCACCCGCCGCTGCGCGCCGGTCGGTTGGAAGCCCAGGTTGGCCAGGTATTGCGCCTGCAGGCGCTGGGCCTTGGGCAGTACCGGTGCGCGCAGGCTGCGCAGGCTCTCGCGCAGGCGCTGCTGCGACAGCTGGTGGGTCAGCAGCTCTTCGAAGGCCAGGCGGTGCTGGGCCCAGTGCTGGCCTTCGGCAAGCTCGTCGAGGTCGGCGTCGGCCGGCGGGTTGTGCAGGTAGCGGATGGCATCGTCCAGCGGGGCCAGCTGGTAGTCGCGGGCCAGTTCGGCGGGCAGCCAGTCTGGCAGGCTGCGCGGGCCGAGCAAGGCCAGGCTTTGCTGGCACAGCAGGCGCAGGCGCTGCTGGGTCAGGCCCTCGGTGGACGGGTAGATCGGCGTCAGGGTCTGCTCCACCGGTGGTGGCGGCTCGTCGCCGTTCAGCGCGCGGTATTCCGGGTGGTAGATTTCCAGGCCCGAGGCGCCGGGGCGCGCTTCGCCATAACAGCGCAGGTGGGTGCCGCGCTTGAGGCCTTCCTTCTGCGCATTGCTGAAGTGGTAGAAGCGCAGGCTCAACACGCCGCTGCCATCACCCAGGCGCACCACCAGGCTGCGGCGTTTGCCCATGGTCACGTCGGCACCGCTGACCACGCCCTCGATCACCGCGTCCTGGCCGGGGCGTAGCTGGCCGATCGGGACCACGCGGGTGCGGTCCTGATAACGCAGGGGCAGGTGAAACAGCACGTCCTGCAGGTTTTCCAGGCCGACCTTGGCGAGTTTCTCTGCCATGGCCTCGCCAACCCCCTTGAGTACCGTGACCGGGACCTTCGACAGCTCACTCATGGCTCAGGCCGGCTGTTCCGCTGGGGCTTTGGCGACCGAGCACAGGCGGATCGAGTCGGCGAGGATCTCGATGGCCTTCGGCCGTGGGAAGCTGGCGCGCCAGGCAATGGCCACGGTTCGGAAGGGCGCCGGTGCGGTCAGCGGGCGGACCTCGATGACGCCTGGGGCGTAATGGTGGCTATGCACTGCCGACAGAGGCAGGATCGACACGCCGAGGCCCGAAGCCACCATGTGGCGGATGGTTTCCAGCGAGCTGGACTCGACCGTGGTGTGCCTGGCCCCTTCGCCGCCCTTGTTCAGGGTCGGGCAGGCTTCCAGCACCTGGTCGCGGAAGCAGTGGCCTTCCCCGAGCAGCAACAGGCTCTTGTCGTTGAGCATGGCGGTGTCGATGGTCTTTTTCGCCGTCCACGGGTGGTCGGCCGGCATCAGCGCGCAGAACGGTTCATCGTACAGCGGCAGGGTCAGCACGTCGGCTTCGTTGAACGGCAGGGCGATGATCACTGCGTCCAGCTCGCCGTTGCGCAGCTTTTCGCGCAGGACGTGGGTGAAGTTCTCTTCGATGTATAGCGGCATCTGCGGCGCTACGCGGTGCAGCTGCGGGATCAGGTGCGGGAACAGATACGGGCCGACGGTATAGATGGCGCCGACCTTGAGCGGGGCAGTCAGCTGGTTCTTGCCGGCCTGGGCGAGTTCGCGAATGCCCTGGGCCTGTTCCAGTACCTTCTGCGCCTGGGCTACGATGCTTTCGCCGACCGGGGTCAGGCGTACCGCGCTCTTGCTGCGCTCGAAGATCAGCACGCCTAGCTCGTCCTCGAGCTTCTTCACACCGACCGACAGGGTCGGCTGGCTCACGTGACAGCGTTCGGCGGCATGGCCGAAATGCTGTTCCTGGGCGAGTGTGACGATGTAGCGTAATTCTGTAAGGGTCATAACGTGCGTCCATGAAGTTGCGAGCCCAGCATAGCGGCTGCAATCGATAGACGCACGTTATCAGAGTTGCCGATTTGTGACAGAAACAAAGCCTCAGCGGCGGTCCAGCGAGTAGACGAACGGCGCCACGACTTCGATCGTGCCGTTGTTCAGCAACTCGGGTGGTGGCTTGGGTACCGTGCCGGCCCGACGGATCATTTCCAAGGTCGCCCGGTCCAGGGCGGCACTGCCTGAGCCACCGGCCATGGAGTACGACACCACCTTGCCTTCGGCGTCGACCACGAAGCGCAGCCGGTTGATGCCCTGCAGGCCGCGCCGGCGCGCGTCTTCCGGGTAGCGCTTGTACTTGGCCAGGTGGCGCAACAGGTCGCTCTGCCAGGTTGGCAGGGCGTTGCTGTTGGCCGCAATGCTCGGTGTCGGCGCCGCGGACTTCTGCGGTGGCGTGTTGCTGGGCGGCGCATCCACCGTCTGTTCGGTCGGCGGGGCTTCCTTCGGCGGCTCAGGCTTTTTCTCGGGCTTGGGCGGCTGCGGTTGCGGCTTGGCCTTCGGCTTGGGCGGCTTGGCAATGGCGATCTTCGGTTTGGGAGCCTCGGCCAGCTTTGGCAGCGGTGGTTCCTCGACCGGTGCCGGCGGCTGCGGCGCTGCTTTCGGAGGGGGCGGTGGCGCAGGCTCCGGCAACGGCGCCAGCTCGACCATCATGGCTGCCGGGGGCAGCTCGATGGCCTGGGGTACCGACCAGTTGAGCGTGAGCAGCACAGCCACGGCATGGACACCCAGCACGAGGGCCAGGCTGCCGCCGTAACGCGCCAGATTGTGCCGCGTCTTCGTCATTTCTTGGCTGCCGTCTCGAGACCTACCAGGCCGACTTTCAGGTAGCCGGCCGCGCGCATGCTGTTCATTACTTCCATCAGGTCACCGTAATCCACGCCTTTGTCAGCCTGGAAGAAGATGGTGGTGTCCTTGTCGCCCTTGGTCTTGGCGTCGAGCATCGGGCCAAGCTGCTCGGGGGCCGGGACCTGATCGTCGCCGACGTACAGCTTCTGGTCGGCCTTGACGCTGACGAACACCGGTTTTTCCGGCCGCGGTGCCGGCTTGGCGGTCGAGGCAGGCAGGTCGACCTTGATGTCGACCGTGGCCAGGGGCGCTGCGACCATGAAAATGATCAGCAGCACCAGCATCACGTCGATGAACGGCGTAACGTTGATTTCGTGGTTCTCGACCAGGTCGTCACCACCTTCGTTGAGATGCAGGCCCATGGCTTACCCCACTTTCACCATGTGCGGGGCGGCGCGCTCGCTGCCCTGGTGGTCCAGGTCACGGCTGACCAGCAGCAGCACCTGGGCGGAGGCGTCGGACACCTGGGCCTTGTAGCCGGCGATGGAACGGGCGAAGACGTTGTAGATGACCACGGCCGGAATCGCCGCGACCAGGCCCAGGGCGGTGGCCAGCAGGGCTTCGGCGATGCCCGGGGCAACCACGGCCAGGTTGGTGGTCTGGGTCTTGGCGATGCCGATGAAGCTGTTCATGATGCCCCAAACGGTACCGAACAGGCCGACGAACGGCGCGGTGGAGCCGATGGTGGCGAGCACACCGGTGCCGCTGCTCATGGTACGGCCGCTGGCGTGTACCAGGCGCTCCAGGCGGAAGCTGACGCGTTCCTTGATGCCTTCCTTTTCCCGGGCATTGGCCGACAGGCGCATCTCTTCAAGCGCATCCTGGACCAGGGTATGAGCCAGGGTACCCTCCTTGTTGGAGTGATCGCTGGCTTCTTTCAGGCTGGCGGATTTCTTCAGCAGGGCGATTTCACCACGCAGGCGACGCTTGGCGCCCATCAGCTCGAAGCCTTTGGCAATCCAGATGGTCCAGGTGATGATGGAGGCGATGGCCAGGCCGATCATGACCGCTTTCACCACTACGTCGGCGTTCTTGTACATGCCCCAAGGCGAAAGGTCGTGGGCCATGCCCAGCGAGGTATCTTCAACCAGGGCTTCGACGCTCGGGTCTGCCGCGGTCGGGGCTTGAGCCGGAGTGGCGGTAGGGGTGTCGGCCGTCGGCGCTGCGGCTGGCGCAGCGGGTGCGCTGGCGGCAGCTGGCGCGGCGGCGCTGGCGGTTGGCTCATCGGCCATGGCCACCGGGGCCAGCACCAGGCTGAGCATCAGCGCGGCGATGGCGCGCCAGGCGCGCGACGGGGTTGGCGAAGCGGAAGGTTGAATACGTGTCATGCTGGCCGGACCTGATGAAGAAAAAGTAAGCGTTCTCCAAGGCCTCGAGGTAGGCCGAGAACAATTTGGCCGCCATTATTGCAAGTAATTCTTGTTAACAAAAGTAATCTTGTTGCTTTTTTCGCCTATGGTCTAGTCACCCATCGTGTAGCGTGGCCGGGTTGATCAAGTTGGTCTAGGGAGTTCAGAGATGTCAGACCTTTCCGTGATGGTTGTGGGTTGTGGTGATGTAGGCGGGCGTCTTGCCCGGCAGATGCTGGCGTGCGGCTGGCAGGTAAGCGGCCTGCGCCGCTCGGTGGGGCAACTGCCGGCAGGTGTTGCGCCGGTGGCTGCAGACCTGGCCGAGCCATCTATGCCACCAGCCTGGCCGCAGCGTGCGCCGGATTATTTGGTGTATTGCGTGGCGGCCAGCCAGCACGACGAGGCCGGTTACCAGGCAGCCTATGTCGACGGGCTGCGCCATGTGCTGGCCTGGTTGGCCGCACGCGGCCAGCGCCCACGGCGCCTGCTGTTCGTCTCCAGCAGCAGCGTGTATGCGCAAAAGGGCGGGGAATGGATCGACGAGCGTGCAGCCACTGAGCCTGAAGGTTATTCCGGGCGGGTGATGCTGGAAGCTGAGCGGCTTGCCTTGGCCAGCGGCATTCCGGCGACTGTGGTGCGTTTGACCGGCATCTACGGCCCGGGTCGCGAATGGCTGCTCAGCCAGGTGCGCCAGGGTTACCGCGTGGCCGAAGAGCCGCCGCTTTATGGCAACCGTATTCATGCCGAGGATGCCGCCAGCCTGCTGGCTTTCCTGTTGCAGGCCGATGCCGAAGGCAAGGCGCTGGATGCCTGCTACATCGGCGTCGACGACGACCCCGCGCCGCTGGCCGATGTGGTGGCCTGGCTGCGGGATTACCTGGGAGTTACCGAGTGGTCCGATGAACAGCGGGTGCGGCGGACGGGCAGCAAGCGTTGCAGTAATGCGCGGGCGCGGGCGCTGGGCTGGGCGCCGGTGTATCCGAGTTACAAGGAAGGCTATGCGGCGATCCTGGCGGGTAAAAACTAGCCCTCTGGCTTGTGCGGTCCGTGTAGGAGCGGCCTTGTGTCGCGAATGGGCCGCAAAGCGGCCCCAGCAATCTATGTAGTAACGCACAAATCCTGGGGCCGCTGCGCGCCCCATCGCGACACAAGGCCGCTCCTACAGGGGGCGGCGCTCGGCTCGAGATAAGGCTTCAGTCCTGCTCCAGCAACCACTGGCGCTTGCCGGCCGCCAACACGGGCATCTCATCCGGCTGCGCACGGTTCACCGCCTGGAAAATCTCCAGCTTGTCGCCATCGCGCTTGAAAATGAAGGGCGCGCCGCGCTGCTCATGCTCCAGCCACAGGCTGTCATTGCTGCCACCCATGGTTGCGCAATCACCCGCCAGGCACAGGGCGAAACGGTCTGGTCCCGGCAGGCCGGTGACGTTGCCGGTATCGCTGAAGCGTACGCTGGCACCTTTGCCCTGGCCGTCGATGATCTTCCAGTTGCCACCCAGATAAGCCTGGTACAACGCCTTCTCGAAGCTGCTACCCAGTGGCGCATTGGCTGACGCTGGCGCCTTGGCCCGCACGAAAGTCTGCTTGGCGCCTTTTTGATCGATGGCTTGCAGCTCGTCACCATCGAGCGACAGCTGCTCGGTCTGGCCGCCCTGGAAGCTGGCCTGCCATTGCTTGTCGGCGGCCCTCAGCTGGCCGTCGACCGCCTCGAAACCATTGCTGTAGCTGGCCTGCTGGCTGGCGACGTCGAGCTTCCACTCGAACACCGGGCCGTGCTCGTCGAGCGCCTGGCGCAGGCTGTCACCTTTGACCGCCGCAGTGATGGCGTCCTGGTTGATCCAGGTACCGTTGAAGTCTTCGGGTTTGTGGCTGGCGCAGCCGCCCAGAAGCAGGGCTGCCAGCGCTAGAGGCAGTGCTTGACGCATGACGGGTAACCTTGCAGAGGAAGGGAGGGTGACGGGCAGGGCGCCCGTCACCGGGGCATCATTCGATGACCAGAATGGCGTCCATTTCAACCTGGGCGCCTTTTGGCAGCGCGGCAACGCCGATGGCGGCGCGGGCCGGGTACGGCTGCTCGAAGTAGCGGCCCATTACCTCGTTGACCTTGGCGAAGTGGCTCAGGTCGGTGAGGAAGATGTTCAGCTTGACGATGTCCTTGAACGAACCGCCAGCGGCTTCAGCCACGGCCTTGAGGTTCTCGAAGACCTGCACGGTCTGGGCTTCGAAGCCTTCGACCAGTTCCATGGTCTTCGGGTCCAGCGGGATCTGGCCCGACATGTACACGGTGTTGCCGGCCTTGATCGCCTGCGAGTAGGTGCCGATGGCGGCAGGGGCCTTGTCGCTGTTGATGACGGTCTTGCTCATGATGACTCCTTGCGGTTGGCGGACTACGTACGCATACGGGTTATGCGGACCACACCGGTCAGGGTACGCAGCTTCTTGATCACACGCGCCAGGTGCACACGGTCGTGCACGCTGACCACCAGTTGGACCACGCTGATACGGCCGTCGCGTTCGTCCATGCTGATCTTCTCGATGTTGCCGTCGGCGGCGTTTACGCTGCTGGCCAGCAGCGCGATCAGGCCGCGCTGGTGTTCCAGTTCGACACGCAGTTCGACGTTGAACTCACCGGTGATGTCCTTGGCCCAGGAAAGCTGTACGCACTTCTCCGGGTTGTGGCGGATTTCACTGATGTTGCGGCAGTTCTCCAGGTGCACGACCATGCCCTTGCCAGCTGACAGGTGGCCGACGATCGGGTCGCCCGGGATCGGCGTGCAGCACTTGGCGTAGCTCAGCACCAGGCCTTCGGTACCGCGGATCGCCAGCGGGCCTTCCGGCGCCGGCAGTTGTTCGCCTTCAGCCGACAGCAGGCGGCGCGCAACCACGTAGGCCATGCGGTTGCCCAGGCCGATGTCTTCGAGCAGGTCTTCGATCAGCTCCAGGCGGTACTCGGCGAGAATCGCCTGGATGTGCTCCTGAGGGATGCTTTCCAGGCTGCTGTCGAAGCCGGTAAGCACCTTGTTCAGCAGGCGTTCGCCCAGGCTGATGGACTCGGAGCGGCGCTGCTGCTTGAGTGCGTGACGGATGTGCGTGCGGGCTTTGCCGGTAACCACGAAGTTGAGCCAGGCCGGGTTCGGCCGTGCACCCGGGGCGCTGACGATCTCCACCGTCGAGCCGCTTTGCAGCGGTTCGGACAACGGTGCCAGGCGGCGGTTGATGCGGCAGGCGATGCAGCTGTTGCCGACGTCGGTGTGCACCGCGTAGGCGAAGTCGACGGCCGTGGAGCCCTTGGGCAGCTCCATGATGCGGCCCTTGGGCGTGAACACGTAGACCTCGTCCGGGAACAGGTCGATCTTCACGCTCTCGATGAACTCCAGCGAGTTGCCGGCACGTTGCTGCAGTTCGAGGATTCCCTTGACCCACTGGCGAGCACGAGCGTGGCTGCCCTTGGGCTGCTCATCGTCGTTGGACTTGTACAGCCAGTGTGCGGCGATACCGTTGTTGGCCATCTCTTCCATTTCGCGCGTGCGGATCTGGATTTCGATGGGCACCCCGTGCATGCCGAACAGCGTTGTGTGCAACGACTGGTAGCCGTTGGCCTTGGGAATCGCGATGTAATCCTTGAAGCGACCAGGCAGCGGCTTGTACAGGTTGTGCACGGCACCGAGCACGCGGTAACAGGTATCGACCTTGTCGACGACGATGCGGAAGGCATACACATCCATGATCTCGTTGAAGGCGCGACGCTTGCCGCGCATCTTCTTGTAGATGCCATAGAGGTGTTTCTGCCGGCCACTGACCTCGCCCTCGATGCCGTCGGCGGCCAGGCAGTTGGCCAGCGAGTGCTCGATCTTGGCGACGATCTCCTTGCGGTTGCCGCGTGCGCTTTTCACCGCCCGGTGAATCAGCGACGAGCGCATCGGGTGCATGGCCTTGAAGCCCAGGTCCTCGAACTCCACGCGCACGGTGTGCATGCCCAGGCGGTTGGCGATGGGGGCGTAGATCTCGAGGGTTTCCTTGGCAATGCGCCGGCGCTTTTCGCCAGACAGCACTTCCAGGGTGCGCATGTTGTGCAGGCGGTCGGCCAGCTTTACCAGGATCACGCGGATATCGCGCGCCATGGCCATGGCCATCTTCTGGAAGTTTTCGGCTTGCGCCTCGGCCTTGGTCTCGAAGTTCATCTGGGTCAGCTTGCTGACGCCATCGACCAGCTCGGCCACGGTCTCGCCAAACTGTTGGCTGAGGGCTTCCTTGGCGATGCCGGTGTCTTCGATCACATCGTGCAGCATGGCGGCCATCAGGCTTTGATGGTCCATGTGCATGTCGGCGAGGATGCTGGCCACGGCCAGCGGATGGGTCACGTAGGGCTCGCCGCTGCGGCGACGCTGCCCGTCGTGTGCCTGTTCGGCGTAGAAATAGGCACGCCGGACCAGGTTGACCTGTTCGGGGCCAAGGTAGGTCGACAGCCGTTCGGCCAAAGCTTCTATACCCGGCATGGGTTCACCTCCTGCCGAGGAAGAGGGCCTTGCGCCGTGCGACGTCGACCAGGCATCAATCAGACAGCCTCGTTGTTCTCGTCCTCGAATGCGGCGAACACCGGATCCTCGGTGACGATCTCTTCGGCGGCGATGAATTCGTTGGTGACGATGCCTTCGGCGATTTCACGCAGGGCAACAACGGTCGGCTTGTCGTTTTCCCACGCAACGCGTGGCTCTTTGCCGCCGGTCGCCAGCTGGCGAGCGCGCTTGGTCGAGAGCATGACCAGCTCAAAGCGGTTATCCACGTGTTCCAGGCAGTCTTCAACAGTTACGCGGGCCATGGTCTTCCTCAGTAGCAATTGCGGTGGGCGTGCAGCCCGATAATGGGCAGGCGGACTCGATAGTTTAAAAAATCACCAGCCAATAGGGAAGCGCTGTTTTGTCGGGTGGATCGGTGTGGGCTTCTTCGCGGGCATGCCCGCTCCCACAAGTCCTGCACAGTTCTCACCGCCGCCGCTTTACCTGTGGGAGCGGGCGTGCCCGCGAAAGGGCCGGAGCAGACATGCTCGATACATGAGCCTGACGATAACCTCAGAGCATCGCGTCACGCAACCGCGGGGTCAGCTCCTCGAACAGCGTCTGGACCGAGCGCAACGCCCGGCAGTCCGGCCGGGTCAGCAGCCACAGCTGAGTATCGCAGCCGGGCAGCGGCCCGCTCAACGCGTCCACCCCCGGCAGGGCATGCACCATGTAATCCGGCAGCGCCGCCACGCCCAGCCCGGCCGTGACCAACTGGGCGATGGTGGACATGCCGCTGCACTGGTAGCGCGGGCTCAACCCCGGATGCTGCTGGTTGCGCCAGACCACCGTGGGGTGGTCCTGCATCGAGTCGTCCGGGGCGATCCACGGCACGCTGGCCGGCGATTCGGCCAGGCGCTCGCGCCACTGCGGCTGGCCGCAGACCACATACGAAGTCGACCCCAGGTTGCGCCCGACCAGGTGCTCCGGCGGCGTGTTGGTCAGGCGCAGGGCAATGTCGGCATCGCGCCGGCTGAGGTTGGCGAAGGTGTTGGACGTGCCCATTTCCAGCGACAGCGCGGGGTAGTTGGGCATGAACTCGGCCAGCGCCGGCAGCAGCAGGCTGTGCATCACCGCTTCGGTGCAGGTCAGCCGTACCGTGCCACTCACCACCTGTTCGCCACTGGTCATGGCAATGCGTGCCGCTTCCAACGCCTGCTCGGCGCGCTCGGCCTGTTCGGCCAGGGCCTGGGCAGTGTCGGTCGGCAGGTAGCCCTTGCGGCTCTTGACGAACAAGGCCGTGCCCAGCGCCGACTCCAGCCGGCGGATCGAGCGGAACACGGTCGAGACATCGACCTTGAGCAGCTCGGCTGCCTTGGCCAGGGAACGACCGCGCTCCAGCGCCAGGACCAGGGAAAGGTCGGCGTGGGTAATCTGATATTGCATTGGTGCACGCTCTGCTTGCCGAATTGCCAATGTCTGTTGCGTTTTGGCCATTTTATAGTGAAACGGCCCCCGGGAATCAATGCGCCCGGTCGGGTAACCAATCCCCACGATGGGAAAGTGAAAAGAACAACAGCTGCAACCATCGTCGCCCGTGAGGCGCCAGCCGTATCCCCACATCGCCGCAGCAAATCATAGGATGTACAGCCATGACGTCGGTAACCCCGTGCGCCAGTTCTTCCAGCGAGATGAGTGACTTCCTCCAGGCCCATCCGGACACGCAGTACGTCGACCTGCTGATCTCCGACATGAACGGCGTGGTACGTGGCAAGCGCATCGAGCGGGCCAGCCTGCACAAGGTGTACGAGAAAGGCATCAACCTGCCGGCGTCGCTGTTCGCCCTGGACATCAACGGTTCCACCGTCGAAAGCACCGGGCTAGGCCTGGATATCGGCGATGCCGACCGTATCTGCTTCCCGATCGCGGGCACGCTGTCGGACGAGCCCTGGCAGAAGCGCCCGACCGCCCAGCTGCTGATGACCATGCATGAACTGGACGGCCAGCCGTTCTTCGCCGACCCGCGCGAGGTGCTGCGCCAGGTGGTGAGCCGGTTCGACGACCTGGGCCTGGATATCTGTGCCGCGTTCGAGCTGGAGTTCTACCTGATCGACCAGGACAACCTGAACGGCCGCCCGCAGCCGCCGCGCTCGCCCATTTCGGGCAAGCGTCCGCAGTCGACCCAGGTGTACCTGATCGACGACCTCGACGAGTATGCCGACTGCCTGCAGGACATGCTCGAAGCGGCCAAGGAACAAGGCTTGCCTGCCGACGCCATCGTCAAGGAAAGCGCCCCGGCGCAGTTCGAAGTCAACCTGCACCATGTGGCTGATCCGCTGAAGGCCTGTGACTACGCGATCCTGCTCAAGCGCCTGATCAAGAACGTGGCCTATGACCATGAAATGGACACCACCTTCATGGCCAAGCCTTACCCGGGCCAGGCCGGCAATGGCCTGCACGTGCACATTTCGTTGCTGGACAAGAAAACCGGCAAGAACATCTTTGCCAGCGATGACCCGCTGCAAAGCGACGCCTTGCGCCATGCCATCGGCGGCGTGCTGGAGACCATGCCGGCGTCGATGGCCTTCCTTTGCCCGAACATCAACTCCTACCGCCGTTTCGGTGCGCAGTTCTACGTACCCAACGCGCCAAGCTGGGGCCTGGACAACCGCACCGTGGCCGTGCGCGTACCCACCGACAGCAGCGACAATGTGCGCCTCGAGCACCGTGTCGCCGGCGCCGACGCCAACCCCTACCTGATGCTCGCGGCAATTCTCGCCGGTGTGCACCATGGCCTGACCAACCAGGTCGAGCCGGGTGAACCGATCGAAGGCAACTCCTACGAGCAGCTGGAGCAGAGCCTGCCGAACAACCTGCGCGATGCCCTGCGCGCGCTGGATGACAGCGAAGTGCTCAACCAATACATCAGCCCGGACTACATCGATATCTTCGTGGCCTGCAAGGAAAGCGAACTGGCCGAATTCGAAGTGTCAATCTCCGACCTCGAATACAACTGGTACCTGCACACGGTGTAAGCCCATGAGCGCAAATGCGGTCCCCTTGATCGGTGTCAGCGCCTGCCGCCAGCAGGTCGGCAAGAACCCGTCGCACACGGTAGGCGACAAGTATGTCGAGGCGGCCGGCTTTGCCGGCCTGCCGCTGATATTGCCGGCGCGTGACGGTGGCAGCGACACACAGGCGCTGCTGGCCCGTCTGGACGGCATTGTTTTTACCGGCTCGCCTTCAAATATCGAACCGCATCATTACAATGGCGCCCCCAGCGCGGCCGGTACCCGGCACGATCTGGCGCGCGATCGCCTGACCCTGCCGCTGCTGCAGGCGGCCATCGCTGCCGGGGTGCCGGTGTTCTGCATCTGCCGCGGTTACCAGGAATTGAACGTGGCCCTGGGCGGCAGCCTGCACCAGCGCGTGCAGGAGCTGCCCGGTTACCAGGACCACCGCGAACCCGAGGACGCACCCCTGGAAGTGCAATATGGCCCTCGCCACCTTGTCGGCATCGAGCCGGGCGGGTTGTTCGAGCGCCTGGGCCTGGCTGCGCAGTTCGAGGTCAACTCGCTGCACAGCCAGGGCATCGACCGCCTGGCCCCTGGCCTGCGCGTCGAGGCACGGGCCCCGGATGGCCTGATCGAAGCGGTATCCATGCCTGCGGCGCCGGGCTTCGTGCTTGGCGTGCAATGGCACCCGGAATGGCGATTTAGCGAAAACCCGGTCTCGCTGCGCCTGTTCCAGGCGTTTCGCGAGGCTTGCATTGCCTACGCAGCACGGGAGGGCGCACGGCAGAAAGCATTCTGACGTCAGCCGAAGGTCTCGGATGACTGATTCCCGGCAGCAGCTTTCAATGAGTGAAAGCGAGCCTTGTGCGCAAGGCCAGTGAAAACAATTCCAAAATCTACGGCAAATACTCATGAGCGATTACACAGAAGCCGGCCGCCCACCCGACGTGGTGGCCGACGCGGGCAATACCCAGCGCAGCAAGGGCCTGGCCAAAGGCCGGCTGGGCTTGCTGGCCAGCGTGGTGCTGGGCATTTCCACCATCGCCCCGGTCTATACCTTGACCGGCGCACTTGGCCCGACCGTGCGCGAGGTGGGCGCCCACCTGCCAGCGGTGTTCATCGTCGGCTTCCTTCCGATGCTGCTGGTCGCCCTCGGTTACCGCGAGCTGAACTCGGCCGAGCCGGACAGCGGCACATCGTTTACCTGGTCGGCGCGTGCCTTCGGCCCGATGATCGGCTGGATCGGCGGCTGGGGTCTGGTCGTCGCCACCACCATCGTGCTGTCGAACCTGGCGGGCGTGGCCGTCGACTTCTTCTACCTGTTCCTCGGCCAGATCACCGGCCATCACGAGCTGGCGGCACTGGCCGACAACCTGTTGATCAACGTGGTGACCTGTTGCGTGTTCATTGCCCTGGCGGTGTGGATCTGCTGTCGGGGTATCGCCACCACCATGACCGTGCAGTACGGCTTGGTGGCGCTGCAGTTGGTGGTGCTGATCGGCTTTGCCTTTGCCGCCTTCGACGGTACCACCGCGCCGCCGCCGCTGGAATTCGATTTCGCCTGGTTCAACCCGTTCGGTGTCGAGTCGTTCTCGGCCTTCGCCGCCGGGCTGTCGCTGTCGATCTTCATCTTCTGGGGGTGGGACACCTGCCTGACCGTCAGCGAAGAGTCGGTAGGCAGTGAAGAGGTACCGGGCAAGGCGGCCACCTGGACCGTGATGTTGATTCTCGGCCTGTACCTGTTCACTGCGATCGCCACCCTGCAGTTTGCCGGGATCAGCGAGTCTGGCCTGGGCCTGAACAACCCGCGCATCCAGGAAAACGTGTTCGCTCACCTGGCCGGCCCGGTCATGGGGCCATTGGCGATCCTGATGTCCATTGCCGTGCTGGCCAGTACCGCAGCCTCGCTGCAGTCGACCTTCGTTGCGCCCGCGCGCACGCTCTTGGCCATGGGCTACTACGGTGCGGTGCCGCAGAAGTTCGCCAGCGTCTGCCCGCGTTCGCAAACCCCACGCTACGCCACCATCTGCGCCGGCCTGGCCGCGGGCCTGTTCTACGTGACCATGCGTACCCTGAGCGAGAACGTGCTGGCGGATACCATTACCGCCCTGGGCATGATGATCTGCTTCTACTATTCGCTGACCGCATTCGCCTGCGTCTGGTATTTCCGCGACAGCCTGTTCGACAGCCTGCGCCACTTCATCATGCGTGGCCTGTGCCCGTTGGTGGGTGGGGTGATTCTGTCGGTGATCTTCGTGCGTACTGCCATCGACAGCGCTTCGCCAGACTTCGGCAGTGGCTCACATGTGGGCGGACTGGGGCTGGTATTCGTGATTGCCGCGATCATTTCGGTGCTCGGCATCGGGCTGATGATGCTGTCGCGCATGCGCGCACCGGCGTATTTCCTCGGGGCTACCCTGCGTCAGCAGGCTACCTTGCCACTGCAGGAATAAAGCCGGGGGGCGCTTCGCGCCCCTTTCGCGACACAAGGCCGCTCCTACAGGAGATCGCGCAAGCCTGACTAACGCGATCCCTTGTAGGAGCGGCCTTGTGTCGCGATAGGGCCGCAAAGCGGCCCCGTACGGTCTCTCAGGAGAGCAGTTCTTTCAGCAACCCGCTGTTGCGCTGTTGCTGTTTCTTCAGCACCAGGCGGTTCGAGCGGAACACCGCTTTCAAATCCTCCAGCGCCACGTCGAAATCATCGTTGATGATCACGTAGTCATATTCGTCGTAGTGCACCATCTCACTGACCGCTTCTTTCATGCGCCCGGCAATGATCTCTTCACTGTCCTGCCCGCGGCCGTCCAGACGATGACGCAAGGCCTGCTGGCTTGGCGGCAGGATGAATATCGACAATGCCTGCGGCATCAGCTTGCGCACTTGCTGGGCGCCTTGCCAGTCGATTTCCAGAATCAGGTCGTAACCCTGGTCCAGCGTATGCTGCAGCGCACTGCGCGAGGTGCCATAGAAGTTGCCGAACACCTCGGCATGCTCAAGGAAGTCACCTTGCGCAATCAGGGCCTTGAACTCCTCGTGGACGACGAAGTGATAGTTCACCCCGTGCTGCTCGCCCGGGCGCATGGCGCGGGTGGTGTGCGAGACCGAGACGCGGATCTGCGGGTCGTCCTTGGTCAGGGCGGTGACCAGGCTGGTCTTGCCGGCGCCGGAAGGGGCCGAAACGATATAGAGGGTGCCGCTGCTGTGGTTCATGGTCGGGGTGGCCTTACTCGATGTTCTGTACTTGTTCACGCATCTGTTCGATCAGTACCTTCAGGTTGACCGCCGCTTGCGTGCTGCGTGGGTCGAAGGCCTTGGAGCCGAGGGTATTGGCCTCGCGGTTGAGTTCCTGCATCAGGAAGTCCAGGCGCCGGCCGGCGGCACCGCCACCCTTGAGCACTCGGCGTACTTCGGTGACGTGGGTGCTCAGGCGGTCGAGTTCCTCGGCCACGTCGCTCTTCTGGGCCAGCAGCACCAGCTCCTGTTCCAGGCGTTGCGGGTCGAGTTCGGCCTGCACGTCGCCGAAGCGATCGAGGATCTTCTGTCGCTGTGCCGCCAGCATCTGTGGCACCAGGGCGCGCAGGGTTGTGACTTCGCTGGCCATGTTGTCCAGGCGTTCGTTGATCAGCCGGGCCAGCTCCTGGCCTTCACGCTGGCGCCCGGCCTTGAGTTCGGCGAGGGCTTCGTCGAACAGTGCCATGGCTTCGGCATTCAGCGCCTGCGGGTCACTGGCGTCGGCCACCAGCACGCCTGGCCACGACAGCACTTCCAGCGGGTTCAGCGGTGCCGGTTGCTTGATCAGGCCGGCCACTTCCTCGGCAGCGGCAACCAGTTGTGCGGCGCGCTCGCGGTCTACCTTCAGCGGTTTGCCGTTGCTGTCGTCGTTGAGGCGCAGGGTACATTCCACCTTGCCCCGCGACAGGCCCTGGCGCAGGCCCTCACGCACGGCGCCCTCGAGGTCGCGCAGGGCTTCGGGCAGGCGCAGGTGCGGCTCCAGGTAACGGTGATTGACCGAACGCAGCTCCCAGACCAGGGTGCCTTGGCTGCCGGCGCGCTCGACACGAGCAAAAGCGGTCATGCTGTGCACCATGGGGAGTACCTCGCGTAGATGAATGAACGGTGGGAGCCTCTCGGCTGCAAGGCGCAGGATTGTAGCGCAGTGGCGCCCTGGCGCCCAATCCACCCATGTTACCGAGGGCTGGCTGGCGCAGCAGGAAAAGGCGACGGGCAGCGCCGGGCGCGACAATAGGCATGTCCTCCCCGGGCCGCGGGCTCTATAATGCTCGGCAGATTCAAGTCCCAGTACAGGTATCCCAGATGAAACGTCCAAGTGGTCGCGCCGCCGATCAGCTCCGCTCGATCCGCATCACCCGCAACTACACCAAGCACGCCGAAGGGTCGGTACTGGTTGAGTTCGGTGACACCAAGGTCATCTGCACGGTCAGTGTGGAAAACGGTGTGCCGCGCTTTCTCAAAGGGCAGGGCCAGGGCTGGCTGACCGCCGAGTACGGCATGTTGCCGCGTTCCACCGGCGAGCGTAATCAGCGCGAGGCCAGCCGTGGCAAGCAGGGTGGTCGCACCCTGGAAATCCAGCGCCTGATCGGCCGTTCGCTGCGCGCTGCGCTGGACATGAGCAAGCTCGGTGACATCACCCTGTACATCGACTGCGACGTGATTCAGGCCGATGGCGGTACCCGCACTGCATCCATCACCGGTGCCATGGTCGCCCTGTGCGACGCCTTGGCGGTGATCAAGAAGCGCGGCGGCCTGAAGGCCGGCAACCCGCTCAAGCACATGATCGCCGCGGTGTCGGTGGGCATGTACCAGGGTGAAGCGGTACTCGACCTGGACTACCTGGAAGACTCCGCCGCCGAGACCGACCTGAACGTGGTCATGACCAGCGCCGGTGGTTTCATCGAAGTGCAGGGTACCGCCGAAGGCGCGCCGTTCCAGCCGGAAGACTTCAACGCCATGCTCGCCCTGGCACAGATGGGCATGGCTGAAATCTTCGAACTGCAGCAGGCCGCACTGGCCGACTGAACCCAGCCAAGGAGGTGCGGGGCATGAGCGATTCCAACCTGTCGATCACCCCGCCCAATGCCGAAGTCCGGCAGTGGGCGATGTTCTGTCACCTTTCTGCGCTGCTGGGCCTGGTGGTGCCGCTCGGGCACTTGCTGGGCCCGCTGGTGCTGTGGCATCTCAAGCGCGAGCAAGACCCTTTCATCGATGCCCAGGGCAAGGAGGCGCTGAACTTTCAGATCAGCGTGACCATTGCCGGGTTCATCTGCTTCCTGCTGATGTTCGTGTTCATCGGGCTGATGCTGTTCGCCATGCTGATGGTGGCGGTGCTGGTGTTGATCATCATTGCGGCGGTGCGGGCCAATGAAGGCAAGCCGTATCGCTACCCGATGATCTGGCGGCCGATCAAATAGCCATTGGGGCTGCTTTGCAGCCCTATCGCGACACAAGGCCGCTCCTACAAGGGATATGCATTCCCCTGTAGGAGCGGCCTTGTGTCGCGATAGGGCCGCAAAGCGGCCCCATGCGTTTAGATGGTCAACGTCCAGTCATAGTCGACAATCAGCGGCGCATGCTGGGAGAAGCGCGGCTGACGCGGCAGGCGGGCATTGCGCACGAAGCGGCGCAGGCCCGGAGTGAGGATCTGGTAGTCGAACCGGTAGCCCAGGTTGAGCATCTCGGCCTGCTCGTTGTCGGGCCACCAGCTGTACTGGTCGCCTTCACGGCTGACTTCACGCAGGGCATCGACGTAACCCATCTCGCCGGTGATCGCATCCATCCAGGCGCGCTCCGGTGCCAGGAAGCCTGGTGACTGTTGGCTGTCGCGCCAGTTCTTGATGTCGAGCTTCTGCTGCGCCACGTAGAACGAGCCGCAGTAGATGTACTCACGACGCTTGCGACGCTGTTTGTCCAGGTACTTGGCGAAGTCGTCCATCAACTTGAACTTCTGGTTCAAGTCTTCGTCGCCGTTCATACCCGAAGGCAGCAACAGGCTGGCAATACTGACCTTGTCGAAATCTGCTTGCAGGTAACGCCCGTAGCGGTCGGCTGTCTCGAAGCCCAGGCCGGTGATGACTGCCTTGGGCTGCATCCGCGAATACAGGGCCACACCACCTTGGGCAGGCACCTCCGCGTCGCAGGCATAAAGGAAATAGCCATCGAGCTGGAAAGCTGGGTCATCGAGTTCAAAGGCCGAGGCGCGGGTATCCTGAAGGCAGATGACGTCGGCATTCTGGGCTTGCAGCCAGCTGAGCAAACCACGCTCGGCCGCAGCCTGAATGCCATTTACGTTCACACTGATGATCCGCATAAATGGCCCCAAAAATCTCGTGCGTGTATGATACCCGAGCTCAACCCATTTAGCTAAATCCGTGGTGTCCGGGACTATCCATGCAGCCGTATCAGCGCGACTTCATCCGTTTTGCCATCGATCGCGGGGTACTGCGTTTCGGTGAATTCACCCTGAAATCGGGGCGTACCAGCCCGTATTTCTTCAATGCCGGCCTGTTCAACAGCGGTTCTGCCCTGGCCCAGCTGGGTCGTTGCTATGCGGCGGCCATCGTCGACAGCAAGATCCCGTTCGACGTGCTGTTCGGCCCGGCCTACAAGGGTATCCCGCTGGCGGCGGCGACTGCCGTGGCCCTGGCCGAGCAGCACCAGCTCGACGTGCCATGGTGCTTCAACCGCAAGGAAGCCAAGGACCACGGCGAAGGCGGCAGCCTGGTTGGCGCGCCGTTGGCCGGTGAAGTGCTGATCATCGACGATGTGATCACTGCCGGTACGGCCATCCGTGAAGTCATGCAGATCATCAATGCGCAAGAGGCCAAGGCCGCAGGTGTATTGATCGCGTTGAACCGCGAAGAGCGCGGCAATGGCGAACTGTCGGCGATCCAGGAAGTGGAGCGTGATTTCGGCATTCCGGTCGTCAGCATCGTTTCGCTGACCCAGGTGCTGGAATTCCTCGCCGATGACCCGCAGCTGAAGCAGCACCTGCCAGCTGTCGAGGCCTACCGGGCGCAGTACGGGATCTGATCCCGGCCTGGAACTGAAAAAGGCGACCTTCGCGTGAAGGTCGCCTTTTTTGTGTCACTCAGTCAGTGCCGTACTTGGGCGAACGTGGCCCGTAGAGAATGCCGCCGTTCGGATGTGGCGTCAGCAGGCGTGCGCTGGTCATGCCGGCGATGGGGTAGCCAGCATCTTCCTGCACGCTGCTGACGATCTGGTTGACTGCCGCAACGATCAGCATGCCGACCAGGCCACCCTGGTTCTGCTGATTCTCCTGGCTGGACGCCGTGGCGCTGCCAGTCCACAGCGTGGTGCCGGTCTTCAGGTCGACCAGCTTGGCATTGGCCGTGACGATAGTTGCACTGCTCAGCACCATGTAACGGGTACCGTAGTCCGATACGGTCACATACAACGCGGCATCAGCGCCAAAGATCTCACGCAGTTTGGGCATTGGCAGCTGGTGGATGTCGGCCGGCGTGGTCATGCCGTTCTGGCGGAAGGTCTCGTCCACCAGCGCCACGGGCATCACGTAGTAGCCAGCCTCGGCCAGCGGGTAGGTGACCTGCGACAGCATGCTGTAGGTCGCCTTCACATCCGGCGACTCGTTCAGTGGCGGGAGAATCAGGATCGACTTCGGCCGGCTCTGCTTGTAAGCGGAGTAGTCGATGGTCTTGCGCTCGGCGCAGCCAGCGAACAGGGCCAGCACGCAAACGGTGGTGATCAGTTGGCTCAGGCGCTTGATCATTGCTTGGCTCCCTTGCTCGCGTTGCTCATCAGGAAGTCCATGTACGTCGCCGATTCCGGGAACAGTGCCTTCTCGGTGCGGAACTGCTGAATCATCTGGTCATCCTTGCCGAGGCTGGAATACAGCAGGCCCAGCTGCGCATGGTAGCCGGGTGGTACGGCGCCGTTCTTGGCCTTGATCTTTTCCAGGTCGCGCTCCAGCGCGGTGACCTGTTCCTCTTTCGAATCGCCTTTGAGGTAGCCATACACCTGGGGTTGGTAGCTTTCCCACTGGTACAGCGGTTTGGGCGCGTTGCAGCCGGCCAGCAGGATGCTGCCCAACACCAGGCCGGCGCAGCTGCGCACGGCCGAGAGGGTGATGCTCATGTAGGAGTCCTTCCTGGAAGAATCTGTTACTGGGCCTTCGGATTCCACTGGCCGCTTTCGACTGCGTTCACCAGCTTGTTGACGGCTTCGCGCATGGCCAGGTCGAGCACCTTGCCGTTCAGCGTGGAGTCATAGCTGGCGGTGCCGCCAAAGCCGATGATCTCGCGGTTGGACAGGGCGTATTCCCCCGCACCCTGGCTGGAGTAGACGACTTCCGAAGTGCTGATGTTGACGATGTTCAGCGCCACCTTGGCGTAGGCGATCTGGGTCTTGCCGCGACCGAGAATGCCGAACAGCTGGTGATCGCCAACCTCTTTGCGGCCGAACTCGGTAACGTCGCCAGTCACCACGAAGTCGGCACCTTTCAGGCGCTGGGCCTGGCCCTTGATCGCGGCTTCCTGCTGGATCTCGCCCATGTTGTCGCGATCGAGCACGTTGAAGCGGTTGGTTTGCTGCAGGTGGGTGATGAGGATGGTCTTGGCCTGGCCGCCGAGGCGGTCGACGCCATCGGAGAAGATGCCGCGCATGTAGCTGGAACGGTTGTCGAACTTGCCGACGGCAATCGGTGCGCGTACACCGCTGTAGGGGCGGCTGACGCTTTCAACCTGTTGTACGGCAACAGCGGTGGATGTTTCGGTGGCGCAGCCGGCGATGGACCCGACAGCCAGGGCGGCTGCCAGCACGAGTCCTTGTGATGCGTATTTCACGCAGTTTCTCCAGAAAAGATCAAATTGAAGCGAGGTGGCATTCTGACAGTATTTGCCGCAAAAAGCATCGCCGGCAAGCCGGCTCCCAGGCCCTGCACCAACCTGGGTCAGTGCAATCGCTGTAGGAGCCGGCTTGCCGGCGATAGGGAGTAGCAGGCTGTCAGCGCGGCTTGCGGTTGGTAATCAGGGTACCTACGCCGCTGTCGGTGAAGATCTCCAGCAGCACCGCATTCGGCACACGACCGTCAATGATGTGCGAGCTGTTCACGCCGCCCTGCACCGCGTCCAGCGCGCATTTGATCTTCGGCAGCATGCCACCGTAGATGGTGCCGTCGGCGATCAGTTCGTTGACCTGCTCGGTGGTCAGGCCGGTCAGTACCTGGCCCTGCTTGTCCATCAGGCCGGCGATGTTGGTCAGCAGCATCAGCTTCTCGGCCTTCAGCGCCTCGGCCACCTTGCCCGCCACCAGGTCGGCGTTGATGTTGTACGACTCACCGTCGGCACCTACACCGATTGGCGCGATGACCGGGATGAAGTCGCCCTTGACCAGCATGTTCAGCAGGTCGGTGTTCACGCTCACCACTTCACCGACGTGGCCGATGTCGATGATTTCCGGGGTGGTCATTTCCGGCGTCTTGCGGCTGACGGTCAGCTTGCGCGCGCGGATCAGCTCCGCGTCCTTGCCGGTCAGGCCGATGGCGCTGCC
Source organism: Pseudomonas sp. LAM2023 (assembly GCF_016620375.1). NCBI lineage: Bacteria > Pseudomonadati > Pseudomonadota > Gammaproteobacteria > Pseudomonadales > Pseudomonadaceae > Pseudomonas > Pseudomonas sp. LAM2023. Next base: position 716,890 of record NZ_JAENHV010000015.1, on the reverse strand, counting down.
GCCGTGGCGGTTGATCAGGTTGACGATGTCCTTGTTGACCTGGCCGCCCAGCACCATCTCCACCACATCCATGGTCGCCGCGTCGGTGACGCGCATGCCGTCGATGAAATGGCTTTCGATCGACAGGCGCTTGAGCAGGTCGCCGATCTGCGGGCCGCCACCGTGGACCACCACCGGGTTGATGCCTACAGCCTTCATCAGCACGATGTCACGGGCGAAGCCGGTCTTGAGCTCCTCGCTCTCCATCGCGTTGCCGCCGTACTTGATCACCAGGGTCTTGCCGACAAAGCGGCGAATGTAAGGCAGTGCTTCGGACAAAACCTCGGCTACATGGGAAGCGGCATCGCGATCGAGGGTCATGCAGGGCTCCTGTAAGGAACAGATAGTCGGTCAGAACGGCAGTTGCAGCTCAGGCTCTACCCGCAGCAACTGGGTACGGAAAACATCCTTGATACGTTGCAATTCGGCGTCGCTGTCGGCCTCGAAGCGCAGCACCAGCACCGGGGTGGTGTTGGAGGCGCGAACCAGGCCCCAGCCGTGGGCGTAGTCCACCCGCACACCGTCGATGGTGGTCAGGTTGGCTTCGCCCCAGTCGGCGTCGCGTTGCAGTGCATCAATGATGCTGAATTTACCCTCGTCGGTCACATCAATATTGATTTCCGGCGTGGAAATATCGTTCGGGAAGGCGGCGAACAGGTCTTCTGCGCTTTGCCCGGCCTTGCTGAGGATCTCCAGCAGGCGCGCGGCGCTGTAGATACCGTCATCGAAACCGTACCAGCGTTCCTTGATGAAGATGTGACCGCTCATCTCGCCTGCCAGCAGCGAGCCGGACTGCTTCATCTTCTTCTTGATCAGCGAGTGGCCGGTCTTCCACATCAACGCGCGGCCACCGTGCTGTTCGATCAGCGGGGTCAGGCGGCGGGTGCATTTGACGTCGAAGATGATCTCGGCACCCGGGTTACGCGACAGCACGTCCTGGGCAAACAGCATCAGCAGGCGGTCGGGGTAGACGATGCTGCCGGTGTTGGTCACCACGCCGACCCGGTCGCCGTCACCGTCGAAGGCCAGGCCGATGTCGGCACCGGTTTGCTTGACCTTGGCAATCAGGTCCTCGAGGTTTTCCGGCTTGCCCGGGTCCGGGTGGTGGTTGGGGAAGTTGCCGTCGACCTCGCAGAACAGCGGGATCACTTCGCAGCCCAGGGCTTCGATCAATTTCGGCGCGATCACGCCAGCGGCACCGTTGCCGCAATCCACCACCACCTTGAGCTTCTTCGCCAGCTTCACGTCATCGACAATCTGCTGGAAGTAGCGGTCAAGGATCTCGACCTTTTCCACGCGGCCATCGGCGCGGCTCAGGTTGTTGGTTTTCAGGCGGGTCAGCAGGGCCTGGATCTGTTCGTTGGCCAGGGTGTCACCGGCAATCACGATCTTGAAGCCGTTGTAGTCCGACGGGTTGTGGCTGCCGGTCAGCATCACCCCGGACTTGCCGGCCAGCACATTGGCTGCGTAGTACAGGGCCGGGGTAGGCACCAGGCCGACATCGCTGACGTGGCAGCCGGCGTCGACCAAGCCCTTGATCAGCTCTTCGACCAGCATCGGGCCGGACAGGCGGCCATCGCGGCCGACCGAAACCTGCGGTTCGCCCTGGGCCAGGCTCTGTGCACCGATGGCGCGGCCGATCCAGTAGGCGGTTTCGGCGTGAAGGGTCTTGCCGACCACGCCGCGGATGTCATACGCGCGGAAAATGCTGTCTGGTAGTGCTGCGGGTACCAGGTGGGCCATGTCGTTCATCTCTGGAAGCTCCATTAGTCAAAGGCTTTCTGGGCAGGCGCAAACTGAACGCTTGGACGGTGGTTTCGCCAGAGAGTTCGCCATCCTTGGCCTGAACGGTCATCTGTCGGCTCAGTGGCTGCCAGAATGGCCGAAGCCGCCAGCGCCACGCTGGGTTTCATCGAACGCTTCGACGATGTCGAAATGGGCCTGTACCACCGGTACCAGCACCAACTGGGCGATACGTTCGCCCACCGCGATGGTGAACGCGGTGTTGCCACGGTTCCAGCACGACACCATCAGCTCGCCCTGGTAGTCCGAGTCGATCAGCCCGACCAGGTTGCCCAGCACGATACCGTGCTTATGGCCCAGGCCCGAGCGCGGCAGGATCACCGCTGCCAGGCCTGGGTCGCCAATGTAGATCGACAGGCCGGTAGGGATCAGCAGGGTCTGGCCCGGCTCGATGATGGTGTCTTCCTTGAGCAGGGCGCGCAGGTCGAGGCCGGCGGAGCCGGGGGTGGCGTACTGCGGCAGAGGGAATTCGCTGCCCAGGCGTGGGTCGAGGATCTTGGCTTGAAGAGCGTGCATGTAACTTATTGAACCTGATTGAGCCGTTCGGCGATGAAGGCGACCAGTTGCCGGGCGATCTTGCCCTTGCTGGTCTGCGCGAAGAGGGTCTGGTGCTGCTGGCGGTCGATTACGGTCAAGGCGTTTTCTTCGCTGTTGAAGCCGATGCTGGGGTTGGCCACATCATTGGCAACGATCAGGTCGAGGTTCTTGTCCTTGAGCTTGCGCGTGGCGTAGTCGAGCAAGTGTTCGGTTTCGGCGGCGAAGCCGACGCTGAACGGGCGGTCGGCACGGCCGGCGATGGTGGCAAGGATATCGGGATTGCGCACCATCTGCAGCAGCATGCCGTCGCCGGTCGTAGGATCCTTCTTGAGTTTCTGCGTGGCAACGACTTCCGGGCGGTAGTCCGCGACCGCCGCCGAGGCGATGAACAGGTCACACGGCATGGCCGCTTCACAGGCGGCGAGCATGTCCCGCGCGCTGACCACGTCGATGCGGCTGACCCGGTCGGGGGTTGGCAAGTGCACCGGGCCGGTGACGAGGGTGACCCGAGCCCCGGCTTCTGCGGCCGCTTCGGCCAGGGCGAAGCCCATCTTGCCGGAGCTATGATTGGTGATGTAGCGCACCGGGTCGATGTTTTCCTGGGTCGGGCCGGCGGTGATCAGCACATGCTTGCCGGTCAGTGCCTGGCGCTTGAAGCTTTCCGCGGCACACCAGGCCAGGTCGGTGGCTTCGAGCATGCGGCCCAGGCCCACGTCGCCACAGGCCTGGCTGCCGGACGCCGGACCGAACACCTGGATGCCACGGCTCTTGAGCAGCTCGAGGTTGGCCTGGGTGGCGGGATCGCGCCACATCGCCTGGTTCATGGCCGGGGCCACGGCGACGGTGGCGTCGGTAGCCAGCACCAGGGTGGTCAGCAGGTCATCGGCCATGCCTTGGGCCATGCGCGCCATGAGGTCGGCGGTGGCCGGGGCGATCAGCACCAGGTCGGCCCACTTGGCCAGTTCGATGTGGCCCATGGCCGCTTCGGCGGCAGGGTCGAGCAGGTCCATGTGCACCGGGTGGCCGGACAGTGCCTGCAGGGTCAGCGGGGTGATGAACTCTGCACCACCACGGGTCATGACGACGCGCACCTGCGCGCCGTGCTCCAGGAGTCGGCGAATCAGTTCGGCGCTTTTGTAGGCGGCAATGCCGCCACCCACGCCGAGAACGATGCGCTTGCGATACAGCCGCTGCATAGGCTTGCCTTTTTCCAGTGAGAGCGGGCGACGACGTTTGGGAATGCCTGCGGCAGAACGTCGCATGTACGAGGCGAAATAGATTAACACAGGGCCGAAATCGGTCGCAGCAAGGGTAGACGGCGGATGAATATCAGGGAGTGGCCGGCGGAAGAGCGGCCGAGGGAGAAATTGTTGCAGCGTGGAGCGGCGGTGCTTTCGGATGCCGAGTTGCTCGCTGTACTGCTCGGCTCGGGAGTTGCCGGGCGCAATGTGCTGGACCTGGCGCGAGGGCTGCTGGCGCGGTTTGGCGGGCTCAGGCAGTTTCTTGAAGCCGATCGCGGCGCTGTACTGCGTGAGCCGGGCATAGGGGCCGTTAAATATGCCCAGTTACAGGCGCTTTTGGAGATCGGCCGGCGTTATCTGGATGAGAACATCGAGCGCGCAGCGGTTCTCGAAGGCCCGGCGGCGGTACGGCGTTATCTCAAGGCCATGCTGCGTCATGAAGCCAGTGAGGTATTCGGTTGCCTGTTTCTCGATACCAAGCACAGGCCGTTGGCTTTTGAAATCCTGTTCAGGGGCACGATAGACCGGGCGAGTGTCTACCCGCGGGAGGTGGTACGGCGGGCGTTGCTGCACAACGCGGCGGCGTTGATCCTGTGCCACAACCACCCCTCGGGCAATAGTGAACCCAGCCAGGACGATGTGCATCTGACCCTGTCGTTGAAGCGCGGGCTGGCGTTGATCGATGTGCGGGTGCTGGATCACATCATCATCGGTGACGGGGAGCCGCTGTCGATGGTCGAGCATGGGTGGATTGTGGCTTAGGCACTTGTACAGCCTGTCCCGGCCTTTTCGCGGGCTCGCCCGCTCCCACAGGTATCGTACCAACCTTGAATGTTGTGCTGTCACTGTGGGAGCGGGCGAGCCCGCGAAGAGGCCGGTGCAGGGTTACCTGGTCACTGAGACCTTGCTGAAATCCACCCGCCCGAACGGGCTCACCTGATACCCCTCGACGTCCCGGCGCAGCAAGGTCGCCGCCGTCGGGTGCGCCAATGGCACCCACAGCGCCTGTTGCTGGATCAACGTCTGCGCCTGCTGGTACAGCCGGCTGCGCACGCTCTGGTCATTGGTGGTGCGCCCGGCGCTGATCAGCTGATCCAGGCGGCTGTCGCAGAAGCGGGCGAAGTTGGTCCCCGATTGCACCGCCGCGCAGGAAAACTGCGGGCTGAGGAAGTTGTCCGGGTCGCCGTTGTCACCTGCCCAGCCCATGAACAGCAAGTCATGCTCGCCGGCCTTGGCGCGGCGGATCAGCTCGCCCCATTCGATCACGCGGATTTCTGCCTTGATGCCAACCTTGGCCAGGTCTGCCTGCAGCATCTGCGCGCCCAGGCTGGGGTTGGGGTTGAGCAGGCTGCCCGACGGGCGGGTCCAGATGGTGGTGTTGAAGCCTTCGGCCAGGCCAGCCTTGTTCAGCAGCGCCTTGGCTTTCTTCAGGTCCAGCGTATAGCCGGGCAGGTCCTTGGCGTAGCTCCAGGTGTTGGGCGGGTAGGGGCCATTGGCGGCCACTGCGGAGTCCTCGAACACCGCCTTCAGGTAGGCCTGCTTGTCGAAAGCCAGATTGATGGCCTGGCGTACCTCCGGCTTGTCCAGCGGCCGGTGCTGGCTGTTGATGGCGACAAAGGCCGTCATGAAGGCCGGGGTGGTGGCCACCTTGAGGTTGCCATCCTTGCCTGCTTCGGCAATGTCCAGTGGCTTGGGCGACAAGGCCACCTGGCACTCACCGCGCTTGAGTTTCTGCAGGCGCACATTGGCGTCGGTGGTGATGGCGAAGATCAGCGGGTCGACCGCCGGCTTGCCGGCAAAATAGTCCGGGTTGGCGCGGTAGCGCACCATGGCGTCCTTCTGGAAGCGCTGGAACACGAACGGCCCGGTGCCGACCGGCTGGCTGTTGAGCTTCTCCGGGGTGCCGGCCTTGAGCAGCTTGTCGGCATATTCGGCGGAGTAGATCGAGGCGAAGCCCATGCTCAAGGTGGCCAGGAACGTGGCGTCCGGGTGGTTGAGGGTGAAGCGCACGGTGTTTGGCGTCGGCGCCTCGATCGCCTTGATCAGGCTGCCCAGCTGCAACGACTGGGCATGCGGGTAACCACCCGGTGCGGTCTTGTGCCAGGCATGGGCGGGGTAGAGCATGCGCTGGAAGCTGAACAGCACATCGTCGGCATTCAGTGCGCGGCTGGGCTTGAAGTAGGCGGTAGTGTGGAATTTCACGTCATCGCGCAGGCTGAAGTCATAGACCAGGCCGTCGGCCGATACCGTCCAGCTGGCCGCCAGGCTCGGCACCACCTTGCCTTGCTGCGCATCGAACTCCACCAGCCGGTTCATCAGCACGTCGGCGGTGGCGTTGGTGGTGGTCAGCGAGTTGTACTGCACCACGTCGAAGCCTTCGGGGCTGGCCTCGCTGCAGACGCTCAGCGGGGCAGCCTGGGCAACGCCGGCGGCGAACAGGGCGCCGGCGGCGAACACGGAGTTGAACAATAAGGAAAGGGCGGCGGCACGCATGGTGGCTCCTTGGCTGTCAGTGGCCCATCTGCCAGTGCAGTCTGGAAAAGGCCTACCCTAGTGCGCCTGTCGGGAAATGACCACACCCTTTTTTACAAAACTGGCGACGAGCGGTCGACGGCTGGCGGGGCCTGCCGCTATGCTGGCCCGGCGCGCTTGGCCGGCGCCGGAAATGTATCTTCTGTTGTTGTGGCCAAGTCTTTCTGGTATAAAGCAGCGCTCTTTTCTAGGGGCTCGGCCTGTCGCGTCAGCGTATCCGGTCGGTAAGACCTCCAGAATCACGGCGCCCAGGCGCCAAAGACTGAGAGATTAAGCGGCCAACCCATGCCGGGTTGGGCATGTGGTTTTAGAGGGCTGAGTCATGTCGAGAGTCTGTCAAGTTACTGGTAAGGGTCCAGTAACCGGGAACAACATTTCCCACGCAAACAACAAAACCCGTCGTCGTTTCCTGCCGAACCTGCAGCACCACCGTTTCTGGGTTGAATCCGAGAAGCGTTTCGTGCGTCTGCGCGTATCCGCCAAAGGCATGCGCGTCATTGACAAGCGTGGTATCGACGTAGTGCTGGCCGAGCTGCGCGCTCGCGGCGAAAAGTTCTAAGGAGAACGTCATGCGTGAATTGATCCGTCTGGTTTCGAGTGCTGGCACTGGCCACTTCTACACCACCGACAAGAACAAGCGCACCACTCCGGACAAAATCGAGATCAAGAAATACGATCCGGTTGTTCGCAAGCACGTGGTGTACAAGGAAGCCAAGATCAAGTAATTGATCGGCGACCTGAAAAAAACCCGCCTCCGAAAGGACGCGGGTTTTTTTATGCCTGTCAGGGCCTCAGATCATTTCTGCTCGAACATCACATAGATCTTGCGGCAAGGCTCCAGCACCTCCCAGGTGCCCTTGAAGCCGGCCGGGATGACAAACCGGTCGCCCGTACGCAGGGTCTTGGCGCCACCGTCCTGGTCGCGCAGCACCGACACGCCCTGAACGATCTCGCAGTATTCATGCTCGGTGTAGTTCACCGTCCACTGCCCCACTTCACCCTCCCACACGCCAGCGGCGAACTGCCCGCAGGGGCTGGAATAATGGTTATAGACGGCCTGGTCGGGCTCGCCCTTGAGGATTTTTTCCGCCGCCGGGCGGTAGCGTTCGGCCTCGGTGATGACCTGGGCGAAGTCGATGATGCTGGCAATGCTCATGGTTCGGCTCCTGTTGTTGTTTAATAAAATGCACATCAGTAGGCTTTTGGGGCTTCTGTGTCAAATATATTGATAGTTTGTCCGGCCTGGTTTAGGGTATTGCCTGCCAGTGTGCGCTCGTCGCCCGGCCAGAATTCTGACAACGCCTGCGAGTCCTCAGTGCGGCGTTGCACCTAAACAAGAGGAGGAGTTTCGTATGACCACCCTGACTCGTGCGGACTGGGAACAGCGTGCCCAGCAACTGAAGATCGAAGGGCGTGCCTTCATCAACGGCGAATACACCGATGCCGCATCCGGTGAAACCTTCGAGTGCCTGAGCCCGGTCGACGGACGCTTCCTGGCCAAGGTTGCCAGCTGCGACCTGGCCGACGCCAACCGCGCTGTGGAAAACGCCCGTGCCACCTTCAACGCTGGGGTGTGGTCGCAACTGGCCCCGGCCAAGCGCAAGGCCAAGCTGATCCGCTTCGCCGACCTGCTGCGCAAGAACGTCGAAGAACTGGCGCTGCTGGAAACCCTGGACATGGGCAAGCCGATCGGCGATTCCTCCAGCATCGACATCCCGGGCGCTGCCAATGCCATCCACTGGACCGCCGAAGCCATCGACAAGGTCTACGACGAAGTCGCCCCGACCCCGCATGACCAGCTTGGCCTGGTTACCCGCGAGCCAGTGGGCGTGGTCGCTGCCATCGTACCGTGGAACTTCCCGCTGCTGATGGCCTGCTGGAAACTCGGCCCGGCCCTGGCCACCGGTAACTCGGTGGTGCTCAAGCCGTCCGAAAAATCGCCGCTGACGGCCATTCGCATTGCCCAGCTGGCCATCGAAGCCGGTATCCCGGCAGGCGTACTGAACGTGCTGCCAGGCTACGGCCACACCGTGGGCAAGGCCCTGGCCCTGCACATGGATGTCGATACCCTGGTGTTCACCGGCTCGACCAAGATTGCCAAGCAGCTGATGGTCTACGCCGGCGAATCGAACATGAAGCGCATCTGGCTGGAGGCGGGTGGCAAGAGCCCGAACATCGTCTTCGCCGACGCCCCGGACCTGCAAGCCGCTGCCGAGGCCGCAGCCAGTGCCATCGCCTTCAACCAGGGTGAAGTGTGCACTGCAGGTTCGCGCCTGCTGGTCGAGCGTTCGATCAAGGACAAGTTCCTGCCCATGGTGGTCGAGGCCCTGAAAGGCTGGAAGCCGGGTAACCCGCTGGACCCACAGACCACTGTCGGTGCCCTGGTCGATACCCAGCAGATGAACACCGTGCTGTCGTACATCGAGGCCGGTCACAAGGATGGCGCCAAGCTGCTGGCTGGCGGCAAGCGCACCCTGGAAGAGACCGGTGGCACCTATGTCGAGCCGACCATCTTCGACGGCGTGACCAACGCGATGAAGATCGCCCAGGAAGAGATCTTCGGCCCGGTACTGTCGGTAATCGCCTTCGATACCGCCGAAGAGGCCGTGGCCATTGCCAACGACACGCCGTATGGCCTGGCGGCGGGCATCTGGACGTCGGATATCTCCAAGGCGCACAAGACCGCTCGTGCCGTACGCGCTGGCAGCGTCTGGGTCAACCAGTACGATGGCGGCGACATGACTGCGCCGTTCGGTGGCTTCAAGCAGTCGGGTAACGGTCGTGACAAGTCGCTGCACGCGCTGGAGAAGTACACCGAGCTGAAGGCGACCTGGATCAAGCTGTAATCCCAGGGGGGCTGCACGGCAGCCCCAACGATAGCCGGGTAGGCTAACGCTGCCCGGCTTCGTCGTTTCTGCTGTTCGAATTTCTGCCTGGGAGGCTGCAATGCGTTGGGGGAGCTACTTCGCCGTACTGGCATCGGTGCTCAGCGTCGGGCTGGCGCTCGGCGTGAGCATGCCGCTGGTATCCTTGCGCCTGGAGGCGTGGGGCTATGGCAGCTTCGCCATTGGCGTGATGGCCGCGATGCCGGCGCTGGGTGTACTGGTCGGCGCCAGTCTGGCCAGCCGCCTGGCTGGCTGGGTCGGCGTCCCTTCAGCCATGCGCCTTTGCCTGTGGGGCGGGGCGCTGTCGATCGGCCTGGTCGCCTTGCTGCCCAGTTATCCGCTGTGGCTGTTCTTGCGCCTGCTGATCGGTATGTCGCTGACCGTGGTGTTCATCCTCGGCGAGAGCTGGATCAACCAGTTGGTGGTCGAGCAGTGGCGAGGCCGCCTGGTGGCGCTGTATGGCAGCAGCTATGCCCTCAGCCAGCTGGCCGGGCCGTTGGTGCTCGGCTTTCTCGGCTCCGATGATGACTTTGGCTTCTGGGCCGCTACCGCCTTGCTACTGGTGGCACCGCTGATTCTCCTGGGGCGTGGCGGCGCACCGAGCACCGAAGCCTGCACTGTCACCTTCAGCGACCTGTTCGCCTTCTGCCGGCGTTTGCCGGTGATTGCCTGGGCCATCGCCCTGTTCGCCTCGTTCGAGGCGATGATCCTGACGTTACTCCCGGTGTACTGCCTGCAGCAGGGTTTCAGTACCGAAACGGCCCTGTTCATGGTCAGTACCGTGGTGGTGGGCGATGCGGTGTTGCAACTGCCCATTGGCGCGCTGGCGGACCGTATGTCGCGACGTGCCCTGTTCACCGGTTGTGCGGTGACCTTGCTGGTGTCCAGCCTGGTCATTCCGCTATCGCTGCACACGCCGCTGATCTGGCCGCTGTGGGTGTTGTTCGGGGCCAGCGCCGGGGGCTTGTTCACCTTGTCGCTGGTGTTGATCGGCGAGCGCTACCGCGATGATGAGCTGGTCCGGGCCAATGCCCATGTGGCACAACTGTGGGGCATTGGCTGCCTGCTCGGGCCATTGCTGGCAGGGGCGGGAAGCCAGTGGCTCAGTGGGCACGCGCTGCCGTTGCTGTTGGCGCTGGGGGCTGCGGGGTTGGTGGTGTTGACCCGGCGGCGTGGGGCTTTCGAGCCTGCATCGGCTTGATGGAACCTGGGGCCGCTTTGCGGCCCATCGCGACGCAAGGCCGCTCCCACAGGCGATATATCCCCGGTAGGAGCGGCCTTGCGTCGCGATGGGCTGCAAAGCAGCGCCAAATCCGGTTACAGCATCTTTTCCAGGCCGACCGCCTTGCTGATCCAGGCATTGAACCGCCGCCATATGCCGCCCGGCTCGGAGGTCAGCATGTGCCGCTGGCCATTGTCCTCGGTCGCCCACACCAGTTTGTCGCCCACCAGCTTCACCTGGTAGCTCAACGCGGGCGCCATACCCTGCTGGGCCAGCTCGCGGGTGTACTCGGCCAGTTCCGGGCTGTCCACCAACACGCCGACCTCGGTATTCCACAGCACCGAACGTGGGTCGAAGTTGAACGAGCCGATGAAGGTCTTGCGCCGGTCGAACACGATCGCCTTGGTATGCAGGCTCGAATCCGAGCTGCCGTGGTAACTCAAGCGCCCGGCGCTGGGGTCACCGGGTTGCCGACGCAGCTCGTAAAGCTGCACGCCGTGCTCAAGCAAGGCCCGGCGGTAGGGCGCATAGCCGCCGTGCACCGCCGGCACGTCGGTGGCCTCCAGCGAGTTGGTCAGCAGCTTCACCGACGTGCCGGCGTCGGCACGGCCGGTCAGGTACAGCAGGCCAGGCTCGCGCGGCACGAAATACGCCGACATCAGGATAAGTTCGCGATGCACGTTGGCCAGGTCCGGCGCGAGCTGCTGGCTCAGCAGCAGTTGCGGGTCCGGTTCGTCATCAGCCAGCACCTTGCTTGGTGCATCCCACAGCGCCTGGGCGTGGGCCCAGATCAGTTCGTTGCGCCACACGTCCAGGCGCGGTTGGGCTTGGTAGGCCATCAAGCGGTCGTACAGGGCTTTACGTTGGGTCCTGGCTTCGGCCAACGACACTTCCAGGCGGTGGCGGCTGGCACTCAGGTCGCTGGCATCCGGGTCGTGCCAGAGGAAGTCGGTGATCGGCCGGCTGAGAGCGCTGTTCCAGTACTGGTCGAAACTGTGCCCCAACTGCTCGGCGATCGGGCCTACCCCCAGCAGGTCGATGTCGGTGAAATTGAGGTTGGGCTCGGCATCGAAATACTCGTCGCCCAGGTTGCGCCCGCCGACGATGGCCATGCTGTTATCCACCAGGAACAGCTTGTTGTGCATGCGCCGGTGCTGACGCGACAGGTTGAACAGGCGGCCTACGGCGCGCGTTACACCGGTGCTGCGGCCCAGGTGCAATGGGTTGAACACGCGGATGTGGATGTTCGGGTGGGCATCGAGGGTGCCCATGATCACGTCCAGGCCATCGCTGGTGGTGTCGTCGAGCAGGATGCGTATGCGTACGCCACGGTCGGCAGCACGCAGCAGCTCATGCACCAGGGCGCGGGTGCTGAGGCCGTCGTGGACGATGTAGTACTGCAGGTCGATGCTGGTCTGGGCGTTGCGGATCAGTTCGGCGCGGGCGCGGAACGCCTCGTTGCTGTTGGGCAGCAGGCGAAAGCCGGAGCGGCCGCTGTACGGTGCAGCTTGGCGCAGCACCGAGCGGCCGAACGCCGAGTCGTTGGCCGGCAGCGCCTGGCTGGTTTCGCGGGGCGTGCCGACGCTGGCGCAGCCGGCAAGGCCGAGCAGTAGCACCAGCAGCAGAGGCAGGGCTCGCTGGAGTCTCAAGGGTGAATCGTCCTGTGCAACGAAGGCTTGAAGGGTTGGACCGTAGCGGGCGGCGCAAAGTTACGCGCCCGCGTTTTCTTCATCCAGTAGACGAAGGGCGGTTTCACCGACCTTGCGCACTGCAGCTTCGATCTGCGCTGTCGGCCGCGCGGCGAAGTTCATGCGCAGGCAGTGGCGGAATTTGCCCGAGGCCGAAAAGATGCTGCCTACGGCAACCTGCACGCCTTGCTCCAGTAAAGCGCGGTTTAGCCGCAGCGTATCGAAATGTTCGGGTAATTCCACCCACAGCATGAAACCACCCTGCGGCCGGCTGACCCGCGTGCCCGGCGGGAAGTAGCGGGTCACCCAGTCGCTCATCAGGTCGCGGCTGCGCTGGTACTGGCTGCGCATGCGCCGCACATGGGGTTGGTAGTGCCCGGCGGCGATGAAGTCGGCAATGGCCAGCTGCGGTTGGCTGGCGGTGCTGCCGGTGCTGATGTATTTCATGTGCAGCACGCGTTCCAGGTAACGCCCGGGCGCCACCCAGCCTATCCGCAGGCCGGGGGCGAGGGTCTTGGAGAACGAGCTGCACAGCAGCACGCGGCCATCGTCGTCGAAAGACTTGAGGGTGCGCGGGCGGGGGTAGGTGTAGGCCAGGTCACCGTACACATCGTCTTCGAGAATGGCCACGTCGTAGCGCTGGGCCAGGCTCAGCAAGGCCTTCTTGCGCGCCTCGGGCATGATGTAGCCGAGCGGGTTGTTGCAGTTGGGGGTGATCTGGATGAGCTTGATCGGCCATTGTTCCAGGGCCAGCTCCAGCGCCTCCAGGCTGATGCCGGTGACTGGGTCGGTCGGGATTTCCAGGGCTTTCATGCCCAGGCCCTTGAGGGTCTGCATGGCCCCATGGAAGCTCGGCGAGTCGACTGCGACGATGTCGCCGGGTTCACATACCGCGCGGATGCTGCACGACAGCGCCTCATGGCAACCGGTGGTCACCACCAGGTCGGCCGGGCTCAGGCGGCAGCCAGAGTCGAGCGTCAGCCGCGCCACTTGCTCGCGCAGGGCCAGGTTGCCGTGAATGTTGTCGTAGTACAGGCCAGGCATGTCCTGCCTTCTGCTCAGTTGGGCGAGGCTGCGCAGCAGTGGCTTGAGGGTGGGGCTGTCGATGTCGGGCATGCCGCGGCCGAGCTGGACAACATCCTGGCGCGGGGTGCTGCGCACCAGTTCCAGCACCTGTTCCCACTGTGAAATGTCCACCGGACGCTGGGCCGGGCGGCTGACGGCGGGAAGGGCAGGCAGCTGGCGGAGGTTGCTGACGAAGTAGCCGGACTTGGGTCGCGGCGAGACCATGCCGCTGTCTTCCAGCATGCGATAGGCCTGCTGCACGGTGCTCAGGCTGACCCCGTGCTCCACGCTCAGGGCGCGCACCGACGGCAGGCGCTGGCCGGGGCGGTAGAGGCCCTGCTCGATACGGGCGCCGAGCAGTTCGGCGAGGTTCAGGTAGAGGGTCACGGCATACTCCTGAGCTGCATTGGCATAGCGACCGGTACAGTTGCGTTGAAAATACAGCATTCAGTCAGTCAGCGGCCAATTCTGTATGGGAATAATAAGGCTGTATTGGATCTGTATTGCCGGTGCGTGCAGCGCGCATGCTTTCTCCACGGTATCAATCGAACGGAGAACGCAGCGATGGGTGGCATGAGCGATGTGCGCTTGCAACTGTTGGCCAAGGAACTGGAAGCCGGGCAGCAGGCCAAGGTGTTCAACGCGCCGCAAGGGTTGGGGCGTTGGGGGCTGATGCTGCATCGCTGGAATACCCGCAGGGCGTTGCTGCAGCTGACTGACGATGAGTTGCGCGACGTCGGGCTGAGCTGGGAACAGGCGCGTACAGAAGGGCGCAAACCCTTCTGGAAAGACTAGTCACGGCAGGTGCCGCTCGGTCTGTGTAGGAGCGGCCTTGTGTCGCGAAAGGGGAGCGTAGCGCCCCCAAGCTTCCAGTTACCGCAGGTAATGCCGTGGCCGCGGTGGGCCCTTTCGCGACACAAGGCCGCTGTTACGCTTCAGATCAGCTCTTTCAGGCGATGCCACAGCATCCCCAACGCCAGCAGTGGCGAGCGCAGGTGTTGGCCGCCCGGGAAGGTGATGTGCGGCACCTTGGCGAACAGGTCGAAACGCCCGCTCTCCTGGCCGCTGATGGCCTCGCCCAATAGGCGCGCGGCCAGGTGCGTGGCATTCAGCCCATGGCCGGAGTAGGCCTGGGCGTAATAGACATTCGGCTGGCTGGCCAGGCGGCCGACCTGTGGCAGGCGGTTGGCGCCGATGCCGATCATGCCGCCCCACTGGTAGTCGATGCGGACATCGGCCAGTTGCGGGAATACCTTCAGCATCTTCGGCCGCATGTAGGCGGCAATGTCCTTGGGGTCACGCCCTGAATAATGGCAGGCACCGCCGAACAACAGGCGCTGGTCGGCGGACAGGCGATAGTAGTCCAGTGCTACACGCTGGTCGCACACGGCCATGTTCTGCGGCAGCAGCATACGCGCACGCTCTTCGCCCAGCGGTTCGGTGGCGATGATGTAGCTGCCCGCCGGCAGCACCTTGCCGCCCAGTTCGCGGTTGAGGTTGTTGTGGTAGGCATTGCAGCACAGCACCAAGGTCTTGGCCCGCACCCGGCCTTGCGCGGTATGTACCTGTACTTCTGGGCCATAGTCGATGCGGGTGACCTCGGACTGCTCGAACAGCTGCACGCCCAGGCGGCTGGCCACGGCGGCTTCACCCAGGGCCAGGTTGAGCGGGTGCAGGTGCCCGGAGCCCATGTCGACCAGCCCGCCCACATAGCAGTCGGCGCCGACCACGCTGTGGATATCGTCCTTGCCGACCAGGCGCAGTTCATGGGTATAGCCCAGGCTGCGCAGTTCTTCGGCGTCTTCGGCAAAGCCCAGCAGCTCGGCAGGCTTGTTGGCCAGGTCGCAGTAGCCCCAGGTCAGGTCGCAGGCGATGGCATGCTTTTCGACCCGTTCGCGGACGATTTGCACAGCCTCCAGGCCCATCAGCTTCATGCTGCGTACGCCTTCCTCGCCGATCACCGGGGCGAACTGCTCCAGGCCATGACCGACGCCGCGGATCAGCTGGCCGCCATTGCGCCCACTGGCGCCCCAGCCGAGCTTGCGGGCTTCCAGCAGGATGACCGAGAAGCCGCGCTCGGCCAGTTCGATGGCGGTGTTCAGGCCCGAATAACCACCACCGACGATGCACACATCGGCGCTGTGTTCGCCTTGCAGGAAAGAGTGATCAGGGTGTGGCGCGCTGCTGGCGGCGTAGTAGGAGGCGGCGTGCTGCGCGCTGTGGATCATTGGCTCGGTCCTGAAGCTGGTGGGCAAGGGGGGAGGATAAGCCGGGGCTCTGGGGTGGGCAACCGCTTGCCTGGCTTACGCCGCCGGTTGTAGGAGCGGCCTTGCGTCGCGATGGGGCGCGAAGCGGCCCCAGGCTTTCAGCTTCGTGTCATGGATGGCGGGGCCGCGCTGCGCCCTTCCGCGACACAAGGGCGCTCCGACAAGGCGCCGGTGAGCCTATAATCCGGCCAGGTTCCCTACGTTGTATTCAGCCATGTCCTGCAACCGCCACAAGATCCATTTCCTGCGCGAACTCATCCCTTCATTCGAGTGCGAACCCGGCTGCCATGACTGCTGCGGCCCGGTCACCACGTCGGCAGAAGAAATGGCGCGCCTGCCGCGCAAGTCGCAGGCCGAGCAGGACGCTGCCTTGGAACGCCTGGATTGCGTTCACCTGGGCCCCAACGGCTGCACCGTCTACGAAGAGCGGCCGATGATCTGCCGGCTGTTCGGCACCACCCCGCGCCTGGCCTGCCCGCGGGGCCGTGGCCCGGAGCAGATGATCGACCCTGCCGCCGAGCAGCTGGTCCACCAGTTCATCGCCACCACGCGCCAGGTGCTGGTCTAGCCTCAGTCCGGAATCGGCAGGCAGAGGCTTTCCTTTACCTCTTCCATCACGATGTAGCTCTTCGATTCGCGCACGTGCGGCAGCTTCAGCAGGATGTCGCCAAGCAGTTTGCGGTACGAGGCCATTTCCGAAATGCGCGCCTTCACCAGGTAGTCGAAGTCGCCCGAAACCAGGTGGCACTCGAGCACATGTGGCAGTTTCAACACCGCACGGCGGAACTCCTCGAAGGTATCCCCCGACTTGTAGTCCAGGCTGATTTCCACGAACACCAGCAGGCTGCCCTTGAGGTGCTGCGGGTTAAGGCGGGCGTTGTAGCCCATGATGATGCCCTCGCGCTCCAGGCGGCGAACCCGCTCGGTGCAAGGGGTAGTGGACAGCCCGACTTTCTCGCCCAGTTCGGTGAAGGAAATACGCCCGTCGTTCTGCAGGATACGCAGGATGTTGCGGTCGATCTTGTCCAGCTCACGCTTGGTCTGGTGCTGGGTTCGCATAGGGGATGCCCCTCCGTGAAAGGCAATCTTGCCGAGAATTCTCGCCAATAATAGGCTTTTATATAGTGAATTGCACTGCCTTCAAATTCCTATACTGCGCGCATCCATGCCATTTCAACAAAAGACTGCGGTGCGCCGCGTGCGAGGAATAAAACGATGCGAGTTCTGGTACTTGGTAGCGGTGTAATCGGAACCGCCAGTGCCTACTACCTGGCCCGGCAAGGTTTCGAAGTAACGGTGGTCGACCGCCAGCCGGCGGTGGCCATGGAAACCAGTTTTGCCAACGCTGGCCAGATCTCGCCTGGCTATGCCTCGCCCTGGGCTGCACCGGGCGTGCCGCTGAAGGCCATCAAATGGCTGCTGGAGCGGCATGCCCCGTTGGCCATCAAGCTCACCGGCGACGTCGACCAGTACCTGTGGATGGCGCAGATGTTGCGCAACTGCACCGCCAGCCGTTACGCGGTGAACAAGGAGCGCATGGTGCGCCTGTCCGAGTACAGCCGTGACTGCCTCGACGAGCTGCGGGCAGAAACCGGCATCGCCTACGAAAACCGCAGCCTGGGCACTACCCAGCTGTTCCGGACCCAGGCCCAGGTAGATGCCGCAGCCAAGGACATTGCCGTGCTCGAACAGTCCGGCGTGCCTTACGAGCTGCTCGACCGCGACGGCATTGCCCGCGTCGAGCCGGCCCTGGCTGGCGTCAAAGACATTCTGGCCGGCGCCCTGCGCCTGCCCAACGACCAGACCGGTGACTGCCAGCTGTTCACCACCAAGCTGGCCGACATGGCCACCAAGCTGGGCGTGGAGTTCCGCTTCGGCCAGGACATCCAGCGCCTGGACTTCGCCGGCGACCGTATCAATGGTGTGTGGATCGACGGCAAGCTGGAAACCGCCGACCGCTACGTGCTGGCACTGGGCAGCTACTCGCCGCAGATGCTCAAGCCGCTGGGCATCAAGGCTCCGGTGTATCCGCTGAAGGGCTACTCGCTGACCGTGCCGATCACCAACGCCGACATGGCCCCGACGTCCACCATCCTCGACGAGACCTACAAAGTCGCGATCACCCGTTTCGACAACCGTATCCGGGTTGGTGGCATGGCTGAAATCGCCGGCTTTGACCTGTCGCTGAACCCGCGTCGGCGCGAAACGCTGGAGATGATCGTCAACGACCTTTATCCTCGCGGCGGTGACCTGAGCCAGGCCAGCTTCTGGACCGGCCTGCGCCCGGCGACCCCGGACGGTACGCCGATCGTCGGTGCCACGGCGTTCCGCAACCTGTTCCTGAATACCGGCCACGGTACCTTGGGCTGGACCATGGCGTGCGGCTCCGGTCGCCTGCTGGCCGACCTGATTGCGCGCAAGAAGCCGCAGATCAGTGCCGAAGGCCTGGACATCTTCCGCTATGGCAACAGCCGGGAAGTGGCCAAGCATGAGCAGACTGCGCCGGCTCACCAGCAGTAAGTTCGCCTGTACCGGCCTCTTCGCGGGCTCGCCCGCTCCCACAGGAACACCACAGATATTGAAAACTGTGCAGTACCTGTGGGAGCGGGCGAGCCCGCGAAGAACCCAACACCGATTTCAACCCGAACCACCATAAGGCAGCCGCCATGCGTCCCGCCCGCGCCCTGATCGACCTCCAGGCCCTGCGCCACAACTACCGTCTGGCCCGTGAACTGACCGGTGCCAAAGCCCTCGCCGTGATCAAGGCCGATGCCTACGGCCATGGCGCCGTGCGCTGTGCCCTGGCCCTGGAAGCCGAAGCCGACGGTTTTGCCGTGGCCTGTATCGAAGAGGCGCTGGAGCTGCGCGCCGCCGGTATCAAGGCGCCGGTGCTGCTGCTGGAGGGCTTTTTCGAGGCCAGCGAACTGGCGCTGATCGCCGAGCACAACCTGTGGTGCGTGGTGCATTCGCTGTGGCAGCTGGAAGCGATCGAGCAAACCCAGCTGCATAAGCCGCTCACCGTCTGGCTCAAGCTCGACAGCGGCATGCACCGTGTCGGCCTGCACCCCAAGGATTACCACGAGGCCTACCAGCGCCTGCTGGCCAGTGGCAAGGTCGCGCGCATCGTGCTGATGAGCCACTTTGCCCGCGCCGACGAGCTGGATGCCGATGCTACCGCCCAGCAGATCGCCGTATTCGAAGCCGCTCGCCAAGGCCTGGCCGCCGAATGCAGCCTGCGCAATTCGCCCGCTGTGCTGGGGTGGCCGCAGGCACCCAGTGACTGGGTACGCCCGGGCCTGATGCTGTACGGTGCCACGCCGTTCGAGGTGGCGCAGGCCCAGGCCGAGCGCCTGCAGCCGGTGATGACCCTGCAATCGCGGGTGATCAGCGTGCGCGAGCTGCCCGCCGGCGAGCCGGTGGGCTATGGCGCCAAGTTCGTCAGCCCGCGGCCGACCCGCGTGGGCGTGGTCGCCATGGGCTATGCCGATGGCTACCCACGCCAGGCGCCGAATGGCACCCCGGTGCTGGTCGCCGGCAAGCGCACGCAGCTGATCGGCCGTGTATCGATGGACATGCTCAACGTCGACCTGACCGACATACCGGAAGCGACCGTCGGCAGCCCGGTCGAACTGTGGGGCAAGCATGTGCTGGCCAGCGAGGTGGCTGCCCAGGCTGGCACCATTCCCTACCAGATCTTCTGCAACCTGAAGCGGGTACCGCGGGACTACTGCGGCGAATGAAACGCTGAAGCGGACAGGTTGAGGGGCTGTGTGTTGTAAATACTGAACGGCATTGCCATGATATCGTTCACATCCACCCCCTTTTCCACCGTTTCAGGAGGCTCCAGCTTTGGACGTCGGCGAACGACTGCAAGCCATCCGCAAGCTCAAGGGCCTGTCCCAGCGTGAACTCGCCAAGCGCGCCGGGGTGACCAACAGCACCATTTCGATGATCGAGAAGAACAGCGTGAGCCCTTCGATCAGCTCGCTGCGCAAGGTGCTGAGTGGCATTCCCATGTCCATGGTCGAGTTCTTCTCGGTCGAGCTGGAACCTGAAAGCCCCACGCAGATCGTCTACAAGGCCCATGAGCTGATCGATATCTCGGACGGTGCGGTGACCATGAAGCTGGTCGGCAAGTCGCACCCCAACCGTGCCATCGCCTTCCTCACCGAGGTCTACCCACCGGGCGCCGACACCGGTGCCGAAATGCTCACCCACGATGGCGAGGAAACTGGCATTCTGCTGGAAGGCCGCCTGGAGCTGGTGGTCGGCAACGAGATCTTCATTCTCGAGGAAGGCGACAGCTACTACTTCGAAAGCACCCGCCCACACCGCTTTCGCAACCCGTTCGACCGGCCGGCGCGGTTGATCAGCGCGGCGACACCTTCGAACTTTTGATCCAGCGCAGTGCATTGATTCGGCAATACCCCTTTCCCGTGTAGGGTCGTTTCACGGCCTCCGGGTTCCCGCTATACTTTTCAGCGCTCGCCGATCCGTGGCCGCGAGCGTGATTAGCCACCATGAGGGTGTTCGCGTGAACCAAATCAAGAAGATGCTGGCCGTACCAGCAGCCGTATTCGCCCTCTGGGCAATGAGCGCAACCGCTGCGACCAAGGATGACATCGCCAAGCGCCTGGAGCCGGTCGGCCAGGTGTGTGTGCAGGGCCAGGAATGCAAGGGCATGGAAGTGGCCGCTGCCGCTGGTGGCGGTGGTGCCAAGACGCCGGACCAGATCATCGCCAAGCACTGCAACGC
Organism: Pseudomonas sp. LAM2023; assembly: GCF_016620375.1. Classification (NCBI taxonomy): domain Bacteria; kingdom Pseudomonadati; phylum Pseudomonadota; class Gammaproteobacteria; order Pseudomonadales; family Pseudomonadaceae; genus Pseudomonas; species Pseudomonas sp. LAM2023. The sequence continues at coordinate 696,856 of NZ_JAENHV010000015.1, read as the reverse complement.
CTGCCATGGCTCCGGCCTGCTTGGCGCGCCGAAGATTGGCGACACTGCAGCCTGGAAAGAGCGCGCCGACCATCAGGGCGGCCTGGATGGCATCCTGGCCAAGGCCATCACCGGTATCAACGCAATGCCACCGAAAGGCACCTGCGCGGATTGTTCCGATGATGAGCTGAAAGGGGCGATCAAGAAGATGTCCGGGCTGTGAGAAACAGCTGAATTGCATGAAGCCCGCCATTGATGGCGGGCTTTGTTTTTGTGGTACCTGTACCGGCCCTTTCGCGGCTAAAGCCGCTCACACAGGCATCTCGCAGTTCTTGAATCTTGTGCTGTAACTGTGGGAGCGGCTTTAGCCGCGAAGGAGCCGGCACGGGCAACCAACCCACCAAAGCCCATGTCCAACTCCTGAACCCACGGATGTCTCAGGAGGCCCCGATGCACCTCTGCTCCATCGATCAGGCTGTCGAGCAGGTCCTGGCGCGCTTGCCAGCCCACATCCACATGGGCCTGCCGCTGGGTCTGGGTAAGCCGGTCGCTTTCGTCAATGCCCTGTATGCCCGTATACGCGAGCAGCCCGAGCGCCGCCTGACCATCTACACCGCACTCTCGCTCGGCCGTCCAGCACTGGGCGATGGCCTGCAGCGGCGCTTTCTCGAACCCTTCGTCGAACGGGTGTTCGCCGACTACGAAGAACTCAGCTACCTCGCCGACCTGCGCAACGACAGCCTGCCGCCGAACATCCGGGTCGAGCAGTTCTTCCTGCAGCCCGGCAGCCTGCTGCACAGCGAGTCTGCCCAGCAGGACTACGTCAGCAGCAACTACAGCCACGCCGCGCGCGATATCAACGCCAAGGGCCTGAACCTGATCGCCCAACTGGTGGCTGCCACCCCGGAGCGGCCGGTGCACCTGAGCCTGGCGTGCAACCCTGACATCACCCCCGACCTGTTGCCGATGGTCGCCAGGCGCCGTGCCGCTGGCGAAACCATCCTCATGCTTGGCCAGGTGCATGCCGAACTGCCGTACATGCCCGGCGACGCCGAGCTGCCCATGGATGCCTTCGACCTGCTGCTCGATGAAGCCGAGCAGCGTCGCCTGTTTTCCACGCCGAACATGCCGGTGAGCACCCAGGATCATTGCATCGGCCTGCATGCCAGCAGCCTGGTACGGGACGGCGGCACGTTGCAGATCGGCATCGGTGCCATGGGCGATGCGGTAGCCGCCGCCCTGCTGGCGCGCCAGGGCGACAACGCCGGCTACCGTGCCGTGCTCGATGACCTGGATATTGGCCCATGGCAAGCGCTGATCGAACGGGAAGGGGGGCTGGGTGGTTTCGCCCAGGGGTTGTATGGCTGCAGCGAGATGTTCGTCAACGGCCTGCTGGTGCTGGCTGAGGCGGGCCTGCTGCGACGCCCGGCGGATGCGCAGGGCAGCGTGCTGCATGGCGGCTTCTTCCTTGGCCCTCAGGCCTTCTACCAGCGCCTGCGTGACATGACGCTGGAACAGCGGGCGCGGTTTGCCATGACCCGCATCAGCTTCATCAACGAGCTGTATGGGCAGGAGCAACTCAAGCGCCGCCAGCGTCGCGATGCGCGCTTCATCAATACCGTGTTCGGCATGACCCTGCTCGGTGCCGGGGTGGCCGACCAGTTGGAAGATGGCCGTGTCCTCAGCGGCGTGGGTGGCCAGTACAACTTTGTCGCCCAAGGGCATGCGCTGGAAGGTGGGCGCTCGATCCTGCTGCTGCGCAGCTGGCGCGAGGCGGGCGGCGAGGTGACCTCGAACCTGTTCTGGACCTATGGCCACTGCACCATTCCGCGGCACCTGCGCGATATCGTGGTGACCGAATATGGCATTGCCGACTTGCGCGGGCAGACCGACAGCGAGGTAATCGCACGTTTGCTGGCGGTGTGTGATTCACGGTTCCAGCAGGGGCTGATCGAACAGGCAAAAGATGCTGGCAAGCTCGCCCGGGATTTCCAGCTGGATTCGCGCTTCACCGACAACACGCCGCAGCGGTTGGAAGCGATCAGGGCGAAGCATGCGCGGCTGTTCCCGGAGTACCCGCTGGGCACGGACTTTACGGCTGAAGAGCGGGATTTGCTGCGGGCGCTGAACTGGTTGAAGAGCAAGTTCAAGCTGAGCGAGGTGCTGGAGCTGGGCAAGGCAGCACTGGATGCGCCGGGGCCCGAAGGGTACGAGCGGCATCTGGCGCGGATGGGCCTGGATCGGCCGCAGGGGCTGAAGGACGAGCTGTATCAGCGGCTGTTACTGGCGGGGTTGGCGGCAGCCGGTTGAATTGCCGGGGCTGCTTTGCAGCCCATCGCGACGCAAGGCCGCTCCTACAAGGAGTTGAGCTGCGCCCAGATGTTGGACACCTGTCCATCAATTTGGGCGCGGCTCAAGTATGCGGCTCATGTACTCGTGTAGGAGCGGCCTTGTGTCGCGATGGGCTCGCGCAGCGGCCCCGAGGGGCATCACTCGATGAAAGTCACCACACCACCTTCCAGCGACTTCACCCGGGCCAGCGATTCGACGCGGTAGCCCTGGCTGTCCAGCTCGGCACGGCCACCCTGGAACGACTTCTCGATGACGATGCCCAGGCCGGCCACGGTCGCGCCGGCCTGCTTGATGATCGAGATCAGTGCCTGCGACGCCTTGCCGTTGGCCAGGAAGTCGTCGATCACCAGCACCCGGTCGCTGCTGTTGAGGTGGCGCGGCGAAATGGCCACGGTGTTCTCGGTCTGCTTGGTGAAGGAATACACCGAGGCAGTCAGCAGGTTTTCGGTCAGGGTCAGCGACTGGTGCTTGCGGGCGAAGATCACCGGCACGCCCAGCTTCAGGCCGGTCATCACCGCCGGGGCTATCCCTGAGGCCTCGATGGTGACGATCTTGGTCACGCCGGCGTCGGCAAACAGGCGGGCGAACTCGTCACCGATCAACTGCATCAGCGCAGGGTCGATCTGGTGGTTGAGAAACGCATCGACTTTGAGAACCTGATCGGAAAGCACGATGCCTTCTTCGCGAATCTTCTGGTGCAGTGCTTCCACTGTGTTTACCTCGAAACAAAGGTGGCCGCTGTACGCGGCAATAGTAAAGAGTAATGGTTGATCAGCGTTTGAGCATCGCCCGGATATCGGCCAGGGCGTTGTTGCCGCGTGCCGCCTTGACCTCGACCGGCGCATCGTCCAGGCCCTCCCAGGCCAGGTCTTCCGGCGGCAGTTCATCGAGGAAGCGGCTGGGTGTGCAGTCGATGATTTCGCCGTACTGCTTGCGCTTGGCGGCGAAGGTGAAGGCCAGGGTCTGGCGCGCGCGGGTGATGCCCACGTAGGCCAGGCGGCGTTCCTCTTCGATGGTGTCGGCCTCGATGCTGGAACGGTGCGGGAGGATCTCCTCTTCCATGCCCATGATGAACACGTAGGGGAACTCCAGGCCCTTGGAAGCATGCAGGGTCATCATCTGCACGCCTTCGGCGTTCTCTTCCTCTTCCTGCTGGCGCTCGAGCATGTCGCGCAGCACCAGCTTGCCGATGGCGTCCTCGATGGTCATGTCACCCTCTTCGTCCTTTTCGAGGGTGTTCTTCAGCGCTTCGACCAGGAACCAGACGTTGCTGATGCGGAACTCGGCAGCCTTGTCGCTGGCGGTCTGCTGGCGGATCCAGTTCTCGTAGTCGATGTCGCGGATCATCTCGTGCAGTGCGGCAATCGGGTCTTCCAGGGCAACCTTGTGGCGCACCCCGTCCAGCCAGTGCTTGAAGCGCTGCAAACGCTCGGTATAGCGGGCGTCCAGGTGCTCGCCCAGGCCCAGCTCCTCGCTGGCGGCATACATCGAGATGCCGCGCTCGGTGGCGTAGTTGCCAAGCTTTTCGAGGGTGGTGGAGCCGATTTCCCGGCGCGGTACGTTGATCACCCGCAGGTAGGCGTTGTCATCGTCCGGGTTCACCAGCAGGCGCAGGTAGGCCATCAGGTCCTTGACTTCCTGGCGGCCGAAGAAGCTGTTGCCGCCCGACAGGCGATACGGCACCTGATGATGCTGCAGCTTCAGTTCGATCAGCTTGGCCTGGTAGTTGCCCCGGTAAAGTATGGCAAAGTCGCTGTAGGGGCGGTTGGTGCGCAGGTGCAGGGTGAGGATTTCCATGGCCACGCGTTCGGCCTCGGCTTCCTCGTTCTTGCAGCGGATCACCCGGATCTCGTCGCCTACGCCCATCTCGCTCCACAGCTGCTTCTCGAACGCGTGCGGGTTGTTGGCGATCAGCACGTTGGCGCAACGCAGGATGCGGCTGGTGGAGCGGTAGTTCTGCTCCAGCATCACCACCTTCAGGGAGGGGTAGTCCTCCTTGAGCAGCATGAGGTTTTCCGGCCGGGCACCACGCCAGGCATAGATCGACTGGTCGTCGTCGCCGACCACGGTGAACTGGTTGCGCATGCCGATCAACATCTTCACCAGCAAGTACTGGCTGGCGTTGGTGTCCTGGTATTCGTCCACCAGCAGGTAGCGCACGCGGTTCTGCCAGCGCTCCAGCACGTCGGGGTGCTCCTGGAACAGCTTGACCGGCAGCAGGATCAGGTCGTCGAAGTCCACCGCGTTGAACGCCTTGAGCGTGCGCTGGTAGTGGGTGTAGACGATGGCGGCGGTCTGCTCGCGCGGGTTGCGCGCCTTTTCCAGGGCCTCGGGCGGCAGGACCAGGTCGTTCTTCCAGGCACCGATCATGTTCTTGATCTCGTCGATGCCGTCGTCGCCGGAGTATTCCTTCTGCATGATGTCCGACAGCAACGCCTTGATGTCGGACTCGTCGAAGATCGAGAAGCCCGGCTTGTAACCCAGGCGCTCGTGCTCCTTGCGGATGATGTTCAGGCCAAGGTTGTGGAAGGTGCACACCGTCAGGCCGCGGCCTTCGCCCGGGCGCAGCAGGGTGGCGACCCGTTCCTTCATCTCGCGGGCGGCCTTGTTGGTGAAGGTCATCGCCACGATGTACTGGGCACGGATGCCGCAGTTCTGGATGAGGTGGGCAATCTTGCGCGTGATCACGCTGGTCTTGCCCGAACCTGCACCGGCGAGCACCAAAAGAGGGCCGCCGACATAGTCACGGGCTTCCTGCTGCCGGGGATTGAGTCGGGACATGCTAGAAACCGGGGGTCGCCAGAAAATAGCCGCGCATTCTAACAGGCATGCGGCCGTTATGGCGCGACCGTCTGACGTCTGAGTCAGACTTTTGTGACCGTTCCAGTATTAGTGCAGCTAATCCTAGGCACTGAAAAAAACGTATTTGCCGGTTGGGTCCGTTTCGCGCAGGATGCACGACAAAATGCGTCGGGATGTTACGCCTGCCTTTGCGCGCACAAATTTAGAAATCATTCTCATTTGTGCAGTAGCATACCCGAACTCTTCCGTTGCACCGTGAAGCCCTAAGGAGCCCGCTTGTCCACGCCTGTCGAACCTCTGCGTTTGCTGCTGTTGGCTGATGAGCCGGAATGGACCGTATTGCTGCGCGACTGCGTGCAGGCATTGGACGGTGCTGCAGTGTTGCTGACTGCACCCAACTGGGAGGCGGTAGACAGCCTGTTCAGCAATGACCGCCAGGCTGTCGTGCTGGCCACACCGGCTTTGCAGCCTGCACCCGGGCGCTGCGACCTGCCGACCATCCTGCTGCTCGAGCATGAGCCCGAGCTGCCACCGAGCGCGGTCAGCGATTGGCTGGTGCGCGAGCAACTCAATGCCGACAGCTTGCGCCGCTCGCTGCGCCATGTGCGTGAACGCGGCGTGCTGGTGGCCACCTTGCAGCGCCTGGCCGAGCAGGACCCATTGACCGGTATCGCCAACCGCCAGGGCTTCCAGGCCTTGCTCACCGCGCGCCTGGCCGAGAACGATGGTCGCGGCGTTGCCCTTGGCCATCTGGACCTGGACAACTTCCGTCACGTCAACGATGCGCTTGGTCACCAGAGCGGCGACCGCCTGATCCTGCAAGTGGTGGCACGCCTGAAGCAGCAACTGGAGGCGGGTGACCAGGTGGCGCGCCTGGGCAGTGATGAGTTCGCCCTGCTGATCGACACCCGCCGTGACGCCAACCGCGCCGAGTGGATTGCCGAGCGCATTGTCGAAGCACTGGCCGAGCCGTACTGGATCGACGGCGAAAGCCTGCTGCTGGGCTGCAGCCTGGGCCTGGCCCATGCGCGTGTCCAGGGCGGGGCCGACCCGCTGATGTGGCACGCGCACATTGCCATGCGCCAGGCCAAAGGCAGCCAGGGCTGTACCTTCCATGTGTTCAACGAGCGCATCAACCGCAATGCCCGCAGCCTTGCCGACCTGGAGAGCGAGCTGCGTCGTGCCCTGCGCCGTGACGAGCTGGAGTTGCACTACCAACCGCGGCTGAACCTGGCCGATGGGCGCATCGTCGGCCTGGAGGCGCTGGTGCGCTGGCGGCATGCCGAGCGTGGCCTGTTGCCGCCCAGTGAGTTCGTGCCGCTGGCCGAGCAGAGCGGGTTGATCGTACCGTTGGGCTACTGGGTCATTTCCCGAGCCCTACGTGACATGCAGGCACTGTGCGAGGGTGGGCTGGAGCCGCTGCACATGGCGGTCAACCTGAGCTTCCGGCAGTTCCAGGACAGCCAGTTGCTGGCGACCTTGAGCCGGCTGATCATCGAGCATGGTGTCGATGCCCGCTGGCTGGAATTCGAACTGACTGAAACAGCGGTGATGCGCCGCAACGAGCTGGTACGCCAGACCATGGATGCCCTGGGGCGCCTGGGCGTGCGTTTCTCGCTGGATGACTTCGGTACCGGGTTCTCTTCGTTCGTGCATCTCAACAGCCTGCCGATCACCTTGCTCAAGGTGGACCGCAGCTTCGTCGCCGAAATGGAAATGCGTGAAGAGAACCGCAAGCTGGTGCACGCCATGATCAACCTGGCGCACAACCTCAACCTCGAGGTAGTGGCCGAGGGAGTGGAGAGTGAAGAGCAGCTGGCCTTGTTGCGCGGGTTCGGTTGTGACCAGGTGCAGGGCTTCCTGGTCAGCAAGCCGCTGCCGGTGGGGGAGTTGATGGAGTTCTTGCTGGATTACAGCAAGCCGAAGCTGATTAGCCTGTGACATCGCAGGGGAGGGCTTCGCCCTCCTGTCGCGACACAAGGCCGCTCCTACATTGATCGGCGAACGCAGGCCCATGTAGGTGCGGCCTTGCGTCGCGAAAGGGCTGCAAAGCAGCCCCAACGGTCACACAGACACTGCAGACCTGTCAGCCAGCCCGGCCTTCCCCAGCAACCGCTTCATTCGCCACTCAAAACCAAAGGTCAGCGCCACCGCCGCACATGCCAGCCCCAGCGCCAGCCCCCACCATACCCCCACCGCGCCACCGCCCAGGGTAAAGGTGAACAGCCAGGCGCTCGGCGCCCCTACCAGCCAATAGCACACCAGCCCGATCAGGAAGGTGGTCTTGGCATCCTTCAGGCCGCGGATCGAGCCCATGGCAATGGTCTGCATGCCGTCGAACAGCTCGAACCATGCCGCCACCGCCAGCAGCTGCACCGCCAGCTGGAAGATCGCCGCGAAGGCCGGGTCGTTGCGGTCGATGAACAGCCCCACCAGCGCATCGGGCAGCAGCCAGAACAACGCGGCAAAGGCAAACATGATCATGGCCCCGAAGCCGATACCCACCCGCCCGGCGCTGCGTGCCGCCAGCAGGTTGCCGGCGCCGAAGTACAGCCCCACCCGCATGGTCACCGCGTACGACAGGCCGGTCGGCACCATGAACGCCGTGGAGACGATCTGCAGGGCGATCTGGTGCGCCGCCAGCTCGGTACTGCCCAGCACGCCCATGCACAGCGCGGCGAAGGCGAACAGGCCGACTTCCACCATGTAGGTACCGCCAATCGGCAGGCCCAGCCGCCACAGTTCGCGCAGGGCCGGCAGCGACGGGCGCGACAGGCCTTTGCGTAGCGGGTAGGCCGCATAGGCCGGGTGCCAGCGGATATACAGCGCCAGGGCGATGGCCATGCCCATCGACACCACCGCGGTGACCAGGCCGATGCCCATCAGGCCCAGCCTGGGCAGGCCGAACATGCCTTCGATCAGCGCCACGTTGAGCAGGTAGTTGAGCACCGTGCCTACCAGGCTGATGACCATCACCGGGGTCGAGCGGCCCAGGGCGCTGGTGAAACCGCGCAAGGCCATGAAGGTCAGGTAGCCGGGCAGGGCCAGCGGCAGCAGGGTGAGGAACTCGGCGGCCGAGGCCACGTTCTCGGGTTTTTGCCCGAACAGCAACAGCACCGGCTCAAGGTTCCACAGCACCAGCCCGGCGCACAGCGCCAGGCCCCAGGCCAGCCACAGACCGTTTTGCGCCAGGCGCGTGGCGCCGTCGATGTCGTTGGCACCCTTGCGGATCGCCACCAGTGTGCCGACTGCCGCGATCACGCCCAGGCAGAAGATCGACACGAACGAATAGCTCGCCGCCCCCAGGCCACCGCCGGCCAGTGCTTGCGGGCTGATGCGGGCCATCATCAGGGTGTCGGTGAGCACCATCAGCATGTGCGCCAGTTGCGAGGCGATCAGCGGCCCGGCCAGGCGCAGCAAAGCCTTGAGTTCGGTAGTGGGCGCGACGTGCATGGGACGGTCCTTCTTCCTGGGGCGATCAACGAAGGGCGATTCTGAGGCTTTGGTCAACTTTGCACAAAAGGATAAAAGCGATCGTTGGCATGAGTGTGACTCATGCATATATGCTCAGCGGTGATCCGTTCATAGCCCCGCATGGCAGGTGCCTCATGTCCCGTCAGCTTCCCCCGTTGTATGCCCTGCGTGCATTTGAAGCCGCCGCCCGGCTGAGTTCGTTCACCCGTGCCGGTGAGGAACTGTCGATCACCCAGAGCGCGGTCAGCCGGCATATCCGCACACTGGAAGACCACTTCGCCTGTCGCCTGTTCGTGCGCAATGGCCGCAGCCTGCAACTGACCGAAGCGGCGCGGGTGCTGCTGCCAGGCGTGCGGGAAGGCTTCGCCGCGCTGGAGCGGGCCTGCGATACCTTGCGTGGCGAAGACGGCATCCTGCGCATGAAGGCGCCTTCGACCCTGACCATGCGCTGGCTGCTGGCGCGGCTGAGCCGGTTCCGGCACCTGCAGCCCGGCAACGAAGTGCAGCTGACCAGTGCCTGGATGGACGTCGACCATGTGGACTTCAGCAACGAACCGTTCGACTGTGCGGTGCTGCTCAGTGACGGCGTGTTCCCGCCAGACTGGGAGGTGCGCCGGTTGTTCGCCGAACTGCTGATCCCGGTAGGTGCGCCGGACCTGCTCGCGGATGGCCCCTGGGATGTGCGACGGCTGGCCGGTATCGAGCTGCTGCACCCGACGCCGGACAAGCGCGACTGGCGCGCCTGGCTCGAACGCATGGGGCTCGGCGACCAGGTCTCGCTCAAGGGCGGGCAGGTGTTCGATACCCTGGAACTGGGCATGATCGCGGCCGCGCGCGGCTACGGCATCTCCATGGGAGACCTGCTGATGGTCGCCGAGGACGTGGCACAGGGACGCCTGAGCCTGCCGTGGCCGACCGCCGTTCCCAGCGGTATGGACTATTACATGGTGTGGCCGCGCACCCGCCCGGGCGGGGAGCGCTTGCGGCGGCTGAGCAGGTTCCTGCAGGACGAAGCGGCGGCGGTGGACCTGCCCGATGTGCAGATTCTGCCGACGCTTTGAATGCCAGGCGCAAAGGTTTGCGAATATCCCGGTCCGACACTCAAGTATTCCCTGGCGACGCCGATCAAGTGGCACCAGCGTCCCGGAAGAGGGCGCGCTTCCCGATGACAACAAGCGGGTGGCCCACGTGATCAGGACGATCCCGGCCTCTTGCCAGGAGCTTGACCATGTCTCAACCGCGTGCCCGAATCGCCTCGCAACTGGGGGTTGCCCTCGCCATCGTGCTGGCGCTGGTGATTTCCGGCAGTACCCTGTTCGCCTTGCGCTCGCTGGACGATGCCAACCTCGCCACCCGCCAGGCCCACCTGGCCAGCGAGGCACGTTTGCTGGCCGACCAGCTCGACACCTTCCACGGCTCGCTCAAGGACAACACCCAGCGCCTCAGCGGGCTGTTCGAGCGGCGCTTCGCCTCGGGCCTGTCGCTGCATGCGGGGGAGACCGTGCAGGTCGCCGGCCAGGCCACGCCTGCCCTGTACCTGGGCAACCAGCTGCTGAACAACGACTTCCAGCTGGTCGACGACTTCCAGCAGATGACCGCCGGCATCGCCACGCTGTTCGTGCGCAGCGGTGACGATTTCGTGCGTATCAGCACCAACCTGAAGAAGCAGGACGGCAGCCGCGCCATCGGCACCCTGCTGGATCGCCAGCACCCGGCCTACGCCCGGTTGCTGGCCGGGCAGATGTACGTGGGCCGCGCCGTGCTGTTCGAGCGTAACTACATGACCCGCTACGTGCCGGTGAGTGACGCCAGCGGTCAGGTAATCGCCGTGCTGTTCGTCGGCTTCGACTACACCGACGCGCAGAATGCCCAGTTTGCCAACCTGGTGCGCTTCCGCATCGGCCAGACCGGCTCGTTGGCCTTGCGCGACGAGAAGGGCGCCTGGCTGGTGCCGCCGGCCAATGCCGACCAGCAGTTGTACAGCGCCACCGCCCCCTTCGCCGAAGGGCCCTGGACCGTGGTGGCCAGCATGCCGATGGCAGAAATCCGCGAAGTGACCTGGAGCGTTGGCCTGCGCCTGGCCATCGGCAGCCTGCTGGCGATGCTGCTGGCTGTTGCCGCCACGCTGTGGCTGTTGCGCCGCAAGCTGCGCCCGCTGGACGACCTGGTGCGCCAGGCAGAGGCGCTCGGGGCGGGAGACCTGGGGGCACGCCTGAGCGTGACCAGCGATGACGAGATCGGCCAGCTGGCACGCAGCTTCAACAAGATGGGTGAAGCACTGGCGACCATGGTCGAGCACATCCGCAGTGCCTCCGAGCAGGTCAGTACCCGTGCACGCTCGCTGGCTGGCCTGTCGGCCGGTGCGTGCGAAGGCATGGACCAGCAATCCGGCGAAATCACCAGCATGGCCGGCGCGGTGGAAGAGTTCAGCGCCACCTCGATGAACATCGCCGACAACATGGCCGGCACCGAGCGCATGGCCCGTGACAACGCCCAGCAGACCCGCATCGGCCGCAATGCCATGGACGAGGCGTCGCGCTCGCTGACGCAGATTGCCGAGGCGCTCGGCGGTACCGCCACGGTGATGGACAGCCTGGGCGCCCGCTCGCAGGAAATCGGCGGCATCATCAGCGTGATCACCGCCATTGCCGAGCAGACCAACCTGCTGGCGCTGAATGCCGCCATCGAGGCGGCCCGTGCCGGCGAGCAGGGGCGTGGCTTCGCCGTGGTGGCCGATGAGGTGCGGGGGCTGGCTGCGCGTACCCGCCAGGCCACGGACGAGATTTCCAGCATGATCACCAGCATCCAGCAGCAGACCGGGCACGCCATCACCACGCTGGAGCAAGGCAACCAGCTGATGCAGGAAGGCCTGGAACGCAACGACAAGGTGGCCCAGGCGTTGGCGCGTATCGACGAGCAGAGCCGTGCGGCCGGTGAGCAGTTTGCCGTGATCAGTACCGCCACTCAGGAGCAGAGCAGTACCGCGACGGTGCTCAGCCGCAACCTGCAGAGCATTGCCCAGGCCAACGGCGAGCAACGCGAGGTGGCCAATGAACTGGCCTTTACCGCGCGTGAACTGGAAGGTTTGGCAGCACAGTTGCGCCAGGAAGTGGACCGCTTCCGCTGAAACCGCAGGGGGCGCAGGGCGCCCCCGCAATCTGAAACCTTACATCGAACCCAGGTTCAACGCCTGCGCACAGGCCTGCAGCGACCGCCGCTCGCTCAGCGCATACAGGGCCAGCTCATCCTGCACCTGCATGCCCAGCGCTGCTTCGAACGCAGCGCGGTTGGCATTGCTGCCGTACTCGGCGTGCGCGTCGTCACCCAGGTTGGACTGGAAGATCCCTGCCGCACTCACCGGCAGGAAGTCCTCGTAAACCAGCGCTTCGTAGTGCACGTGACCCGCTTCGATCAGCCCTTCCAGGGTGCTCGGGCGGTCATCCTGGTCACGCGCGGCCAGGCCTTTCTCGGTAGCGAAGTAACGGAAATACGCCAGCCCCTGCTGGCGCATCTGTGCCAGGTCGTCCGGGAATTCGGCAAAGGTTTCCTTCAGCAGCGCCATGTAGCGTTCGGCATTGGCCTCGGCCGGCACGCCACCCAGGGCAGCCCGAGTGGCATCGAGCAGCTTGTCGTACAGTTGACGGCCTTTCGGCGTCAGGGCTGCACCGCGTTGCTCGATTTCGCCGAAGCGCGCGGTGTGGCTGCCTTCGCTGCCCTGCTGGTCGCTGAAGGCGACCTTTTCCTGCAGGGCCTTGAAACTGGTCTGGCGCAGCAGGATCGGGTGGCGCCGGGTGGGAGGCCCCTCGACCACCGCCTTCGGCGGGATGCCTTTGGCTGGCATGCCGGCCTGGATCGCATCAATGTCCAGCGTGCGCGGGGTCAGGTGGTTGATGTGCGGGCCCTTGAAGGCCACCACGTCGGCGATCAGGCGGTGCTGGTCGTGCAGCTGCTGGTACTGCTCGGCAGTAACCGTGGCGTCATGGTGCCAGCGGAAGGTGTGCAGCGCTTCCTGCACGAATGCCTCGGCATCTGCGCCGTTCAGGCCACCGTCGCATTCGCACTGGGCAATCAGTTCAAGGGCGCGGTCGGTGAAGATCTTGCGTTTGGCCAGGATGCTCTCTGCCAATGCACGCAGCTGCGGGTTGTCGATCAGTTCCAGGCGCAGCAGCGAAGTGAATACGCGGAACGGGCTGACGTGCAGCGACTGCTCGTGCACTGCGCGGAAGGCGGTGGAGTGAACTGGCACCCCGGCGGAGCTGAGGTCGTAGTAGCCGACCGGCTGCATGCCCATCACTGCGAACAGGCGGGCAATGGTTGCCAGTTCTTCAGCAGTGCCGACGCGGATAGCCCCGTGGCGCTCCTGGTCCAGCCGTTCGATCTCGCCTGTCCAGCGCAGGGCCTCGGCGACTTCAGGTTGCCGGGCCATGACCTGCTGGTTGATTTCGCTCACCAGCTCCAGCAGCGTGCCGTACAGGGGCACTTCCTGTTTGTACATGAGCGACATGGCGGCAGAGAACTGCGCGCGGATGTTGTCGGGGCTGACGAAATCGTGGGCGGGCATCGCTAGCTTCCTGGTTGGTTCGGACGCTTACATGAAAGCGGGGAATGCACTTGGCTTACAAGCGAAAAAAAGTGAGTGTGTCATTCCTTTTTTGATCGATCTAAAGAGCGCTGGGGCTGCTTTGCAGCCCTTTCGCGACGCAAGGCCGCTCCTACAAAAGCAACGCGGCCTCCTGTAGGAGCGGCCTTGCGTCGCGAAAGGGCCGCAAAGCGGCCCCGGCAGTATCAATCCGCAAGCTGCTCGCGAATCCACTCCACCAACGCCCGCACCTTGGGCACCTCCGCTGCATGCTCGGCATACGCCAGGTAATGCGCTCCGGCACTGGGCATCGCATGGTTCCACGGCATCACCAGGCTGCCCTCGGCCAGTTCCTTCGCCGCCAGGTAGCGCGGCACCAGTGCCACCCCGCACCCGGACTGCGCCGCGCTCAAGGCCATATAGAATGTATCGAAGCGCGGCCCGTGGTAGGCGCTGACGCTTTCCAGGCCCAGCTCCAGAAACCATTCGTGCCACGCCTCTGGTCGCGAGGTACTCTGTAGCAGCACCAGCTCGGCCAGTTGCCCGGCATCGACCAGTTCGCGGCCGGCCAGCAGCTCCGGTGCGCACACCGGCACCACTTCTTCACCGAACAGCTCCATGCAGGTGGCCCCCGGCCAGGTGCCCTGGCCGTAGAAAAACACCACGTCCGCCGAACCCTGCAGCAAGGCGAACGGCTCCATCTCGTTGCGGATGTCGAGGTGGATATTGCCGTGGCGTTTGCCAAAGCCCTTGAGGTGCGGAATCAGCCAGCGCACGCCGAAACTCGGCTGGGTGGCTACTTTCAATATCTCGGTCTGCTCGCCGTAGGTGAGCACGTAGCGGCTGGACATGTCGACCTGGGTGAGGATCTTGTTGACCTCGGCCAGGTACAGGCTGCCGGCTGGGGTCAGCTGCAGGCGGCGGCGGATGCGCAGGAACAGGTGGTGGCGCAGCATGTCTTCCAGCTGCGCCACCTGCTTGCTGACCGCGCTCTGGGTCAGGTGCAGTTCTTCGGCGGCACGGGTAAAGCTCAAATGGCGGGCTGCAGCTTCAAAGCACTGCAGGGCGGTCATGGACGGCACCAGGCGTTTGGACATAGCGGTCTCTGCGGCTCAAATCATTACCTGACGGAATGATATGCGGAATAAAGGTCGTTTGTTGTACCTATGTGATCGGATTAATACTGACCCACATCATTTTTCCACCCCATCACCCGATGTAGGAGAAGCACAATGGTTGCTGGATTGCTCGAGCGCCTTGGCGTTGCTGCCGAGGCTTACACCCAGGGCGACTACCCTGTTCACACGCCGATCGACGGCAGCCAGATCGCCTCGGTGAAACTGCTCGGCAAGGCCGAGACCATCGCCCGCATCGACCAGGCGCAAGGTGCCTTCGAAGCCTGGCGCAGCGTGCCGGCCCCGCGCCGTGGCGAACTGGTGCGGCTGTTCGGCGAAGTGCTGCGTGAGCACAAGGCCGATCTCGGCGAGCTGGTATCGATCGAAGCCGGCAAGATCACCCAGGAAGGCCTGGGCGAAGTGCAGGAAATGATCGACATCTGCGACTTCGCCGTTGGCCTGTCGCGTCAGCTGTACGGCCTGACCATCGCTTCCGAGCGCCCTGGCCACCACATGCGGGAAACCTGGCACCCGCTGGGCGTGGTCGGTGTGATCAGTGCCTTCAACTTCCCGATCGCGGTCTGGGCCTGGAACACTGCCCTGGCCCTGGTGGCCGGCAACTCGGTGGTGTGGAAGCCGTCGGAGAAGACCCCGCTGACCGCCCTGGCCTGCCAGGCACTGTTCGACAAAGCCCTGAAAGCCTTCGGTGATGCCCCGGCTGGCCTGGCGCAACTGGTAATCGGCGGCCGTGAAGCCGGCGAAGCCCTGGTCGACGACCCGCGCGTACCGCTGGTCAGCGCCACTGGCAGCACCCGCATGGGCCGTGAAGTAGGCCCGCGCGTGGCGGCCCGCTTCGGCCGCAGCATCCTGGAGCTGGGTGGCAACAACGCCATGATCCTGGCCCCGAGTGCCGACCTGGACCTGGCCGTGCGCGGCATCCTGTTCTCCGCTGTCGGTACCGCCGGCCAGCGTTGCACCACCTTGCGCCGCCTGATCGTGCACCGCTCGATCAAGGACGAAGTGGTTGCCCGCGTCAAGGCCGCCTACGGCAAGGTGCGTATTGGCGACCCACGCAAGGACAACCTGGTTGGCCCGCTGATCGACAAGCAGTCGTTCGATGCCATGCAGGGTGCGCTGGCCAAGGCCCGTGACGAAGGCGGCCAGGTGTTTGGCGGCGAGCGCCAGCTGGCCGACCAGTACCCGAATGCCTACTACGTGTCGCCTGCCATTGCCGAAATGCCGGCGCAGAGCGACGTGGTGCGCCACGAAACCTTCGCCCCGATCCTGTACGTGCTGGCCTACGACGATTTCGAAGAGGCCCTGCGCCTGAACAACGAAGTGCCACAAGGCCTGTCGTCGTGCATCTTCACCACCGACATCCGGGAGGCCGAGCGCTTCCAGAGTGCTTCGGGCAGCGACTGCGGTATCGCCAACGTCAACATCGGCACCAGCGGCGCCGAGATCGGCGGTGCGTTCGGTGGCGAGAAGGAAACCGGCGGTGGCCGTGAGTCCGGTTCAGACGCCTGGAAAGGCTACATGCGTCGCCAGACCAACACCGTGAACTACTCGCGCGAGCTGCCGCTGGCGCAGGGTATCGTGTTCGACTGATGGATTGATGCTGCATGGCCGGGGGCCTGGCCCCCGGTTCGCGGGTAAACCCGCTCCCACAGGTTCTCCACTGCCCTTGAGGCCTGTGTGGGTGTCTGTGGGAGCGGGTTTAGCCGCGAATGGGCCGCTTTTGCGGCCCCAACAAGAACAAATCGCTGGAGCCGGGCCATGTCCGAACTGCGTCAACAATGCTTGTGGGAATTCGTCACAGAACCGACCATCGCCGCCCAGGCCCTGGCTGGTGAGCACAAGGCCGATGTCTGTGTGATCGGTGGCGGCATTACCGGCCTGTCAGCGGCCATCCACCTGCTCGAGCAGGGCAAGTCGGTGGTCCTGCTGGAGGCCTGGAAGATCGGCCATGGCGGCTCCGGGCGCAACGTCGGCCTGGTCAACGCCGGCACCTGGATTCGCCCTGACGATGTCGAAGCCACCCTCGGCCTGCAGCAGGGCAGCCGCCTGAACAAGGTGCTGGGTGAGGCCCCGGCTGAAGTGTTCGCCATGATCAAGCGCCTTGGCATCGACTGCCAGGCCCAGCACAAAGGCACCTTGCACATGGCGCACAACGCCACCGGCATCGCCGACCTCGAGGCCCGCCACGAACAATGGCGTCGCCGGGGGGCCGATGTGGAGCTGCTGACCGGCGCCCAATGCCAGGAATACTGTGGTACCGACAAGATCTCCGCCGCGCTGCTCGACCGCCGCGCCGGCACCATCAACCCCATGGGCTACACCCAGGGCCTGGCTGCTGCGGTAGCGCGCCTGGGCGGCAAGCTGTTCCAGCAGTCGTCGGTCGAAGGCCTGGCGCGTGACGGCGATGCCTGGCGGGTGAAGACCGCACGTGGCGCGGTGCGCGCCGACAAGGTGGTGATTTCTACCGGCGCCTATACCGAAGGCGACTGGAGCAACCTGCAGAAGCAGTTCTTCCGCGGTTACTACTACCAGGTGGCGTCCAAGCCGTTGCACGGCGCTGCCGCCGACAAGGTACTGCCGGATGGCCAGGGTTCGTGGGACACCCGCACCGTGCTCAGCAGCATCCGCCGCGACGACCAGGGCCGCCTGCTACTGGGCAGCCTTGGCCGGGTCGACAACAAGCCGGCCTGGTTCATACGCAGCTGGGCCGACCGGATCCAGAGCCACTACTACCCCGAGCTGGGCAAGGTCGAATGGGAGATGCACTGGACCGGCTGCATCGACTTCACCCCCGACCACCTGATGCGCCTGTTCGAGCCGGCGCCGGGGCTGGTCGCTGTCACCGGGTACAACGGGCGTGGCAATACCACCGGGACCGTGATCGGCCGGGCGTTCGCCGAATTCCTGCTGAAGGGCGAGGCGGGCAGCCTGCCGATTCCGTTCTCGCCGATGAAGGGGGTGAGTGCACCCTCGCTGCGCACCGCGTTCTACGAGTCCGGGTTCTCGCTGTATCACGCGGGGCAATGCTTGAGGGTTGTGCTGTAAGCCCTGGGTTGCGCTTGTAGGCGCGGCGGGCCGGCTTACTTGTGCAACCAGCTGAGGAAGCCGCCCTTCTTGATTGAAGCCGGCTTCTGCAGCAGCAGCGACTCCCGGCTCTGCCGCCTGAACCGCTGCAACTTGCCAAGCGCTGCCTGCACCTCGCCACGTTGCACCAGGCAGCTTTTAACCTGTTCCTTGTCGATTCGATACAGCACGCAACTGGTCAACGTGCGGAACTCGGCAAACGAGTCGTCCTCATCGATGATGCCCTCGATCCCCAGCACCTCACCCGGCCCCATGCGCCCGGCTTCCACCAGCCGGTCGCCATCCCGGATCGACGCCGACACCACGCCGCTGCCAATCACCAGCAGGTGCTCGGAATGCTCGCCCACACCCAGGATGACCTGGTCCGCCAGGTATTCCACCGCAGTCATGCGCTGGCTCAGGGCATCGCGTTCTTCATCGGTCAGCGAGCGGAACACTCGTACTTCGTCCAGCACCTCGCGCTGACGGCTGCGTGGCGGCATGGCCAGGTCCACGTTCCACATCACCCCGCTGGCCTCCAGGTGCCGGTGCGCAAGGTCGAACAGCTGGTTGCGCGCATCACCCTTGACGCCTGCGTCGGCGACGAAGCAGCTGGCCTCGTACTCTACTGACTCCAGCGTCGACGCCTTCACCGCGACCTTCGGTTTTGGCGTGGCAAGAATGGCGCTGACACCTTGCAAGGCTTTTTCCAGCGCATCGAACACGCGCTTGGGGCGCACCTTGGCTGGCACCACCACGCTGATCGATACGCCATGTACGTCGGCCGGGCGGCTGTGGTTGAGCAGCCGCGCCTTGGCCGCCACCGAGTTGGGGATCACTGCCAGGCTCCCGCTGCCGGTGAGCAGGCGGGTAGCACGCCAGTCGATTTCCAGCACCTTGCCTTCGGTGCCGTCAATCGAGATCGAATCGCCAATCTGGTAGGGCCGCGTGGTGTTCAGGATGATGCCGCTGAACACGTCGGCCAGCGTGCTTTGCAGCGCCAGGCCGATGACGATGGCCATTACCCCGGAGGTGGCCAGCAGGCCCTTCACCGGCAGTTGCAGCACATAGCCTGCCGCGGCGACCACGGCGGCCAGGAAGATCAACGCCCCCAGCACATCCTGCAGCAAGCGCCCGCCATGGCTGCCACGGGCCACCAGCAACAGGCCGAACACCACCGTTACCGTACGCGCGCCGAACAGCCACCAGCCGATGGCCAATACCGTGGCCAACAGGTTGCGTGAGACATCGTCGGCCCAGGGGGGCGGTTGCAGCGGGCTCATGCCGGCGGCCACCAGTACCGAGCTGAACAGCAGGAACAGCACCAGCCGCGCGCCGATGCGCCAGGCCCGGTGCTGGAGGGGAATGAGCTGCCAGAGCACGAGGTCGAGCAGGATCAAGGCGATGCCGAGCAGCAGCGGGTATGACTGGATGAACGCCAGCATGGAGGTCTCGGGGGCAAGGGGAGGGCTGTGGGTAGTAATAGAGCAGGTTGGCCGGACAGGCAATGGGGCCTGTGCCGGCCTCTTCGCGCCTAAAGCCGCCCCCACAGGTACTGCGCACGATTCAAATCCAGCGCAATCCCTGTGGGAGCGGCTTTAGCCGCGAAGAGGCCGGTACAGCCTACACAAAACCATCGTTCATAAAACAGAACGCTAGAGCCAAGAATCGCTATCTACCGCCAAAAAGGTCATGGTTTTAATCTTCTCCCATCAACGCGAAACACCCAACTTACTGAACTTCAAAACCTTAGGAGCAACGACCATGACCAACTTCAAATACAACCGCCTGAACAAAGACGACGCCGCTGTCCTGCTGGTCGACCACCAGGCTGGCCTGCTGTCGCTGGTGCGCGACATCGAGCCGGACGCGTTCAAGAACAACGTGCTGGCGCTGGCCGACCTGGCCACGTTCTTCAAGCTGCCGACCATCCTCACCACCAGCTTCGAGCAAGGCCCCAACGGCCCGCTGGTTCCCGAGCTGAAAGCGCTGTTCCCGGACGCCCCGTACATCGCCCGCCCAGGCCAGATCAATGCCTGGGACAACGAAGACTTCGTCAAGGCAGTGAAGGCCACCGGCAAGAAGCAGCTGATCATCGCCGGCGTGGTGACCGAGGTCTGTGTGGCCTTCCCGGCGCTGTCGGCCCTGGAAGAAGAGTTCGAAGTGTTCGTGGTGACCGACGCCTCTGGCACCTTCAATGCCATGACCCGTGACGCCGCGCACGACCGCATGAGCCAGGCCGGTGCGCAGCTGATGACCTGGTTCGGCGTGGCCTGCGAGCTGCACCGCGACTGGCGCAACGACATCGAAGGCCTGGCGGCGCTGTGCTCCAACCACATTCCGGACTACCGCAACCTGATGACCAGCTACAACGCCTTCAACGCCAACAAGTAAGCCACGGTCCCGGGCGCCGCCAGTCGGTGCCCGGCCAGTGCAGCACACCCGTCCAATCCTCCGCCCGTCCGTCGTTGCACAGTTGCTGCGGGCAAGCTCATCCCAAGGAACGCCGATGAACACCGCATTCCAAGACAACCGCAACGTGGTGACCCTGGTCATCCAGCACAAGGTCCGCACCGCGTCGCTGGCCGCCTACGAAGTCTGGCTCAAGCGCACGGTCAGCGCTGCGCGCCGGCAGCCTGGGCACCTGGACGTCAATGTCATCCGCCCCGATGACGGCGGGCTGCACTTCACCACCGTGGTGCGCTTCGCCGACGCCAGCCTGTTGCAGGCCTGGGTCAACTCGGCCGAGCGCCAGGCACTGGTCAACGAAGTATTGCCATTGCTCGAAGGCGGAGACCACACCCAGGTGCATGACGACCCGGAGTTCTGGTTCACCCCGCCGAGTAACCGCGCGGCGCAACCGCCGCGTTGGAGGCAGGCGCTGCTGACCTACCTGGTGATCTGCCCGATGACCCTGATCGTTCCGCATCTGTTGGCGCCGCTGTTCGCGCGCTTTCCGCAGTTGGGTGGCGCAATCACCGGCAACCTGATCGGCAACCTGTTCGTCATCCTGCCCGTGGTGTTCTACATCATGCCCTGGGTCACCCGTCGCTGCGCCAACTGGTTGCGCGGCTGAGCAAGCCTTCACCTCGACATTTTCAAGGAGATACCAACATGAGCACGTTCGTTACCCGCGATGGCACTTCGATCTATTACAAGGACTGGGGCAGTGGCAAGCCTGTGCTGTTCAGCCATGGCTGGCCGTTGGATGCCGACATGTGGGATTCGCAGATGGAGTTCCTGGCCAGCCGCGGTTACCGCGCCATCGCCTTCGACCGCCGTGGCTTTGGCCGTTCGAGCCAGCCGTGGAGCGGCTACGACTACGACACCTTCGCCGACGACATCGCCCAGCTGATCGAACACCTCGACCTGCGTGAGGTGACCCTGGTGGGCTTCTCGATGGGTGGTGGCGATGTCAGCCGCTACATTGCCCGTCACGGTAGCGAGCGTGTGGCCGGCCTGGTCTTGCTCGGTGCGGTGACGCCGATCTTCGGCAAGCGTGACGATAACCCACAGGGTGTCGACCAGTCGGTGTTCGAAGGCATCCGCGCCGGTCTGCGTGCCGACCGGGCGCAGTTCATCGCCGATTTCGCCACGCCGTTCTATGGCCTGAACCATGGGCAGCAGGTGTCCCAGGGCGTGCAGACGCAAACCTTGAACATCGCGCTGATGGCGTCGATCAAGGGCACCCTGGACTGCGTGACGGCATTCTCCGAGACCGACTTCCGCCCGGACATGGCCAAGGTCGATGTGCCGACCCTGGTGATCCATGGCGACGACGACCAGATCGTGCCGTTCGAGACCACCGGCAAGCAGGCGGCGGAACTGATTCGTGGGGCTGAACTGAAGGTGTATGCCGGAGCGCCGCACGGGTTTGCCGTGACGCATGCGCAGCAGCTGAACGAGGACCTGTTGGCGTTCTTGCAGAAGTAATTGTGCCAGGCATTCGCGGGCTCGCCCGCTCCCACAGGTACGGCGCAGGCCTCAGGCCTTGTGACCTACCTGTGGGAAACGGGCTTGCCCGCGAAGAGGCCGGCCCAGGCAGCACAAAGCTTGAACAGGGCTAACCTTCTACAACCCACCGCACATCCATCCAAGCCCTGGCCTTGCACCAACCGGCATGCTCCGCAGTTGCGCCTGCCGGCGCCGCCACCAGACGGAGAAGACCATGTCCCAGGACCGCAACGACAAGACCCGTCGCCAGTTCCTCGCCACCAGCAGCGTGCTCGGTGCCGCCGGCGCGCTCTGGTCCGCATTGCCCTTTACCGGTTCCGCTTACGCATCCACTCAAGGAGGTTCCATGACCGCCGACCTGATTCTGTTCAACGGCAAACTGCACACCGTTGATCGTGAAAAGCCCATCGCGACCGCCGTCGCCATCAAGGATGGCCGCTTCATCGCCGTGGGTAACGACGCCGAGGCCATGGCCCACAAGGGCGCCTCCACGCAAATTATCGACCTCAAGCAGCGCACGGTCATTCCGGGCCTGAATGACTCGCACCTGCACCTGATTCGTGGCGGCCTGAACTACAACCTGGAGCTGCGCTGGGAAGGCGTACCCTCGGTGGCCGATGCCCTGCGCATGCTCAAGGACCAGGCCGCGCGCACGCCTACCCCGCAATGGGTGCGCGTGGTCGGTGGCTGGAACGAATTCCAGTTCGCCGAAAAACGTATGCCCACCCTGGAAGAGATCAACCAGGCCGCGCCGGACACGCCAGTGTTCCTGCTGCATCTGTATGACCGCGCATTGCTCAACCGCGCTGCGCTCAAGGCTGTCGGCTACAGCAAGGACACGCCTAACCCGCCGGGTGGCGAGATCCAGCGCGACAAGTTCGGCAACCCGACCGGCATGCTGATCGCCCGCCCCAACGCGATGATCCTCTACGCCACCCTGGCCAAGGGGCCGAAGTTGCCGCTGGAGTACCAGGTCAACTCTACCCGCCAGTTCATGCGTGAACTCAATCGCCTGGGCCTGACCAGCGCCATCGATGCCGGTGGCGGGTACCAGAACTTCCCGGACGACTATCAGGTGATCCAGCAACTGGCCGACAACAACCAGTTGACCGTGCGCATCGCCTACAACCTGTTCACCCAGAAACCCAAGGAAGAGCTGGACGACTTCCGTAAGTGGACCTCCAGCGTCAAGCTGCACAGCGGCACCGACTTCCTGCGCCACAACGGCGCCGGCGAGATGCTGGTGTTCTCCGCCGCCGACTTCGAGGACTTCCTCGAGCCGCGCCCGGACCTGCCGCAGACCATGGAGCAAGAGCTGGAGCCGGTGGTGCGCCACCTGGTCGAACAGCGCTGGCCATTCCGCCTGCACGCCACCTACAACGAATCGATCACGCGCATGCTCGACGTGTTCGAGAAGGTCAACCGCGACATTCCGTTCAATGGCCTGCCGTGGTTCTTCGACCACGCCGAAACCATCACCCCGCAGAACATCGAACGCGTGCGTGCGCTGGGCGGTGGCATCGCCATCCAGGACCGCATGGCCTTCCAGGGTGAGTACTTCGTCGACCGCTACGGCGCCAAGGCTGCCGAGCAGACCCCGCCGATCAAGCGCATGCTCGACATGGGCGTGCCGGTGGGTGCCGGTACCGACGCTACTCGCGTGTCCAGCTACAACCCATGGACCTCGCTGTACTGGCTGGTCAGCGGCAAGACCGTCGGCGGCATGGAGCTGTACCCGGAAGGTCTCAGCCGTGACACCGCATTGCAGCTGTTTACCCAGGGCAGTGCCTGGTTCTCCAGCGAGCAGGGCAAGAAGGGGCAGATCAAGGTGGGCCAGCTGGCCGACCTGGCGGCACTGTCGCTGGACTTCTTCAGCGTCGACGAAGAAGCGATCAAGGGCATCGAGTCGGTGCTGACCGTGGTAGATGGCAAGGTGGTGTACGCCGCGGCAGAGTTCGACAAGCTCGGCCCGCCACAGGTGCCGGTGCTGCCGGAGTGGTCGCCGGTGACCAAGGTACCGGGCCACTGGCGCGTCGGTACGCCATCGCTGGCGGCAGTGGCGCACCAGTGCGTCGGGCCTTGCGGGGTACATGCGCACAGTCATGAGAAAGCACGGCATTCGAATGTGCCAGTGAATGACTTCCAGGGCTTCTGGGGGGCGCTGGGTTGTTCGTGCTTCGCTTTCTAAGCTGAGCTGATGTGAAGAAGGGGCCAGTATCTGGTCCCTTTTTTTGTTCCTTCAGTGCTGGCCTCTTCGCGGGCTCGCCCGCTCCCACAGGTACACCACAGCCCTCAGGCTTTGTGCGATCCCTGTGGGAGCGGGCGAGCCCGCGAAGAGGCCGGAAAAGCCAACATCAATGGTGAGCCTTGTGCTCACCTCCAGCCAACAGATGCCGGATCTTCACTTCCACCCCATCGGTCTGCAACATCCGCACTCGGGCCTCGATCTTCAGCTCACCCCGGGTCACCCGGTGGTGGTGCCGCAAATGCTCCAGCCACGACTCTTCAAAAAAGAACTCCAGCCACACTGCCGGATCGGCACTGTCGCGCATCAACCCCCACGACAATGCGCCATTGCGCTTGCGCATCGCCTCCAGCTCCCGCGCGGCCCGTTGGAAGGCTGCGGCCTTGGCCGGTTCGATATGGTATTCGACGGTGACCATCACCGGCCCGTTGTCCTGGTCGAGGTCATCGCTCAGCACCGGCACCGGCCAGTGCAGCGACGGTGTCAGCTCTTCGGCTTCGGTTTCCGGCAGCGTCACCCTGCAGGTCAGCAGGGTGCCGAAGGCCAGCCCGCCTGCGGCCAGCAGCAAGCTCAAGGTGATCGATGCATGACTGGCCAGCGTGCCCCACAGCAGCCCGCCAGCGGCCATGGCACCAAAGAAGATCAGGATGTACACCGACAATGCCCGCGCCCGTACCCAGGCCGGCACCGAGGTCTGCGCCGCCACTTGCAGGTTGGACAGCACCGCGATCCACGCCGCGCCGCTGAGCAGCATCGCCGGCAATAGCACATAAAAGTTGCGCACCAGCGCCAGGGCCAACAGGAACAGGGCATACAGCAGGCTGGCCAGCATCACCAGGCGGTCGCGACTGATGCGTTCGCGCAGGCGTGGCAGCAAGGTGGCGCCAGCCACTGCGCCAATTCCGATGGCCGCCAGCAGCAAGCCGAAATCTGCTGCGCTGCCGCGCATCTCGCCACGCACGATCAGCGGCAGCAGTGACGTACCGGCACTGGCGCAGAAAAAGAACGCCAGCGCGCGTAGCATCACCGCCTGCAACGGCTTGGCACTGCGGGCAAAGCGCAACCCGGTGCGCATGGCACCAACGAAGCGCTCGGCCGGCAGCAGTGGCTCCTTCACCTCGCGTTTCCACAGGAACAACACTAGGATCACGCCAGCGAACGAGACGGCATTCAGGGCAAAGGTCAGCCACGGGCCGACCAGGCTCACCACCACCCCTGCCAATGCCGGGCCGATGGCGCGGGACACGTTGATGCCGACACTGGAAAGCGCCACTGCGTTGGCCAGGTCCTGCTTGCCCACCAACTCCGGCGTCAGCGCGCTCCACGCCGGCATCATCAACGCCGTACCGATGCCCAGCGCCAGGGTCAGCGCCAGCAGCAAGGTGACGTTCATCAGCCCGAGCAGGGTCAAGGCTGCCAGCACAACGGCCACGCCGGACATCCACAGCTGCACCAGCAGCAGGTAGCGGCGTTTGTCGACGATGTCCGCCGCGGCGCCGGCCGGCAGGGCCAGGAAGAACATCGGCAGCGAGCCGGCCACCTGGATCAGCGCCACATGCAGCGGGCTCGCCGACAGCGTGGTCATCAGCCAGCCGGCGCCCACCTCGTGCATCCAGGTGCCGATGTTCGAGGCAATGGTGGCGATCCACAGCATGCGGAAGGTGGTGTTGCGCAACGGGCTCCAGGCGCCTGAAGGGGATGTGCTCATGATCAGAAGCTGCCTTTGAGTGGGTATTCGATGATCAGGTAGAGGCGATCGATGTCATCGCCGGCCTGGGCCTGGTTGGCGCGGTGGCTGACATGGGAGAGCGACAGGCTCAGGTCCTTGGCGGCGCCCGACTGCACCAGGTATTTCAGGTCGATGTCGCGCTCCCAATGCTTGCCGCCATCGCCATATTGGCCTACGTAGGCGCCGCGCGCCGGGGCGTGGCTGCCGTCGATGCCACGGCCGCTGACGTAGCGGCCCATCAGGCTCAGACCAGGCACGCCGAGGGTGGCGAAATCGAGGTCATAGCGCATTTGCCATGAGCGCTCGCCGGGGCCATTGAAGTCGGCGTACTTGATCGAGTTGGCCAGGTAGATGGAGTCGCCTCCGACGAAGTCGAACGGGGTAGCGCCTTCGACCTTCTGGTAGGCCAGGCTCAGCGCCTGGGCGCCGAAGCTGTATCTGCCCAGCAAGCTGTAGGCGAGGGTATCGATCGCCCCGGCGCTGGCGTTGCCGGTGTCGCGGGTCTTGTACAGGTTACCGTCCAGGCGCCAGCTGCCCTCGGCAAGGTTCAGGTTGAGATAGGCCTGGCGCCAGGTGTCCTGCAGCTGCCCGGCGTACAGCGCAGCGCCGAATGGGCCTGGGGGCGCGAAGGTAGCGCCGGCCAGGCTGATGGCGCGGTTCTCGGTGCTGGCGCCGTAGCCGCTGAAATCATCATGGGTAGCGCTGTTGTCCTGGTTGTTGAAGGCGGTGAAGCGCCCGGCCTGCAGGTGCCAGTCGGGCAGGCTGCGGTTCTCCAGCAACCAGCCGGTGGCGTATTCCGGGTGCAGGCGTTTGTCGGCGGTATCGAACACCGGGGTTTCCACGGTCATCTCGCCGTAGCGCAGCTGGGTGTCGCCCAGGCGCAGCTTGAGTGCGGCGCCGGCACTGGAATAGTCGGACTCGGCACGGCCATCGCTGTCGCGCGGCAGCAGGCCGGTACCGGCATGGCCGCGGCCACCGTCGAGCTTGAGGCCGAGAAAACCGTGGGCATCGATACCGACGCCGAGCGTGCCCTCGGTGAAGCCGGAACGGAT
The DNA here is from genome assembly GCF_016620375.1 of Pseudomonas sp. LAM2023. NCBI lineage: Bacteria > Pseudomonadati > Pseudomonadota > Gammaproteobacteria > Pseudomonadales > Pseudomonadaceae > Pseudomonas > Pseudomonas sp. LAM2023. The sequence goes on along the minus strand of NZ_JAENHV010000015.1, from coordinate 670,494 downwards.
GTCGCCGATGAAGCCCTGGGCCCATTCCTGGCGGTAGTTCTGGCCGCTGGCGGAGGGTGAGCGGAAGTCGCTGTGCAGGAAATAATTGCGGCTGAGCAGCGACCAGCCAGCTTCGTCGGCCTGGCTGAGCAACGGGCAGAGGGCAAGGGTGGTGAGCAGGACGCGGCCTGGTCCGGGGTTGGCGCGGATCATGGGGGCTCCAGCGGGGATGATCCGGGACTATGGCTGAAGCATAGGCCAGCGGTCTTGTAAGGGTGTGCTGGAAGGCAAGTCGGCTAGTCAGCGAAAGCCTGCACGATAGCTTCGATCACCGCCCGCACGCGTGCCGTACGCCGCACATCCTGATGGGTCACCAGCCAGATGTCATAAGGCTTGCCGTGCGCCCACACCTGCTGCAACCCATCCCGCTCGCCCAGCGGCACCGGCAACTCGCCCAGCCCGAGCCCGCTGGCCAGTGCCCGCCGCACCATCAACCCCGATGTGCAGGTCATGGCAATCCGCCCGCGCGCGATCGGCTCACCGGCCAGCATCACCTCCTTGCCGCTGTCCAGATAAGGTTGGTAGACCACCAGCTCATGCCCGGCAAACCTGCTGCCTGGCGCGGGTTCGCCAAAGCGCTGCAGATAATCCCGTGAGGCGAACAGGCCACTGTGCCAGCGCGCCAGCCGGCGCACCACCAGCTCCGGGTTGTCCGGTTTTTGCGTGCGCACGGCAATATCCGCTTCGCGCTGGCTGAGGTTGAGCATTTGCGTGGATGCCTGCAACTGCACCTCTATTCCCGGATGATCCATGCGCAGCCGGGCAACCGCAGGGATGATGAAGTCCAGGGCGAAGGAGTCGGTAGTGGTGACCCGGACCACGCCGCTAAGGCGGTCGTCGAGGCCGAGTACCTGCCGCTGCAGGCCGGCGGCGGCGGCTTCCATCGCGACGGCTGCGCGCATCGCCGCTTCGCCAGCGGGAGTCAGCGAATAGCCATTGGCCGCACGCAGGAACAGCGTGGCGTGCAGCGCCTGTTCCAGCGAAGCAAGCCGGCGGCCGACAGTCGCCTGGTCGACACCCAGGCTGCGGGCTGCGCCGCGCAGCGTCCGCTCCCGGCACAGGGCGAGAAAAACACGGGTGTCGTCCCAGTTCATCAGGTTGTCCTCCATGATGCAAAAGTGCATGCCTGCAATGAGAAATCGCTGCGTTATTTCATCGCCTTGCGACTTTATGCTTTTCCCATCGCCATCAACAAGCGCTGCCTGCGGCGCAAGGGAAGAACATGACTGCAGAAACTCAACGCACGCCCTGGCTGCCGATCTGGGCCGGGCTGTGTGCCAGCCTGGTCGGTATCGGCCTGGCGCGGTTTGCCTATACACCGCTGGTGCCGGCACTGATCGAGGCGCACTGGTTCGCGAGCTCGGCGGTGGTCTACCTGGGCGCGGCCAACCTTGCCGGCTACCTGGTCGGCGCCCTGGCCGGCAGACCGCTGGCAAGGCGCTGGTCGAGCGCAGCGGTGCTGCGCGGCATGATGGTGTTGGTCAGCCTGGCATTCCTGGCCTGCGCCTGGCCGCTGTCGGTTGCCTGGTTCTTTGCCTGGCGCCTGCTGTCGGGGGTTGCTGGCGGGGTGATCATGGTGCTGGCGGCCAGCGCGATCCTGCCGCATGTCGCTGCCACGCGGCGGGGCCTGGCCAGTGGTGCGATCTTCCTTGGCATTGGCCTGGGCATCGCCGGTGCTGCCAGCCTGGTACCGTGGCTGCTGGGCAAAGGGCTGCAGGAAACCTGGTTCGGGCTGGCCGCGTTGTCACTTTTGCTCAGCCTCAGCAGCTGGCTCGGGTGGCCGGCCGAGCAGGAGCATCAACAGGGCAGCCATGCACCGGGCCCGGCAGCAGTTTCACCGGCGGTGCTGGTACTGTTCGGGCAGTACGCGCTGATGGCCACCGCTTTGGTGGCGCCGATGATGTTTCTGGTGGACTACGTCAGCCGTGGGCTGGGTGCGGGTACCCATGCCGGTGCAATGATCTGGGGTTTGTATGGCCTGGGGGCGATCGCCGGCCCGGTGCTCTACGGGTTGCTGGCTGATCATCTGGGGGCGCGTGCCGGCATCCGCTGGGTGTTGCTGGCACAGCTGGCTGCCCTGGCTGTGTTGCTGGGTAGCCACGACTTGCGCCTGCTGGGGGCCGCAGCGCTGTTGATCGGCTCGTTCCCGCCCGGCATCGTGCCGCTGGCGTTGGCGCGGGTCCATCAACTGGTGCCGGGGCATGCCCGACAGAATGCTACCTGGAGCCGTGCTACGGTGTCCTTCGCCAGCTTCCAGGCCATTGCCGGCTACGCCTATTCGGCGCTGTTCGCCGCCAGCGGTGGCCACTACGGCGTGCTGTTTGCCGTGGCGGCCGCTGCCGTGGTGCTGGCACTGCTGGTGGATATGCTGGTCCGGGACAATCAAGCCATGTCGCTGATGGCGAACTCCTCGGCCAGGTGATCGATCAAGGCCCGTACCGAGGGCAGCAAACCGCGCCGCGACGGGAAGATCGCGTGCACAATGCCGCAGCGCGGGTGCCAACCCGGCAACAGCTCCACCAGCCGCCCGGCCACCAGGTCCTCGCGCACCGCCACCCGCGGCAGGTGCGCGATGCCCACGCCGGCGACGACGAAATGACGCAGTGCGAACAGGTCGTCGGTGACCATGCGGGGCGTATGCGGGATGACGATACTGTGGCTGGTGTCCTCGCCCTGGAACAGCTCCCAGTGGTATTCGCGCTGGGCGCTGCCCCAGTGCAGGCTGGGCAGCGTGCCGAGCAGTTGCGGGTCGAAGCCTTTGGGCAGTTGCTCCAGATACTGCGGCTGGCCGACCAGGCATTGGGTACTGTTGCTCAGCACCTTCATCACCATGTCGGTGTTTTCCAGTGGCGGGAAGCGCACCCGCAGAGCGACGTCGAAACCTTCGTGCAGCAGGTCGACGCGGCGGTTGGTGCTCTCGATGAACAGTTCCACCTGCGGGTACTTGAGCATGTAGCGGGTCAGCATCGGCCCGACCCAGGAGTTGAGCAGGGTCGTCGGGCAGCTGATGCGTACCAGGCCGCGCGGTTCGCTGCGGTTGCGTTCGATGATCTCCGCCGCGCCCTCGGCTTCCACGCGCATGGCCAGGCAGCGGTTGTAGTAGGCCTGGCCGATCTCGGTGAGCGAACAATGGCGGCTGGTGCGGTGCAGCAGGCGCACGCCCAGGCGGTCTTCAAGGTCGGCGATGCGCCGGCTGAGCTTTGACTTGGGCATGTCCAGCGCCCGCCCGGCCGGGGCGAAACCGCCATGCTCGACTACCTGGGTGAAGTAGTAGAGGGAGTTAAGGTCTTCCAATGATCGGTCTCCGGGTACTTGGTTGCCTGTGCCGGCCCTTTCGCGGGTAAACCCGCTCCCACAGGTGCTGCACAGCGCTCAAGCCCGGCGCTATCCCTGTGGGAGCGGGTTTACCCGCGAAGAGGCCGGTACAGCCCCTGCAAATCCATCGTTCATATATCAGAACGCTAAAGCCAAATTCTGCTATCTACCGCCGTAAAGGTGATGATTTTAATCTGTGCCCATCAACACGAAACACCCCGGATTGCTGAAAAATTCATAAACCTTAGGAGCACAGACCATGAGCAAATTCACCTACAACCGCCTGAACAAAGACGACGCCGCTGTCCTGCTGGTCGACCACCAGGCTGGCCTGCTGTCGCTGGTGCGTGACATCGAGCCGGACGCGTTCAAGAACAACGTGCTGGCGCTGGCCGACCTGGCCAAGTTCTTCAACCTGCCGACCATCCTCACCACCAGCTTCGAGCAAGGCCCCAACGGCCCGCTGGTTCCCGAGCTGAAAGCGCTGTTCCCAGATGCCCCGTACATCGCCCGCCCAGGCCAGATCAACGCCTGGGACAACGAAGACTTCGTCAAGGCAGTGAAGGCCACCGGCAAGAAGCAGCTGATCATCGCCGGCGTGGTGACCGAGGTCTGTGTGGCCTTCCCGGCGCTGTCGGCCTTGGAAGAAGAGTTCGAAGTGTTCGTGGTGACCGACGCATCTGGCACCTTCAACTCCATGACCCGCGACGCCGCCCACGACCGCATGAGCCAGGCCGGTGCACAGCTGATGACCTGGTTCGGCGTGGCCTGTGAACTGCACCGCGACTGGCGCAACGACATTGAAGGGCTGGCGGCGCTGTGCTCCAACCATATTCCGGACTATCGCAATCTGATTACCAGCTATAACGCTCTGACTGCGGCTAAGTAACATCAAGCAACTTGATGGATGGCCTCTGCCGGAGGCCATCGTTGACTAGGGCCAAGAGTGTTGTTAGCGTTTCACCTGAGCGCGAAACCAGCTGCCATTCAGCGGCATTAGCTGGTGTAGGAACCCCGTCGATGGCTGAATCATCAGCGTCGGGTGAGACCTCCACACCCCGGCTTGAGGGTGTGTATATGAATATCAAGCACGGACATAGGGCCACTGGTGACAGTGGCCCTTTTCGTTGCTCGCCAGAAAGGTGTACCGCTTGTAAAGCAGCTTACCGTGGCGATGCTTGTTCAGTGCCTTTGCATCGCATTGCATGAAATTCCACAGCATTTTGCCTCTATCGAGCGTCACGACCACCAGCCTCTGCCGCTTGGTTTCGTAGACGCCAATGAAGGCCAGCCTGTGGGTGCGATTGGTGTAGGCGACCTGCCAGATCTCAAATGGTCCGAGCAGCGTATCCAGCGCTACTTTCACATAGCGTTCTCGGGCGTCTTGCCGCTTTTCGAAGATGTGATAGAGACAGCTCCGCTGAATCCGAACATCACCCATTGGGCGTTTTGACAGTTACAACACCGGCTTTATCTGTATCCAAACCCAGATACTGTGCAGCGAATTCAATTGCGGAGTCATGCGAATCGGCAGCAGCCAGCTCTTCGATAGCCTGGGCACGTAATTCACGTGCAAGCGTTCTGAGGTCCGGTAGTTTTTCATCCAGCCAAGTGCTCTGGCCTTTCTTCTCGGCGATCTTCGCGACTGGGTTGTTGGGGCTCAATGCAATACCTGGCTGCGACCAGTGTCGCTGACGCGATGGCGGCAAGTGAGCCTAGGGAGAAGGGTTTCCTCGAACAATCAGACGGGGAGTGACTCGTCTTGTAGGGCGTTTCCTAAATGGGGTTCCAGCAGTCCCGCTATCGCGAGGCAAAAAAAAGAGGGCTGAGCCCTCTTCCTATGTTTATGCGCCTTCCTTCAATCCGCATCCGAAGCAAACAACCGCTCCAACTCCACCCGCGCCTCCTTGGCCGTCTGCATTACCTTGGCCCGGTCATCGCGCACCTGCCCCTGGGCCACCAGCACCTCTTCGTCATGCTGGGTAAACCGCTCGATGCGGTCTGCCGCCTGTTCGTCGCTCAAGCCCAACCCCACCAATGCCCGGCGGGTCATCTCGAGACTGGAGTAGAACGTCTCGCGAATCGGTTCGGCACCGGCATCCACGAGTTTGTGCACATGCTGGCGGTTACGCGCTCGGGCGAGCACTTTCAGGTGCGGGTACAGGCGTTTGACCCGCTCTGCCGTATGGATGGCGGCCTCCGGATCATCGATGGTGATGATGAAATACTCCGCCTCACCCACCTTGGCCGCATGCAGCACCTCAGGCCGCAGCGGGTCGCCGTAGAACACCGGCACCTGTTCGAACATGCGCGTCATCTCGATGGTGTCCACCGATGTTTCCAGGGCAATGAACGGGATCTTCTGGGCGCGCAGGATGCGCGCGACGATCTGGCCCATGCGGCCCATGCCGACGATCACCACCCGTGGCGTGTCGGTCTGGATCTGCTTGTACTGCTCAGGCACTTCACGCACCGCTTGCGGGCGCTTGAGGGCGCGGGCGCAGCTAATCATCAACAGCGGGGTAATCGCCATCGACAGGGTGATGGTCATCAACAGCAGGTCGTAGGTCTGGGTATCGAACAGGCCCTGGTCCTTGCCCAGCTTGAACACCACGAAGGCGAACTCGCCACCTGCGGCCAGCACCATGCCCAGGCGCAGCGCACTGGCGCTGCTCAGGCCACCGGCCAGACGGCCGACGCCGATCAGCAGCACCAGCTTCACCGCCACCAGCAACAGGGTCAGGCCCAGCAGCACCAACGGCATCTCCAGCAGCAGGCGCAGGTTGGCCCCCATGCCGACGCTGATGAAGAACAGCCCCAGCAGCAGGCCCTTGAACGGTTCGATCTGCGATTCCAGCTCGTGGCGGTACTCCGAATCGGCCAACAGCAGGCCGGCAAGGAACGCACCCAGGGCCATGGAGATACCGGCTTGTTCCATCAGCCAGGCGGTGCCGATCACCACCAGCAATGCGGTGGCCGTGGACACTTCCGGCAGGCGCGTGCGGGCCACGGCGCGAAATACCGGGCGCAGCAGGTAACGGCCACCGACGATGACCACGGCGATGCTGGCGAACACCTTCAGGCCATGCCCCAGGCTATCGCCACCGCTGGTGTCCGGACCGCTGGCGGCCAGCAGCGGGACCAGGGCAATCAGCGGGATCGCGGCAATGTCCTGGAACAGCAGGATGGCGAACGCCAGGCGGCCGTGTGGCGCGTTGAGCTGCTTGCTCTCGGCCAGGCTCTGCAGGCCGAGGGCGGTGGACGACAAGGCCAGGCCCAGGCCGAGCACGATGGCTGCCGGTAGCGTCTGGCTGAAGCCGAACAGGGCGATGGCGCCGATCACTGCGCCGGTCAGCAGCACCTGGGCGGTACCGACACCGAACACCGCCTTGCGCATCAGCCACAAGCGCTTGGGCGACAGTTCCAGGCCGATGATGAACAGCAGCAAGACCACGCCCAGTTCGGAAATGTGCGCCACGCTTTCGGTATCGCGGATCAGGCCGAGTGCCTGCGGGCCGATGATCACCCCGGCAAGCAGGTAGCCGAGCACGGCCCCCAGCTGCAGGCGCTTGGCCAGGGGGACAGCGAGGACCGCCGCGAGCAGGAAGATCACGGCGGTTTGCAGAAGGCTGCCTTCGTGTGGCATTGGCTCGTACTCCATGAGCTGCCGGGGCAGCATTAGACCAGTTTGGCGGACAATTCTGGGGGTTGTGATGGAGTCGGACAATCTGCTATTGCGGAGAAACATTGTCCCGGCCCAGGTGACAACCTGTGGTGGTCTCTTCGCGGGCACGCCCGCTCCCACAGGTACAACACTGCCCCTGAGGCCAGTGTTATCGCTGTGGGAGCGGGCGTGCCCGCGAAGAAGGCAGCGCAGATCCGACTATTCACCGCCACCAAACTGTGCCCGATACTGCGCCGGCGTCATGCCAATCCGTTCACAGAACACCTTGCGCATGTGCCGGTCGCTGCCAAACCCGCACCGTGCTGCCACCACCTTCAATGGCAGGTCACTGCCTTCCAGCAACTTGCGCGCGCGGTCGATGCGCGCGTTCTGCAGGTACTGCAACGGCGTGATGCCCACCTCGCGCTGGAACGTGCGGGCAAAGTTGCGCCCACTCATGGCCACCAGGTCGGCCATCTTCTGCACGGTGAACGCCTGCTCGATATGGTCGACGATGTATGCCTGTACCCGGGCAATCGGCGAGTCATCCCGCGGCACCGCCGCCAGCAACGGCCCATAGGGCGTTTGCCCGCCCTGGCGATGACGGGCGACCAGCAGCACTTTGGCCACGTCCAGGGCCAGCGCCTTGCCGTGATCTTCGGCGACCACCGCCAATGCCAGGTCGATACCTGCGGTGATGCCGCCCGAAGTGATCAGGCAGCGGTCGATCACATAGATCTGCTCGGTTTCGACCTTGGCCTGGGGAAACGCCTGGGCCAGGCGCTCTACGTAGTTCCAGTGGGTGGTGCAGCGATAGCCATCCAGCAGCCCGGCCCGCCCCAGCAGGAACACGCCGGTACAGATGGCGCCGAAGCGCCTGGCCCGGCGCACGGCCTGGGGCAGCCAGTGCTCGATCCCGGGCAGCGCGATGTCATAGGCCCCCGGGCCGCCAGGCACCAGCAGCAGGTCGACGGATTCCGGCAGGTCTTCCAGGCGCCGGTCAGCCAGCACTTTCAGGCCGCATGAGCCACGCACCGCTGCTGGTCCCTCGGCCAAGGTCAGCAGCCGGTACTGCCGTTCTGCAGGCAGGAACCGGTTGGCAATGGCGAATGCATCCATGGGGCCGGTGACATCCAGCAGCAACATATCGTTGAACAGCACCATGGCCACGGTGCGGTGGGCGGGTTTTTCCTGCATGCCTCTTTCGCCTTGAATGCCGGCCACTGGCAGCGGCCGGAAGCTGAATACGAAACGCATCTTAAGGTATCGGCAAAACAGCCTGGGCCAGCAGCGCACAATTAACAACAATTCAGGTTTGGCTCAGGACTTTGTCATGCGCCGGGGGCGAGACTTCCTGCCATTGAATAGGAGAGTTGCCATGCACCCTGGGACGCCCGAAGCGCCGCTGCAAACCCCCGGCGCACTAACGCCCGCGCGGCTGCGCCGGGCCAAGGAACTGATGTTGCACAGCCCGTTGTCGATCATCGAGATCGCCACGGTATGCAACCTCACCCGCAGCCATTTCTCCCGCGCGTTCAAAGTAGCTACCGGCCTGTCGCCCCAGGCCTGGCGCCTGCTGGCGCGCATGGAAAAGGCCAAGCGCCTGCTCGCCACCGAGGCGCCCATCACCCACGTGAGCCTGGAATGCGGCTTTTGCGACCAGGCCCATTTCACCCGCGCCTTCAGCCGTCTGGTCGGCCAGCCACCGAAGGCCTGGCGTCAGGCGCAGGTACTTTCTTAAGCCAAAGCTATCCGCCGGTATAACCCCTGCGGAGAGTGCCGGCCCGTTATCCCAACCCAAGGAGTCACCCCCATGAGCCAACCCGATTACAAGCGCTTGAACAAAGACGACGCCGTGGTGCTGCTGGTCGACCACCAGACCGGCCTGATCTCGCTGGTACAGGATTTCTCGCCCAACGAGTTCAAGAACAACGTGCTGGCGCTGGGCGACCTGGCCAAGTTCTTCGGCCTGCCGACCATCCTCACCACCAGCTTCGAGCAAGGCCCGAACGGCCCGCTGGTGCCCGAGCTGAAAGAAATGTTCCCGGACGCGCCCTACATTGCCCGCCCAGGCCAGATCAATGCCTGGGACAACGAAGACTTCGTCAAGGCAATCAAGGCCACTGGCCGCAAGCAGCTGATCATCGCCGGTGTGGTGACCGATGTGTGCGTGGCTTTCCCGACCCTGTCGGCGCTGGCGGAAGGCTTTGAAGTGTTCGTGGTGACCGATGCCTCGGGCACCTTCAACGAGACCGTGCAGCAGGCAGCCTGGGTGCGCATGACCCAGGCGGGTGCGCAGATGATGAACTGGTTCTCGGTGGCCTGTGAGCTGCATCGCGACTGGCGCAACGACATCGAAGGGCTGGCCAACCTGCTGTCGCAGCGCATCCCCAACTACCGCAACCTGATGAACAGCTATGCGGCCTTGAGCTCGCGTTGATGTAGACCTGCGCCGGCCCCATCGCGGGTTTATCCGCGAAGGGGCCGGTACAGGCTAGGCTCTGTACGAAAAGCCTTGATACTTGTTCATGCTGCGTTGAAAACAGCCTCGGAATGCTCATGTACTCCAGTACACTCCGCTTCCTCGGCTGTTTTCGCCTTGCCTGACCTGCGTCTCAAGACTTTTCGTAGAGAGCCTAGGAAGGATTCACCGGCAGGGTGAAACGAATCCGGCAGCCACCCAGCTGCGACACCAGCGCCTGCAACTGCCCGCCGTGCGCCTGGGCCACCGAGCTGCAGATCGCCAAACCCATGCCCATGCCACCGGTCTTGGTGGTATGAAACGCATCGAAGACACGCTCGCGCTCGTCCGCAGCGATCCCCGGCCCATTGTCGTCCACGCAGATCTCCACGCCATCCTCGACCAGCGCCGAGGCAATCCGCAGCAGCCCATCGCTGCGATACCCCGCCAACGCCTCCAGGGCATTGGTGATCAGGTTGAATACCAGCTGTTGCAACTGCACCGGGTCTGCCATCACGCACACCCCGGCCTGCAACTGTGTCTGCACGTCGACCCGGCTCCTGGTGGCATCGGCCGAGGTCAGGCGCACCACCTCGCGGATCAGCTCGTCGAGCTTCACCGCCTTGAGTTGCATCGGCGACTGCTTGGCCAGCGCCCGCAACGCCCGCACGATGTTGGCGGCCCGTTCGCTGTCATTGCGGATGTCTTCCAGGCCGGCAATCGCTTCTTCCAGGTCGGGTTTGGCGCGTTTCAGCCAGCGCAGGCTGGCTGCGGCGTTGGAAGCGATACCCAGCAGCGGCTGGCTGATTTCGTGGGCGATGGATGCCGACAGCTCGTTCATCACCTGCAGGTGCGCGCTGCGCGCCAGCTCGGCCCGCGAGCGGCGCAGTTCGGCTTCCATCTGGGCGCGGGTCTGGTTGTCTTCGGCCAGGCGGGTATAGAACTTGGCGGTTTGCAGCGACACCGCTGCCTGTGAGGCGAGGATTTCCAGCATGGCCAGGCGCTGGCTGCCGAACAGGTTCGGCACCAGGCGGTTTTCCAGGTACACCAGGCCGATCAGCACGCCCTGGATTACCAGTGGCAGGCACAGCACCGAGCGGGCATTGCGCGCCTGCAACTGCTGGCGGAAAGCCTCCGGGCAATCGCTGAGCGCATCGTTGAGTACCAGCGGCTTGCGGGTGCGCATGGTGGCGTTGATGACCGACAGCGGCGCCTGGGTCATGAACTTCTGGCAATTGTCCATGCTCACGTGCAACCCGTCATCGTCGATGTAGGCGAGGGCGGCCATCTGGAACTCGGCGCCGCTGACGATCAGCAACACACCATGATCGGCGCCGGAGTGCTGGGTCAGGTGGCCCATCAGGGTTTCGATCAGGCCTTCGAGCAGCACTTCCTCGGACAGCGCGCGCGCGGCTTCGATGCCGGCTTCCAGGTCCAGCTTGGCCTGCTGGGTGGCGCGATAGGTCTCCTGGATTGGCTGGGTGCGCAGGAACGGGTGCAGCGTCTCCAGCTGGTGCACCTTGCCGGTCGCGCCCCAGATATGGAAGCAGTCGCGGGCGATTCGCAGGTGCAGGTTGGCGCCGGAAATCAGGCCGCTGGGGATGCACACCTCGGCCAGTTGTTCATGGGCCAGCGCCTGCTCGTGGATGAAGCCGGCGGCGGTGGCAGCGATCTGCGCCTGGTCGAAGCAGCGGATCGCGGCCAGGCCGTCGCCTTCGAGCTTGGCGATCATGCCTTCGACCAGCAGCAGCTTGTTGCGGAAGGTGGCCGGGTTGAATCCGGCCCAACGGCTGAAGCGTTCACGCACGGCCTGCAGCTCGCGCAGCTTGTCGGCCAGGCAGCCGGGTGCCTCCGGGCTGCCCAGGGCCAAGCCGCGGAACAAGTGGTAGTCGGCCAGGTTGATATGCGCCGGTGCTGCCCACGCGTTGTCAGCGGCCAGTGCCAGGTTGCGCATGGCCTGCGCAATATCGCCCATGTAGAAGGCGCCCATGCCGCTGAACAGGTGCTGGAAGAACCGCGTGGTGGGCGATTTCGACGGGCTAGCCGAGGCCGGGCAGGGCATGCCGCTCAGGGTGGCGACGACCGCTTGCTGGGCCTGCAGGATCTGTTCGACATCGCGGTAGCCGTGGCGGCGCACGGTGGCCAGGCCTTGCGCCACTTCGTCGATCACTTCCGGCAGATAGCGGCCCATGAACAGCGAGTCGGAAACCAGGTGGTTGCAGGCATAGCAGCTCATTGCCAGATCGCCGCTCAGGCGCGCTGAATCGACCGCATCCAGCGCAGTGCGGCGGGCGAACTCCATGGGCGAAGTCCAGGCGCTGACCTGGTCCAGGGCCAGCAGCACGCTGGTCAAGTCAGCCTCGAAACCGTGCCGTTCGATCAGCTTGAGCGCGGCCAGGCAGCAGGCATGGCCGTCATGGTAAGCGCCGAACCGCTCGGCAATCATTACCCCATACCAGGCCATGCCGTAGGTACTGCCTGGGGCAACGCCGTGCAGCAGCGATATCTCCATGAGTTTGGCCAGGTGCAGGAAGCAGATGTCGTCCTTCACGAAAAACGATGATGACAGCGTGGCCAGCAGGCTGATCGCAACCGTTACCTCCTCCGAGTCGGTGCGCGGCAGCGATTCCAGGCAATGCCGGCCTTGTTGTTCGACCAAAGCCTGTACCTGGGCATGACTGGCCTCGACCTGTTGCCAATCGACGCCCCGTACCGGGCTCATACCCAGCAAGTCCAGGCCGGACAGGGCGCTGTCGATAGCCGCCTGATAGTCGCCGCGCAGGGGTTGCAGCAGCGCCTGCAGCCGGCACGCTCGTGCCTGGTCCAGCAACGAGCGTGCGCGCTGGCGGCACTCGGTGAGGCGCGCCTCGGCGGTGCCCGTCCGCGACAGCTGGATATCGCACTCGGTCGCCATGCAGGCGATGGCAAAGCCATGCGTGGCGCGGCTTTCCCGCGAGGCACAGTGGTGCAGCAACTGCTCGGCGGTGTGCAGATAGTCAGCGGCTTGCTCGAAGGCGCCGCCGTCGCGTGCGCGTGCTGCGGCTTCGCGCAAAAGCTGCAGGAACGCTTCGCAGTCATCCGCTGCAAACCCGCATGGGCTGGCGCGTTGCAGCTGGCTGGCGAGTTCGAACAGCACCTCGTGCAGGTACTCTGGCCAAGCCTTGCGCATGGCCAGGGCAATGCGGGCATGCAGCGAGGGGCGCTCGTGCTCGGCGGTCAGCGCGTAAGCGGCTTCCATCACGCGGTCATGCGTGAAGCTCAGGCCGTTCTGGCCCGGTTGCAGGAAACCCGCGCCAATCAAGGCTTTCAACGGTTCGCCTGGCGGCTGCGCGAGCACCTGCCGGAGCAGGCGTTCATCGCAGCGGCTGCCCGCCGCGCTGGCGACCCGCAACAGCTCGCGTTGCGCTGCCGGCAGGCGCGCCAGGCGCTGCACCATCAGGTCGGCGACATTGTCGGCGTAGCAGTGTCGGGCCACGGCCTGCAGGGACCACGACCAGCGCATGGCCTGGGTGTCGAAGGTGAACAGCTGGTCTTCGACCATGGCCTTGAGGATCTGGTTGATGAAGAACGGATTGCCGGCGGTCTTGTCGTGCACCCGTTCGGCCAGCGGCAACGCGTCCGCGGTGGCGACGTGGTAGCGCTCGCCAATCAGCTCGGTCACCGCCTCCACAGCCAACGGCTGCAGGCTCAGCGTGGTGCTGCGCAGCGCTGCGGGTATGGCCAGCGGCGCGCTGCTGGCGCACGCGTCGTTGCAGCGGGCGAAAATCAGCAACAGGTTATCGGGCGCGTCAGCCAGCAGTTGGGCCAGCAGTTGCCGGCTGGCGTCGTCGGCCCATTGCAGGTCGTCGAAGAACAACACCAGCGGTTGCCCAGGGCGGCTGAACACCTGCAGGAATTCGACGATCGCGTGCGATTCCTTGTGCAGCGCAAGGCGCGTGAGCTTGGCCGGTAGTTGGGGCAGCGGGCCGAGGATGAGTTGCAAATCCGGCGCCAGTTTGCCGAGCAGGCGGCCATGGCCTTTGATGCGGCGCAGGATCTCGCGACGCAGGGTGTCGAGGTCCTGGCTGTTGGTGGCCAGCAACTGGGTGGTCAGCGCACCGAGGATTTCCACCCAGGGCGTGTAGGGCACGGCCTGGTCCAGGCTGTTGCATTTGCCGACGGCCCGGTAGCCCTCGACGTCGGCCTTGAGTGCGGCTTCGACCAGGCTCGACTTGCCCATGCCGGCAGCACCGTTGACGAGCAGTACCTGTGGCTTGCTGTCGCGGCGCATGGCCTTGAGCAGCAGGGCGATGGCTTGCTGTTCGGCGCTGCGACCATACAGGCGTGCGCGGCTGGGCGCGACCGGGTCGGCGCAGCCTGGAGTGAAGGGCGCTATGGCTTGCGTGGCTGCCCACTGCCGCTGGCAGTGAGCCAGGTCCACTGCAAGGGCGCGCGCGCTCTGGTAACGGGCGTCCGGCTCTTTGGCCAAGGCCTTGGCCAGGATCAGGCTGAGGGGGTGTGGCACGTCGCTGTTCACATCGCAGGCCGCTCGCGGCTGTACGCCGGCATGCAGCTGGCGCCAGTGCTGGGTGTCGCGCCCGGCCAGCGGCAGCTCGCCCAGCAATAGCTGGTAGAGGATTGCGCCCAGGGCATAGATGTCACTGCGGCGGTCGCTGCTGCTACCGTGCGGGCAAACCTGTTCCGGTGCCAGGTAGGCCCAGTTGCCGGGCGGGGTACCCTGTTCGCTGATCCGCTGTGCCGGGTCGGCGCGAAAGAAGCCCAGCCGCACCCGCTGCTGGGCACGCAGGCACACATGCTCGGGCTGCAGCGCACCGTGCAGTACATTGCGTTCGTGCGCCAGCGCCAGTGCATGCGCCGCATTCACTGCGATGTCGAGAAACGGCGTCAGCGCCACGGGGCCTTCAGCGATCAGGTCGGCGACTGAGCGGCCAGCCGGATACACCAGCAACGGGCCTTCGGCCGAGCGCACGAATGCCGACGGGATCACCGCCCACTGCGGGTCCAGTTGCAGGCGGTAGTCACGTTCCAGGCGCTGGCAGGCAGTGGGGGCCTCGAGCGGGGCGCGCACCGCAATCCAGGCCTGGTGGGTAGCCGGGTCGCGCAGGCGGAAGTAACTGAGCTCACCTTCCTGGCCCAGTGCGCTGATCTCGCATCGGTTCAGCCAGCCCTCATCGATTGACTGGTCGTAATCGATGGGCCTGTGGGCAAGGCGTTCATCGAGCATAGAGCACCCCCTGCTAGCGACATCCCGAGGCGCGAGTATACGCAGCGAGCCCAGCAAGGATGCGGGTTGCAGCTTGCTTGGCAGGAACGGGCACGCTGTTGTCCGTTATCGTCCCCTTGGGGCTGGCGGGCTTTTGTATAGTCCTCAAGCCAACCTATCCCTCGGGATAGTTGTCTGAACGCGTACGCTGGCCTAGGCTGCCCAGGCAGCGAAAACGCCCGTGCCCGCGCGAGGAAGCCATGATCCGAATAGGCAATGCCCAGGTGTCGCTGGAGCGGCGCGAAGTCTTTGTCGACGGCAAGCCGATCCTGCTGGGTGGGCGTGCGTTCGAGGTACTGGCCACTTTGATCAGGGCCAACGGCCGGGTCGTCGGCAAGGAAGAGCTGTTCAGCCAGGTGTGGGCCGGCACGGTGGTCGAGGACAATAACCTGCAGGTACAGGTGTCCTTGCTGCGCAAGGCCTTTGGTGACCGTGGGCTGATCCAGACCGTGCCGCGTCGGGGTTATCGCCTGGCCGCCGAAATCAGCCTCGAAGTGCCAGGCCAGGCGATGAGCAAGGCATTGCTGCGCAGCGTGGCCGAGACCGTCGAGCCGCTTGGTGAGCGCTTGGAGGTGCCGGTGCTGGTCGTGGATGACGACCCGTCGGTGCGCACTGCTCTGGGCCGCCTGTTGCGCTCGCAGGACATCCCGCATCACTTGTTTGCCAGTGCCGAGGCGCTGTTCGAAGCCTGCCTGGAAACGCCCTGTGCCTGCCTGCTGCTGGACATGCACCTGCCCGGCACCAGCGGCCTGGAGGTACAGGAGGCACTGCGCCGGCTGGCGTTGCCCTGGCCGATCGTGTTCATGACTGGCTTCGGCACCATCCCGATGACCGTCCAGGCCATGCGTGCCGGGGCGGTGGAATTCCTGACCAAGCCGTTCGAGGAAGACCAGTTGCTGACCCTGTTGCAGGCGGTGCGCAGCCGTGCCGTGACCGAGGGGCGCAAGTGGCACCACGCGCGGCAGGTCGAGGAAAAGTACCAGCGCCTGACCCAGCGTGAACGCCAGGTGTTCTCGCTGGTGGTCGGCGGTTTGTCGCACAAGCAGATCGCCCGGCAGATCGGCACCAGCGAGGTGACCACCAAGGTGCACAAGAAGAACATCATGAACAAGATGCAGTCCCGCTCGCTCGTTGAGCTGGTGGCCATGCACAACGTCCTCGGAGCACGACCTGAGGGCCTGGGCGGCGCATGAGCAGAGGGGTGTGCATCGTCGACGACGATGCGTCGGTGCGTAAAAGCCTGGCCAACCTGCTGCGTTCGGCGGGCTTCGAGACCCTGACGTTTGCCGCGGGGGAAGCCTTCCTGGCATCGCCACTGGCGGGCGAGGCGGGCTGTGTGTTGCTGGACCTGAAGATGCCGGGCATGAGCGGGCTGGAGGTACAGCGTGAGCTGGCGCAGCGGAGCTGGCGTTTGCCGGTGATCTGCATGTCGGCGCACTGGGATGATGGCTCGGTGCAGGCGGCGATGGGGCAGGGGGCGCTGGCCTGCCTGGGCAAGCCGTTTTCTGAAGAGGTGTTGCTCAAGGCGGTAGAACAGGCACTCGCCGGTAGCCGGTGATGCGCGGGCTCCGCACCAATACGGCAGTCGACCCAGCACATCTGCACAATCAATTTACCTGGCGCTGCGCAATGCTCCCGGGCTGATCGACCAGAGAGCCAGAGTCATGCCTCGCCTGAAGCCTTTCCTTGATGCCCCATCGCCACGCCTGACCGACAGCGGCCTGTTGTTCCTGCGGGTCATGGCCGCCTTGCTGCTGCTGTTCATCCATGGCCTGCCCAAACTGTTGAATTGGAGCGCAGAGCTGCAGCGCATTGAGGACCCCTTCGGTCTTGGCGCATCGCTGACGTTGGGGCTGGCAGTATTTGCCGAAGTGGTCTGCCCGCTGCTGCTGATGCTGGGGGTGGCCGCACGCCTGGCTTGCCTGCCGGTGCTGGCGGTATTGCTGATAGCGCTGGTGGTGGTGCACCCGGACTGGACGCTGGAGCAGGGGCAGTTTGCCTGGTTGCTGGTGGCCCTTTATGGCGGGCTTGCCTTGACCGGGCCGGGAGCCTATTCGGTTGCCGGGCTTTGCTGCCGGAGCAAGGTTGCCTGACGGATGTTTAGGCCGCTTTGCGACCCATCGCCGGCAAGCCCCACAGGTAAAGCGCAGCCCTGACAAGCTAACTGCTCCCCGGCCGGTACTGCAGGGCCTCGGCCAGGTGCGCCCGGCCAATTGCCTGGCTACCTTCCAGATCGGCCAGTGTTCGCGCCACCTTCAGCAAACGGTGCGCCGCGCGCAACGACAGGGTCAGCCGTTCACACGCACTCTCCAGCCAGGCCTGGTCTGCCGCTGCCAGTCCGCAATTACGGCGCAGCCCGTCAAGGTCGAGAAACGCATTGGCGCATCCTTGCCGTCTTTGCTGGACGTCCCGTGCCTCGGCAACCTTGGCGGCGACGTCGGCACTGGTTTCACCGCAAGGCTGGTTGTTCAGCGTGGTGCTCTCGCGGGCCACGGTCAGGTGCAGGTCGATACGGTCCAGCAACGGCCCGGACAGCTTGTTGCGGTACCGCGCGATCTGCTCGGTGCTGCAGCGACAGCGCCCGGTGGGATCGCCCAGGTAGCCACAAGGGCACGGGTTCATTGCCGCCACCAACTGGAACCGGGCGGGGAAGCGCACCTTGTCGCGGGCCCGGGCAATCACGATCTCGCCGGATTCCAGGGGCTCGCGCAGCACTTCCAGTACCCGCCGTTCGAATTCCGGCAGCTCATCCAGAAACAGCACACCATGGTGGGCAAGGGTGATTTCGCCCGGCTGCGGTCGGCTGCCGCCACCGACCAACGCCGGGCCGGAGGCCGAGTGGTGCGGATCGCGAAAGGGCCGCTGCGGCCAACTGCTCAGCGGTGTATGGCCACTCACCGAGCGGATCGCAGCCACTTCCAGCGCCTCGTGCTCGTCCAGCGGCGGCAGCAGCCCCGGCAGGCGGCTGGCGAGCAAGGTCTTGCCAGTGCCGGGTGGCCCGGTGAACAACAGGTTATGCGCCCCGGCCGCGGCCAGCAGCAATGCGCGCTTGGCCGCCAGCTGGCCTTGCACCTCGCTCAGGTCCGGGTAGGGGCGTTGCTGCAGTATCAGGCCGTTGGCGGCATAAGGCGGCAGTGGTACCTGGCCGTTCAGGTGGGCGACCAGTTCCAGCAGATGCCCCACCGCATACACCACCAGACCGCCAGCCAGGCTGGCTTCCTCGGCATTTTCCCGCGGCACCACCAGCGCCCTGCCTGCATCGCGTGCTGCCAGCGCTGCGGGCAGCACGCCCTGAACCGGGCGCAGCTTGCCAGACAAAGCCAGTTCACCCAGGCATTCAAGTTCGGTTAACGGCGCCGTTGGCACCTGGCCATCGGCGGCCAGGATGCCCAGGGCAATGGCCAGGTCGTAGCGCCCGCCATCCTTGGGCAGGTCGGCGGGCGCAAGGTTCTGGGTGATGCGCCGCGGCGGGTAGTTCAGCCCGGAATTGACAATGGCGCTGCGCACCCGGTCCTTGCTTTCCTTGACCGTGGTTTCCGGCAGGCCGACCAGGGTGAGATGGGGCAAACCATTGGCCAGGTGAGTTTCGACACTGACCGCTGGTGCCTGTACGCCCACCTGGGCGCGGCTATGGACGAGGGCTAGGGACATGGACGCTCCGTTGTCGCTGGAAAAGGCCGCTTCCTGCGGCTTTGCAAGCATAGCGGGCACCCTGCAGGCCAGCGCAGGAAGTGTGCTTCCGGGTTTTGCGAGGCAGGTTTTGTTGCGGACTTTGATGCGCTGCAGAGAATGGATCCAATCACTTTGCGCAAGTGCCAGGTATGGCTTAGTGTTATTGGGCAACAGCGGTTGCCATGGGATGGCACCGCAGCTTCCTTCAAATGGACTTGAGGTGGTGCTCTCGTGCAAACGCTAACCCGCACGCGACAGGTAATCCGCGACCTGGTGCAGGCCAACGCATTCGTTGAACTCAACCGCTTTTTCGACACCCTCGAAGGGCAATGGCGGCAAGCCCCGCCCGGTGAATTTCCCCTCTATTTGGCAGCTGTCGAAGGGCATCTGCTGACCGACCTGGACTGCCAGGGTGACAAGGCCCTGAGCCAGGTGCTCAAGGCGTGGATCGACGCCTGCCCCAAGGCTTATCACCCCCAGGTGGTCATGGGCTTTCACTGCTTCCAGCGGGCTTGCCAGGTGCAGGAAAGTGGCAGGCACAACGCGGCGCGTGCGCTGGCCGTCGAGCAGATCTGCGAAACCGCGACCGCGCACCTGCTACGGGCCATGGGCCGCTCCACCCAGCCCGTGGCGGCAGCCATTGGCATGCTGCATGTCTGTGCCCGGTTTCGTGAGCCGGGCTGGCTGGCCGAACTGTTCCAAGGGCAGCCGGCGCGCTACCGGCCCAGCGCTCACGCTGATGTGGAAGTGCAAGAGGCCGTGGCCCCGATTCTGGTGAGGCACGGGTTGCAGCCATTGGCCGAACTGCCGCAGGCATTGCCAGCATGCCTGGGCTGGCGAGCCGAGCGCGAAAGCCAGGACCCTCGCTATTACTGGTTGCGCCATGCCCTGGCTGCGCGCCCCGGTTGCTTCGAGGCGGTTCAGGCCTTGGCTATTTACCTGCAGCCTCGACCGGGTACCAGCCCGGATGCGATCGAGTTGCTGGCCAATGGTCCGCTGTGCGAAGCGTGGGACGAGACCATGCGTAATGCGCTGCGCTGGATGCCTGTCGAAGAGCGGCTGACGCTGCCCCATGCTGACCAATTGCAAGCCATTGCCGAGTGGCAGCAGCTGTTCGAAGCCTGGTCGCAGCGCCCGCTGAGGCCCAGGGAGCGTGCCGTCCTGCTGGGCTGGCGCGGGGCGTTGTACAGCCTGGTGTTGCAAGACCCTTCTGGCGGCATGCGTGACATCGCCGCGAGCCTGGCGTGCCAGGCTGATCTTGCGGCCATTCCGGCCATGGGAGCGCCTTTTCGCTGTCTGGTCGAACTCATACTGCTGAACGGCATGACCGATGAAAAGCAGCTGTTACGCAGTGCCATCGAGCAGCTGTGCGAGGGCCGCTCGCATGCAGCCGCCTGCGCATTGCGTGCCGCCGGGCACCGCTTCGGCCTGTGGGGCTTGACACGTTCCGACGAACAGGCCAAAGCCTGGGTACAGATTGCGGTAAAGCGCCAGCGTGCGGGCCGGGCGCCGGGTTTCGGAGTGCTCGACGCGGCACGACTGCTGTGGGCAGGTAACCGGCATGAAGTGGCCTGCTATCTGTACGAACGTTTTGCCGAGCTGAACCTGCCGGGGGCGGCCCTTGCACTGTACGGCTTGTATCACGGCGAGCTGGGCGACACCCCTGAGCAATACCTGGATGACGAGGCGGCCCGGCACTGGCTGCAGCGCGCCGTGGAGGCGGGCAGCCGGCACGCCAAGTACGAACTGGCCCGTCTGCGCATGGAGGGCGATGAAGACCTCAACGATCGCGATGCCATGCTGGCGGTCCGGCATTTGCTGGTCGACGCGCTGGGCAACGCGCAGACCAATGCACAAGCGCGTTTGCACCTGGGGATCTTGTTGCGTCAGTTTGGCGAGCCGCAGGAGCGGGCCGAGGCGGTCGCCTACCTGCTGAGCCTGGTCGAGCACCCCGACCCATGGATTGCCGGGCGCGCCAGCGCCGAGCTGGGGCTGGCCTGGATGCAGGGGCGCGGTACCCGCAAACAAAGCCGTTTTGCCGCCATCGAATGGGTGAACCGGGCCGCCACCTTGCAGCCGGGGGATTCGGCCATCGGCGAAATCCAGGCCGAGATCCTCAATTCACGCAACCGGGTGAAGACCTTGTTCACCCAGTGCGGTGCGGCCTTGTTCCGCGGCACCCTGCACGCCAGCGAGCTGCCGCCCGTGTGAACGGTGCAGCCTGGAGGGGTTCAGGCGCGCACGTAGACCCAGGCAGTCAGGCCCGAGGCGAGGGTGACGGCGATGCGCTTGTAGTCAGCGACTTCATAGCGGTCGGCAGCCGCCAGCTCTTCTTCGCTGATCTGGAAGACCATGCCGGCGACGCTGTCGTCGGCCTGGCTGCTGGGGGACACGATGGGGTGGTGGGTCTTGCCGCTGGTCGCCAGCACGGCCGGGTCGGTAATTTCGACCCAGTCCTGCCGGTAGCCAGGCATCCGGTCGGCCTGGCCAGTCAGCTCGCGGCCGAAATTGGCCAGTTGCACGGCCTTGTCCTGCAAGGTGCCGTAGGAGAACAGCAGTACCGGGTATGCGCTGGAGGGCTGCATTCAGTTGTCCTGTGGGTTCGGGTTCAGCCGTGCTTCCAGCTCGGCTACTTGTTGTTCCAGGGCTTCGAGGCGGGCACGGGTGCGCGCCAGCACGACCATCTGGCTGTCGAATTCATCGCGGCTGACCAGGTCCAGCTTGCTGAAGGCACCTTGCATCAGCACCTTGAACTGGCTTTCCAGTTCGGCACGGGGCTGGGCGGTATCGCTGCTGA
Organism: Pseudomonas sp. LAM2023; assembly: GCF_016620375.1. Lineage (NCBI taxonomy): Bacteria > Pseudomonadati > Pseudomonadota > Gammaproteobacteria > Pseudomonadales > Pseudomonadaceae > Pseudomonas > Pseudomonas sp. LAM2023. The sequence continues at coordinate 649,283 of NZ_JAENHV010000015.1, read as the reverse complement.
ACAGGCGCGAGGCCTGGTCGCTCAGGGCGTCGAGGAGGGCTTTGGGCGCGAGCATGGTTCGGCTGTCCACTGATACTGGGAAATGGCCGGCAGTGTAACACGCACAAACCGGGCCTTTGAGTGGACGTTGGCCAGTGCTGCAGGAACGCGCAGTTGCACATTTTTCGAGCAAGGCGGCGAACCGCTACGCACCGAATTTGTGCATGTTTCCGGTGCTGGCGACTGGCCAATCCCCACTTGTTCCCATAAGCCGCTGTTTTCTCGTGGCTTGGTAGAACTGGCAAGGTTTCTGCAAAGACCACTACGAGCCATGCACTGATGCGGTTCTTTGTGACCAGGCAGTGCGCATGCGGAGCCGGATGCCGACGACGCGTTACAAAGCCAACTGCTGCGCTTAGACTTGAGACGGGTTTGTTTTCCTGGGGCAAGTCCACCAAATCGGGAGAGAGTTTCATGAAGCTAGTCACAGCCATCATCAAGCCGTTCAAGCTGGACGACGTGCGCGAGTCGTTGTCGGAAATCGGCGTGCAGGGCATCACCGTCACCGAAGTCAAAGGCTTCGGTCGGCAGAAAGGCCACACCGAGCTGTATCGCGGTGCTGAATATGTGGTCGATTTCCTGCCCAAGGTGAAGATCGATGTCGCCATCGATGACAAGGACCTTGATCGGGTAATCGAAGCCATCACCAAGGCAGCCAACACCGGCAAGATCGGTGACGGCAAGATTTTCGTGGTGAATCTGGAGCAGGCGATCCGAATCCGTACCGGCGAAACCGATACCGACGCGATCTAAGCAGCAAAAAAAGCCTCACCAAACCCAACGCCCCAGGAGAAAACAACATGACTCTGCGTAAGATCGCAGGGCTAGGAGCCCTATTGTCCCTCGTAATGCCCGGGCTTACCCTGGCAGAGGAAGCTGCCCCAGCGCTGAACTCCGGCGACACCGCCTGGATGCTGACCGCAACGGCGCTGGTGCTGTTCATGACCATTCCAGGCCTGGCCTTGTTCTATGGCGGCATGGTGCGTTCCAAGAACGTGCTGTCGGTGATGATGCAGTGCTTTGCCATCACTGGCCTGATGAGCATTCTCTGGGTCATCTACGGCTACAGCATGGCCTTCGATACCAGCGGTATGGAAAAGGGCGTGCTCAACTTCAATTCCTTCGTCGGTGGCTTCTCCAAGGCGTTCCTCAGCGGCGTCACGCCCGGGAACCTGACCTCGGCCACCGCGCTGTTCCCCGAGGCGGTGTTCATCACCTTCCAGATGACCTTCGCCATCATCACCCCGGCGCTGATCGTCGGTGCCTTCGCCGAGCGCATGAAGTTCTCCGCGATGCTGGTATTCATGGGTATCTGGTTCACCCTGGTCTACGCGCCGATCGCCCACATGGTCTGGAGCGGTGACGGTGCCCTGATGTGGGACTGGGGCGTACTGGACTTCGCTGGCGGCACCGTGGTGCACATCAACGCCGGTGTCGCTGGCCTGGTCTGCTGCCTGGTGCTGGGCAAGCGCAAGGGCTACCCGACCACCCCGATGGCCCCGCACAACCTGGGCTACACCCTGGTGGGCGCGGCCATGCTGTGGGTCGGCTGGTTCGGCTTCAACGCAGGTTCGGCCGCTGCCGCCAACGGTACCGCCGGCATGGCCATGCTGGTGACCCAGATCGCGACTGCCGCTGCCGCACTGAGCTGGATGTTCGCCGAGTGGGTTGGCCACGGCAAACCGAGCGCCCTGGGTATCGCTTCGGGCGTGGTCGCCGGCCTGGTCGCGATTACCCCGGCTGCCGGTACCGTGGGCCCGATGGGCGCCTTGGTGATCGGCCTGGCCGCAGGTGTGATCTGCTACTTCTGCGCCACCAGCCTGAAACGCAAGCTGGGCTATGACGACTCGCTGGATGCCTTCGGCGTACACGGCATCGGCGGTATCGTCGGCGCCATCCTCACCGGCGTGTTCGCGGCCCCGGCACTGGGTGGCTTCGGTACCGTGACCGACATCGGCATGCAGGTCTGGATCCAGGCCAAAGGCGTGATCCTGACCGTGCTGTACACCGCCATCGTCACCTACGTGATCCTCAAGGTGCTGGATGTGGTGATGGGCCTGCGGGTCAACGAAGAAGAAGAGTCGGTCGGCCTCGACCTGGCTCAGCACAACGAACGCGGCTACAACCTGTAACCGCGGCGCGGTAAAAAACTTGCCCGGCTTGCCGGGCATTTTTTTTGCCAGATTTTTAGCATTTCGCGTACGGCAAACGGTTTATTCGCTACGTTTGCGACGTGGGCATAAAACTTACAAAACGTAGAGCGTTCAGGGTGCTTTGCTTTTTCTTCTGGCGCGCTAGAATGCGCGCCGAAGGGTGTTTGACAGTTGTCCGCACGCTTCGCCAGCCTTTGCTAGGCTTGCCAATAGCGAGTGGCCAGCAGGGGCTTATGGATTTGTCAGGTCCTGCCAGGAGCAGGGTCTGCTGGGTACCGCCTCCCATCAGGAGCGCCGACCCTAGGGCAGTGGCCTTACCACGGCCAGTTGAATTTTCACTGGTGGCTGCCGGTCTACGGCTGCACTGGTCTATAACTAACCTGCTTTTCGCAAGTCATGAGGTAGAACATGAGCGACGACGATCTGGAAAATGATGACCTCGAAGTAGGCGACGAAGACGAGGCTGATGATGGCCTTGAAGCTGCGGCTGATGATGTCGCCGAAGATGCCGGCGATGATGACAGCAGCCCGGCACCCACTGCCAAGGGCAAATCCAAGGCGGCCGTCTCGGTAGACGAGATGCCGAGCATGGAAGCCAAGCAGAAGGAACGTGATGCCCTGGCCAAGGCCATGGAAGAGTTCCTCGCTCGCGGTGGCAAGGTTCAGGAGGTCGAGGCCAACGTGGTCGCCGACCCACCCAAGAAGCCGGACAACAAGTACGGCAGCCGCCCTATCTGAGTGGCTGATCGTCAAGAAGCCCGCCGTCGCTGCGGGCTTTTTTGTGCCAGTTTCACAGCCTGTTCTTTGGCCCCTGTAGGAGCGGCCTTGTGTCGCGATAGGGGTGCGCAGCGCCCCCAAGGTTTCAGCTTCGCTGCATGAATTGATGGGGCCGCTTTGCGGCCCTTTCGCGACACAAGGCCGCTCCTACAGGGGTTCGCGAGGGGCAGGAGGGGAGTCTGTCAGCGCCAGCGCGCGAGCACGTCGGGTAGCTGCGACAGGCGCTGGATCTCGGCATCGGGCGCCTGATCGCCGATCCAGGCCTTGCCCTGCGGGTTGAACCACACCGCCCGCAGCCCGGCGCGCTGGGCGCCGGCGATGTCGTCGCCGGGGTGATCGCCAATGTGCACGGCGGCACTGGCTTCCACTTCACCGCGGCGCAGCGCCTCCAGGAATGGCGCCGGGTCGGGCTTGCCGATGCCGAGGTCTTCGGCACACAGGGCAAAGCGGAAATAATCGGCCAGGCCCAGCCGGCTCACGTCGGCATTACCGTTGGTTACTACACCCAGGGTGTAGTGGTGGCGCAGGATTTCCAGCACCGGCTGCACTTCCGGGAAGATCTCGACCTGGTGGCGGGCATGCAGGAACACTTCGAAACCTTCGTTGGCCAGCGCCTGCGCCTGCTTCTCGCTGTAGCCAACCTCTTCCAGGGCATGGAACAGCACCCGTCGGCGCAGGGCGCTGATACGGTGCTTGAGGCCAGGCTCGGCCTGCACCAGGCGCTCGCGGATGGCGAACAGGTGTTCCACCGGCACGCCACCGAGGATCGGGGCATTGGCTTCGAGCCAGTCGCGCAGCACCACTTCTGCGCTGGCAATCACCGGCGCGGTGTCCCACAGGGTATCGTCGAGGTCGAAGGTGATCAGCTTGATGCTCATGAGTCTGTGCCTTTGCTGCGTTTGGCCCGAGGGTGGGCGCTGTCGTACACCGCGGCCAGGTGCTGGAAGTCCAGGTGGGTGTAGATCTGTGTGGTGCCGATGTCGGCATGGCCGAGCATCTCCTGCACCGCGCGCAGGTCCTGGGACGATTCCAGCACATGGCTGGCGAAGGAATGGCGAAGCATGTGCGGGTGCAGGTGCTGGCCCAGCTCGCGCTCGCCAGCCGCCTTCACCCGCTGCTGGACTGCCCTTGGGCTGATGCGGTTGCCCTGGCGGGTGATGAACACCGCGCGGTCGCGTGGGTTGCCGATGCCGCGCAGGCGGTACCAGGCTTGCAGCGCTTCGCGGGCCTTGCGACCTACTGGCAATACGCGCGTCTTGCTGCCCTTGCCCAGCACCTGCACCAGGCCGGCGGCGAGGTCGAGGTGGTCGAGGTCGAGGTTGGTCAGCTCGGACAGGCGCAGGCCCGACGAATAGAACAGTTCGAGCATGGCCTGGTCACGGCGGGCGATGAAATCGTCGTCGACGCCACCATCCAGCAGTTGCAGAGCGCGGTCGGTGTCCAGGACCTTGGGCAACCGGCGTTCACCCTTGGGCGGGCTCAGGCCGCTGGCCGGGTCGTGCTGGCACAAGCCCTCGCGATTGAGATAGCGGTACAGGCCGCGTACTGCCGACAGCAGCCGCGCCAGGCTGCGCGAGGACTGGCCATGGTGGTGCTGGCGGGCGATCAGCTGGCGCAGTTGCTGGATCTGCAGCGCCGGCCAGCCGGCAATGCCATGTTCCTTGCAGTAGGCAACGACCTTGTCGAGGTCGCGACGGTAGCCCAGCAGGGTATGCTCGGACACCTGGCGCTCGTTGCGCAGGTGTGCGCAATAAGCCTCCAGCTGGCGTTCCATCAGCGTACCGGGCGTAGCGGCTGGGTTACGCGCGGCACAACGCGGCCAAGCACTTCGGCGATATAGCCGAGGAACAGGGTGCCGACGCTGCTCTTGTAGTGTTGCGGGTCGCGGCTGCCGATTGCCAATACCCCGTGCAGGCCTTGATATTCCAAGGCGGCAACGGCGCTGGAGCCCACTTCCCGGCGCTGCTCTTCACCAAACAGGAAGGCCAACTCATGCTCGCGCAGGTTGCCGCTGACGGTCTTGCCGCCGCCCAGCAGGGCGCCGATGGCCTGCTGCGCGTCGGCATTGCTGACCCAGCGCCCGACCGGCGCAACGTTATCGCCGAACAGGATCAGGCTGACGAAGGGCACCTGGAATTCCTGGCGCAGGCTGTCTTCGACCGCCATTACCACTTCCTCCAGGCTGCCGGCATCGAGCAGGTCGAGGATCAGCCGACGGGTCTTGTCGAACAGCCGGTCATTGTCACGGGCCACGTCCATCAACTGCGAAAGGCGGTGGCGCATTTCGATGTTGCGATCGCGCAGCAGCTTGAGCTGGCGTTCCACCAGCGACACGCTGTCGCCGCGTTGGTGCGGGATGCGCTGCTCGAGCAGCAATTCATCGTGCTCGGCGAAGAAGGTGGGGTGTGCGCGCAGGTACGCGACAACCGCATCGGCATCGAGCTCGGCGGACTGCTTGGGTACAACCTTGGGCTGATCGGTCATGGCGGTTACTCGCTTAGAGACGAACCTGTCCTTCGTAGACGCGTACGGCCGGGCCAGTCATCAGCACCGGTTTGCCGGGGCCGGCCCATTCGATGTGCAGGCGGCCACCGGGCAGGTCGAGGGACACCGGGGAATCCATCCAGCCCTGGCTGATCGCCGCGACGGCAGCGGCGCAGGCGCCGGTGCCGCAGGCCTGGGTTTCACCCGCGCCGCGTTCCCACACGCGCAGGTTGGCGCGGTGACGGTCGACGATCTGGAGGAAGCCGGCATTCACCCGCTGCGGGAAGCGCGGGTGGTTTTCGATTTTCGGCCCCAACTGGTGCACCGGCGCGCTACGCACGTCGTCGACCCGCAGCACGGCATGCGGGTTACCCATGGACAGGGCGGCAATCGGATACACCTGGCCGTCGACTTCCAGCGGGTAGCTCAGCGCCTGCTCTTCGGCGACGAAGGGAATGTCCGCAGGGCTGAAGCGTGGCGGGCCCATGTCGACACTGACCTGGCCGTCGTTCTGCACGTCCAGTTCGATGATGCCGCTTTTGGTTTCCACGCGAATGCGCTTCTTCGCGGTCAGGCGCTTGTCCAGCACGAAGCGGGCGAAGCAGCGCGCACCGTTGCCGCACTGCTCGACTTCCGAGCCGTCGGCGTTGAAGATGCGGTAGCGGAAGTCCACTTCCGGGTTGTTCGGCGCCTCGACGATCAGCAACTGGTCGAAGCCGATGCCGGTGTGGCGGTCGCCCCACTGTTTGGCATGCTTGGGCTGGATGTGCGCGTGCTGGCTGACCAGGTCGAGGACCATGAAGTCGTTGCCCAGCCCATGCATCTTGGTAAAACGCAGCAGCATGGGCTTACTCCGGCAGCAGGCTTTCGCCAGCGTACAATTCGGCGATGGTCTCGCGGCGGCGTACTTCGAAGGCCTGGTCGCCGTCGACCAGGATTTCAGCGCAACGGCCACGGGTGTTGTAGTTGGAGCTCATGACAAAACCATAGGCGCCCGCGGACTGAACGGCCAGCAGGTCACCTTCGGCCAGGTTCAGCACGCGGTCCTTGGCAAGGAAGTCACCGGTCTCGCAGATCGGCCCGACCAGGTCGTAGGCACGGCCTTGGCCTTCACGCGGGGTGACCGCGCTGACGCTCATCCAGGCCTGGTACAGGGCCGGACGGATCAGGTCGTTCATCGCCGCATCGACGATGGCGAAGTCCTTGTGTTCGGTGTGCTTGAGGTATTCCACACGGGTCAGCAGAACGCCGGCATTGGCGACGATGTAGCGACCCGGCTCGAACACCAGGGCCAGGTCGCGGTCGCCGATGCGCTCGCGGATGGCCTTGATGTAGTCGGCCACCAGGGGTGGCTGTTCATCGCGATAGCGCACACCGACACCGCCGCCCAGGTCCAGGTGGCGCAGGTGGATGCCACATTCGGCCAGGCGGTCGACCAGCACCAGCAGGCGGTCGAGGGCGTCAAGGAAAGGCTCGACGCTGGTCAGCTGCGAACCGATGTGGCAGTCGACCCCGACCACTTCCAGGTTCGGCAGCTGCGCGGCGCGCACGTAGATGGCCTCGGCGTCGGCGATGGCGATGCCGAACTTGTTTTCCTTGAGGCCGGTGGAGATGTACGGGTGGGTGCCAGCGTCGACGTCCGGGTTGACCCGCAGCGAGACCGGGGCAACCTTGCCCATCTCGGCGGCCACCACCTGCAGGCGTTCCAGCTCGTCGGTGGACTCGACGTTGAAGCAGTGCACGCCGACTTCCAGGGCACGGCGCATGTCCTCGCGGGTTTTGCCAACGCCGGAGAACACCACGCGGTCGGCGCGGCCGCCAGCGGCCAATACGCGCTCCAGCTCACCGCCGGAGACGATATCGAAACCGGCGCCCAGGCGTGCCAGTACGTTCAGCACGCCCAGGTTGGAGTTGGCCTTGACCGCGAAGCACACCAGGTGCTCGGTGCCTTGCAGGGCATCGGTGTAGCTGCGGTACTGGGCTTCGATGTGGGCGCGCGAATACACGTAGGTGGGGGTGCCGTAACGTTCGGCGATGGCCGACAGGCCCACGCCCTCCGCGCACAGCTCGCCGCCGCGGTAGTTGAAAGCGTTCATCTGGTTTCCTTACTGCGCTGGCGCCTGCTCGGGCTCGGGTTGCAGCTCGGGCTGCTGCTCTTGCGTCGGGGCCGGCTGCGCTTTTGGCTGGTACTGGTGCGACTTGTGGTTGGCCTTGCCGTCCTTGCCGTCTTCAGGCAGGTACAGCGGGCCTTTCTGACCGCAGGCCGAAACGAGGCAGGCAACAGCGACCAGCGCCGCGAGGGAGGAAATCAGGCGCTTCATGGGTGAAATCCTTAGAAATATGCAGTATTGCGCCGAGTATACCGAGCGACCGACGGCTTGCCTATGCAAGGGCAGGGCCGCCGGGCGGGCTATCCTTGGTGCTTGCAACGGCCCTTTCCCAAACCCACAGGCAATGCGCTGGCCTCGAGTTCGTGCCGGTGCAGGCAACGGCTAAAACTTTGCATTCGGCGGCAAGCGCCCGTATCTTGCCCGGCATGCCAGTAACGCAGCCAATTTCGAGGTTCCTGCAATGAGTTTGAGTGAAGCGCGTTTCCATGATCTGGTCGACACTACCCAGCAGGCCCTGGAAGACCTGTTCGACGAGAGCGGCCTGGACCTGGACATGGAGAACTCCGCTGGCGTCCTGACCATCAAGTTCGACAACGGCAGCACGCTGATCTTCAGCCGCCAGGAGCCGCTGCGCCAGCTGTGGCTGGCCGACCGTTCCGGTGGTTTCCACTTCGACTACGACGAGGACAGCGGCAAGTGGGTGTGCGAGAAGAGCGAGGAGCTGCTCGGCGAAATGCTCGAGCGCATCGTCTGGGAACGGGCCGGCGAAAAGCTGGACTTCGACGAGATCTGACATGAGCGACACCCAGGCCCGGCCGCCCAAGCCGCTCTACAGCAATGTCAGCCCCGCCGTACCGTCGCCGTGCATCAGCGTGTGTCGGTTGGACGCGCAGCGTATCTGCACGGGCTGCCACCGGCATGTCGAGCACATCCGCGAATGGCGTTCAGCCGATGACCAGCGGCGCCGACAGATCTGCCGCGAAGCCCAGGCCCTGCGCGACCAGGCTAAGGCACACTGATCGCAGGGGCTTGAGTATTTGCCCGGCTGTGGTAGTGTCGGGTTCTGCGTCGCTGACGCAACGCCATTACAAACCCCGCCCTTGGGCGGGGTTTTGCTTTATCTGCACAATGAAAACCGCCTGTTCAAAGGAGTCTGACTGGATCATGAGCACCAAGCCTTCCCTCATCCTCACCCGATTGGACGTACAACGTCTGGAGCGTCTGATCGACAGCCTCGACGAGAATACGCCGGGTGTGCTTGCCTTGATGGGCGAGCTGGACCGCGCCGAACAGGTGGTCGGCCATGAGGAAGTGCCAGCTGGCGTGGTGACCATGAATTCACGCGTGCACTGCCGCGAGGAAGCCAGTGGCAAGGACTACCACCTGACCCTGGTGTACCCGAAGGATGCGGGGCCTGAAGGCACGGTCTCGATTCTTGCGCCGATTGGCTGCGCCTTGCTGGGGTTGTCGGTGGGCGAGCAGATCGACTGGCCGGCACCGGGGGGCAAGACCCTCAAGCTGAAGCTGCTGGAAGTCGAGTACCAGCCGGAAGCGGCGGGCGATTTCGACCTTTGAGACCCTTGGGGCTGCAAGGCAGCCCCGGTCATTCACTGAATACCTGTTCCAACCCCTCGTTCAACGCCTGCTCCAGCTCCCGCTTGTAGCGCAGGTACAGCTGCGTCGACCCCAGTTGGTCATCCAGCAGCTCGGACAAGTCCAGGTCAGTGATGTAGCACCGGTAGTGCCTGTCACCGCGCCGCTGCCCAATGATCTGGCTGGCAACCACCGCATACAGCTGCTCGCCATGCTCCAGCTCGGAAAACTCCTGCTGGTCGCAGTACAGCGTCACATGCGCAGCACCCGCCACGCCTGCCTGGATAATGGCCTGCACCTCGTAGTAGGGCTGGTCGTTGCCTTCGAAGGGGACCGGGCGTGGCTCGCTGCTGCGCGCCTTGCCTGGGCCGGAAGGCAGCAGTTGTGCGTAATGGATATCCAGCGACGCCGGCCGCAGGGTGTCCATCGGCAGTCGGGCATCGCGGCGCATCACTACCGAACGTAGGAAACGCTGCAGCGGCAGCAGCAGGTGCGCTTCGTCATGCAGCGGCAGGCGTTGTTGCCACAAGGCATTGTATTCATCCAGCACATACAGTTCGGCCCAGCTCCCCTGCAGGCGGTAGAACACCTGGATGCAGGCTGGCTGGCCCTGTTCCAGGACCAGGCGCAGGTCGTGGTCCAGCAGGGCGTTGGCGTCCAGGTACAGCGGGCTGTAGCTGCTGCGCTCTTCGCCCAGGTACGCCAGTAATGCCTCATGCTCGGCCAGGGTCGTCAGGCTGACGTGCCCGGCCAGCAGCTCGAGCACATGCGTATGCTGGGCAACCTGCAGCAGGTAGCGGTGCTCAAGGCCCTGGTCCAACAGAAGTTGCACAGTGTCGAAGACTTCTTCCACGCGCTGGGCGATGGCCTGGGCGCGGCTCTGGCAGAAACAGCGCACCCGTATCCGTGGCCGCTGGCCGTGCAGCACCGGGCTGTTGAGGAAGTCGCGCAGGCAGCGCACCAGCGCATGTTCGCCCTCATAGCGCTGAACCAGCACCTCGTTCCAGCTGTTAAGGGTGACCTGGTCCAGGGTCAGCACCAGGTTTTCGCGTACCCCGGCATAGCTCAGCGAGTCGGTGCGCTCGGTGGTCATCAGGATGTTCAGGTCACGGTGGTGACGCAGCGGGTCGATGGCGACGTTGACCAGCAGCAGTACCTCGTCGGCAACGCTGGGCTGCAGCAGGCGCACCTCGCTGACGATCGGCAAGGGCAGGGGAATGCTCTGCTGCAGGCAGCCCACCAGGTTGAACAGCTCGATTTCGCTGAGGTCGCTGACGCCGGGGTGCAATGCCAGGCGTGTGCTGCTGTCGATCACCCCGTTGCGGTGCGCCCAGGCCAGCAATTCGATCAGTTCGCGGCAGCGTTTCAGCGGGCTGAAATGCTCCACGTCATGCGTGCTCAGGTTGCCGGTGTACAGCCCCCAGTGATGGCTGCCGGGCTCCTTGCGGTTGGGCGCCTGGACCAGCGTCAGGGTGCCTTCGGCGAGGTCCGGGGCGATGCCGGGGTTGATCAGTTCGACCTTGCCGGCGCGGCGCTCGAACGCTGCGTACAGGCGTCGGCCCAGCACGTTGAGGTCGCGCTGGTCGGCGCGGCTGCTGGCGTTCTGGGTGCGGGCGAACTGGCTGAGAAAGCGGTAGCTGTGGTTCAGTTCGGCTACCAGGTCACGGCGCTCCACGGCGACTTGCTGGACTTTCCACTGGCTGCGGCTGTCCAGCAGTGCCAGCTGGCGCCTGTCCCAGCCCCATTCGTCGGTCAGGCGCTGCAGCAGCCGGCGTTGCCAGCCATTGGTCCGGGACGGGTCGCTGAGCTTCTTGTTCACCTTCAGGTACAGGCTGCGGCGTACCAACTCCAGGCGGGCCCGCTCGCCACGCTGCAGCAGGTAGTGTTCTATGCGCCGATAGACCATCACGTAGGGGTCCAGCTCGTCGAGGTCGAGCTGGTTGGCGAATACGGCTTGCTTGTAGTCCAGGCTCAGGCAGCGCACGGTAGGATGTTCGCTGGCATAGGCCTCGGTCAGCAACAGCTTGAGCAGTGACTTGTAGGGCGAGTCGATGCCTTTGAACAACTGCCACAGGCCGGCCCCGACGAACTCACCAGGCGGGATGTTCGCCAGGCTGCCGAGGTCGAGAGCGTCCTGGCTGCGGATGAAGCGCTTGGACAGCAGGGTCTGGGTGTAGGTGTGGTAGTGCTGTTCCTGGTATACCGGCACCAGCCACCACAACGGCGTGCGCCCGGCCAGCCAGATGGTGGTGCGGTAGAACTCGTCCAGCAGTAAGTAGTGCTGGGTCGTACCGCAATCGTCGGAGCCGAGCTGGCCGTCGCGTTGGCCCTGGGCGAAACCTTGCGTGTCGATCAGGAAGAAATGCGCCTCGGCACCCAGGCTTGCTGCCCATGCCTCCAGCAGTTGGCATTTGCGCCGCAGTTCGCCCAGCAGTTCGTCGGCCAGGCCGGGGGCATGGCATACCCACAGGTCCATGTCGCTGTGCTCGGCCTGCGCCAGCGAGCCCAGGCTGCCCATCAGGAACAGGCCATGGATCGGGCGCGGCGGGTTGCCGTGGCGGGCCTTGTAAGTAAACGAGCGGGCCAGGCGCTGGGCCTCGAGCACCAGCTCGGCACCTGGTTCGTAGCCTGATACACCGGCAGGTGTGCTGCCCGAAACATAGCCTGGCAGCAGCGGATGGTTCACGTGGAACAGCAGCGGCAGCAGCGTCAGTACCTGTTGCTGGCGCGTCGACAGGCCTTCCAGTGCCCGCTGCAGCCGGCCCTGGTTAAGCCGCAGGAACCGCGCACGCAATGTCGCCAGGACCTTACGGTCTATGCCTTCGTCCAGGTCGGGGCGGATTTCGTGAGGGTGGTTCATTGCGCACTCGGCAGGCCAGTGGAGCTGTGGCGAGTGTAGCCTGAGGCATCGGTGGTGGATAAGCGCCAATTGAAAGATTGACGCCATTTTGCCAGCACGGGTGGGCGGCAAGCTCCAGCTTTCCCTGCCGTTGAGGCATGATGGGAGCCTTGAGTTAATGACGAGGTTACCCGATGCGTGTGTGGATCGATGCCGACGCCTGCCCCAAGGCGGCCAAGGATCTGGTCGTCAAGTTCGCCCTCAAGCGCAAGTTCGAAGTGGTCATGGTCGCGGGCCAGGCTGTGGCCAAGCCGGCGTTCGCCATCGTGCGCCTGATCGTGGTGCCCAGCGGCATGGACGCGGCGGACGACTACCTGGTGGAGCACGCCGTGCCCGGCGAGCTGGTGATCTGCAGTGACGTACCGTTGGCCGACCGCCTGGTGAAAAAGGGCGTGGCAGCGCTGGACCCGCGTGGGCGCGAGTTCGACGAGCGCAACATGGGTGACCGGCTGGCGGCGCGCAACCTGTTCACCGAACTGCGCGAGCAGGGCCAGGTGGGGGGAGGGCAGGCGCCTTATGGCGAGCGCGAGAAGCAGGCGTTTGCCAATGCGCTGGACCGGATCATTGCCCGGCTTTCGAAAGCCTGAAGCATACGCGCCCCTGTGCAGGCGCGGCCTCGCGTCGCGATCGGGCTGCGTAGCAGCCCCTCGATTGCAGCTGCAACGCAGATAACGCTGGGGTTGCCTTGCAGCCCGATCGCGACGCAAGGCCGCGCCTACACCCGGCGCGCCAGCAAGAACCTATCCGTGCGCCAGCTCCATCACCCGATCCACCAGCTTGTAGATGCCGCCAGCCGCTTCACTGATCGACTTGGCCTCCATGTACGCCGGGGTAGTCACCAGTTTGCGCTGGGTGTCTTCGACGATATCGTGCACATCGCATTGTTCATGGGTGCCGCCCATCTTCACCACGGCCGCCGCGGTGTCTGCGTCGGTACCGATGGTGCAGACCACACCCGGCCCGTAGATCTTCGCCGCCAGCGCCGGCGATATGCAGATCAGGCCAACCGGCTTGCATGCGCTGGCGAAGGCTTCGGCCAGAGCCAGCACGTCCGGGTTGACGCTGCAGTTGGCGCCTTCCACGGCAAAGTTGGAGAGGTTCTTCGCCGCACCGAAACCGCCCGGCACGATCAGCGCATCGAAGTCCTCGGCCTTGGCTTCGCGAATGTCCTTGACCTGGCCGCGGGCGATACGTGCCGACTCCACCAGTACATTGCGCGACTCGGGCATCTCCTCGCCGGTCAGGTGGTTGATCACGTGCAGCTGCGCAATGTTGGGCGCGAAGCACTGCACCTGCGCACCGCGCTGGTCGAGGCGCAGCAGGGTGATCACGCTTTCGTGGATCTCGGCGCCGTCGTAGACGCCACAGCCGGAAAGAATCACCGCTACTTTTTTTGTCATGCTTATTACTCCAGTGTCGAGGCGCTAAATGTCCTCTAGTTTGGCAGATGTCGCCATAGGGGTTCTGGCACGCGCGGCCTAATCTTGGTGGATAACGCCTGAGTTCGTGCCCATGGACCTGATATTGCTGGCCGTGCCGTTCTTCTTCGTGCTGATCGCCGTGGAACTGGTAGCCGACCGTGTGCGTGGCCAGCGCAACTTCACCCTGGCCGACTCGATCAACAGCCTCAGCACCGGCGCACTGTCGACCAGCACCGGGCTGCTGACCAAAGGGCTGGGGCTGCTGACCTATGCCTTCGCCTTCGAGCACCTGGCGCTGCTGCGCCTGCCGTCGCAGGCTTGGTGGGTGTGGTTGCTGGCCTTTGTCCTGTACGACTTCTGCTACTACTGGCTGCACCGTCTGGGGCACGAGCGCAACGTGCTGTGGGCTGCGCATTCGGTGCATCACCAGAGCGAGGAGTACAACCTCACCACTGCACTGCGCCAGACCAGCAGCGGTTTCATCTTTTCCTGGATCTTCTACCTGCCGCTGGCGCTGGTCGGGGTGCCGCCAGTGGTGTTCATCACCGTGGCGTCGCTCAACCTGTTGTATCAGTTCTGGGTACATACCCGGCATATCGCCAAGCTTGGCTGGCTCGAGTGGGTGTTGATCACGCCATCCAACCATCGCGTCCACCATGCGCAAAATCCTGCTTACTTGGATCGCAACTACGGCGGCGTGTTCATTCTCTGGGACCGTCTGTTCGGCACCTTCAAGGAGGAGGATCCGGCCGAGCCGGTAGTGTTCGGGGTGACTACGCCGCTGGCCAGCTGGAACCCGCTGTGGGCCAACCTGCAGTTCTATGCCCAGCTCTGGCACGACGCCCGGCGTGCCGACAGCGTGTGGGACAAGCTGCGCATCTGGTTCATGCCCACGGGCTGGCGCCCGGCCGATGTGGCCGCACGCTATCCGCAGGCCAGGCAGGACCTGGCGCGGTTTCGCAAGTTCGCGGTGGCCCTGGGCCGCCCGCAGCAGGCCTACGTGGCGGCGCAGTTCGTGGTTTACGTGGCGTTGGGCAGCTATCTGATGGACGTGGCCGAGCGTGTGCCAGGTGCCGCGCTGGTGCTCGGCTGGGCGCTGATGGCGTTTGGCTTGTTCGTGCTGGGCGCGCTGCTGGAGAACCGGCCGTGGGCCACGCGCCTGGAGCTGGTACGGCTGCTGGCCACTGTGCCGGCGCTGTACCTGGCCGGCGCCCTGGGCCTAGCGGTGGTCGTGCCGTTGGCCTGGCTCGTGCTCGTGGCTTATTGCCTGCTCAGCTTCTGGGGCCTGGGCCTGGCCCGCCGCCTTGCGCTCCGCACGCAAGGTCCGGAAGCGTCGGCGCAGCCATAGCAGGCCCCCCAGCGCCAGCAAGCCACCCAGCACCCATAGCTCGTAGCGCTTCACATTGCCCAGCAGGCCTTCGAGAATGGCGCCGAAGTGGTACGCGGCGGCGCCCAGGGCCACTGCCCAGATCGCCGCGCCCAGGCCGTTCAGCAGCAGGTAGCGGCGCGGCGGGTAGCCCGACAGGCCGATGGCCACCGGCATGACCGTGCGCAGGCCATAGACGAAGCGGAAACTCAGCACCCAGATGTCGGGGTGGCGGCGGATGTGGTCCAGCGCCCGGTCGCCCATTGCCTGCCAGCGCGGTTTGCGGGCCAGTATCCTGCGCCCATGGCGACGGCCCATGAAGTACCACAGCTGATCGCCGGCATAGCTGCCGAAAAACGCCACCAGGCACACCAGGTTGATGTCCATGTAGCCGCGGAACGCAAGGAATCCCGCAAGCACCAGAATGGTCTCGCCTTCAAAGAAGGTGCCTAGAAAAAGGGCGAAGTAGCCGAAATCCTGCAGGAATTGTTGAAGCATTTTCTGAGGTGCTGGCGAAATGAACGCGCAGCCTACCCCTTCGCGCGCATTCGTGAAAGTGTCCAAATGTGTCTCGACGTGAACATTTCCTACACGGAGAATGCCGGAAGGCACGCGCCACGGCTTGCCCTGCTGTGTAACACAGGCGTCATAATGGGCGCTTATCTTGCCGCTCAATTGATGATAGGGCGTTAACGTCCTCAGGAACGCCAGATGAATAATGAAGTGCTAACCCCTGTCGCGATCAAGGATGCTCAGGAACTCCCCGAAGAGATGGTGCAGACCCCGCCAGACCTGCCGCCGGCGCCCCAGCCCGTGGTAGAACCAGTGGCCCCGGCGCCTGCGCCGGCCCCGGCGATCACCGTCCCCGGCCTGGACGACAGCAGCCTGTACATTCATCGCGAACTCTCGCAGCTGCAGTTCAACATCCGCGTACTGGAACAGGCGCTGGATGAAAGCTATCCACTGCTCGAACGCCTCAAGTTCCTGCTGATCTTTTCCAGCAACCTCGACGAGTTCTTCGAGATCCGTGTCGCCGGCCTGAAGAAGCAGATCAATTTTGCCCGGGAACTGGCCGGCGCCGACGGCCTGCAGCCACACCAGGCACTGGCGCGCATCAGCGATCTGGTACACAGCGAAGTGGAGCGCCAGTACGCGATCCTCAATGACGTGCTGCTGCCAGAGCTGGAAAAGCACCAGATTCGCTTCATCCGCCGCCGTTACTGGACACCCAAGCTCAAGACCTGGGTGCGCCGCTATTTCCGTGACGAAATCGCCCCGATCATCACCCCGATCGGCCTCGACCCGACCCACCCGTTCCCGCTGCTGGTGAACAAGAGCCTCAACTTCATTGTCGAGCTCGAGGGGGTCGACGCCTTCGGCCGCGATTCCGGCCTGGCGATCATCCCGGCCCCGCGCCTGCTGCCGCGGGTCATCCGCGTGCCGGAAGAGGTGGGTGGCGCAGGGGACAACTATGTGTTCCTGTCGTCGATGATCCACGCACACGCCGACGACCTGTTCCAGGGCATGAAGGTAAAGGGCTGCTACCAGTTCCGCCTGACCCGCAACGCCGACCTGGCGCTGGATTCCGAAGAGGTCGACGACCTGGCCCGCGCGCTGCGCGGCGAGTTGTTCTCGCGTCGCTACGGCGATGCCGTGCGCCTGGAAGTGGCCGATACCTGCCCGAAACACCTGTCGGACTACCTGCTCAAGCAGTTCAGCCTCAGTGAAAGCGAGTTGTACCAGGTCAACGGCCCGGTCAACCTCACCCGCCTGTTCAGCATTACGGGCCTGGACAGCCACCCCGAGCTGCAATACACGCCGTTCACCCCGGCGATCCCCAAGCTGCTGCAAAACGCTGACAACATCTTCAGCGTGATCGGTAAGCAGGACATCCTGCTGATGCACCCGTTCGAGTCGTTCACCCCGGTGATCGACCTGCTGCGCCAGGCTGCCAAGGACCCGCACGTGCTCGCCGTGCGCCAGACCCTGTACCGCTCCGGTGCCAACTCGGAAATCGTCGACGCGCTGGTGGACGCGGCGCGTAACGGCAAGGAAGTCACTGCGGTGATCGAACTGCGTGCGCGTTTCGACGAAGAATCCAACCTGCAGATGGCCAGCCGCCTGCAGGCCGCTGGTGCGGTGGTGATCTACGGTGTGGTCGGCTTCAAGACCCACGCCAAGATGATGCTGATCCTGCGCCGCGAACAGGGCGAGATCGTGCGCTATGCGCACCTGGGTACCGGTAACTACCACGCCGGCAACGCCCGCCTGTACACCGACTACAGCCTGTTGACCTCCGACGACGCCCTCACCGAGGACGTCGGCAAGCTGTTCAGCCAGCTGATCGGCATGGGCAAGACCCTGCGCATGAAGAAGCTGCTGCACGCGCCGTTCACCCTGAAGAAGGGCATGCTCGACATGATCGCGCGGGAAACCCAGTTCGCCCTCGAAGGCAAGCCGGCGCACATCATCGCCAAGTTCAACTCGCTGACCGACGCCAAGGTCATCAAGGCGTTGTACAAGGCCAGCCAGTCGGGCGTGAAGATCGACCTGGTGGTGCGTGGCATGTGCTGCCTGCGCCCGGGTATTCCGGGGGTTTCGCACAACATCCAGGTGCGCTCGATCATCGGCCGCTTCCTCGAGCACACGCGGGTGTTCTACTTCCTCAATGGCGGCGAAGAGCAGATCTACCTGTCCAGCGCCGACTGGATGGAGCGCAACCTCGACAAGCGTGTCGAGACCTGCTTCCCGGTGGAAGGCAAGAAGCTGTTGCTGCGGGTGAAGAAGGAGCTGGAAGGCTACCTGACCGACAACACCCACGCCTGGACCCTGCAGCCAGACGGGCGCTACGTGCGCAGCACGCCGACCGGCAACCAGAACCCGCGGAGTGCCCAGGCGACCCTGCTGGAGCGCCTGAGCAACCCGGTCCTCAACGTACGCTGAGGACGAAGCCGACCCGGGCCAGCCACTCCGCCTCGTTGGCGAAGTCGGCCTGGGTCAGCTGGTTCTGTTCCAGCCAGCCTTGCGGGAATACCACGTCCAGGCAATCGCCGGCAGCCTTCAGTTCCACCTTTGGCATCTGCTGGTTGCCGCGGATGTGGTGGAACAGGATGGCGAAGCGCAGCAGCACGCACAGGCGCAGCAGCTTGACCCCTTCCTCGCCCAGCTCGGCGTATTTGTCCTTGGGGATGTTGCGGCGGTGGCCGCGTACCAGCAAGGCCATCATCTGCTGATCCTCGCGGGAGAAGCCCGACAGGTCGGAGTGCTCGATCAGGTAGGCGCCGTGCTTGTGGTAATGGTAATGGGCGATGTCCAGGCCGATCTCGTGCACCTTCGCCGCCCAGCCCAGCAGGTCGCGCCAGTTTCCGTCTTTCAGGTCCCAGGCTTCGGCGACCTGGTCGAACGCGTGCAGCGCCTTGCGCTCGACGCGTGCAGCCTGGCCCTGGTCCACGTGGTAGCGCTCCATCAGCGAGTTCAGGGTGCGCTCGCGCACGTCTTCGTGGTGGTGGCGGCCCAGCAGGTCGAACAGCACACCCTCGCGCAGGGCGCCGTCGCAGTGGTCCATGCGCTGCAGTTCCAGCGCATCGAAGATCGCCTCGAGAATCGCCAGGCCGGCCGGGAAGATGGCCCGACGGTCGGGTTTGACGCCGTCGAAGTCGATCTTGTCGACCTCACCCAGCTTGAACAGTTTGCGCTTGACCCAGGCCAGGCCCTCGGCGTTGACCTCGCCATTGCCCAGGCCACCGGCCTTGATGGCTGCGCCGATGGCGCGGATGGTACCGGACGAACCGATGGCCTCATCCCAGGTCAGGCGATGCAGGGCATTCTCGATGCTCATCAGTTCCAGGCGCGCGGCGGTGTAGGCCTGGGCGTAGCGGGCCGGGGTGATCTTGCCGTCGCGGAAGTAGCGCTGGGTGAAGCTGACGCAGCCCATCTGCAGGCTTTCGCGCAGCAGCGGCTCGAAGCGTTGGCCGATGATGAATTCGGTACTGCCGCCGCCGATGTCGGCGACCAGGCGCTTGCCCGGTGTATCGGCCAGGGTGTGCGACACGCCGAGGTAGATCAGGCGCGCTTCTTCGCGACCGGAGATGACCTCCACCGGATGACCGAGGATGGCTTCGGCGCGCTGGATGAATTCGTTGCGGTTGCGCGCTTCGCGCAAGGCGTTGGTACCGACGATGCGCACCGAGCCGGCGGGCATGCCGTTGATCAGCTGGGAAAAGCGCTTGAGGCAGTCCAGGCCCCGTTCCATGGCTTCTTCGCTGAGCTTGCGCTCGTCGTCGATGCCGGCGGCCAGCTGAACCTTCTCGCCGAGCCGCTCGAGGATGCGGATTTCGGTATGGTGGGCCTTGGCCACGACCATGTGAAAGCTGTTGGAGCCAAGGTCGATGGCGGCGATCAGGGACAGGTTCTTCGCGATGGTATGCGGCATGATCTGGTTGTTCTCGGTCGTTAACCCGGCAATCGTGCCACGATAGCAGGCTATCGCCAACGCGTGGCATACAGCCGTTGAGCAGGCCTTGATGCAAGGCAATGTGCCATTCGATGCTATGACACTGGCATGACAGTTTCGATTCGTGGCGTCTTGCACAACTATAGTTACACTCAATCGTCCGCGGCTTCCTGTAGGAGTCGGGTGCGGCTATGATGGGCAACGTTTTTTATTGCTTACGACCTTGGAGATTTCCATGAGCGACAAAATCAAACACGTCACCGACGCCAGCTTCGAAGCCGAAGTACTGCAGGCTCAGGGCCCGGTGCTGGTCGACTACTGGGCTGAATGGTGCGGCCCATGCAAGATGATCGCTCCGGTTCTGGACGACATCGCTGCCACCTACGAGGGCAAACTGACCGTCGCCAAGCTGAACATCGACGAGAACCAGGAAACTCCGGCCAAGCACGGCGTGCGTGGCATCCCAACGCTGATGCTGTTCAAGAACGGCAATGTCGAGGCCACCAAGGTCGGCGCACTGTCGAAATCGCAGCTGGCCGCGTTCCTCGACGCCCACCTGTGATAGCAAGAAGCCCCGCGAATGCGGGGTTTTTTTTGCCTGCAAAGGTCTGCGGCGGTACGATTTCCACCGTCAAAACCACTAGACGTCGAAAAAAGCAAGTGTTACATTCGGCCTCGCACTGCTTCTCCAGTGCCCTCTACACGCCGTCGCCGAAGCATCCCTAATTCGAATCAGTACGCGATCCTGTCGCCATCTAGCGGCGCGGCTTCATTAAGCCAGAAGCTTAATTCTCCCTTCTTACATGATTACGTCATTCCCCTTATGAACCTGACTGAACTCAAGCAAAAGCCGATTACCGATCTTTTGGAAATGGCCGAACAGATGGGCATCGAAAACATGGCCCGTTCGCGCAAACAGGACGTGATTTTCGCCCTGTTGAAGAAGCACGCGAAAAGCGGCGAAGAGATCTCGGGTGACGGCGTGCTGGAGATTCTCCAGGATGGTTTCGGTTTCCTGCGTTCGGCTGATGCGTCCTACCTGGCCGGCCCCGACGATATCTACGTCTCGCCCAGCCAGATCCGCCGCTTCAACCTGCGTACCGGCGACACCATCGTCGGCAAGATCCGCCCACCGAAGGAAGGGGAGCGTTACTTCGCCCTGCTGAAGGTCGACACCATCAACTTCGACCGCCCGGAAAACGCGAAGAACAAGATCCTGTTCGAAAACCTGACGCCGCTGTTCCCGAACAAGCGCCTGAAGATGGAAGCCGGTAACGGCTCCACCGAAGACCTGACCGGCCGCGTCATCGACCTGTGCGCGCCGATCGGCAAAGGCCAGCGTGGCCTGATCGTGGCGCCGCCGAAGGCCGGCAAGACGATCATGCTGCAGAACATCGCGGCCAACATCACCCGGAACAATCCCGAGTGCCACCTGATCGTCCTGCTGATCGACGAGCGCCCGGAAGAAGTGACCGAAATGCAGCGTACCGTGCGCGGCGAAGTGGTTGCCTCCACCTTCGACGAGCCACCAACCCGCCACGTGCAGGTTGCCGAGATGGTGATCGAGAAGGCCAAGCGCCTGGTCGAGCACAAGAAGGACGTAGTCATCCTGCTCGACTCCATCACCCGTCTGGCGCGTGCCTACAACACCGTGATCCCGAGCTCCGGCAAGGTACTGACCGGTGGTGTCGACGCCCATGCCCTGGAGAAGCCGAAGCGCTTCTTCGGTGCTGCGCGTAACATCGAGGAAGGCGGCTCGCTGACCATCATCGCTACCGCGCTGGTCGAAACCGGCTCGAAGATGGACGAAGTGATCTACGAAGAGTTCAAGGGCACCGGCAACATGGAACTGCCACTGGACCGTCGCATCGCCGAGAAGCGTGTGTTCCCGGCCATCAACATCAACCGCTCGGGTACCCGTCGCGAAGAGCTGCTGACCGCCGACGACGAACTGCAGCGCATGTGGATCCTGCGCAAGCTGCTGCACCCGATGGACGAAATCGCCGCCATCGAGTTCCTGGTCGACAAGCTCAAGCAGACCAAGACCAACGATGAGTTCTTCCTGTCGATGAAGCGCAAGTAAGCGTCCCGGCCAGGTATTGAATGGGGCTGCTTCGCAGCCCATCGCGACACAAGGCCGCTCCTACAGGGAATACGTAACCTGTAGGAGCGGCCTTGTGTCGCGATGGGACGCGAAGCGGCCCCAAGTCATTTTTGGCCACTGAGCCCCGAACGGCGCTACACTCTGCACCCCGACCGATACGGCCAACATGAGGCTCCTGCATGCAGTATCGCGACTTGCGCGACTTCATCCGTGGCCTGGAACAGCGCGGCGAGCTCAAGCGCATCCAGGTTCCGATCTCCCCAGTGCTGGAAATGACCGAGGTCTGCGACCGCACCCTGCGCGCCAAGGGCCCAGCGTTGCTGTTCGAAAAGCCCACCGGCTTCGACATCCCGGTGCTGGGCAACCTGTTCGGCACCCCGGAGCGCGTGGCCATGGGCATGGGCGCCGAATCGGTGGCGGAACTGCGCGAAATCGGCAAGCTGCTGGCCTTCCTCAAGGAGCCCGAGCCGCCGAAAGGCCTGAAGGACGCTTGGTCCAAGCTGCCGATCTTCAAGAAAGTCGTGTCGATGGCGCCAAAGGTGGTCAAGGACGCGGTGTGCCAGGAAGTGGTGGTCGAGGGTGACGATGTCGACCTCGGGGCACTGCCGATCCAGCACTGCTGGCCGGGCGACGTCGCACCGCTGATCACCTGGGGGCTCACCGTCACCCGTGGCCCGAACAAGGACCGCCAGAACCTGGGCATCTATCGCCAGCAGGTGATCGGCCGCAACAAGGTCATCATGCGCTGGCTCAGCCACCGTGGCGGTGCCCTGGACTACCGCGAGTGGTGCGAGAAGCACCCCGGCCAGCCGTTCCCGGTCGCCGTGGCCCTGGGGGCGGACCCGGCAACCATCCTTGGCGCGGTGACGCCGGTGCCGGATACCCTGTCGGAATATGCCTTCGCCGGCCTGCTGCGTGGCAACCGTACCGAGCTGGTCAAGTGCCGGGGCAGCAGCCTGCAGGTGCCGGCCACCGCCGAGATCATTCTGGAAGGGGTGATCCACCCGGGCGAGATGGCCCCGGAAGGCCCGTATGGCGACCACACCGGCTATTACAACGAAGTGGACAGCTTCCCGGTGTTCACCGTCGAGCGCATCACCCACCGGCAGAAACCGATCTACCACAGCACCTATACCGGCCGCCCACCGGATGAGCCGGCGATTCTCGGTGTGGCACTGAACGAAGTGTTCGTGCCGATCCTGCAAAAGCAGTTCCCGGAAATTGTCGACTTCTACCTGCCGCCGGAAGGCTGTTCGTACCGCATGGCGGTGGTCACCATGAAAAAGCAGTACCCAGGCCACGCCAAGCGCGTGATGCTGGGTGTGTGGTCGTTCCTGCGACAGTTCATGTACACCAAGTTCGTTATTGTCACCGACGATGACATCAACGCCCGCGACTGGAACGATGTGATCTGGGCCATCACCACGCGCATGGACCCCAAGCGTGATACGGTAATGATCGACAACACGCCTATCGACTACCTCGACTTTGCGTCGCCGGTATCGGGGTTGGGGTCGAAGATGGGCCTGGACGCCACGCACAAGTGGCCGGGCGAGACGACACGCGAATGGGGGCGGGTCATCGTCAAGGACGAAGCCGTTACCCGCCGTATTGATGAGCTGTGGGATCAGTTGGGAATAGATTGATGCAGGTAACGTTGCAGCCGTCCGGGGCGGTGCTGGCGCTCGAACCCGGGGAACGGATCCTGGATGGAGCGCGGCGGCTGGGCTATGACTGCCCGAACAGCTGCCGCAATGGCAATTGCCATGTTTGCGCCGCGTTGCTGGTCGAAGGCCGGGTTTGCCAGGATGGCGAGGTCCGCGACCATGGTGAGCTGTTTACCTGCATAGCCGAACCGCTGGAGGACTGCGTGTTGCTCTGGGATGGTGTGCTCGCCCTGGGCGAGCTGCCGGTGCGCAAGCTGGCATGCAGCGTCAGTGAGTGCGTCGAGGTGGGTGGCGATGTTTGGCGTGTGCGCTTGCTCGCACCAGCCGGCAAGCCGCCGCGCTATCACGCTGGGCAATACCTGATGATCGAGCGCGACGGTGGCAAGCAGGCGGCGTTTTCGCTGGCTTCCGCCCCTCATTCCGGGCGTGAGCTGGAGTTGCATGTGCTGGCGCGCGAGCCCAGCGCGGTGCAACTGATTGCCCAGCTGCAGCGCGACCGCCTGGCGCGCATCGAAATGCCGTTCGGCGACACCCACCTGGCCGAGCTGCCTGACGGGCCGCTGGTGCTGATCGCCGCCGGCACAGGCATGGGCCAGATGCACAGCCTGGTCGAGCATTGCCGGGCGCAGGGCTTCCGCCACCCGGTGCACCTGTACTGGGGCGTGCGCCGGCCCGAGGACTTCTACCAGATCGAGCATTGGCAAGAATGGCAGCGCCTGCCCAACCTGTTCCTGCATCAGGTCGTCAGCGACCTGTGCGGCTGGGAAGGCCGTTGCGGCATGCTGCATGAGGCGGTCTGCGAAGACATTGCCGACCTCAATACCGTGCATGTCTATGCCAGCGGCTCGCCAAACATGATCTATGCCACCCTCGATGCCCTGGTCGAAGCTGGCATGGATGCGCACCGCATGCGCGCAGATGTGTTTGCCTACGCCCCGCGCGGTTAATAACCAAAGTTTCAAAGTGCGGCCATAAGGCGGTAATTGTTACCGCCTTGGCTAATAACTTTCATGCTGCCTGGAATAATAATTCCCAATCGTCGGAATGCCCGATGAAAATTTCGACATATACTTGAGCTAGTGCACCGGTCTGCCTTAGGTTATGCATGACTCCCCTGCGGGAGCTGGCTTGCCGGCGACAAGGTCGGCACAGGCGGTACATTACGACTGCCTCGAATCGTTTTTTCGCTACATGTGTAGTTCACAGGGAATCATGGCGGCAGCTTATGTCGGCACTTGAAAGTTCGTCCTGGAAAGTTACTTATCCTCCCTCGCTCGACTTCGGTCAGCAACTGACCCACGAGCAACTGTACAACTCCATGCAGAGCACCATGTCTCGCCATCAGGGTGGGCCGGTCTGGCTGTTTGCCTATGGTTCTTTGATATGGCGACCAGAGTGCAACTCCGTGGAACGCCAGCGCGCCCGGGTGCACGGTTACCACCGGGGCTTGTATTTGTGGTCGCACGAACACCGCGGCACCCCGGAAACTCCTGGGCTGGTATTCGGCCTGGACCGGGGTGGCTCCTGCAGCGGCTTTGCCTACCGGTTGGATGAAAGCAACCTGGACGACTCACTGATGGCCCTGTGGCAACGCGAAATGCCGTACCCGGCGTATCGGCCGCACTGGCTCAACTGCCGGCTGGGTGATGGCAGCAAGGTGCAGGCGCTGGGCTTTGTGCTGGAGCGGCACCTGCCGTGCTATGCCGGGAATTTGCCCGATACCTTGCTGAGCCAGATCCTGGCCAGCGCCAAGGGGCGCTATGGCACTACCCGTGATTATGTCGAGCAGACCTTGAATGCCCTGCGTAGTCACCAGATGCCCGATCGCAATCTCGAAGCGCGGTTCCGCCGCTGCCATAACCTGCGGGAAGTTTGAGTATTTCCGGGGCCGCTTTGCGGCCCATCGCGACACAAGGCCGCTCCTACAGGGGAATGCGTAACCCTGCAGGAGCGGCCTTGTGTCGCGATGGGCTGCGCAGCAGCCCCAAAATCAGTGAGCCAGCACCACCAACTTACCCACAGCCTGCCGCTGCCCCAGCCTTTCAATGGCCGCGCCCGCCTCGGCCAGTGGATAAGTCTGCGACACCAGCGGCTTAAGCTTGCCTTCGGCATGCCAGGCAAACAGTTGCTGGAAGTTGGCCGCGTTGTCCTGCGGCTGGCGTTGCGCAAACGCTCCCCAGAACACCCCCAGCACCGCTGCGCCCTTGAGCAGCACCAGGTTGGCTGCAAGTTGCGGGATGGTCCCGCTGGCAAAGCCCACCACCAACAGCCGGCCATTCCAGGCCAGCCCGCGCACCGCCTGCTCGAACAGCTCACCGCCCACCGGATCATAGATCACGTCCACGCCCTGGCCGCCGGTCAGGCACTTGATCTCGTCACGCAGGCTGGCCTGGCTGTAGTCGATCAGTTCATCGGCGCCGGCCGCCTTGGCCACGGCCAGTTTTTCCGCACTGCTGGCCGCCGCGATCACGCGCGCGCCCATGGCCTTGCCGATCTCCACCGCCGCCAGGCCGACCCCACCGGATGCGCCCAGCACCAGCAGGGTTTCACCTGCCTGCAGCTGGCCACGCTGGCGCAGGGCATGCATGGAGGTGCCGTAGGTCATGCCGAATGCTGCTGCGGTGGTGAAGTCCATGCTCGCTGGCATCGGCAACACGTTGTAGAACGGCACCGCCACCTGTTCCGCGAACGCCCCCCAGCCGGTGAGCGCCATGACCCGGTCGCCGACCTTGAACGCGCCGGCCTTTTCTCCGACTGCGGCGACCATGCCTGCCGCCTCACCGCCGGGAGAGAATGGCAAGGGTGGCTGGAACTGGTACTTGCCTTCGATGATCAGGGTATCGGGAAAGTTGACCCCGGCAGCTTGTACATCCAGCAGGATCTCGTTCTTCTTCGGTACCGGGCTGGCCACTTCTTCCAGCACCAGGTCACGCGCCGGGCCCAGGGTTTTGCACAACACAGCTTTCATCGGGGCTATTCCTTTGCGGGTAGTGGCCGATAAGTGTAGGAGGGCCGCCTTGCCGGTCAACGAGCATGGCTCGTCCTGATGGCGCGGCATAAGCCCGGGCTTGGGTTTGAGCGGTGGGCTGGGTAAGCTGGCGACAACTGTATTGAGGAGCGAATTCGTGAAAGCGTGGATCTTGATGGTGCTGGCGCTGCTGCTGCCGGCTGCGGCCATGGCCGAGGAAGCCAAGGAAGGGGCGCCCAAGGTCGCCTACATCAGCCTGAGCCCGCCCTTTGTCGGCAACTATGCCCTCGACGGCAGCCCGCGGCTGCGCGTGTACAAGGCCGATGTGGCCCTGCGCGTGACCGGCGACGAAGCCGCCAAGGCGGTGAAGCACCACGAGCCGCTGATCCGCAACCAGCTGGTGGCGCTGTTTACCCAGCAATCGGTGGACAGCATGAGCAATGTCGAGGCCAAGGAGCATCTGCGCCAGGAAGCGCTGAAGCAGGTGCAGCAGGTGATGGAAGCGGAAGAGGGCAAGCCGATCGTTGAAGACTTGCTGTTCAATAACCTGATTGTGCAGTGACCGGTAAGCCGGCTCTCTCAGGAACAGTGCATCCGGACTGTGGCGCAATCCCTGTGGGAGCGGCTTTAGCCGCGAAGAATCCAACGCGGTGCGTGGCACCGGCTGCGCCGGTGTTCGCGGGTAAACCCGCTCCCACAGGAATCGCGCAATCTTTCAGATTTTGAGCCGGGTATGCTTGGGTCAGGACGCCAGGCTACGGCGAAACCGTGCCAGGGCCACGCTGAAGAACACCAGGCCAATCACGGCCAGTGCCAGGATGTCCGGCCACACCACTGTCCACCCGGCATCACGGAACAGGATCGCCGCGCCAAGGCTGACGAAGTGCGTCGATGGCGAGCCCTGCATCAGCCATTGCAACCATTGCGGCATGCTGTCCAGTGGTGTGCTGCCGCCGGACAGCATCAGCATCGGGATGATCACCGGGATCGCCAACAGGCCGAACTGCGGCGTCGAACGCGCCAGGGTGGCGAGGAAGATGCCCAAGGCAGTACTGGCGAACAGGTACAGCGCCGTCACCGCCAGGAACAACCCCATCGAGCCGGACAGCGGCACGCCCAGCGCACCCTTGACCACCACCACCAGCGAAATCCAGGTGCAGATCACCACCACCAGCGCATTGCTGGCGATTTTCGCCAGCATGATTTCCAGGGCGGTCAGCGGCAGCACCAGCAGGTGGTCGAGGGTGCCATGTTCGCGCTCGCGCAGCAGCGCGGTGCCGGTGAGGATGATCGCCAGGATGGTAATGTTGTTGACGATCTGGATCACCGCCAGGAACCAGCCACCCTCCAGATTGGGGTTGAACAGGGCCTTGGCGTTGAGCGCGATCGGGCTCTGGGCGTCCGCCCGCTGGCCGTAGTCGAGCAGCTCGCGTTCGAAGATGCGGCCGATATAGCCGGCGCCCATGAACGCCTGGCTCATGGCGGTGGCATCGACGTTGATCTGCAGCTCTGGCGAGCGCCCTGCCAGCAGGTCGCTCTGGAAGTTCACCGGCACATTGATGACGAAGGTGTACTGGCCGCTGTCCATGGCCTGGTCCAGGCGCTCCGGGGCCAGCGGCACGGCGGGCTGGAACTCGGGCGGTTGCAAGGCTTCGCTGAGCTTGCGTGACAGCAGGCTGTGGTCTTCGTCGACCACTGCCACGCTGGCATTGTGCACGCCGATCACCGAACCGGCTGCCGGCATGTAGATGGCCACGCTGAAGGCGTAAAGCAGGAACAGCAGCAACACGCTGTCGTGGCGCAGGCTGGTCAGCTCCTTGAGGCCCAGGCGCAGGGTATGGCTCAGGTGCGACATGTCAGGCCTCCTGCTTCTTCAGCATGGCCAGGCTGAGGCCGGTGAATACGGTGAAGAAGCCCAGCAGGATCAGGCACTGCGGCCACAGTTCGCGCAGGCCCAGCGCCTTGGTGAAGGTGCCCACCGCAATATCGAGAAAGTAGCCCGCCGGGAACAACTGGCCCATCACCGCCGCTGCACCGTCCAGCGACGAGCGTGGCACGATCAGGCCGGAAAACTGGATGGTCGGCAGGCTGGTGATGATCATGGTGCCGAGGATGGCGGCGATCTGGGTGCGAGTGAAAGCCGAGATCAGCAGGCCCAGGCTGGTGGTTGCCAGCAGGTAGGCAACGCCGCCACAGGCCAGGGCCAGCACGCTGCCCTTGAGCGGTACGGCGAACAGCCAGCGGTTCATCGCCACCAGCAGCGCCAGGTTGACCAGGCTCACGGCCAGGTACGGCATCTGCTTGCCGAGCAGGAACTCCAGGCGGGTGAGCGGTGTGGCGTAGAAGTTGGTGATGGCGCCAAGTTCTTTCTCGCGGACGATGCCCAGCGCGGTAAGCATGGCCGGGATGAAGGCCAGGATCAGGGCCATCACACCCGGGCCGATGGCATTCACGCTGACCACGTCCTGGTTGTAGCGAAAACGTGTTTCCAGGCGCACCAGGTCCTGGCGTGGCTGTGGCTGTTTGCTGGCCTTCGCCAGCTGTTCGAGGTTGGCCTGGTGCACGGCTTCCACGTAGTTGCGGCTGGTTTCGGCGCGGAACGGCATGCCACCGTCGAGCCAGGCGGCCACCACCGGTTGGCGGCCGGCATACAGGTCGCGGCCAAAGCCGGGCGGAATCTCCAGCGCCAGCTTGATCTCCGAGCGCTGCAGGCGCTGGTGCATGTCGCGGGAATCGCGGATCAGCGGTTGCTCGGCGAAATAGCGCGAGCCACGGAAGGCTTCTAGGTAGGCGCGGCTTTGCGGGCTCTGGTCTTGATCGTGGACGGCGAAGGCGAGGTTTTCCACATCCAGCGAAATGCCATAGCCGAAGATCACCATCATGAACATCGCACCCAGCAGGGCGAAGGCCAGGCGTACCTTGTCGCGCAGCAGTTCCTTGCCCTCGCGGCTGGCCACGGCCAGCAGGCGCCGCAGGCTGAAGCCTTGGCGTAGCGCTGGTGCAGGCGTGGCAGCCTGCTCCAGCACGGTGCTGTCGGTGGTCGACGGGGCCAGCTCCTGGGCTTGTTCCAGGCAGCGCACGAACGCGTCTTCGAGGGTGTCGCCCTGGTACTGGCGCTGCAGGGCATCCGGCGTGTCGCAGGCCAGTACCTGGCCGGCGTGCATCAGCGAGATGCGGTCGCAGCGCTGCGCTTCGTTCATGAAGTGAGTGGACAGGAAAATGGTCACGCCCTGCTCGCGTGACAGTTCTACCAGCAGGCGCCAGAAGTCGTCGCGGGCGGCCGGGTCGACACCGGAGGTGGGTTCGTCGAGGATCAGCACTTCCGGGCGGTGCAATACTGCGACCGCCAGCGACAGGCGCTGGCGCAGGCCGAGGGGCAGGGCGCCGGACGGCTGGTTGGCAATGGCGCCGAGGTCGAAGCGCTCGATCAGTTCATCGATGCGTTGGGCGCTCTCCGCCTTGGGCAGGTCGAACAAGCGCGCATGCAGGGTCAGGTTCTGCCGTGTGCTGAGCTCGCCATACAGCGAAAAGCTCTGCGACATGAAACCGACCCGCTTGCGTGTGGCCAGGTCGCTGGCATCCACCGGACGGCCGAGCAGGCTGGCGCTGCCCTCACTGGCCGGTATCAGCCCGGTGAGCACTTTCATGGTGGTAGTCTTGCCGCAGCCGTTGGAGCCGAGAAAGCCGAAAATTTCCCCGCGGCCAATGGCGAAACTGACCTTGTTCACCGCCGTGAAGTCGCCAAAGCGCAAGGTCAGGTCGTGGGCTTCGATCGCCACCGGGCCGTCAGACGCCGGGCGTGGCGGGATGATCAGCGGCGGGTGTTGCGCCTTGCCCGCACCCTGGTACTGGGTGAAGGCATCGTCCAGCTTGCCGCTGGGGGTGGCCGCAGCCAATTCGTGGCTAGGCCCGGCGGCCAGCAGGTGGCCGCCATCGAGCATCAGGCAGTGCTCGAACTGTTCGGCTTCTTCCATGTACGCGGTGGCCACCAGCAGGGTCAGTTGCGGGCGCTGCGCGCGAACCTCTTCGACCAGCTCCCAGAAGCGCCGCCGCGACAGCGGGTCGACGCCAGTGGTCGGCTCATCGAGGATCAGCAGGTCCGGCTCGTGGATCAACGCACAACACAGGCCCAGTTTCTGTTTCATGCCGCCTGACAGCTTGCCCGCCGGGCGCTCGGCGAAGCGCTGCAGGTCGGTGGCCTGCAGCAGGTTGGCCATGCGCTGCTCGCATTCGCGGCGGCCAAGGCCGAACAGGGTGGCGAAAAAGCGGATGTTCTCGCTGATCGACAGTTCCGGATAAAGGTTGTTGCCCAGCCCTTGCGGCATGAACGCCACTTTGGGGTACAGCGCCGCGCGGTGGCGCCGCTGACGGATCGAACCACCCAACACCTGCAGTTCGCCCTGTTGCAGGCGCTTGACCCCGGCGATCAGGCCCAGCAGGGTCGACTTGCCAGCCCCGTCCGGGCCGATCAGCGCGCAGCGGGTGCCCGCCGGCAGGCTGAAGCCGAGGGTGTGCAATGCCACCAGGTCGCCATAGCGGTGGCTGATGCCTTCGGCCAGCAGTGCCGGGGCGTTCATTGCAGGTTGGCCGGCCAGTCCACCTCAGCCGTGCGTACATAGCCGGCGCCTGGCATGCCCGGTTTGGCCTGCGGCACGGCGCCCGGGTCGCTCAGGCGCAGCTTGACGCGGAACACCAGCTTCTGCCGTTCGTCGCGGGTTTCCACCTGCTTGGGGGTGAACTGGGCCTTGGCGGCGACGAAGGCTACCTTCGCTGGCAGCGCCCGCTCGGGCAGGGCGTCGAGCACGATGCGCGCCTGATCGCCGACGGTCAGGCGGCCGCTGGTGGAGGCCGGCAGGTACAGGTTCATGTACTGGTCGCTGGGGTCGATCAGCATCAATACACGGCCGCCGGCACCCAGCACTTCACCGGGTTCGGCCAGGCGCAGTTGAATGATGCCGTTGATCGGTGCGCGCAGGCTGCTGTCGTCGATTTCGCTGGTGAGTTGCGCCACCTGGGCTTCGGCAGCACCGATGGCAGCCTTGATGGCGGCCAGCTGGGCGCGGGCGGCGACCACCGCTGCGTTTGCCGTGTCGAAGCGCGCCTGTTGCTGGTCAAGCAACTGCTGGCTGGCGTATTTGCGCTGGAAAATCTCGCGCACACGCTTGAGTTCCTGGCTGGCCAGCAGCAGTTCGCTCTGGCGCAGCTGCACGCTGGCCTGGGCCGCGGCATAGTTTTCCCGGGCGCGCAGCACTTCGGCTTCGGCCTGGCTGCGTTGGGCTTCCATGGTGCGCGTGTCGATACGTGCAAGCAATTGCCCGCGGGTGACCTTGTCACCTTCATCGACCAGCACTTCGGCCAGGCGGCCGGGGATCTTGCTGGCGATTTGCACTTCGGTGGCTTCGAGGCGACCGTTGCCCATGCTCAGGCCTTCGGGCAACTGGTCGTGCAGCGACTTCCAGTACCCCAGCCCAGCGGCTGCCGCAAGCAGGGCGAGCAGCGCGGTGGCGAAGATTCTGGGGGCGTATCGGTTCATCGTTCTGCATCCTTGCGGTCATGCACACTGCATCATGGCCTGCGGCCATGGGTGGTGTGTTGATATTGGTCAAATCCATGACGGGGCCTGCCCCGCAGCCCCATTTGGTTTATGACCTTAGCCGCAGTTTCAACGCAAAGCGACAATCACCGCCCATTGCTCTGCAGTCACCGGCATCACCGACAGGCGGCTGCCCTTCTGTACCAGCGGCAGTTCGGCCAGGCCGGCCTGCTGTTTCAGCCAGCCCAGTTCCAGCACCCGTGGCAGCGTCTGCACATGGGCCACATCCACCGCGCTCCACGGGTTCTTTTCCGGCGTGGCCTTGGCATCGTGATAAGGGCTTTGCGGGTCCAGCGCGGTCGGGTCCGGGTAGGCCGCGCGGGTGATTCTGGCAATGCCGGCGATGCCCGGTTGCGGGCAACTGGAGTGGTAGAAGAAAAATTCGTCGCCAACGCTCATGGCCCGCAGGAAGTTACGTGCCTGGTAGTTGCGCACGCCGTCCCAGCGCGCTTCGCCGAGGCGGCCAAGGGCTTCGATGGAGAGCTCGTCGGGCTCGGATTTCATCAGCCAGTAGGCCATGGAGGTGCTCCTGAAATGGTTTGAAATAACCTGTTGCACGAAACCGACAGCCGGTTGACGTCAAGGTTTGCGTGTAGACGCAGGTTGTCGGAAAATGCGCCCCGATAAAAGCACGATGCTCCGGCGATACCCAGAAAATCGCCGAGCGCTGGACAGTTTGCCGGGGGGGCAATCTTCGATGAATCAACGCAACAAGCCAGACTTGCTGTGGGTCTTGGTGTTCATTTTCGGCCTGGGTGTGGTCACTACCGGTTATGCGCAAGGGTTCTGGGAGCGCAAGCTGGACAATGCCTACCAGATGCCGGTCGATGCCAGCCAGCCACAACGTTGATCCCCCTCGCTGGCGCCCTTCAACGTGGCGCCAGGTACCAGCCGCGGTCCGAGACCGTGCCCTGCAGCGGTACATCCCAGCTGGCCTGCGCCAGCCGCTCGACCTTCTGGCATTCATGCGCCAGCCCTAACAGCAATGGCTTTTTCCAGGTCTGGCGACGCGCCTGGTAGGCCAGGCTGCGATCATAGAAGCCGCCGCCCATTCCCAGGCGCCCGCCCACTTCGTCGAAACCGACCAGCGGTAGCAGGATCAGGTCCAGCGACCAGATCGGGCGCTGGCGCTTGCGCTCGGTGACTGGCTCGGGAATGCGAAAGCGGTTGGGCTTGAGCTTTTCGCCCTGTTCGAAGCGCTGGAACACCATTCGTGTGCGTGGCCAGGCATGGAGTACCGGCAGGTAGACACGCTTGCCACGGCGCTGGGCCTCGCGCAGCAGCAGGGCAGGGTCGATCTCGCCGTCATTGGGCAGGTACAGGGCAATGTGCCGGGCCCGGCGGAATAGCGGGTGTTGCGCCAGCTGGCGGTACAGGCCGACAGCGGCCTGGCGTTGCTGGGCCGGGGTGAGGGCGCGGCGGGCATTGCGCAGCAGGCGGCGAAGCTGGGGGCGGGTGAGCGGCGCGGTGTCGGTCATGGCACGAGCGGTCCCAAGTGTGTTGGCCGACATGGCCGACCAAAACGAATTGCCCGCCGGTAGAGGCGGGCAAGAGAATTCAGGCTCCCCGATAAGACCGCTATCGGTGTAGCCCTTGAACCCGAAAGTTCAAGGTGGAGATTGCAGGGGGCGTTAAGGCTTTCCGTCGGGCGGACATGCACACCGGCCCCAGCGTGCAACCCCCGTGGTTGTGCGTATCGGCTCAGGGACATAACCGACTGGCGCATCCCCCAGGGAGTGGCGCCAGTATACCAACCTCAGCCGATTTTGGTATCCGCATCGTCGGACAGCGCCTGATCGACCCGCTCCAGCAGGTCGCGCACCTGTTCGCGGGTGGTACCGCCGGCCGGCGCATCATTGCGGTCTTCCTGGCGGTGCAGCATTTCGTGGGTGATGTTCAACGCGGCCATGACCGCGATGCGGTCGGCGCCGATCACCTTGCCGCTGCTGCGGATCTCGCGCATCTTGCCGTCCAGGTAGCGCGCCGCGCTGACCAGGTTGTTGCGCTCTTCCGGCGGGCAGATGATCGAATATTCCTTGTCGAGGATCTGCACGGTGACGCTATTGCTTGAACTCATGAGTCTTGCTCCAGAGCCTTGAGGCGTAAAATCATCGACTCGACCTTGCGCCTGGCGATCTCGTTCTTTTCGATGAGGTGGGCGCGCTCTTCGCGCCAGGATTTTTCCTGAGCTACTAGGAGTGCATTTTGCCGTTTTAGTTGCTCGACGCGTTGGATCAGCAACTCGAATCGGCTCATCAGTGCCTGCAGGTCGTTCTCTTGCGTGGGTTGCACTCGATTCGCTCCGTCATTGAGTCACCGTGGCGATGATGATGCCTCTCGCCGGGCGGCGACGGCCAGTGCCGATGGTCTTGGCGCGCCTGCCGGTGCTAGGATACAAGGTCTCCATTCTAGTCATTGCGCCGTCTGGCGCCTAGCTGCCCATGCCCAATACCCAATCGCCCTACATCGCCTTCGCCATGCTGCTGTCCAGCAATGGCCATCCTGTCACCCCGGCCGAACTGCACGGCCTGCTGATCGGCCGCAGTTGCGCCGGTGCCGGCTTCGACGCCGAAGGCTGGCTGGCCGATGCCGCCCAGCTGCTGGAAACCGAACCTGGCGACACTGTGCGCAACGCCCTGGTTGGCCTGCAGGAAATGGTCAAGGGCGAGCTGACCAGCGACGACATGGCGATCGTCCTGCTGCTGCCTTCCGACGACGCCGCCCTGAGCGACCGTGCCACCGCGCTCGGCCAGTGGTGCCAAGGCTTCATTACCGGTTTCGGTCTGAATGCCGGTGGCAAGGAGCTGTCCGACGAGGCCAAGGAAGTGCTGCAGGACCTGGTGGCCATTTCCCAGGTCCAGGAAGCCCTCGAAGAGTCCGAGGACGGCGAGAGCGACTACATGGAGGTCATGGAATACCTGCGTGTGGCGCCGCTGCTGCTGTTCTCCGAGCTGGCCAAGCCGGCCGCCCCCGCGCCCAAGCCATCGCTGCACTGATCAACCGGGGTAGTCTGCCCATGAGCCACATTCCCAAAGCCGAATATGCCCGTCGGCGCAAGGCGCTGATGGCGCAGATGGTCCCCAACAGCATCGCCATCCTGCCCGCCGCTGCGGTTGCCATTCGTAACCGCGACGTCGAGCATGTGTACCGCCAGGACAGCGACTTCCAGTACCTCAGCGGCTTCCCCGAGCCGGAGGCGGTGATCGCGCTGATCCCGGGGCGCGAGCATGGCGAATACGTGCTGTTCTGCCGTGAACGCAACCCCGAGCGCGAGCTGTGGGACGGCCTGCGTGCCGGCCAGGAGGGCGCGGTGCGCGACTTTGGCGCCGACGATGCCTTCCCCATCACCGACATCGACGAGATCCTGCCGGGCCTGATCGAAGGCCGCGAGCGGGTCTACAGCGCCATGGGCAGCAACCCCGAATTCGACCGCCGGCTGATGGACTGGATCAACGTGATCCGCTCCAAGGCACGCCTGGGCGCCCAGCCGCCGAACGAGTTCGTTGCGCTGGATCATCTGCTGCACGACATGCGCCTGTATAAATCAGCGGCGGAAGTGAAAGTGATGCGTGCTGCCGCAGACATCTCGGCACGGGCCCACGTGCGGGCCATGCAGGCCTGCCGGGCCGGGCTGCATGAATACAGCCTGGAAGCCGAGCTGGACTACGAGTTCCGCAAGGGCGGGGCGAAGATGCCGGCCTACGGCTCGATCGTCGCGGCCGGGCGCAATGCCTGCATCCTGCACTACCAGCAGAACGACGCGCCGCTCAAGGATGGCGACCTGGTGCTGATCGATGCCGGCTGCGAGATCGACTGCTACGCCAGCGACATCACCCGTACCTTCCCGGTCAGCGGGCGTTTTTCGCCCGAGCAGAAGGCCATCTACGAGCTGGTGCTCAAGGCCCAGGCGGCGGCGTTTGCCGAAATCGCCCCGGGCAAGCACTGGAACCACGCCCACGAGGCGACCGTGCGGGTGATCACCGAGGGCCTGGTGCAATTGGGCCTGCTCCAAGGCGAAGTGCAGGCCTTGATCGACAGTGAGGCCTACCGCGCCTTCTACATGCACCGCGCCGGGCACTGGCTGGGCATGGATGTGCATGACGTGGGCGAGTACAAGGTTGGCGGCGAATGGCGGGTGCTTGAACCCGGCATGGCGCTGACCGTCGAGCCGGGCATCTATATCGGCGCCGACAATCAGGCCGTGGCGAAGAAGTGGCGCGGCATCGGTGTAAGAATCGAGGATGACGTGGTGGTGACCAGGCAAGGCTGTGAAATCCTGACTTCGGGCGTGCCGCGCACGGTCGCCGAGATCGAGGCGCTGATGCAGGCAGCGCGCAAGGACGTCGCATGAACCGGGTGAATCTGGCGATCATCGGTGGCGGCCTGGTCGGCGCAAGCCTGGCCTTGGCCCTGCAAGCCGGGGCCAAGGCGCGCGGCTGGAAAATCCTGCTGATCGAGCCATTCGCCCCCGGCGACAGCTTCCAGCCCAGCTATGATGCGCGCTCGTCGGCACTGTCGTTCGGCACCCGGCAGATCTACCAGCAGTTGGGCTTGTGGCAAGCGATCGAGCGCCGCGCCGAGCCGATCCGGCAGATTCATGTTTCCGATCGTGGCCGCTTCGGCGCTACCCGCCTGGATGCCCAGGAAGAAGGCGTGCCGGCGCTGGGTTACGTGGTGGAAAACGCCTGGTTGGGCCAATGCCTGTGGCAAGGCCTGGACACTGACGTGGTGAGCTGGCGCTGCCCGGCGGAAGTGACCTCGATGCAGGCGATCGAAGGTGGCTACCGGCTGATGCTGAACGACGACACCCAGCTTGAATGTGACCTGGCGGTGCTTGCCGACGGTGGTCGCTCCGGCCTGCGCGAACAGCTGGGCATCCATGTGCGTCACACGCCCTACCAACAAAGCGCGTTGATCGCCAATATCACCCCGGGCGAGGCCCACGGTGGCCAGGCCTTCGAGCGTTTCACCGAAGCCGGCCCCATGGCCCTGCTGCCGCTGCCGGAAAACCGCTGCGCGCTGGTCTGGACCCGCCAGGGCATGGATGCGCGGCGCCTGGCCGATATCGACGAGCGCCACTTCCTGCGCGAGTTGCAGGCGGTGTTCGGCTACCGCCTGGGCGCGCTGCGCCAGGTTGGCGCGCGGCACCTCTACCCGTTGTCGCTGATCGAGGCCGAGGAGCAGGTGCGGCCGCACCTGGTGGTGCTGGGCAACGCCGCGCACAGCCTGCACCCGATTGCCGGGCAGGGCTTCAACCTGTCACTGCGTGACGTGCAGGCGCTGGCCGAAGCATTGCTGGCCGGCCCGCAGCGGCCTGGCGACCTGACCACCCTGCAGGCTTATCAACAGCGCCAGCGCCTGGACCAGGCCTTGACCATCGGTTTTTCCGATCAGGTTACCCGCCTGTTCGGCAGCAGCCAGCCGTTGCTGGCCGCCGGGCGCAACCTCGGGCTGCTCGGGCTCGACCTGCTGCCGCCGGCGAAAAGCTGGTTTGCCCGCCAGGCCATGGGCCTGGGCACCCGCGCCGATTCGCGGGGGCAGGCATGACCGCTGATGCACGCCGGCTGGCGCGCCGCGCGCGCCTGTTGCGTTGGCGCCTGAACCTGTTCCCGCCGCACCTCGGCGCCGGTATCCGCGTGCAGCACATCAGTGCCGACCTGCGCAGCGTCAAGGTAGCGATGAAGCTGACCCGCTGGAACCGCAACTACGTTGGTACCCAGTGCGGCGGCAGCCTGTACGGCATGGTCGACCCGTTCTACATGCTGTTGCTGATCGAGCAGCTGGGGCGTGACTACATCGTCTGGGACAAGGCCGCCAGCATCGATTTCATTTCACCGGGCAAAGGCCCGGTGTATGCCGAACTCCACGTCGATGACGCGTTGCTGGACGAGATTCGCCAGCAGACCGCCACTGGCAAGAAGTGCCTGCCGCGGCTGCAGGTCGATATTCGCGACGGCGCCGGCGAGCTGGTGGCGCGGGTCGATAAAACCCTATATGTGCGGCTCAAGCCGCAAGCGAGGCTGGCGTAAGGCATGGAAATGCGCGCAGATCTGTTGATTGTCGGTGCCGGTATGGTCGGCAGCGCCCTGGCCCTGGCGTTACGCCACAGCGGCCTGCAAATCCTCTTGCTCGACGGTGGCCCGCTGGCGGTCAAGCCGTTCGATGCCCAGGCCCCGTTCGAACCGCGAGTCAGCGCGCTGTCGGCGGCCAGCCAGCGCATCCTCGAACGCCTGGGCGCCTGGGATGGCATTGCCCGGCGGCGCGCTACGCCCTACTCGGACATGCATGTGTGGGACGGCAGTGGCACCGGCCAGATTCACTTCTCGGCTGCCAGCGTGCATGCCCAGGTACTTGGCCACATCGTCGAGAACCGGGTGGTGCAGGATGGCCTGCTGGAGCGCCTGCATGACAGTGACATCGGCCTGCTAGCCAACGCGCGGCTCGAACAGTTGCGCCGCTCGGGCGATGAATGGCTGCTGACCCTGGCCGACGGCCGTCAGCTGCGCACGCCGCTGGTGATCGCCGCCGACGGCGCCAACTCGGCGGTGCGCCGTCTGGCTGGTTGCGAAACCCGCGAGTGGGATTACCTGCACCATGCCATCGTCACCAGCGTGCGTTGCAGCGCCGGGCACCAGGCCACGGCCTGGCAGCGTTTCACCGATGAAGGGCCGTTGGCGTTCCTGCCGTTGACCCGCGATGGCCAGCAGGACTGGTGCTCGATCGTCTGGTCGACCACGCCGGAGCATGCCGAGCAGTTGATGGCATTGGATGAAGCGGCCTTCGTGAAGGCCCTGCAGCAGGCTTTCGAGGGGCGCCTGGGGGATGTCCTGCAGGCCGACCCGCGGGTGTGCGTGCCGTTGCGCCAGCGCCATGCCAAGCGTTATGTGGATGAAGGCCTGGCCTTGATCGGCGATGCCGCGCATACCATTCACCCGTTGGCCGGGCAGGGTGTCAACCTGGGCTTCCTCGATGCGGCAGTGCTGGCCGAGGTGCTGGTAAATGCCTGCGAGCGTGGCGAGCGGCTGGCGGATGTGAAAGTGCTGAGCCGTTACGAGCGCCGACGCATGCCGCACAACCTGGCGCTGATGGCGGCGATGGAAGGGTTCGAGCGGTTGTTCCAGGCCAACCCGTTGCCGTTGCGCTGGTTACGTAACACTGGCTTGAAGCTGGTGCAGCAGATGCCGGAGGCCAAGGCGCTGTTCGTGCGCCAGGCGCTGGGTTTGACCGGTGATCTGCCGGATCTCGCCAAGGCATGAGATTGCTGGAATCTGTGGGAGCGGGCATGCCCGCGAAACAGGCAACGCGGTGTATGGCGCCGGCTTTGCCGGTGTTCGCGGGCATGCCCGCTCCCACAGGAACCTCGCAACTGTTATCCCTCTGCAACATCCAGTAACGGCTAGGTAGATGAGCCGGAAAATGGGATTCACTACCATTTGCGCCTCTCATACGATCCGAGGAGCGCTTTCCATGTTGCCACGCAAGCCCCTACTGGCCGCCCTGGCCCTGACCCTGTTCGGCGGCACTGCCCAGGCGGCGGACGAAGTGGTGGTGTACTCCTCGCGCATCGACGAGCTGATCAAGCCAGTGTTCGATGCCTATACCGCCAAGACCGGGGTGAAGATCAAGTTCATCACCGACAAGGAGGCCCCACTGATGCAACGCATCAAGGCCGAGGGCGACAACGGCGTGGCCGACCTGCTGCTGACCGTCGATGCCGGTAACCTGTGGCAGGCCGAGCAGATGGGCATCCTGCAGCCGATCCAGTCCGACATCATCGACCGCAACATCCCGCCGCAGTACCGCGCTTCGTCGCACGACTGGACTGGCCTGAGCCTGCGCGCGCGCACCATCATCTACTCCACCGAGCGGGTCAAGCCGGAGGAGTTGAGCACCTACGAGGCCCTGGCCGACAAACAGTGGGAAGGCCGCCTGTGCCTGCGTACGGCAAAGAAGGTGTACAACCAGTCGCTGACTGCCACCCTGATCGAGACCCACGGCGAGGCGAAGACCGAGCAGATCGTCAAAGGCTGGGTCAACAACCTGTCCACCGACGTGTTCTCCGATGACAACGCGGTGATCCAGGCCATCGAGGCCGGCCAGTGCGACGTGGGCGTGGTCAACACCTATTACTACGGCCGGCTGCACCAGCAGAACCCGAAACTGCCGGTGAAGATCTTCTGGCCCAACCAGGGTGACCGTGGCGTGCACGTGAACCTGTCCGGCATCGGCCTGACCAAGCATGCGCCACACCCGGAGGCGGCGAAGAAACTGGTGGAATGGATGACTACTGAAGAGGCGCAGAAGCTGTTTGCCGACATCAACCAGGAGTTCCCGGCCAACCCCAAGGTCAAGCCATCGGACGAAGTGGCGGCGTGGGGCAGCTTCAAGGCCGACAGCATTCCGGTGGAGATCGCCGGCAAGCGTCAGGCTGAAGCGATTCGCTTGATGGACCGGGCTGGCTGGAACTAAGCGCCAGGCTTTATCCTTCCGGGGCTTATCAGGCCTTTTCGCGGGCACGCCCGCTGCTACAGGTTGGCCACTGCCTTTGGCGCATGTGGGGTCCCTGTGGGAGCGGGCATGCCCGCGAACGACCGCAAGGCGGTCGCAAATCATCCACAGAGACATTCTACTTGCCGCACACCGCCCAACGCCGCTGGTACCTCCCGGTCGCCCTGATCGCCGCCCTGGTGCTCCTGCCCCTGAGCGTGTTGCTGCTGTCGTGGCAGTCGATCGACCTGCAGATCTGGTCGCACCTGCTCGACACCCAGATGAGCCGCCTGCTGGGCAATACCCTGACGCTGGTGGTGGGCGTTGGCATCGGCGTCACCCTGCTGGGTGTCAGCCTGGCCTGGCTGACCAGCCTCTGCGAGTTCCCCGGCCGGCGCTGGCTGGACTGGGCGCTGATGCTCCCGTTCGCCATCCCTGCCTACGTGCTGGCGTTCGTCTTCGTTGGCCTGCTGGACTTCGCCGGCCCGGTACAAAGCGCCTTGCGCGAGCTGTTCGGGCCAATGCGCCTGCCGCGGGTGCGTTCGACCGGTGGGGTGATCATCGTGCTGGTGCTGGTGTTCTACCCCTATGTCTACCTGCTGGCGCGCAGCGCCTTCCTGGCCCAGGGCAAAGGCCTGATGGAAGCGGCGCGGGTGCTTGGGCTGTCCCCGCTGCAAGCATTCTGGCGCGTGGCGCTGCCCATGGCGCGGCCGGCTATCGGCGCCGGGATAGCCCTGGCGTTGATGGAAACCCTGGCGGACTTTGGCGCTGTGGCGGTGTTCAACTTCGACACCTTCACCACCGCCATCTACAAGACCTGGTACGGCTTCTTCAGCCTGTCCAGCGCAGCCCAGCTGGCCAGCCTGCTGTTGCTGGCGGTGATGCTGGTGCTGTACGGCGAACGCCGGGCACGCGGCGCCAGCCGCAGCGGCAACGAGCGCCCGCGCGGGCAGGCGCTGTACCACCTGCGTGGGATCAAGGCGTTGCTGGCCAGTGGCTGGTGCCTGCTGGTGTTCGCCTGCGCCTTCGTCATCCCGCTGTTGCAACTGCTGAGCTGGTTCTGGCAGCGCGGCCGGCATGACCTGGACGAGCGCTACGTCGGCCTGGTGCTGCACACCCTGTACCTGGGCGGCATGGCGGCGCTGGTCACGGTGAGCGTGGCGCTGCTGCTGGCCTTTGCACGGCGCCAGGCACCGACGAATGCCATCCGCGCCGGGGTCGGCCTGGCCAACCTGGGCTATGCCTTGCCTGGTTCGGTGCTGGCGGTATCGATCATGCTGGCCTTCAGCTACCTCGATAACCAGCTGGTCATCCCGCTGTCCAGCTGGCTGGGCGGGGCTGGCAAGCCACTATTGCTGGGTAGCCTTGCTGCGTTGCTGCTGGCCTACCTGGTGCGCTTCATCGCGGTGGCTTACGGGCCGCTGGAAAGCAGCCTGGAGCGTATTCGCCCGTCGCTTCCCGAGGCATCGCGCAGTCTGGGTGTCGGTGGCATGAGATTGTTTTTCAAGGTGTATCTGCCGCTGCTGGTACCGGGTGCCCTCAGCGCCGCCTTGCTGGTATTCGTCGACGTCCTCAAGGAAATGCCGGCCACCTTGCTGATGCGCCCGTTCGGCTGGGACACCCTGGCCGTGCGGGTGTTCGAGATGACCAGCGAGGGTGAGTGGGCACGTGCATCGCTGCCGGCACTGAGCCTGGTGCTGGTGGGG
Organism: Pseudomonas sp. LAM2023; assembly: GCF_016620375.1. NCBI lineage: Bacteria > Pseudomonadati > Pseudomonadota > Gammaproteobacteria > Pseudomonadales > Pseudomonadaceae > Pseudomonas > Pseudomonas sp. LAM2023. Next base: position 607,462 of record NZ_JAENHV010000015.1, on the reverse strand, counting down.
TTGCTGCCGGTCATCGGCCTGATTCGCCGTTCGGCTCGTCGACCCGGTCACAGTCACTGAGGGTGTCAGCCCGCGCCCTTGCGGCTACAATGCGCGGCACTCGCGCGGCGGGTCCTGTACAAGAAGAGCTGACGACCCAACGTCATCGACCGCCGCCGCTTCGCCACGCCCGGAAGGAGAAACCCATGGGACAGCGCACGCTTTTGTACGACCTGCACCTGGCGCTGGGCGCCAAGACGGTCGATTTCGGTGGCTGGGACATGCCCCTGCACTATGGCTCGCAGGTCGAGGAGCACCATCAGGTGCGCAGCGATTGCGGGGTGTTCGATGTGTCCCACATGACCGTGATCGATGTCGACGGCAGCGACGCCACTGCCTGGTTGCAGCGCCTGCTGGCCAACGACGTGGCCCGTCTCGACGATATCGGCAAGGCACTGTACAGCCCGTTGCTGCAGGAGCAGGGCAAGGTCATCGACGACCTGATCGTCTACCGCACCGAAACCGGCTACCGCCTGGTCACCAACGCCGCCACCCGGGCCAAGGTACTCGATTGGCTGGCCGCACAGCGTGCCGGTTTTGCCGTGGATTTCCGGGCCCGTCCCGATCTGGCCATCCTCGCCATCCAGGGCCCGCATGCACGCGAAAAGGTCGCTGCCCTGCTCAGCCCTGCGCGCGCCGCGCTGATTCGCGAACTGCGCCCATTCGAGGGCATTGCCGAAGGCGACTGGTTCATTGCCCGCACCGGGTATACAGGTGAAGACGGCCTGGAGATCATCCTTCCTGGCGAGCAGGCCGTGGCCTTCTTCAACGACCTGGTCGGCGCCGGTATTGCCCCAAGCGGCCTTGGCGCCCGCGACACCCTGCGCCTGGAAGCCGGCATGAACCTGTACGGCCAGGACATCGACGAAGCACACACACCACTCACTTCCAACCTGGGCTGGAGCATCGCCTGGGAGCCCGCCGAGCGCGACTTCATCGGCCGCGCCGGCCTGCTGGCGGAAATCGAACAAGGTGTACAGGAAAAACTGGTCGGCCTGGTGCTGGAAGAGCGTGGTGTACTGCGTGCCCACCAGGTGGTCCGGGTGGCAGGGATTGGCGAAGGGGAGATCACCAGTGGTAGTTTCTCGCCTACGCTGAGCAAGTCCATTGCCCTTGCACGCGTACCCATGGCCACCGGCGACCGGGCCGAGGTGGAAATTCGCGGTAAGTGGTACCCGGTGCGGGTGGTCAAACCGACCTTCGTGCGCCACGGCAAGATCCTGATCTGAACAATTTTCAACCGGCGGGCGTACCGCTGAGCCAATCGAGGAATTCAAGACATGAGCGATATCCCTAGCGACCTGCGTTATGCCAAAAGCCATGAGTGGGCCCGCCTGGAAGCCGACGGCACTGTGACCGTGGGTATCAGCGACCACGCCCAGGAAGCCCTGGGTGACGTGGTGTTCGTCGAACTGGCCGAGGTCGGCAAGGCGTTTGGCGCTGGCGACGCCGCCGGTGTGGTCGAGTCGGTGAAGGCCGCTTCGGACATCTATGCCCCGGTGGGTGGCGAAGTGATTGCGGTCAACGAGGAGCTGGCTGAAAGCCCGGGACTGCTCAACGAAGCACCTTACGAAGCGTGGATCTTCAAGCTGAAGCCAAGCAACCCGGCCGAGCTGGACAAGCTGCTGGATGCTGCTGGCTACAAGGCTGCCATCGGCGAGTAACAGCAGGATCCTTGGGGCTGTTTCGCAGCCCTATCGACACCAGGCCGGTCCTATAGGCGATCGCGATCCATTGTAGGAGCGGCCTTGTGTCGCGATAGGGGCGCAAAGCGCCCCCGGCAGTCGCCAGGCGAAAACAAGTTTCCCCGCACAATCGGCAATCCCTTCCTAGACTTGTAAGTCTCCATGAGAGCTGTTCCAGGAAGAGAGCGTCGTCATGTCCCAGTCGCCATCCCTGCATCAACTGCAAGAGCCCAACCCTTTCCTGCGTCGTCACCTGGGCCCCGATGCTGCAGAGCAGCAGGCCATGCTCAATGCGCTTGGCGTCGCCAGCCGCAGTGAGCTGATCGAGCAGACCGTACCGCCAGACATCCGTCTCGATCGCCCGCTCGACTTGCCCGCTGCGCTGGACGAACAGGCCGCCCTGGCCAAACTCGCCAGCTACGCCGAACAGAACCAGGTCTGGACGAGCCTGATCGGCATGGGCTACCACGGCACCATCACGCCGACGGTCATCCTGCGCAACGTGCTGGAAAACCCCGGCTGGTACACCGCCTATACCCCGTATCAGCCCGAAATCGCCCAAGGCCGGCTGGAGGCGCTGCTGAATTTCCAGCAGATGGTCATCGACCTTACCGGGCTGGCCCTGGCCAATGCCTCGCTGCTCGACGAGGCTACTGCTGCCGCCGAAGCCATGGCATTGGCCAAGCGGGTGGCACGCAACAAGAGCAAAGCCTTCTTTGCCGACGAACATTGCCACCCGCAGACCCTGTCGGTGCTGAAGACTCGCGCTGAGGGCTTTGGCTTCGAACTGATCGTCGACGCTGTGGATAACCTTGGCAAACACGCGGTATTCGGTGCTTTGCTGCAGTACCCCGACACTCATGGCGAAGTACGCGACCTGCGCCCGCTGATCGACCAGTTGCACAGCCAGCATGCACTGGCCTGTGTGGCGGCGGACCTGCTCAGCCTCGTGCTGTTGGCGCCGCCTGGGGAACTGGGTGCGGATGTGGTACTGGGTTCGACCCAGCGCTTTGGCGTACCGATGGGGTATGGCGGCCCTCATGCGGCCTATTTCGCCTGTCGCGACGACTACAAGCGGGCCATGCCGGGGCGCATCATCGGCGTATCGCGCGATGCCCGTGGCAACACCGCCCTGCGCATGGCCCTGCAAACCCGCGAGCAGCATATTCGCCGCGAAAAGGCCAACTCCAACATCTGCACGGCGCAGGTGCTGCTGGCCAACATTGCCGGCTTCTACGCGGTCTACCATGGCCCCGAAGGCCTGCAGCGCATCGCCCAGCGTGTGCATCGGTTGACCTTCATCCTGGCCGCCGGCCTCGAAGCCAAGGGTATCCGGCGGTTGAACCAGCATTTCTTCGACACGCTGACCGTGGATGTCGGTGGCGCCCAGGCGGCCATCATCGAAAGCGCCGAAGCTGCGCAGGTCAATTTGCGTATCCTTGGCCGCGGGCGCCTGGGCGTGAGCCTTGACGAGACCTGTTCGGAGCAGACGGTGCTGCGCCTGTTCGACATCTTCCTGGGCGTGGACCACGGCCTGGACATTGCCGCTCTCGACCAGCTCGCCCTGCCCGAAGGGATTCCAGCGAGTCTGGTGCGGCGCACGCCGTTCCTCGCGCACCCGGTGTTCAACCTGCACCACAGCGAAACCGAAATGCTGCGCTACCTCAAGCAGCTGGAGAACAAGGACCTGGCGCTGAACCAGTCGATGATCCCGCTGGGCTCGTGCACCATGAAGCTCAACGCCACCAGCGAGATGATCCCTATCACCTGGCCGGGCTTTGCTCAGTTGCACCCGTTTGCCCCAGCCGCCCAGGCCGCCGGCTACAAGGCGATGATCGACGAACTGGAAAGCTGGTTGTGCGCCATTACCGGCTTCGATGCCATCTGCATGCAGCCCAATTCCGGTGCCCAGGGCGAATATGCCGGCCTGATGGCCATCACCCGCTACCACCGCAGCCGTCACCAGCCGCAACGCACCTTGTGCCTGATCCCGTCCTCAGCCCACGGTACAAACCCGGCCTCGGCGCAGATGGCCGGCATGGAGGTGGTGATCGTTGATTGCGACGACCATGGCAACGTTGACCTGGCCGACCTCAAGGCCAAGGCGCACGCCGCCGCAGACCGCCTGTCGTGCCTGATGATCACCTACCCGTCGACCCACGGCGTATACGAAGAGGGCATTCGCGAAATCTGCGAAGTTGTGCACCAGCACGGTGGCCAGGTGTACATGGATGGCGCCAACCTCAATGCCCAGGTGGGGCTGGCGCGCCCGGCCGATATTGGCGCCGACGTTTCCCACATGAACCTGCACAAGACGTTCTGCATACCCCACGGCGGTGGCGGCCCCGGCATGGGCCCGATCGGCATCCGCGAGCACCTCAAACCGTTCGTTGCCAGCCACCCGGTGGTGCCGGTACCCGGCCTGGAGCCGAACAACAGTGCAGTCAGTGCCGCGCCCTGGGGGAGTGCGAGCATCTTGCCGATCAGCTGGATGTACATCGCCATGATGGGCCCACAGCTGGCTGATGCCAGCGAAGTGGCGATCCTTTCGGCCAACTACCTGGCCAGCCAGTTGAGCGGCGCCTTCCCCGTGCTCTACCGCGGGCGCAACCAGCGGGTGGCGCATGAGTGCATCCTCGACCTGCGCCCCCTGAAGGCGCTGACCGGTATCAGTGAAGAGGATGTGGCCAAGCGCCTGATGGACTATGGCTTCCATGCGCCGACCATGTCCTTCCCGGTGCCGGGCACGCTGATGGTCGAGCCGACGGAGAGTGAGTCGAAGGCCGAACTGGACCGGTTCGTCGAGGCGATGCTGGCGATTCGCGCGGAAATCGGCGAAGTGCAGGAGGGTAACTGGCCGGCGGAGAACAACCCGCTCAAGCATGCGCCGCATACGCTAGCTGACGTGCTGGGGGCGTGGGACAGGCCCTATAGCCTGGAGCAGGCGGTGGCGCCCAGTGCTCACGTACGACAGCACAAGTACTGGCCGACGGTGAACCGGGTCGACAACGTTTATGGGGACAGGAATCTGTTCTGTGCTTGTGTGCCGGTGGAGGCTTATCGGTAGGGCTGCAGATCGCTGTTGAATGCTTCGCGGGCATGCCCGCGAAGCAGGCGACGCGGTTACTCGGCTACGGCATTCTTGGCCAGAATGGCATTGGCCAGTTCCATGTCGGTGGCCTGCAGGCCCGGGTTCTCGGCGCGGGCCTGACGAATTGCCGCTTCCAGGAACGGCCCACGAATCGCGCCTTCGCTGGCCACGAAGCTGCCGGCGTCATCCTGCGCCGCCATCACCAGCTTGTGGTCCCCCGAGGTCAGGTAGCTCGATGCCGTGGTAGCACCAGTGGTCATCACGTTACGCCAGAAGGTATCGGCCATGGCCGAGCCAATAGGCAGCGAAAGCAAGGCAGCGGCGGCGATGGCGGTTTTGAGACGCATGTTGAAACACCTCGAAAGGGGTGAGGGTTGAAGATGCGCGGTTGGATTTGCGGCAACGAGCTAAGTTCCTTGAATACAAGCCGTTTTTGCCTACGAACAGACCCGTAGCACTTCCTCTTGTCGGGTCTGCCCGCAGGCTACCTTGGTCTCCCCACAAGTCCGCAAGTCGAGCAGGCCATCGGCCTTTGCCTGGCGCCGCAAACTGGCCAGATCGCTGCCGGGGCCTATTTGTGCGCGCAGGCTATCGCTGGGCACCAGCAGTTCGAACAAGCCAGTGCGGCCGTGGAACCCAGTGCCCCGGCAGGTACGGCAGGGCTGGGCGGCGGGCATTGTCACTGCGCCGCGGCAATCTGCGCACAGCGTACGCACCAGGCGCTGAGCCATGACGCCTACCAGGGTCGCCTTGATCAGGTAGTCGGCCACGCCCAATTCCTGCAGGCGGGTGATTGCACTGCAGGCGTCGTTGGTATGCAGGGTGGATAGCACCAGATGACCGGTCAGCGCCGCCTGTACCGCCACCAGGGCAGTTTCGCGGTCGCGAATTTCGCCGATCATGATGATATCCGGGTCCTGGCGCAGCAGGGCCCGTACCCCATTGGCAAAGCCCAGGTCCAGGGCGGGCTGTACCTGCAACTGATTGAATGCGGGCTCCAGGCGCTCGATGGGGTCCTCGATGGTGCACAGATTGACTTGCGGCGTGGCCAGCAGCTTGAGGCTGGCGTACAGCGTGCTGGTCTTGCCGGAACCGGTCGGGCCGGTGACCAGGATGATGCCCTGGCGCTGCTGCAGCAGGCCTTGCCATTGCGCCAGTTGCGACCCTTCCAGGCCGAGGCGATCGAAGCCCTCTTGCAACTGTTGCGGGTCGAACAGGCGCAGCACCAGTTTCTCGCCGAACGGGGTCGGCAGGGTCGACAGCCGCAGCTCCACCTCGGCGCCGCCAGGCAGGCAGCTTTGCAGGCGGCCATCCTGTGGCCGGCGTTTTTCCGCGACGTCCATGCGTGCCAGATGTTTCAGGCGGCTGACCAGCGCCAGGGTGACCCCGGCCGGGAAGGCATACACGCAGTGCAGCAGACCATCGATGCGGTAGCGCAGCTGGCCCTGGTCACGGCGGGGCTCCAGGTGGATGTCGCTGGCGCGTTGTTCGATGGCGTACTGCAGCAGCCAGTCGACGATATGCACGATATGGGCGTCGTCGGCGCTGGCCTCGGCCTGGCGCTTGCCCAGTTCCAGCAGCTGCTCGAGTTCACCGAGGCTGGCCGATTGCTGGTTTTGCGCACCCTTGACCGACTGAACCAGCCGGTGGAATGACTGTCCTGCCTGACGAATCTGCAGCGGGCTGGCCAGCACGCGACGTATCGGCCGGCCCAGGCTGCGGGCCAGGTCGGCCTGCCAGTCATCCTGGTACGGCTGGGCGCTGGCGACTGTGACACCGGTGTCGTCGGCGGCGACGATGAGAATGCCATGGCGCTGGGCGAAGGCAGGGGAGATCAGGCCGCTGATCTGCGTCAGGTCGAGTTGCATCGGGTCGATGCGCAGATAGGGCTGGCCGACCCTGTGGGCCAACCATTGGCAGAGGCGATCCAGGTCCAGGGGCTGACCGGGGTGCTGGCGGTCCTCCAGGGCGCAGGCGGCGATCTGCTCCAGTGGGTGAGTGCTGGGGTGGGTGTTGGCGTGCTCAAGTACTGGCAGGGTGTCGTTGGCGTGCAGGTGCTGGTCGGCGAGCAGGGCCTGGAGCACGCGCCTGAGGTCGAGTGCCGGGTTGTCGGGGGTGTGCATTGGGGCGTCCGTGCCTGATGGGGAAGTGCTGATCAAGCCTAGCCGGGCGCTGGAAAATGGTTGGCGTGAAGCGTTTCTGAATCTTGCTGTTTGCGCTGGTAAACCCGTTTCCACAGAAACAGCGAACCGTTCACACCACAGACAGCTCCATCCGCTGCAGGTTGGTCAGGCTCACCTCGCCCACACACACCAGGTTACGCAGCTTCTGCGCGATCACTTCGGCCCGGTGCCAGCTCAGGCCGCCGATGCCGACCTCGATGTCCAGCCAGTCATCCTGCTGGCTGACCTGCACGCTGTGCGGGGTCAGGAATTGCAGGGCGAACAGGTTGAGGACCCGGCACAGGCTGTCAGGCTCGGCTTCGGCCTGCAGGCGGTAGTGCACGGTGCTGTGGGCGTTGGTGGCGGCCCAGGCGTCGGTACGGGATTGTGCGTTCATGCTGGTCTCCGCAGATGTGGGAGAAATTCTTGCACGTTGGCAGGGGTATTTTTTCGCTATGATTCAATCAATTCGCTGTATTGGCGAATAGAAGTGTTCGTAGTTTGACTTTCTGGAGAATAATCAATGCACAGCGAGCTGGACGCCTACGACCGCCGCATCCTCGAGCTCTTGCAGGAGGATGCTTCGCTCTCCAGTGCGCAGATCGCCGAACGTGTGGGGCTGTCGCAATCGCCGTGCTGGCGACGCATCCAACGCTTGAAGGAGGAGGGGGTGATCCGTGGGCAGGTGACACTGCTGGACCGCAAGAAGGTCGGCTTGAATACGCAGATCTTCGCCGAAGTGAAACTGAATGCTCATGGCCGCTCCAACTTCACCGAGTTCACCGAGGCGATCCGCGGGTTTCCGGAGGTGCTGGAGTGTTATGTGCTGATGGGGTCGGTGGACTTTCTGCTGCGGATCGTTACGTCGGATATCGAGGCTTATGAACGGTTCTTCTTCGAAAAGCTATCGAACGTGCCAGGGATTCAGGAGGTGAACTCGATCGTGGCGCTGTCAGAGATCAAGTCCACCACCAGCCTGCCTCTGTCGCGGTGAAGCAACGCTATCCCCTGTAGGAGCGGCCTTGCGTCGCGAAAGGGCCGCGAAGCGGTCCCGGCGATATCAGCATCGTGGGGGCGCTTCGCACCCCTTTCGCGACGCAAGGCCGCTGCACAAAGGCTGCATGAGCCTTCAGAAGGGCTCAAGCCTTGAGCAAGTGCTTCCAGCCGCGGCTCTGGTCGACAACCCGGGCCTGCTCGACACGCGCTTCCAGCACCTCATCGCTGATCGGCTGCTCGGCCAGCTCGTGCAGCTTCTTCAGGTCGCCGTACAGGCGGTCCATCTGTGGTGCCTCCAGCACCTGGCGGGCATGGTGCAGCCAGGCCAGCAACTGCTCGATACGCGGCAATTGCTCGGCCAGGTCTTCCGGGCGCTGGGTGTACAGCGGCAGCTTCAACGCACGGCCCTCTTCGCCCAGCAGGTGTGCCAGCCAGCTGGCCAGTTGCGCCTTGCCCTGGCGCTCGCCACGGCCCTTGCGCTCCACGGTCCAGGCACGCGCCAGCAGCCAGCGCGAGGTTTCCAGCGAGAACTGGCCCCAGCGCACGTCCTCCAGCTCTTCGGCGAACTGTTCGGGGGCGGCACGGCGGATGTCTTCGTCATCGTTGCCAGCCTGCACCAGCGGGCGCCAGTCTTCCAGCAGCGCGTCGAGGCTGCTGCGCAGCTCGCGGGTGGTGGCGCGCGGGGCGGCCTGGCCCAGGCTGGCGGTCAGGGCCCGCAGTTCGCTCAGGCACTCGACCCAGTCCTGCAGCAGGCGCCAGTGACCGTTGTGGCGGTACTGCTCGGCCAGGCGCTGGCTGCTGCCCAGCAGTTGCCAGGCCAGCGCGGCGTAGGCATCGTCCACGGCGGTTTCGGCTTCCAGCTCGGCGTGTGGCAGGCCCAGCTCGTAGCTGTCCGGCTCCAGCAGGCGGTAGCCGCGCTCGGCCTTGCTGATGTCGCAGGGCATCAGCGGCAGGCTGGCGGCCAGCTCGGCAGCCAGTTCCAGCAGGGCCTGGGGCTCACCTTCGCGCAGCTCCAGTTCCAGCTCGCAGATCTCTTCCTTGCGCTTGCCGGCGATCACGAAGCCTTGGTCAAGCGCCGCCTCGATCACCACCTTGCTCTTGCCACGGCCCCAGGCGATTTCGGCGTATTCACGGCTGAAGTCGGTGGTGAACAGCGGTTTGATGGTTTTCTTGTCGAGGTCGGCCAATTGCGCGGGCCAGCAGGTGGCGTCGAGCTTTTTCAGGTCGAGCTTGACCTTGTCCAGCGGCCATTCGTACTCATTGCGCTCGGACAGGCCGGCGACGCTCTGGCCGCGGCACTTGAGGGTCTGGATGATGGCCTCGCCGTCGCGGCGCAGGCGCAGGGCGACACGGGCGGCGGAAAGCTCGCGCTCGGGTGTGTCGAAGTACTGGTTGAGCAGTTCGCGGGTCTGCCAGCCGGACTTGTTGCGCTTTTTCAGCAGAGGGTGCTCGCGCAGGGCGGCAAGGGTCTCGCGGCTGGCGCGGAGCTTGAGTTCGGTTTCTTTGTGCATCACAGGCTCGAAGGAGGGGCGTGGTTGGCGGAGAGTCTACAGCAGTCGGCCGTCAACGGTTTATTCCAGACAGCGGATAGTCCTATGATGGGGGACGTTTCCGAGGAGTACGGGCATGCCGTTGCCAATGTTGAAAGACCAGTTCGCCGCCTTGATTGCCGCGCCCTCGGTCAGTTGCACTCAGCCCGCACTGGACCAGTCCAACCGCCAGGTCATCGACCTGCTGGCCGGCTGGCTGGGCGACCTTGGCTTCAACTGCGACATCCGCCAGGTCAGCCCCGGCAAGTTCAACCTGCTGGCCAGCCGTGGCAGTGGCCCAGGCGGCCTGGTGCTGGCGGGGCACAGCGACACCGTACCGTATGACGACCAGCTATGGGCCAGCGATCCGCTGAAGCTGACCGAAGTCGATGGCCGCTGGGTCGGCCTGGGCAGCTGCGACATGAAGGGGTTCTTCGCCCTGGTCATCGAAGCGGTTATCCCGCTGCTGGAGCACGACTTCAAGCAACCGCTGCTGATCCTGGCCACCTGTGATGAAGAAAGCTCGATGTCCGGGGCCCGCGCCCTGGCCGACGCCGGCCAGCCGCTTGGCCGGGCGGCAGTGATCGGTGAGCCCACCGGCCTGCGGCCGATCCGCATGCACAAAGGTATCCTGATGGACCGCATCGACATCCTGGGGCGTAGCGGTCATTCCTCGGACCCAAGCCTGGGCCGCAGCGCCATGGAGGCCATGCACGCCGTGATGGGCGAATTGATGGGCCTGCGCCAGCAATGGCAGCAACGCTACCGCAATCCGCAATTCACCGTGCCGACCCCGACCCTTAATTTTGGCTGCATCCATGGCGGCGACAACCCCAACCGCATCTGCGGCCAGTGCGCCCTGGAGTTCGACCTGCGCCCGCTGCCGGGCATGGACGTGGAGCAACTGCGCGCGGCCATCCGCGACAAGCTGGCACCCGTGGCAGAGCGCTTCGAGGTGCGCATCGACTATGCGCCGCTGTTCTCGGAGGTGCCGCCATTCGAGCAGGCTGCCGACGCCGAACTGGTGCAGGTGGCGGAGCGTCTTACCGGCCATCGTGCCGAAGCGGTGGCGTTCGGCACCGAAGCACCTTATCTTCAGCAACTGGGCTGCCAGACCATCGTGCTGGGCCCTGGCGACATCGCCTGTGCCCACCAGCCCGGCGAATACCTTGAAATGTCACGAATCGCGCCTACCGTGCGTCTATTGCGTGACCTGATCCGGCATTATTGCCTGGACTAAACGTCAACCCAATTGATTCGTTCCTGCCTAGAGGAGACCGCGCGTGACCGCAAGCCTGTTCCGACGATGATCCTGAACGCCCCCTGTATCGCCGTTCTCCGTCCACTTATCCACAGGCCCTGTCATGCCCGACTACGTCAACTGGCTGCGTCATGCCTCCCCGTACATCAACGCCCATCGCGACTGCACCTTCGTGGTCATGCTTCCTGGCGATGGGGTGGAACACCCTAATTTCGGCAACATCGTCCACGACCTGGTATTGCTGCACAGCCTTGGCGTGCGTCTGGTGCTGGTGCATGGTTCGCGCCCGCAGATCGAGAGCCGCCTGGCCAACCGTGGCCTGACCCCGCACTACCACCGTGGCCTGCGCATTACCGATGCCGCCACCCTGGATTGCGTGATCGATGCCGTCGGTGCCCTGCGCCTGGCCATCGAGGCGCGCCTGTCGATGGACATCGCCGCTTCGCCGATGCAGGGCTCGCGGCTGCGCGTGGCGTCCGGCAACCTGGTCACGGCGCGGCCGATCGGCGTGCTCGAAGGGGTGGACTACCACCATACCGGCGAAGTGCGCCGGGTCGACCGCAAGGGTATCAGCCGCCTGCTCGACGAGCGTTCCATTGTGCTGTTGTCGCCGTTGGGCTACTCACCCACGGGGGAAATCTTCAACCTGGCCTGCGAAGACGTAGCCACCCGTGCTGCCATCGAGCTGGGTGCCGACAAGCTGCTGCTGTTCGGCGCCGAGCCGGGCCTGCTGGATGAGGACGGCAAGCTGGTGCGCGAGCTGCGCCCACAACAGGTTGCCCCGCATCTGCAGCGCTTGGGCAGCGACTACCAGGCTGAATTGCTGGATGCTGCCGCAGAAGCCTGCAAAGGCGGGGTGGCGCGTAGCCATATCGTCAGCTATGCCGAGGACGGAGCCCTGCTGACCGAGCTGTTTACCCGTGGCGGTGGCGGTACGCTGGTTTCGCAGGAGCAGTTCGAAGTGGTGCGCGAGGCGACCATCGATGATGTCGGCGGCCTGCTGGAACTGATCAGCCCCCTGGAAGAGCAGGGCATCCTGGTGCGCCGTTCGCGCGAAGTGCTGGAGCGGGAGATCGAGCAGTTCAGCGTCGTCGAGCGCGAAGGCATGATCATCGCCTGCGCGGCGTTGTACCCGATTGCCGACTCCGATGCCGGCGAGCTGGCGTGCCTGGCGGTGAACCCGGAGTACCGTCACGGCGGGCGCGGCGACGAGCTGCTGGCGCGTATCGAGGGCCGGGCGCGGGAGGCGGGGCTCAAGACCCTGTTCGTGCTTACCACGCGCACCGCGCACTGGTTCCGCGAGCGCGGGTTCGCACCGAGTGGCGTGGAGCGGCTGCCGGCGGCGCGGGCTTCGCTGTACAACTACCAGCGCAATTCGAAAATCTTCGAGAAGCCTCTGTAAGCCTGTACCGGCCTCTTCGCGGGCTCGCCCGCTCCCACAGGTACACCGCAGGCTTCAGACTTTGTGATTACCTTGTGGGAGCGGGCAAGCCCGCGAAGCAGGCGACACCGATCTCGAACAAAAACGCCGCCCTTGTGGGCGGCGTTTTTGTTTACACGGTATGCAGGTACCAGTTGTACTCGAGGTCGGAAATCGAATGCTCGAATTCCTCCAGCTCGCTCTCCTTGCACGCGACGAAGATGTCGATGTACTTCGGATCGATGTACTTGTTGAGGATTTCGCTGTCGTCCAGTTCGCGCAGTGCGTCGCGCAGGTTGTTCGGCAGGCTCTGCTCCAGCTGCTCGTACGAGTTGCCTTCGATCGGCTCACCCGGCTCGATCTGGTTGGTCAGGCCATGGTGCACGCCAGCCAGCACGGCAGCCATCATCAGGTACGGGTTGGCATCGGCACCGGCCACGCGGTGTTCGATACGTACGGCGTCCGGCGAGCCGGTCGGCACGCGCAGGGCCACGGTGCGGTTGTCCAGGCCCCAGCTTGGCGCGTTCGGTACATAGAACTGCGCACCAAAGCGACGGTACGAGTTGACGTTCGGGCAGAGGAACGCCATGGACGCGGGCAGGGTCTCGAGCACACCGCCGACAGCGTGACGTAGCGCGGCGTTCTGCTCGGGATCCTCGCTGGTGAAGATGTTGTTGCCATCTTTGTCCAGCACGGAAATATGTACATGCAGGCCGTTGCCTGCCTGGCCCGGGTAGGGCTTGGCCATGAAGGTGGTGTCCATTTCATGGTCGTAGGCGATGTTCTTGATCAACCGCTTCAGCAGTACGGCGTAGTCGCAGGCCTTGAGCGGGTCGGCAACGTGGTGCAGGTTGACTTCGAACTGCGCCGGGGCGCTTTCCTTGACGATGGCGTCGGCCGGGATGCCTTGTTCCTTGGCGCCTTCGAGGATGTCCTGCAGGCAGTCGGCATATTCGTCGAGGTCGTCGATCAGGTAGACCTGGGTCGACTGTGGGCGTTTACCCGAAATCGGCGAGCGCGGCGGCTGCGGGCGGCCGTTCACGTTCTCCTGGTCGATCAGGTAGAACTCCAGCTCGAACGCGGCACAGATGGTCAGGCCCATCTCGGTGAACTTGCTCACGACTTGGCGCAGTACTTCACGCGGGTCGGCGAAGAACGGCTCGCCTTCGAGCTCGTGCATGGTCATCAGCAGCTGGGCGGTCGGGCGCTTCTGCCAGGGTTCGTTGGAGAGGGTGCCAGGAATCGGGTAGCAGATGCGGTCGGCATCGCCGATGTCCAGGCCAAGCCCGGTGCTCTCGACGGTGGAACCGTTGATGTCCAGGGCGAAGAGGGAGGCAGGCAGGTTGATGCCTTTCTCGTAAACCTTGTGGAGGCTGGTGCGCTCGATGCGCTTGCCACGCACCACACCATTCATATCTGCAATCAGAAGGTCAACGTAGAGAACCTCAGGATGTTCCTTAAGGAACGCGTTCGCTTCGTTAAGCTGAACGGCACGCGGGGGTACCGACATGATGCAACACCTTTGTTGTTAAAAATATCAATCAAGGGGGGCTTGCAGGTCCAGTCAATCGAAAACCCAAACTGATGTCAAGCCAACCCCATGATGCCCTGAAATGGCTCATCGAAGGCAGATTTGCTGCATATCGGGGCAAGCCATTATCCGCTATTTACCGCACGAAGGGCTATCTCCGACGAGCCGTGTTTTATTTTTTACGGAGGTGTTGTGTAAAAAAATGAACAAAGCTAAGCTCGGTCTCAACCCAGAACACAATAATACGAGGGTCACATGGTCCGCTTGCCGCGACCTGAATGCACTGCCTGCGCAGTGCTATCGGGTACCTCCGTCAATTTTGCAAGCTTCGTCAATGGCGTGGCCGCCATGGCCGCAATAATTGACGTTTGGCAGCCCCGGACTCGCCCTCGCAGCGGCTTGCCGCCCTTCGTTTCGTCTTCCTGCCCTTCGAACTCATTACGGATGCAGCTGTTTTCAGTGTATCCACTGTGGCTCTGCGCGGGGGTTTTTGCTTTAGCAATCTACTCCATCCAGAATCAATGCGCGGCCCACCTTACCTCCTGAGGTATTTATGAGTAACAACCTCGACCAGCTCACCGATTGGTTGAAAGAGCACAAGATCACCGAAGTCGAATGCATGATCAGCGACCTGACCGGCATCACGCGCGGCAAGATTTCGCCCACCAACAAGTTCATCGCCGAAAAAGGCATGCGCCTGCCCGAGAGCGTGCTGCTGCAGACCGTGACCGGCGACTACGTCGACGACGACATCTATTACGAACTGCTTGACCCGGCGGACATCGACATGATCTGCCGCCCCGACGAGAAGGCTGTGTTCCTGGTGCCGTGGGCCATCGAGCCGACCGCGCAGGTTATCCACGACACCTACGACAAGAAGGGCAACCCGGTCGAGCTGTCGCCGCGCAACGTCCTGAAGAAAGTCCTCAAGCTCTACGCTGACAAGGGCTGGCAGCCGATTGTCGCGCCGGAGATGGAGTTCTACCTGACCAAGCGTAGCGAAGACCCGGACTTCCCCCTGCAGCCCCCGGTAGGCCGTTCGGGCCGCCCGGAAACCGGCCGCCAGTCGTTCTCGATCGAAGCCGCCAACGAATTCGACCCGCTGTTCGAAGACGTCTACGACTGGTGCGAACTACAGCAGCTGGACCTGGACACGCTGATCCATGAAGACGGCACGGCGCAGATGGAGATCAACTTCCGTCACGGCGACGCCCTGCACCTGGCCGACCAGATCCTGGTGTTCAAGCGCACCATGCGCGAGGCCGCGCTCAAGCACAACGTGGCCGCCACCTTCATGGCCAAGCCCATGACCGGCGAGCCTGGCAGTGCCATGCACCTGCACCAGAGCGTGGTCGACCTGGCCACCGGCAAGAACATCTTCAGCAATGAGGATGGCAGCATGAGCGAGCTGTTCCTGCACTACATCGGTGGCCTGCAGAAATTCATCCCCGAGGCGTTGCCGCTGTTCGCGCCCAACGTCAACTCGTTCCGCCGCTTCCTGCCCGACACCTCGGCACCGGTGAACGTGGAATGGGGCGAAGAGAACCGCACCGTCGGCCTGCGCGTGCCGGACGCCGGGCCACAGAGCCGTCGGGTCGAGAACCGCTTGCCAGGCGCCGACGCCAACCCCTACCTGGCGATTGCCGCCAGCCTGCTGTGTGGCTACATCGGCATGGTCGAAGGCATCGCGGCCAGTGCGCCGGTGCAGGGCCGTGGCTACGAGCGCCGCAACCTGCGCCTGCCGCTGACCATCGAGGACGCCCTGGAGCGCATGGAAAACAGCCGCGCGCTGGTGCAGTACCTGGGCAAGAAATTCATCACCGGCTACGTCGCCACCAAGCGCGCCGAGCACGAGAACTTCAAACGCGTCATCAGCTCCTGGGAGCGTGAGTTCCTGCTGTTCGCTGTCTGATCAACCCTGAGGCCGCCCGCGCGGCCGCCGGAAACTGGAGAGGCACATGAGCGTCAACAACCCGCAAACCCGTGAATGGCAGAACCTGAGCGGCGAGCACCACCTGGCACCTTTCTCTGACTACAAGCAGCTGAAGGAGAAGGGGCCGCGCATCATCACCAAGGCGCAGGGTGTGCATTTGTGGGACAGCGAGGGGCACAAGATTCTCGACGGCATGGCTGGCCTGTGGTGCGTGGCGGTGGGCTATGGCCGTGAAGAACTGGTGCAGGCGGCGGAAAAGCAGATGCGCGAGCTGCCGTACTACAACCTGTTCTTCCAGACCGCCCACCCGCCGGCGCTGGAGCTGGCCAAGGCGATCACCGACGTGGCGCCGGCAGGCATGACCCATGTGTTCTTCACCGGTTCCGGCTCCGAAGGCAACGACACCGTGCTGCGCATGGTCCGCCACTACTGGGCACTGAAAGGCAAGCCGCAGAAGCAGACCATCATCGGCCGTATCAACGGCTACCACGGCTCCACCGTGGCCGGTGCCAGCCTGGGCGGCATGAGCGGCATGCACGAGCAGGGCGGCCTGCCGATTCCTGGCATCGTGCATATTCCGCAGCCGTACTGGTTCGGCGAAGGCGGCGACATGACCCCGGACGAGTTTGGCGTATGGGCGGCCGAGCAGCTGGAGAAGAAAATCCTCGAAGTTGGCGAAGACAACGTCGCTGCCTTCATCGCCGAGCCGATCCAGGGCGCCGGCGGCGTGATCATCCCGCCGGAGACCTACTGGCCGAAGGTGAAGGAAATTCTCGCCCGGTACGACATCCTGTTCGTCGCCGACGAAGTGATCTGCGGCTTCGGCCGTACCGGCGAGTGGTTCGGCTCCGACTACTACGACCTCAAGCCAGACCTGATGACCATCGCCAAGGGCCTGACCTCCGGTTACATCCCCATGGGTGGTGTGATCGTGCGTGACAAGGTGGCCCAGGTACTGAGTGAAGGCGGCGACTTCAACCATGGTTTCACCTACTCCGGGCACCCGGTGGCGGCTGCGGTGGGCCTGGAAAACCTGCGCATCCTGCGCGACGGGCACATCGTCGAGAAAGCGCGCAGCGAAGCGGCACCGTATTTGCAAAAGCGTTTGCGTGAGTTGCAGGACCACCCGCTGGTGGGCGAAGTGCGCGGCCTGGGCCTGCTCGGCGCGATCGAGCTGGTCAAGGACAAGACCACCCGCAGCCGTTACGAAGGCAAGGGCGTAGGCATGATCTGCCGCACGTTCTGCTTTGAAAACGGCCTGATCATGCGGGCGGTGGGTGACACCATGATCATCGCGCCACCGCTGGTCATCAGCCACGCAGAGATCGATGAATTGGTGGAAAAGGCGCGCAAATGCCTCGACCTGACCCTTGAGGCGATTCGTTAAGCGTTTGCTAGTCTAGCGATGTGACATGTAAGTGCTTTACAAGGCCCTGCTTTCCTTGAAACAGAGCCTTGTAACTTGCCAGACTAGCGGTTGTTTCAGTCGCCGCGCGCTCTGCACCGTAGGTCCTGGCTACTGAACAGATGGCTAAATAAAAAATTCCGGAGCATTACGCATGAATAAAATGGGCAAGACGTTGCTGGCTGCGGCCCTGATGGGCGCCATGGCCACCGCTGTTCAGGCTGAAGACAAAGTGTTGAACGTCTACAACTGGTCGGACTATATCGCACCAGACACCATCGCCAAGTTCGAGAAGCAGACCGGTATCAAGGTCAAGTACGACGTGTTCGACAGCAACGAAACCCTCGAGGCCAAGCTGCTGGCGGGCAAGTCGGGTTACGACATCGTGGTGCCGTCCAACAATTTCCTGGCCAAGCAGATCAAGGCCGGCGTGTACGAGGAACTGGACCGCTCGAAACTGCCGAACTGGAAGAACCTCGACCCGGACCTGCTCAAGGCCGTCGGCGATGCCAGCGACAAGGACAACAAGCATGCCTTCCCATACATGTGGGGTTCGATCGGCATCGGTTACAACCCGGAGAAGGTCAAGGCCGCGCTGGGCGTGGACAAGATCGATTCGTGGGATGCGGTGTTCAAGCCTGAGAACATCGCCAAGCTCAAGAGCTGCGGCGTGAGCTTCCTCGACGCACCGACCGAAATGCTCCCGGCTGCGCTGCACTACCTGGGCAAGCCGACCGACAGCACCAAGAAGGAAGACCTGAAGGCCGCCGAGGAGCTGTTCCTCAAGATTCGTCCTTCGATCACCTACTTCCACTCGTCCAAGTACATTGGCGACATGGCCAACGGCAACATCTGCGTAGCCGTCGGTTACTCGGGTGACCTGGAACAGTCCAAGGCCCGTGCGCACGAGGCTGGCGACAAGGTCAAGGTTGAGTACGTGATTCCGAAAGAGGGTGCCGGTACCTTCTACGACATGGTCGCCATCCCCAAGGATGCCGAGCACAAGGACGCTGCCTACCAGTTCATGAATTTCCTGATGCAGCCGGAAATCATGGCTGAAATCACCAACGCCGTGCGCTTCCCGAACGGTAACCAGGCGGCTACCCAGTTCGTCGACAAGGAAATCACCAGCGACCCAAGCATCTATCCGCCAGCCGAAGTGAAGAAACAGCTGTATGCCATCGCTGCTCCTGAAGCCAAGGCCCAGCGTGACATCACCCGTAGCTGGACCAAGATCAAGTCGGGCAAGTAAGCCCGATGCAGCACCTCTGGGCCGGGATACCCGGCCCAGAGCCAGTGAAAGGCAATTGATGATTGCGGCATCGAAGCTGCGAAGGTAAGTTGCGCGCCGGTTTTGCGTGTGCGGCAGCATTGTCGCTACCCAGGCACTGATTGTGAGGAGCACCCACTTGTCCATTTCTGTATTCCGCAAGGCCTTGCTGGCTGGTGCGGGCCTGACGCTGGCATGCAGCGTCCAAGCGGCGCCTACGGTGCACTTCTACAACTGGTCCGACTACATCGGCCCGACCACACTCGCGGACTTCGAGAAAGCGACGGGCATCAAGCCCGTGCAAGACGTGTTCGATTCCAACGAAACACTGGAAGGCAAACTGCTGGCCGGCAACACCGGCTATGACGTGGTGGTGCCATCCAACCATTTCCTCGGCAAGCAGATCAAGGCGGGCGCGTTCCAGAAGCTCGACAAGAACCTGCTGCCCAACTATTCCAACCTGGACCCGGCGCTGATGAAGCGCCTGGAAAGGAACGACCCGGGCAACCAGTACGCCGTGCCTTACCTGTGGGGCACCAACGGCATCGGTTACAACGTCGACAAGGTGAAGGCTGCGCTGGGCGTGGACACCATCGACTCCTGGGCAGTGCTGTTCGAGCCCGAGAACATGAAGAAGCTCGCCAAGTGCGGCGTGGCCTTCCTCGACTCGGCGGACGAAATGCTGCCGGCGGTGCTCAACTACATGGGGCTGGACCCCAACAGCAGCAACGCCAAGGACTACCAGGCCGCCGAGAAGAAACTGCTGGCGGTACGCCCGTACGTGACCTATTTCCACTCATCCAAGTACATCACCGACCTGGCCAACGGCGACATCTGCGTCGCGGCAGGTTTCTCGGGCGATGTGTTCCAGGCCAGGACCCGCGCCGAAGAAGCGAAAAAGGGTGTGCACCTGGCCTACGCCATTCCCAAGGAAGGCGGCAACCTCTGGTTCGACGTGCTGGCGATTCCCAAGGACGCCAGGAATGTCAAAGAGGCGCATGCCTTCATCAACTATTTGCTGAAGCCTGAGGTTATCGCCCAGGTCAGTGATTACGTCGGTTACGCCAACCCGAACCCCAAGGCTGGCGACCTGATGGACCAGGCCGTGAGGACTGACGCCGCGGTTTACCCACCGCAGGAAGTGCTGGACAAGATGTTCGTGAATGCAGAGTTGCCACCCAAGGTGCAACGGCTGATGACCCGCAGCTGGACCAAGGTCAAGTCGGGCAAGTAAATATCCAGGCCCGTGGCGGCACCTGCAGAGCAGGCCACGCGGGCACAAAAATCTTGTTGGGAGTTTCACTCATGGCAGTTGCCTCCGGTGCCTATAAAAAAGCCCTCGAGGGTGGCCAGCAACCCAAGCAGGTGCTGGTCAAGATCGACCGGGTCACGAAAAAATTCGACGAAACGGTAGCCGTGGACGATGTGTCCCTGGAAATCCGCAAGGGTGAGATTTTCGCCCTGCTGGGTGGCTCCGGTTCCGGCAAGTCGACCTTGCTGCGCATGCTGGCCGGCTTCGAGCGCCCGACCGAAGGGCGGATTTTCCTCGATGGCGTCGACATCACCGACATGCCGCCCTACGAGCGGCCAATCAACATGATGTTCCAGTCCTACGCGCTGTTCCCGCACATGACCGTGGCGCAGAACATCGCCTTCGGCCTGCAGCAGGACAAGATGCCCAAGGCCGAGATCGACGCCCGCGTGGCCGAGATGCTCAAGCTGGTGCACATGACCCAGTATGCCAAGCGCAAGCCGCACCAGTTGTCCGGTGGCCAGCGCCAGCGCGTGGCCCTGGCCCGCTCGCTGGCCAAGCGCCCCAAGCTGCTGCTGCTCGACGAGCCGATGGGCGCACTGGACAAGAAGCTGCGCTCGCAGATGCAACTGGAACTGGTGGAAATCATCGAGCGCGTAGGCGTGACCTGCGTGATGGTGACCCACGACCAGGAAGAGGCCATGACCATGGCCCAGCGCATCGCCATCATGCACCTGGGCTGGATCGCCCAGATCGGCTCGCCGGTGGACATCTACGAGACCCCCACCAGCCGCCTGGTGTGCGAGTTCATCGGCAGCGTCAACCTGTTCGACGGTGAAGTGGTCGACGACGCCGAGGGCCACGCGATCATTGCCAGCCCCGAGCTTGAGCGCAAGATCTACGTTGGCCATGGCATCACCACCTCGGTGGAAGACAAGCACATCACCTACGCCCTGCGCCCGGAAAAAATGCTGGTCACCACCCAGCAACCGACCTGCGAGCATAACTGGTCGCGCGGCAAGGTCCACGACATCGCCTACCTCGGTGGCCACTCGGTGTTCTACGTCGAGCTGCCGAGCGGCAAGATCGTCCAGTCGTTCGTGGCCAACACCGAGCGCCAGGGCACCCGGCCGACCTGGGGCGATGAAGTGTACGTATGGTGGGAAGACGACAGCGGCGTGGTACTGCGGTCATGAAACCTCGCAAGCTCAAGCGAGCCTTCCAGCGCATCATCCCGGAGGGGCGGCACCTGGTGATCGGCGTGCCGTTCATCTGGCTGTTCCTGTTCTTCATGCTGCCGTTCTTCATCGTGCTGAAGATCAGCTTCGCCGAAGCCGACGTGGCGATCCCGCCCTACACCGAGATCTACAGCTACGTCGAGGACAAGGTCCAGCTCGTGCTCAACCTGGCCAACTATGGCCTGCTGACCGAAGACGAGCTGTACATTTCGGCCTACCTGGGTTCGCTGAAGATGGCCTTCTTCAGCACCCTGCTGTGCCTGTTGATCGGCTACCCGATGGCCTATGCCATTGCCAATGCCAAGAAGGAAACCCAGACGGTCCTGCTGTTGTTGATCATGATGCCGACCTGGACTGCGATCCTGATCCGCGTCTACGCCTGGATGGGCATCCTCAGCAACAACGGCCTGCTCAATGGCTTCCTGCTGTGGATCGGGTTGATCGACCAGCCGCTGCAGATCCTCAACACCAACCTGGCGGTCTATATCGGCGTGGTCTACTCGTACCTGCCGTTCATGATCCTGCCGCTGTTCGCCAACCTGGTAAAGCACGACCCGAGCTTGCTCGAGGCTGCCTCGGACCTGGGTTCGAGCACCTTCAACAGCTTCTGGAAGATCACCGTGCCGTTGTCGAAGAACGGCATCATCGCCGGCTGCATGCTGGTGTTCATCCCGGTGGTGGGTGAGTTCGTGATTCCGGAACTGCTTGGCGGCCCGGAAACCCTGATGATCGGCAAGGTGCTGTGGCAGGAATTCTTCAACAACCGTGACTGGCCGGTGGCGTCCGCGCTGGCGGTGGTGATGCTGGCGATCCTGATCGTGCCGATCCTGCTGTTCAACCGCAGCCAGGCCAAAGAAATGGAGGGCAGGGCATGAAGCGCTTCAGTTTCTCCAAGCTGATGCTGGTGCTCGGCTTGCTGTTCATCTACCTGCCGATGCTGATCCTGGTGATCTACTCGTTCAACGCCTCCAAGCTGGTGACCGTGTGGGGCGGCTGGTCGGTGAAGTGGTACGTCGGCCTGCTCGACAACACTCAGCTGATGGGTTCGGTGATGCGCTCGCTGGAGATCGCCTGCTACACGGCGGTGGCTGCGGTGGCGCTGGGTACCCTGGCGGCATTCGTGCTCACCCGTGTCACCCGCTTCAAGGGCCGCACGTTGTTCGGCGGCCTGGTCACCGCACCGCTGGTGATGCCCGAGGTGATTACCGGCTTGTCGCTGTTGCTGCTGTTCGTGGCCATGGCGCAGATGATTGGCTGGCCGCAGGAGCGTGGCATCGTCACCATCTGGATCGCCCACACCACGTTCTGTGCGGCGTATGTGGCGGTAGTGGTGTCGGCACGCCTGCGTGAGCTGGACCTGTCGATCGAAGAAGCGGCGATGGACCTGGGTGCCAAGCCGTGGAAGGTGTTCTTCCTGATCACCATCCCGATGATTGCGCCGTCGCTGGCGGCGGGCGGCATGATGTCGTTCGCGCTGTCGCTGGATGACCTGGTACTGGCCAGCTTCGTGTCCGGCCCGGGTTCGACTACCTTGCCGATGGAAGTGTTCTCGGCGGTGCGCCTGGGTGTGAAACCGGAAATCAACGCCGTGGCCAGCCTGATCCTGCTGTCGGTGTCGTTGGTGACCTTCCTGGTCTGGTACTTCAGCCGCCAGGCCGAAGAACGTCGCCGCAAGGCGATTCAGCAGGCGATCGAAGAGGGTGCGGCAGCCAATGCTTCGCAGCCGCAGGTCAAGCGCCCGGCGCAGGTGGCTGCTTCGGCCTGATCCGGCCTCTTCGCGGGCTTGCCCGCTCCCTCAGGGACATCACAGCCTTAAGGTCAATGGTGATCCCTGTGGGAGCGGGTTTACCCGCGAAGGCCGCAGCACCTATTCAAAGCCAGGCTGCATCCCAATGTGGATAGTCCCTGATGCTTCTGACCAAGCCGGCTCGCAAGGGGTTGGCAATAATGTATCTGGCAACATGCACCGTGCTCTCCTCCCGCCGCAGTGCACGGTCCTGATATCCAGGCTGCCACACCGGATCATGCTCAACCCCCGCCTGATGCAAAACCAGACTGGACCTGGATTTGAACCTGCGCATCAAAGTGCCTAGCGTCGTGCCTTTCAATTCGATTAACCAATGCAGATGGTCGGGCATCAGCACCCAGGCCAGAGACCGGCATGCGTATTCCTGGTCAGATTTCCGAAGTTGGTGAATGACCAGCCGGGCATGGTGGAAATCATGGAACAGCGGCTTGCGCTGGTGGGTGACGGTGGTCAGCAGATAGAGCCGGCCAAGTTCTGAATAGCGACCGCGGCGAAGCAGGTGAGACTGAGCTCGCGACATTGGCTTCTTCCTTGAAAAGCAGATGACTTTTCAAAGGTAGTGGCTGAGATGCAGGTGCTGTGTAGATGATGGTTTCTGGATATGGCAGAGATTTGTGGATGGCAGTACCGGCCCTTTCGCGGGTGAACCCGCTCCCACACGGTCATGTGCAGCCTCAGGGTTTGCGCAATCTCTGTGGGAGCGGGTTTACCCGCGAAGAGGCCCGCACAGGCGCTGAAAATGCCGAACTGATCCTCGACAGTGCTGTTTATCGAACCCTGAACTACGCTGACAGTCGCATCCCACAAATCATTTGTGCGCAAGCAAGGAGCCTGCATGACGTGGTTACGTCCGCTGTCGGTCGTTTGCCTGGGGCTGTTGTACCTGCTCACGGGCTGCAGCAAGGAAGAAGTCCCCGAGACACTGCCCCGGGTTGGCGTGCAGCAGGTCCAGCCGACTGACTTCGCCGCCAGGGTCACCCTGACCGGTGACGTACAGGCGCGGGTGCAGACCGACCTGTCGTTCCGCGTCGGCGGCAAGATCATTTCGCGCAGCGTCGATGTCGGCGACCACGTCAAGGCCAACCAGGTGCTGGCGCGCCTGGACCCGAAAGACCTGCAAAACAACGTCGACTCGGCCAAGGCCGAAGTGTTCGCCGCCCAGGCGCGGGTCACCCAGAGCAGCGCCGCTTTCGTACGCCAGCAGAAACTGCTGCCCAAGGGCTACACCAGCCAGAGCGAATACGACGCCGCCGAGGCCGCCCTGCGCAGCGACCAGAGCGCACTCAAGGCCGCCCAGGCGCAATTGGCCGATGCCAATGAACAACTCAGCTACACCGCCCTGGTTTCCGAAGCCGATGGCGTGATCACCGAGCGCCAGGCCGAGGTTGGCCAGGTGGTGCAGGCGACCATGCCGATCTTCAGCCTGGCCCGCGACGGCGATCGCGATGCCGTGTTCAACGTCTATGAGTCGCTGCTGGTGGCGCCGCCCAGTGATGCCGGGGTGATCGTCAGCCTGCTGGATGACCCCAAGGTAAAGGCCCATGGCTTCGTTCGCGAAATCACCCCGACGGTGTCCGCGCAAAGTGGCACGGTACAGGTCAAGGTCGGGCTCAGGGATGTGCCGCCGGCAATGCAGCTGGGCGCACCGGTGACCGCCACCACCAATGCCGAGGGGCGACCCAGTATCGAACTGCCGTGGTCTGCCTTGACCAAGGCGCTGCATGAACCAGCGGTGTGGGTTGTGGGTGAGGGCGACAAGGTGGAACTGCGCAAGGTCGAGGTCAGCCGGTATCTCACCGGCAGGATCGTGGTTGCCCATGGCCTGAAGGGAGGGGAGACCGTAGTGGTCAATGGCGGGCAATTGCTGCACCCCGGCATGCAGGTACAGAAGATCGATGCCAAGGCCAAAGGGGGGGAGCTATGAAGCACCTGCTGATGATGGTGTCGGCCGGCATGCTGTTGCTCGGCTGCAGCAGCGAGGACGAAGCGCCGGAGCCGATTCGGCCGGTGCTGTCGATCAAGGTCGAACCCCAGGTGCAGTCGCAGCTGGGCCGCTTTGCCGGCTCTATCCAGGCGCGTTTCGAAAGCACCCTGGGCTTTCGCGTATCTGGGCGCATCGCCCGGCGCTGGCTGGATGTGGGTGCCCAGGTGAAGCCGGGTGACACCCTGGCCACGCTCGACCCCACCGACCAGCAGAACCAGTTGCGCGCCGCCGAAGGCGACCTGGCCAAGGTGCAGGCCCAGTGGATCAACGCCCAGGCCGATGCCCGTCGCCAGCAGCAGTTGTATGACCGCGGCGTAGGTGCCCAGGCCCAGCTGGATATTGCCCAGACCAACCTGAAAACCACCAGCGCCGCATTGGAACAGGCGCGCTCGGCGGTCAGCCAGGCCCGTGACCAGCTCGACTACAGCACCCTGCGCAGCGACCATGCTGCGGTGATCACCGACTGGAAAGCCGAAGCCGGGCAAACCGTCACCGCCGGCCAGGCCGTGGTGACCCTGGCCCGGCCGGACGTGAAGGAAGCGGTGATCGACCTGCCGATCGGCCTGGCCGAACAGTTGAACAAAGGCCTGACCTTTACCGTTGCCTCGCAACTCGACCCGACCATCAACACCACGGCCAGCCTGCGCGAGCTGGAACCCCAGGCCGACGCCACCACCCGTACCCGCCGCGCCCGCCTGAGCCTGGCCAGCACACCCGCGGCGTTCCACCTGGGCACTGCCATCAGCGTGACCCTGAGTTCGGCGGTGACGCCACGCAGCGAGTTGCCCTTGAGCGCCTTGCTCGAGCGGGATGGCAAAACCCAGGTGTGGGTGATCGATCCGCAGCAGAAAACCGTGGCCACCCGTGACGTGGCCCTGATCGACCGCACCGACCAGAGCATCGTCCTGACCTCTGGTGTACAGCCCGGCGAGCGGGTGGTGACGGCAGGCGTGAACAGCCTCAAGCCTGGCCAGAAGGTGACCTTCGACGAGGATGCGCAATGAAAGGAAGCTTCAACCTGTCCGACTGGGCACTCAAGCATCAATCGTTCGTCTGGTACCTGATGTTCGTTGCGCTGCTGATGGGGATCTTCTCCTACTTCAACCTGGGCCGTGAGGAAGACCCGTCGTTCACCATCAAGACCATGGTGATCCAGACCCGTTGGCCCGGCGCGACCCAGGACGAGACCCTGTACCAGGTCACCGACCGCATCGAGAAGAAGCTCGAAGAACTCGACTCGCTCGACTACACCAAAAGCTACACCCGCCCGGGTGAATCCACGGTCTATGTGTATCTGCGCGACACCACCAAGGCCAAGGACATCCCGGAAATCTGGTATCAGGTGCGCAAGAAGATCCAGGACATCCGTGGTGAGTTCCCGGCAGGCATCCAGGGCCCGGGGTTCAACGACGAGTTCGGCGACGTGTTCGGCTCGATCTATGCCTTTACCGCCGACGGCCTGACCCTGCGCCAGCTGCGCGACTATGTGGAGCAGGCGCGGGCTGAAGTGCGTGACGTACCCAACATCGGCAAGATCGAGCTGATCGGCACCCAGGACGAAGTGCTGTACCTGAACTTCTCCACCCGCAAGCTGGCAGCCCTGGGCATTGACCAGCGCCAGGTGATGCAAGCCCTGCAATCGCAGAACGCGGTGACCCCGGCCGGAGTGATCGAGGCCGGTCCGGAGCGCATTTCCGTGCGTACCACCGGGCAGTTCGCCTCGGAAAAGGACCTGCAAACCGTCAACTTGAAGATCAACGACCGCTTCTTCCGCCTGGCCGACATCGCCGACATCGAGCGCGGCTATGTCGACCCGCCCTCGCCGATGTTCCGCTACAACGGCCAGACGGCGCTGGGCCTGGCTATCGGCATGAAAGCCGGGGGCAATATCCAAGTGTTCGGTGCGGCACTGAAAAAACGCATGGACCAGGTGATCGAGGACCTGCCGATAGGCGTTGGGGTGCATACCGTTTCCGACCAGGCCGTGGTGGTCAAGCAGGCGGTCGGCGGCTTCACCAGTGCGCTGTTCGAGGCGGTGGTGATCGTGCTCGGGGTGAGCTTTGTCAGCCTGGGGGTGCGCGCCGGGCTGGTGGTGGCCTGTTCGATCCCGCTGGTGCTGGCCATGGTATTCGTGTTCATGGAATACAGCGGCATCACCATGCAGCGTATTTCGCTGGGTGCGCTGATCATCGCGCTGGGCCTGCTGGTGGATGACGCGATGATCACCGTGGAGGTCATGGTCACGCGGTTGGAGATGGGCGAGAGCAAGGAGCAGGCGGCAACCTTCGCCTATACCTCCACGGCGTTCCCGATGCTCACCGGCACCTTGGTCACCGTGGCCGGGTTCGTGCCCATTGGCCTCAATGCCAGCTCGGCGGGCGAATATACCTTCACCCTGTTCGCGGTGATTGCCGTGGCCCTGCTGGTGTCGTGGATCGTGGCGGTGTTCTTTGCCCCGGTGCTAGGGGTGCATATGCTCAGCAGCAACCTCAAGGCCCATGATGCCGAGCCTGGAAGGCTCGGCCGGGCCTTCGAGCACGGCTTGCTGTGGTGCATGCGCAACCGCTGGCTGACCATCATCGGCACCGTGCTGCTGTTCGCCCTGGCGATCTTCTGCCAGCGCTTCGTGCAGAACCAGTTCTTCCCGTCTTCGGACCGCCCGGAAATCCTCGTCGACCTCAACCTGCCACAGAATGCCTCGATCGAAGAGACGCGCAAGGTGGTCGACCGCTTCGAGGCGCGGATCAAGGACGACCCGGACCTGGTGCACTGGAGCACCTACATCGGCCAGGGCGCGATCCGCTTCTACCTGCCCCTCGACCAGCAACTGCAGAACCCGTATTACGCGCAGTTGGTGATCGTCAGCAAGGGCTTCGAAGAGCGCCAGGGCATGATGGCGCGGCTGCAGAAGATCCTGCATGAGGAATTCGTCGGCATCGGTACCAACGTGCAGTCGCTGGAAATGGGCCCGCCGGTGGGCCGGCCGATCCAGTACCGGGTCAGCGGCGCCAATATCGACGAGGTACGCAAGCATGCCATCGAGCTGGCCACCTTGCTCGACCAGAACGAGCACATTGGCGAGATGATCTACGACTGGAACGAGCCGGGTAAGGTGCTGCGGGTGGAAATTGCCCAGGACAAGGCGCGTCAGCTGGGCTTGTCATCGGAAGACGTGGCCAATGTGATGAACAGCATCGTCAGCGGCGTCCAGATCACCCAGGTCAACGACAACATCTACCTTGTCGACGTGGTTGCCCGCGCCCAGGACAGCGAGCGCGGCTCGCCGGACACCCTGCAGAACCTGCAGATCCTCACGCCCAACGGCACCGCGATCCCGCTGCTGTCGTTCGCCACCGTACGCTACGAGCTGGAGCAGCCGCTGGTGTGGCGCCGTGACCGCAAGCCGACCATCACCATCAAGGCCTCGGTCAATGGCGACATCCAGCCCACCGACCTGGTGGCCCAGCTGAAGCCGAAGATCGACGAGTTCGCCAGCAAGCTGCCGGTGGGCTTCGAAGTGGCCACTGGCGGTACGGTGGAAGAGAGTGCCAAGGCGCAAGGCCCGATCCGCAAGGTGATCCCGCTGATGCTGTTCCTGATGGCGACCTTCCTGATGATTCAGCTGCACAGTGTGCAGAAGCTGTTCCTGGTGGTCAGCGTGGCCCCCTTGGGGCTTATCGGTGTAGTGCTGGCGCTGGTGCCTACCGGCACACCGATGGGCTTCGTGGCGATCCTCGGCATCCTCGCGCTCGCGGGTATCATCATTCGTAACTCGGTGATCCTGGTGACCCAGATCGACGAGTTCGAGGCTCAGGGCTTCTCGCCGTGGGATGCAGTGGTGGAAGCCACCAATCACCGGCGCCGGCCGATCCTGCTGACGGCGGCGGCCGCAAGCCTGGGCATGATCCCGATCGCCCGCGAAGTGTTCTGGGGGCCGATGGCCTACGCCATGATTGGCGGGATCATCGTGGCCACCCTGCTGACGCTGCTGTTCCTGCCGGCGTTGTATGTGGCCTGGTACAAGATCCGCGAGCCACAGAAAAACTCCTGAAACCCTACAGCAAACCCTGTGGGAGCGGGTTTACCCGCGAATGCGATGGTGGAGCCGCTGCCGCATTCGCGGGTGAACCCGCTCCCACAGCGGCTTCTGTCGCTTTCAATATCGCCTTTTGGGTTTGGTTATATAAAAATTCTTAAACAGTATTTTTAAGAATAAAACCGTCTCTCTACTATTGCCCTCAAGCCAGGCGCAAATCCCCTTCAAACCTCAGCCCGGCACCCTCATTCCAAGGAGAACGAGCATGAGTGCATCTCTGCGTAGCATCGACGGTCAGGACGAAGCCACCATTCTGCGGGAAATCCAGAGCGCCCTGCGCGACCTGCGTTTCGGTGCGGTGGAGATCACTGTGCACAACGCTCAGGTCGTACAGATCGAGCGCAAGGAGAAATTCCGCCTGCAACAGCCCGGCAACAAGACCGGCTGATCGCTTACCCATCCAAAACTAGAAAAATGCCAATCGGGAGCTTCACCATGTCCATCCGCCGTTATGCGCTCGCCGCCCTGGCCAGTGCTGTTTTTGCCGGTTCCGCCATCGCCAAGGACTACGAACTGCTGAACGTGTCCTACGACCCGACCCGTGAGCTTTATCAGCAATACAACGCCGAGTTCATCAAGCACTGGCAGCAGGCTCACCCGGGCGACACGTTGAAGATCCAGCAATCTCATGGCGGCTCGGGCAAGCAGGCCCGTGCGGTGATCGACGGCCTGCGCGCCGACGTGGTGACCCTGGCCCTGGCTGGCGACATCGACGAAGTCGCCAAGCTTGGCAAGACCTTGCCCGCGGACTGGCAGAAGCGTCTGCCGGACGCCAGCACGCCTTATACCTCGACCATCGTGTTCCTGGTGCGCAAGGGCAACCCCAAAGGCATCAAGGATTGGGGCGACCTGGTCAAGAAGGATGTGTCGGTGATCACCCCCAACCCGAAGACCTCCGGCGGCGCCCGCTGGAACTTCCTCGCCGCATGGGCCTATGGTCTGAAGACCGGGGGAAGTGAAGACAAGGCCAAGGCCTACGTGCAGGAGCTATTCAAGCACGTGCCGGTGCTGGATACCGGCGCCCGTGGCTCGACCATCACCTTCGTCAACAACGGCCAGGGCGACGTGCTGCTGGCCTGGGAAAACGAGGCCTTCCTGGCGTTGAAGGAAGACGGTGGCGCCGACAAGTTCGAGATCGTCGTGCCCTCGCTGTCGATCCTGGCCGAACCGCCGGTGGCAGTGGTCGACAAGAACGCCGAGAAGAAGGGCAACACCGAGATCGCCAACGAATACCTCAAGCACCTGTACAGCCCGGCCGGGCAGAAGATTGCGGCCGAGAACTTCTATCGCCCGCGTGATGCCAAGGTGGCTGCCGAGTTCGGCAAGCAGTTCCCGAAACTGGAGCTGGTCACTATCGACAAGGACTTCGGTGGCTGGAAGACTGCACAGCCAAAGTTCTTCAATGATGGCAGTGTGTTCGACCAGATCTATCAGGCACAGTAAGCGCCACGGAAAAGCGGGGGCCGCTTGGCGGCCCTTTCGCAACGCAAGGCCGCTCCTACAGAACATCGCGTAGTCCTTGTAGGAGCGGCCTTGCGTCGCGAAAGGGCTGCAAGGCAGCCTCAGGATTTACAAGCCTGCACCGGCCCGGGATTGATCCCGGGCTTCGTGCGTTCAACCAGGGATATTTATGTCACGCCGTATTTCCCCCGTCATACCCGGCTTCGGGCTGACGCTGGGCTACACCTTGGTGTACCTCAGCCTGATCGTGCTGATACCGCTGGCCGCCATGTTCGTGCATGCCGCGCAGCTGACCTGGGAGCAGTTCTGGAACGTCATCAGTGCACCGCGGGTGATCGCCGCGCTCAAGCTGAGTTTCGGCACCGCCCTGTTCGCCGCCATCATCAACGGCGTGATCGGCACCTTGCTGGCCTGGGTGCTGGTACGCTACACCTTCCCTGGGCGCAAGGTCATCGATGCGATGATCGACCTGCCATTCGCCCTGCCCACCGCCGTTGCCGGCATCGCCCTGACTGCCCTGTACGCGCCTTCGGGCTGGGTCGGCCAGTTCGCCACCGAGCTTGGCTTCAAGATCGCCTACACCCCGCTGGGCATCACCCTGGCCCTGACCTTCGTCACCCTGCCGTTCGTGGTGCGCACGGTACAACCGGTACTGGCCGACATCCCGCGCGAGGTCGAGGAGGCCGCTGCCTGCCTGGGCGCCAAGCCGCTGCAGGTGTTCCGCCATGTGCTGGCGCCGGCGCTGCTGCCCGCCTGGCTCACCGGTTTTGCCCTGGCCTTTGCCCGTGGTGTGGGGGAGTATGGTTCAGTGATCTTCATTGCCGGCAACATGCCGATGAAGACCGAGATCCTGCCGCTGCTGATCATGGTCAAGCTCGACCAGTACGACTACACCGGCGCGACCGCCATCGGCGTATTGATGCTGGTGGTTTCCTTCATCCTGCTGCTGCTGATCAACCTGCTGCAGCGCCGCATCGAAACCCCTTGAAGGAGGCCGGCATGTCCAGTTCAACCCTGAATGCAACCGCCGCCGCCAACGCCGCCCGCCGTGGCAGTGCGACGTCGCGGCGCGTCCTGATCAGCCTTGGCTGGCTGGTATTCGCGCTGTTCCTGTTGCTGCCGCTGGTGATCGTGGTGTCGCAGGCGCTGAAGAACGGCTTTGGCACATTCTTCGAGGCGATCCTCGAACCGGATGCGTTGTCGGCCTTGAAGCTGACCCTGATCGCGGTAGCCATTTCGGTACCGCTCAACCTGGTGTTCGGCGTCAGCGCCGCCTGGTGCGTGAGCAAATACACCTTCCGTGGCAAGAGCCTCCTGGTCACCCTGATCGACCTGCCGTTCTCGGTGTCGCCGGTGATCGCCGGCCTGGTGTACGTGCTCATGTTCGGCGCGCAGGGCCTGTTCGGGCCGTGGCTGCAGGACCACGACATCCAGATCGTGTTCGCCCTGCCGGGCATCGTCCTCGCCACCATCTTCGTCACCGTGCCGTTCGTGGCCCGTGAACTGATCCCGCTGATGCAGGAGCAGGGCACGCAAGAGGAGGAGGCTGCGCGCCTGCTCGGCGCCAATGGCTGGCAGATGTTCTGGCATGTGACTTTGCCGAACATCAAATGGGGACTGATCTACGGCGTGGTGCTGTGCACCGCGCGGGCCATGGGCGAGTTTGGCGCCGTGTCGGTGGTGTCAGGCCATATTCGCGGCGTGACCAACACCTTGCCGCTGCACGTGGAGATTCTCTACAACGAGTACAACCACGTGGCGGCCTTCAGCGTGGCCAGCCTGCTGCTGATCATGGCGCTCTTCATCCTGCTGCTCAAGCAGTGGAGCGAGAACCGTATTAACCGCCTGCGCCACAGCGCCGCGGAGGAATGATTCATGTCGATCGAAGTTCGTAACGTCAGCAAGCGCTTCAACAGCTTCCAGGCACTGGACAACATCAACCTGGACATCAACAGCGGCGAGCTGGTGGCCCTGCTTGGCCCGTCCGGCTGCGGCAAGACCACCCTGCTGCGCATCATTGCCGGGCTGGAAACCCCCGACCAGGGCAATATCGTGTTCCATGGCGAAGATGTGTCCGGCCATGACGTGCGTGACCGCAACGTCGGTTTCGTGTTCCAGCACTACGCCTTGTTCCGCCACATGAGTGTGTTCGACAACGTCGCCTTCGGCCTGCGCATGAAGCCCAAGGGTGAGCGCCCGAGCGAAAGCAGGATTGCCGAAAAGGTGCATGAGCTGCTGAACATGGTGCAGCTGGACTGGCTGTCCGACCGCTACCCCGAGCAGCTGTCCGGTGGCCAGCGCCAGCGGATCGCCCTGGCCCGTGCGCTGGCAGTGGAACCCAAGGTGCTGCTGCTGGACGAGCCGTTCGGTGCGCTGGATGCCAAGGTGCGCAAGGAGCTGCGCCGCTGGCTGGCGCGCCTGCACGAGGACATCAACCTGACCTCGGTATTCGTCACCCACGACCAGGAAGAAGCCATGGAAGTGGCCGACCGCATCGTGGTGATGAACAAGGGCGTGATCGAGCAGATCGGCTCGCCGGGCGAGGTGTACGAGCACCCGGCCAACGATTTCGTCTATCACTTCCTGGGTGACTCCAACCGCCTGGCCTTGAGCGAAGGGCACCATGTGCTGTTCCGCCCGCACGAGGTGTCGTTGTCGCGGCACGAGACCGAAGGGCATCATGCGGCCGAAGTGCGCGATATTCGACCGTTGGGCGCTACCACGCGGGTGACCCTGAAGGTTGAAGGGCAGAGCGAGCTGATCGAGGCCGAGGTGGTCAAGGACCACGACAGCCTGACCGGGTTGGCACGGGGCGAGACATTGTTCTTCCGGCCGAAGGTCTGGCAGAAACTGGCGGATATCTAAGTCGCCTCAGTACAGAAAAACCCGGGTAACCTCCCGGGTTTTTTCATGCCTGGCAGAAGCCGGAGAACCTCCGCAGTGGGCCAGATCGGTCGAGTCAGGGGGCAACGTTGCGGTGCATCGTGACACAAGGAGTTTCGCGCAAATTTAGTTATTAATAAATAGCTTCTTATTCCTTTACTGGTATAACCACCACCCTATACTGGCCTCCAAGCACGCAAACCCACTGGAGGCGTCCCCATGCGCAACGAGTCGATCCGTTACCTGATTGTGCCGGGCTGGCAAGGATCGCCAGACAACCATTGGCAAAGTCACTGGCAGCGCACCCTGCCCAACAGCGCACGGGTCGAGCAGCATGACTGGTTGACCCCGCAGCGCCAGGACTGGGTACAGGCGCTGGAGCAGGCGATTGCCGCAGAGCACTCGCCGGTGATTCTGATTGCCCACAGCCTGGGCTGCATCACCGTCGCTCATTGGGCCGTGCAGGCCAGCCCGACCTTGCTGCGGCGGGTGCGTGGTGCCTTGCTGGTGGCGCCGGCGGATGTCGAGCGGCCCAGTTGCGCACCCGCCTTGCGCAACTTCGCGCCGATCCCGACCGAGGCCCTGCCGTTCCCCAGCCAGGTAGTCAGTTCGGACAACGACCCGGCCGTGAGCGTGCCACGGGCGCTGTACCTGGCCCAGGCCTGGGGCGCCGAAGCGGGGCTGCTGACCAACGCCGGGCACATCAACGTCAAGTCCGGCCATGAGCGCTGGGAACAAGGTTTCGCTTACCTGTATCGCTTGCAGAACCGGGTCGAGCAGCGCGCTCTGCGCCGCGCCTGATCGCCCTGACTGTCTACCGTTTGCCGACGCCCGGCCATTGCAGGCCAGGGGCGGGAGTTTGTCATGACTTTTCAAAACCCGTTTGGCCAGCCGCTGCTGACTTTCCCCGAACTGGACAAGAGCCCACTGAGCATTCGCGCCAAGGCGCTGGTGTTCATCGACCCGCGTTCCCAGCAGCTGCGCGAGCAACTCGAGCGCCTGGCGCCACAGCCCCTGCCAGTACTGATCCGTGGTGAAACCGGCACCGGCAAGGAGCTGCTGGCTCGGCAGATACACCGCGCCAGTGACCGCGGCGGGTTGTTCGTCTCGGTCAACTGTGCGGCCATCAGCACCAACTATGCCGAAGCCGAGCTGTTCGGCTACAGCGCCGGCAGCCATGGCGGCACGGCCAGCAGCCGCGCTGGCTGGTTCGGTTCAGCCAATGGCGGCACGCTGTACCTGGACGAAATCGCCGACTTGCCATTGGTCATTCAGGGCAAGCTGCTGGCCGCCCTGGAAAACCGCGAGGTTACCCGGGTCGGGGCGCAACAGCCGCAACCGGTGGATGTGCGCCTGGTGGCCGCCACCAGCATCGACCTGGCCCGGGTCGTGCGGGCGGGTCGCTTCAACGAGCGCTTGTACCAGTACTTGCGCGAAGGGGCGCTGGAACTGCCGCCGCTGCGTGAGCGGCCAGGCGATATCCTGCCGCTGGCCGAATATTTCGTGGGTATCTACAGCGTGCGTCTGCAACGGCCAGTGCCGCTGGTGAGCGAGGCCGCGCAACAGGTGCTGGAGGCGCACGCCTGGCCGGGCAATACCCGCGAACTGGAAAATGTCATTCACTTCGCCTTGTTGGTGAACGAGGGCGAGGAAATCGTGCCCGAGGACCTCGATATACCCAGCCCCGCGCGCTAGACCTCGCTAATGAACAAAGTGACTGATAGCAGTTTGATTTTGGAATAAGCAGCAAATTAAAAGATATTTTTACGGAATAAAAAATCTAGGTATCGTCCAGTCCACGCCCACTGATGAATCGGTTGGGCACCCGATTCGCCATCGTCGATGGCCCAGAACCAGAACAAGGACCACCATGAAGAAGACCCTGCTGACCACCGCCCTGGCCGCTGCCCTGTCGTTCGCTGGCCTGGCTGCCGCTGCCGAGAAACTGGTGGTAGCCGCCACCCCGGTACCGCACGCTGAAATCCTTGAACTGATCAAACCGACCTTGGCCAAGGAAGGTGTGGACCTGCAGATCAAGGTGTTCACCGACTACGTGCAGCCAAACGTGCAGGTTGACCAGAAGCGCCTGGACGCCAACTACTTCCAGACCCTGCCATACCTGCAGAACTTCAACGAAGGCAAGGGCACCCACCTGGAAACCGTGATCGGTGTTCATGTCGAGCCGTTTGGTGGCTACTCGAAGAAGGTCAAGAACCTGAGCGAACTGAAAGAAGGCGCCACCGTTGCCATCCCCAACGAGGGTAGCAACAGCGGCCGTGCCCTGCTGCTGCTGCAGAAGGCCGGCCTGATTACCCTGAAGGACCCGAAAAACGCCTTGGCCACGCCCAAGGACATCGCCGAGAACCCGAAGAAGCTGAAGTTCCGCGAGCTTGAATCGGCCATGCTGCCGCGCGTGCTGGATCAGGTCGACCTGGACATGATCAACACCAACTACGCCTTGGAAGCCGGCCTGAACCCGGCCAAGGATGCGCTGGTGATCGAAGGCAGCGACTCGCCATACGTGAACTTCCTGGTCGCCCGCCCGGACAACAAGAACAGCGAAGCCATCCAGAAGCTGGCCAAGGCCCTGACCAGCCCGGAAGTGAAAGCTTTCATCGCCAAGAAGTATGAAGGTGCCGTACTGCCGGCGTTCTGATCCGCAGCCGTATGGAAAAAACGCCGACGCATTCGTGTCGGCGTTTTTGTTTCTACAGGGTTGTCACAGGCTCTGCCGGCGATAGGCTGCAAAGCAGCCCCGGCAATCTCACGGGTTGCGCGGCAGCCAGTTCAGCAGGAATTCATTGACCACCCGTGGGTTCTCCAGGCTGGAGATATGCCCGGCGAAGGGGATCTGCGCCGCCAGGCAACCAATGAGCTGCGCCATTTCGATGGACTCTGCTGGTGGCCGTGGAATGTCCTGGTCGCCACAGACCACGATGGTCCGCTCGCTGGCCAACTCACCCAGCCGTGACAGCAGGTCCGGTCGGCCAAAAATCACTCGCCCCAGGGGATCGAGGCTTTGCCGAATAACTTCGGCACTGCTCGCCTTCAGTGCTGCCCGGAAGCTTTCCCGCACCTGCGGCACCGTCTGCCCGCCCGCGTGGAAGAAGATCGGCACGACGATATCCAGCAAGGGCTCCGGGAACATGCCTGCGCCACTGGCCGCGTCCAGCAGGCCGAAATACTTGAGCCGGGTCGCCTCCGGTTCGGCGCCGAGGTAGGTATCCATCAATACCAGGCGGTCGACCCGCTGGGGATACTCCAGGGCCAGCTGCGCGCCCCACATGCCACCGACCGACAGACCGACCAGATGGCATTGGCCGATATCCAGGGCATCCAGCAGCGCCAGGTGCTGGCGGGCCAGGGCGCTCATGTCGGTGGTCGTGGCGGGCGGGGCGTCGGAGCCGCCGTGGCCCCACAGCTCGGGCACGATGACGCGAAAGTGCGCCGACAGGGCCTCGATCTGTGGCTGCCACATGTCGGCTGACCACAGGTAGCTGTGGCCGAGCAGCACCGGGAAGCCCTGGCCCTGGTCGACGTAGCTCATCCGGGCGCCGTCGATTTCGATGAAGTGTCTTTGCATGGAGTGGGTCTCGGCTGGAGGACTGTAGAGTATTTGAAATTGTCGGGGCCGCTGTGCGGCCCATCGCGACACAAGGCCGCTGCTACAGGGTGGGCGCGGAAGCAGACCCTCACGGCCCTGGCACCAATCGCAAGGTGCTCTGCGCTGGAATCACGCCCATTTGCGCCCGCTGGTACTGCCCCTGCACATAGCCCTCGGCCTGGTCCGCGTAGTGCCCGTCGAACGGCACGCCACTCTGCCCGACCGGGTTGCTGGTCAACGCCTGCCCAGCATCGGCAAAGTCGATCAACCGCCGCGTAGAGGGCCCATAGGTCACCGGCCAGGGCGCCGGGCCAATCTTCGCCGAGAGGTTGTTCGGTACCTCATGGGTACCCGGCGCGGCGAACGGGCCGACGTTGAACAGCAGGTGCAGTGGCTTCTTCACCCCAAGCGGGTGGTTGTGGGTCAGGGTGTGGGCCTTGCCCCACTGCCAGCTGGACGGGTCGTTGCCCAAGGTGTCGCGCAGGTGCTTCAGGCTGTGCTGCCAAGCCGTGCGCACGATGGCGGTACGGTCGCTGCGCTGATTGTCACCACGGCTGTTCCACCAGGGCGAATCGGCATCCGCCGCCAGGCGCGGCAGCGCGGCGTCGATGGCGCGGGTGCTGATCAGCACCGGGAACCAGGTATCGCCCAGTTCGTCATGCAGTGCGGCGAACGCCAGTTCGTAGAGGAACTGGTTGAAGAGCGTGGCGCTGACCGAATCCAGCGGATAGTCACCCGCCCAGGCGGCCAGTTGCTCCACCAGCTCCTTCTCTTCGTCACCCTCGGCCACCGCGCGCAGTGTTGCCAGCAGCGGGGCAAGGGTACGCGGGCCATAATCGCTGGCGGTGCCCAGCTGCAACGTCTGGCTGTTTTGCGTGTCCCACTTCACCTCGGGGCTGGCCAGTTGGTTGTCGAGCTGACGGCCACGGTCCGGCAGGTTGTAGTAACCCGGTATCGGCACCGCTGCCGGCGGTTGGTAATTGGCCGACACGATATAGCCGCGCGCTGGGTTCTCCTGCTGCGGGTTGACGCTGAAGGGGTAGAAGCCGAGCTTGTTGGCCTGGGCGCTGGCGCCGTCGAGAATGAAGGCCGGGTCGACCCCGTCGGGGCGGATCGGCAGCTGCGCCGCCGCCCACCAGCCAATGTCGCCACGGGCATTGGCCCAGACGAAGTTCAGCCCAGGCGCGTGCACCTTGGCGGCGGCTTCGCGCATTTTGCTCAGGGTGTCGGCACGGTTGATCTGGTAGAAGCCATCGAGGATCGGGTTTTCGGTTTCCAGGAATGCCCACCACATGGCGATCGGCGTGGGCCCGGCGGTGGCGCCCAGTACGTCGTTGACGATCGGGCCGTGGGGCGATCGGCGCAGGTTGAGGGTCACCGGCGCTGCGCCTTTCACGGCGACCTGCTGCTCGGTCTTCTCCAGCGCCTGCCATTGGCCATCGATCATGACTTGGTTGGCGTCAGCCGGGTTAGTACGTTCGGCAATCAGGTCGATGTCATCGTTCTGGAACATGGTCAGGCTCCAGCCGAAGTCGCGGTTGTGGCCGAGCAGGGCGAATGGGTTAAGTGCCTGGAAGTAGCCGTACAGGTTGAAACCGGGCGCCGACAGTTCGGCCTCGTACCACACCGCCGGCACGGCGAAGCCGATATGCGGGTCGCCGGCCAGCAACGGCTTGCCGCTGCGGGTACGGCTGCCGGATACGGCCCAGGCGTTGCTGCCTTCGAACTGCGGGATGCCGGCCGCGCCGAGCGCCTCATGGCTAAGGCGGGCGAGCGCCTCCAGGCTGTGCCAGTCGGCAGCGGCCAGCGGCGTACCCAGGGCGCCCTCCGGCTGCCAGGCGAGGTCGAAGATGCCCAGGTACTCGGGGCCCAGCTGGTCACGGATATAAGTCAGTGCCGGCTCGGTACGAAAGGCAGCGGCGAAACTGTAGGCCATGTAGCCGGCAATGCTCAGGGTGTCTTCGGCGGTGAATGGGCGCGGGGTGATACCGAGCAGGTCGAATTCGACGGGCTTGGGGTGGCTGGCCTGCCAGCGATTGACGCCGTCGAGATAGGCCTGCAGGGCCTGCCAGGCAGGGGCTTGGCGGTCCTGACGCGCGGCCATCAGGGCGGCCTGTTCGCGAATGCGCAGGCTGCGGAACAGGGTGTCGGTGGGCAGCAGCTTGTCGCCCAGCACCTCGGCCAGTTCGCCACGGGCCAGGCGACGCAGGATCTCCATCTGGAACAGCCGGTCCTGGGCATGCACATAGCCCAGCGCGCGGTACAGGTCTGCCTCGCTCTGCGCCTGCAGGTGCGGCACGCCGCGGGCGTCATAGCGCACGCTGACCGGCGCTTGAAGGCCGGCGATGGCCACTTCGCCCTCGCGTTGCGGCAGTTTGCCCTGCACGTACCAGTATCCGGCGCCTGCGGCTACGGCAACCGCTACGGCCAACAGGGTCAGGCTGCGCTTCATTCAGGCTCCTTGTGCATTCCAGCGAAAAATGTGGTCCGATCATGGGCGGATTCGCGAACAGAGCATAGCCCCAGGAAGGAGTTTCCATGTCCCTCAGCGAAAAACAGAAAATGCTTACAGGCCAGCTCTATCATGCCGGTTGCCCCGAGCTGCAGGCCGAGCAGATCGCCAACAAGCACTGGATGCACCGTTACAACAACAGTGTCGAATTGCTCAACGACGCACGGCATGGGCTGTTGGCCGAGCATTTTGCCCAGGTTGGCGAAGGCGCGGTGATCCGCCCACCGTTCTATTGCGACTATGGCTACAACATCAGTGTCGGTCGCAATACCTTCATAAACTTCAACTGCGTGATTCTCGATGTGTTGCCGGTACGTATCGGCGACGACTGCCAGATCGGCCCCAACGTGCAGATCTACACCGCCGACCATCCGCTCGACCCTGAGGTGCGACGCACCGGGTTGGAGAGCGGGCGGCCGGTGACCATCGGCGACAACGTGTGGATCGGCGGTGCGGCGATCATCCTGCCGGGAGTGACCATTGGTGACAATGCCGTGGTGGGTGCCGGTAGCGTGGTGACTCGGGATGTACCGGCGGGAGCCACGGTGGTGGGTAACCCTGCGCGGGTGCGTGGATAACTATGAAAAGCTCTGCGGTTTCTGCCGCAGGGCTTTGTAGGTCAGGCGGGCTTGAAGCCGGGTTTGCCGTTGGCGGCGCGCCATTCTTTAATGCGGTTTATGACGCCTTGAGGGCTTTTGTCCGAGCCTGCTGGAGGGCGTGTCAGAACATCAGCCCCATCAGGGTGTTCGGTGATCTTTTTGAAATTGGAAATGATCCTGTCTCGAAAGCTCTCTAACTCAGTACCGCGGCGGCCCGCTCGGTTTTCGTACAGTTCTGTTATGAGCGCGAGGAATTCATCTTCTGTGTAATCCTCCAATTTGCCCTTGAGTGTCATTGATTGCTCTCCTTGTGGTGATCAATATGAACTCGCGGTGTCATGAGTACAAGATTGTCCAGATCATACACTGCGCCACCGCTTGCGATTTCATGCTTATGATGGATCTCCAGCTTTATTCGTCTTCCTACCCAATGGCTCTCGGGGGCGTAAGGAGCAATACCATTTCGCATGTTGTCAGCGTTCAGAAATTCTAGATGCTGTTTGAACACCTCATCCGCAGCGATCTCCATCCAGATTGCTTCCCGTAGATTATCGAACCTACTGAACCTTCGCCCCCTCAGCCTTTCCGCAATCCTCGTGGGAATTGGCGCGCCTGCCGCCGTGCTTGCTGCGTCCAATACCCTGTCTGGCGTAAGCACCCCATTACCGCTGGCAACTCCGGAATATTGCGGGGCTGCGCAACATCACATAAATCGGCGCCAGTCCTGAATCTGCCGGGAAGATGATGACGTAGTCATCAATGTGCAGTTCGGGCCGTTCGGGGAAGGAGCGGATGTCCGCCTGCTGCGGCACAATGAGGCGTCCGGGGTAGTGCTTCTGCACCTCTTCTACGATGGGCTGGCCGCCGACCTAGGCGCCGGAGTGCAAGTCCAGTTTGCCCAGGCTGCTTGGCGGTGTTGCCGGGTGCCAGAGTAGGGTGGCGCCGCCTGGGCCATCGGCAGTGAAGCGGTAGGCTTTGACGGCAGAGTCCCATTGCGCCTGGCGCACTCGCACATCACGCAGTACAGCGTTGCCGTCGGTGTTGACCAGGTAGACCTCGGTCTGCTCGCCGCTGGGTACCGCGTTCATGCGCAGCGGCAACTCCAGCGTCTGGCCTGCCAAGCGATTGGCCTGTTGGGTGAGGTCGGCACCGGCTGTCATTGAGGCCAGCGGGACAGTTACGCCCATACGCTCGCCGTCACCAAGGCGGGCTGAGTAGAACATCAGCGGGGCATATCTGAGCGCGACCGTGAGGCTGCTTTCGAGCAGGCGTACCGCAGCTTTGCTCAGAAGTTTGCCAAAGGGCTCCCATACAGACTCGAAATGCGCCACGCCACCGCGAGAGGTGGCAAGCACCAGCGGATGGCGGGTGCTGGCGGCCCAAGCGTTGAAGATGACCGGTATGCTACTCGGGGGGCGCGCCCGGCGAGCGCAGCGAGGTAGAGCTGTTCGTCGAATGCAGCAGTGAGGCTGCGGTCCGACGCTGCAAGCAGGCGTGCGACGTTGGCCTTTTCAGTTGGCCACGACTGGACATGGGTGGCGTTGAAAGCGCTGACTTGCTGCTTGAGATCCAGCAACTCCTGCTTGTGTGGCAGCGGTGAGCGCGCGGTGTCCAGCTTGAGCGTGACGTCAATTCTGGTAGGGGTATGGCGCATGTGCCCCTAGAGCTTGTCGAGGTCGACGTACAGGGTGCTGAGAGTGGCTCGGCACTTGAGCAAGTCGAACGTTTCCAGTTCTAGTTCGCGGGCATGTGCCAGCGCAGCCTGCTCGGCCACATCGTCATGTTGGTGGCGTTCAAAGTTTTTGAGCTGGGCTTGCAGCATGCTGCGCGTCAGCAGGTACTCATGCTGGGCGGCCATCGTCCGGTCAAGCGTCTGCGCGGAAAGCTTCAGACGTTGGCTTGCTTGACCGGTCTGCATCTGCCGGTAGCGGGTGTTGGACCGTTCGCTGTTGAGCCGGCTGCGATGACGGCCCAGTTCGTCGATCTGCCGCTGTAGAACCTTCGCGGCGAAAGCGGCGCGGTAGGAGGCCAGCCAGGCTTGGCGTGGGTCTGTTGCGCTACCGGCACGCCGGCTGCTGTCGACAAATTCCTTGAAGGAGCGGTGTTCCGGGTCTGATCCAAAAAACTGGTTGGCTGCCTGGCGGGTGGTTTGGAGCTCGGCCTGGTACTTGGCCGTGAGATGGTTCACGGCAGCGAGCTTTCGTTCGATGGCCAACAGCGGCTCCAGCCCAGCCAGCGAACCGGTCTGCGTCAGGACGGCCTGGTCGAGCTTCTGCTCGAGCGCTTCAAGTTGCTGATTGTGTTCTTGCTTGACCCGCTGCTTGTCAGCCTCGATCTGGGGCACCAGGTCGATGACCAGATGGCCGGGTCGAAAGGTCGACGCCAGATAGCGAGACGGTATGCGGTTGTGGCCCCAAAAATATTGCGGGACTGGTGGAAGACGGGGGGCTTTTACAATGCTGTCGGCTAGCTCGACGGATCCGTGTTGAGACATACAGTTTCTCCATTGCTCTGTATGTCGCTACGGTAAGAATCCTCCTGTGGGCTGCTGCTGTAGATAATCCTTGAATGCTTGCTATCTACCAGGGGCAATAGCACCCTGAGGCAAGGGTGTTGTCGGCCTGTACAGGCCGGTTTGCGAGTAGTGCCTGTATGACCGGCTCGATGAAGCTGTTGCTGGCGTTGCACACCGCCCCTTCGCTGTATGGGCCGAAGTAAGCCAGGCGGCCTTGCCTGTCCCAGATGGCAACGGCCGGAGAGGCCGGCAGCTGCTCGCTGCCGGGCAAGCTGGCGATGGGCTGCAGGCTGCTCAGGTTGGCCGGCAACTGCCCATGGCTGCCGGGCTTTTGCAGCACATGGAAGACCACCCCTTGCGCGGC
Source organism: Pseudomonas sp. LAM2023 (assembly GCF_016620375.1). Taxonomy (NCBI): domain Bacteria; kingdom Pseudomonadati; phylum Pseudomonadota; class Gammaproteobacteria; order Pseudomonadales; family Pseudomonadaceae; genus Pseudomonas; species Pseudomonas sp. LAM2023. Next base: position 564,825 of record NZ_JAENHV010000015.1, on the reverse strand, counting down.
AAACTGGCTGACCAGTTCGCCCAGGTGCTGCTGGTTACCGACGTTGCACGGGCAGGTCGGGTCCCAGAAGTGCACCACGCGGATCGGCCCGGGGCCGGCCAGCTCGGCGGGCAGCTGCAGTTGGCTGCCGTCGAACAGCGTGGTCTGGTTGTCGAATGGACGCAGGTAGCGGGCCTGGAAGGTGGTGTAGGCCTGCCAGAGGATGGCGGCCCCGACCAGCAGGGCAACTGCTGTGCACAGCGGTTTGATGATCCGGTTGTTCATGAAGTTCTTCCGCGGTCCCCTTGTAGGAGCGGCCTTGTGTCGCGAGAGGGCCGCAAAGCGGCCCCGGCAACCTCAGCCTGATGCCCAAATCCCGGGGGCGCTTCGCACCCCTATCGCGACACAAGGCCGCTCCTACAAGGTTCGGTGCTGGTCGTTCGAAGCTGAGCAAGCTTGCCACGATGCCGGCCAGAGCTGAATATCGCAGATCAATACTTGCTTCGCTTTGGATGTAACGATGCCCGCTGCCTTTCACCCCGACCTGCTGCGCACCAGCCTGGCACCGTTGACCGCGCGCCAGGCGCTGTCGGCACAGGCCCTGGAATACCAGCGCTTCTATGGCCTGAACCTGCCGGCGCAAAGCTGGCTGGGCGGCTTTCAGGCTGCAGGCTTCGATCTGGTCGGGCAGGTCTGGTTACCCGAGCAGGCCAACGCGACGCTGTTCCTGCTGCACGGTTACTACGACCATATGGGGCTCTATCGGCATGTGATCGAGTGGGCGCTAAAGCAAGGATTCGCCGTCATCAGCTGCGACCTGCCTGGCCATGGCCTGTCCAGTGGCGAGCGGGCCAGTATCAGTGATTTTGCGCTGTACCAGCAGGTGCTGGAGGCGTTGTTCGAACAGGCGCTCATGCTGCGACTGCCACGCCCGTGGCATTTGTGCGGGCAGAGCACCGGTGGTGCGATTGCCGTGGACCACCTGTTGTACCAGGGCGCGCAGAGCCCCATCGATGGCCAGGTCATCCTCTTGGCACCGCTGGTACGGCCCTGTTCCTGGCGCTGGTCGAAGTTGAGCTACCGTGTGCTGCGCCATTTCGTCAACGGCATCGAGCGGCGTTTCAGCGAGAACACCAACGACCCGGCCTTCCTGCCGTTCCTCGAAGCTGACCCGCTACAACCACGCCGCTTGCCAACGGCCTGGGTGGGAGCCCTGATCGCCTGGGTCAAACGCATCGAGGCCGCCCCGTGCAGCACGCGGCGGCCATTGATCGTGCAAGGGCAGGCGGATGGCACGGTGGACTGGCCCTACAACCTTGAAGTGCTCAAGGCCAAGTTCGCCGAACCGCAGATCCTGCTGTTGCCCGAAGCTCGCCACCACCTGGCCAACGAGCTGCCGGGCATTCGCCAGCGCTACTTCGACTTCATCGACCAGCGCCTGGGCTGATCACTTCAGGTCGCTGTTGCTCTGGCCCACCGCCAGGCCGGCGCGAACGGCGGCCAGGGCGGCCTGGTAGTAGGCCTTGCCGTCAGGCGATTCGGCAAAGGTGGCAAACTCTTCCAGCTCGGCGTCGGAGAGGTCGCGGTAGACATACAACAGGGTGTTGTTGAGGTCTTCGCCGATCTGGCTCATCAGGCGCTGGCGCTGGCCGTCGAGCAGGCCCTGGGCCTGGCCGTTACCGAACAGGCCGGGGATCATCGAACTGAGGCTGTCGGCGGCAACGCCCGCAATGGCCAGGCTGACTTCGGCGCCGGCCTCGCGCGCCGGCAGGGCCTGGGCCAGGTGGCCGATGATCAGCAGGCGGTCATCGCTGGCCTGGATCTTCGGCAGGCCTTTGGCGTTTCTGGCCAGTTCATCCTTGCGCGTGGCCTTGAGTTCGGCTGCCACCACCTTGCGCCCCAGCGGCGACTGGAAGAACGCCAGCGCCGGCGCCGGATTGGCCAGGGTCGCACGCAGTTTTGCCTGGGCGCGACGGTCCACGGCCTGGGCCTGGAAACGCTGGTTGCTGTTGTTGACCAGCGCCTGGTACACGGCAGGCGGCAGACTGTTGCGGTAGCGTTCCTGGGCAGCGGTCAGGGCATCGTTGAAATGGGCGCGCTGGTCAGGCCAGCCGGCGGCCTTGTACAGCCGATCCAGGTTGTCTGCCCAGACAGGCACGGTGCAGATCATCAGCAGAATCAGGGAAAACAGACGGCGCATTCAGGACTCCTGTCGGCAGGCGGCTATTGTCCTTGGCCCGGCGCCGGTTTGTCGAGATATCCGCGTACTTGTCAGCCAAGTGGCGCTGTGCGGCGGCATGGCTAATGGATATGATGCGCGCCATGCATATTACCCCTGAACACCCGATGCTCGCGGCCGTCGTCGACGATCTGGCCACCCATGGCTGGTCGCAGCAGGCATTCTTCCTGCCTGCCGACCTGGTGCGCGCGCTGGCAGCCGAATGCCGGCGCCGTGATGCCGAAGGCGAACTCAACCCTGCCGGGGTTGGGCGCGGTGTTGCCCAGGAGGTGCGCGAAGCCATTCGCGGCGACCACATCCAGTGGGTCGACCCTGGCCAGGGCGAGGCCTGCGACCAGTATCTGGCCGCCATGGACCAACTGCGTCAGGCCATCAACCGGGGCCTGTTCCTGGGCCTGGAAGATTTCGAGTGCCATTTTGCCCTGTATCCGCCAGGGGCATTCTATCGCCGGCACCTGGACCGTTTCCGCGACGATGACCGGCGCATGGTGTCGGCGGTGCTGTACCTGAATGAAGGCTGGCAGCCGCAGGACGGTGGCCAGTTGCGCATGTTCCTGGCGGACGGTGTCGAACACGATGTGCAACCGGTGGCGGGTTGCCTGGTGGTGTTCCTGTCCGGTGAGGTGCCGCACGAAGTGCTGCCGGCCGGGCGCGAGCGGCTGTCGTTGACCGGCTGGTTCCGGCGCCGTGGCAATGACCCGTTCTGAGTTGCCCAAGGTGCTGGTCAGCGCCTGCCTGCTGGGGCAGCCGGTGCGTTATGATGGCCGTACCAGTGGCTACCCCGAGCTGTTGCAGCGGTGGCAGGCCGAAGGGCGTGTGGTGCCGTTGTGCCCTGAAGTGGCAGGCGGCTTGCCGACCCCTCGGGCACCTGCAGAGATACCGGGTGGGCAGGGCGCAGCGGTGCTCGACGGTGACAGGCAGGTGCTGACGGTGAGCGGTGAAAATGTCAGTGCGCAGTTCATTGCCGGGGCGCAGCAGGCGCTGGAGCTGGTGCGCCGGCATGGCATTCGCGTGGCGGTGTTGAAGGCCGGCAGCCCTTCGTGTGGTAACCGCTTGACCTACGACGGCACGTTCAGTGGCGTGAAGGTAGCGGGGGAAGGCGTGACCACGGCGCTGCTGCGGCGGGCTGGGGTACAGGTGTTCAGCGAGCTGGAGCTGGAACTGGCGGAGCAGGCGCTGGTTGGGCTTTCAGCCTAAGCCTGTTCCGCGACGAAGGCGCTTACTGCCCGGCCGCAGTCGCCGACACTCCCTTGAACCACTTCTGTTCAAGTTCGGCAGTCCGCCCGCTGTCCTTGAGCCGCTGCAATGCGTTGTTCAGCGCACTCTGAAAAGCCGGGTTGTCCTTCTGGAACGGGATCACCAGCTGTTTCTCGCCAAACGGCTGGCTTACATCGAGCGCACCATCAGCCTTGGGCGTTTCACTCGGCGGGGTCAGGGCAATGTCGTACTTGCCACTCTCCACGCCCGGCAGAACCTCGGTTGCGGGGGCTTCGATGAATTCGGCGCGCAGGTCCAGTTCCTTGGCCAGGTCCTGGCCAAACTCCACGTCGAAGCCGGTCAGCTGGTCGTTTTCCTTGAAGGCGTACGGCGAGTTGTCAGCCTGTACAGCAATGCGCAGTTCGCCCCGGTCGGCAACTTCGTCTATCAGCTCGGCCTGTGCCAATGGCGTGATCAGCAGCGCCAGCAGTAGTCCAATGGTCGAACGCATGAAAGCCCCTTTCTTCTTGGCAGGTGAATAATGCCCGCCACGGCTTTTTCCTCGCCGTGGTCGAGCGCAGCCTATGACCTTGAAGCTTCGGCGATGTTTGACCGTGACGGAAATATTTCTACCTGTCGATGTGAACATATGGGCGTCCATATCAACTAAGGTGAATTACCGCCGCCGTTGGATCGCAGGCGGGGGCCAACAAGTGAATCACAGGAGAAGTGAATGAACAGCCTATTTTCGCGTGCTGCCGTTGCGGGTCTGCTGATGGGAGCATCGGTGCTGGCCAGTGCCGCAGATGCATTGAAAAGCCAGGAGCCGCCCAAGGAGGCCAAGGTCTTCATCGTTTCCCCCGCCGATGGCGCCACGGTCGACAAGACCTTCACCGTCAAGTTCGGCATCGAGGGCATGGCACTCAAGCCTGCCGGTGACCACACCCCGCATACCGGCCATCACCACCTGCTGGTGGATGTGGACAAGGAGCCGGTGGCCGACATGCCACTGCCAACCAGCCTGATGCCGGAAAAAGGTGTGGCGCTGCCGGATGGGCCGCAGGTGCTGCACTTCGGCAAGGCGCAGACCGAAACCACCATTACCCTGTCCCCGGGCAAGCACACCCTGCAGCTGATCCTGGGTGACCAGTATCACGTGCCGTTCAAGCCAAGTGTCGAGTCGCAGAAAATCACGGTTGAAGTGAAATAAAAAAGGGAGGCCATCAAGGCCTCCCTTTTTCATGTCACCAGCAAATCAGAACAGGACGCGCGAGCGGATGGTGCCCTTGACCTGTTGCAGCTTCTCTTGCGCCAGGTCCGAGTACTCGGCGTCGACGTCGATTACCACGTAACCGACCTTTTCGTTGGTTTGCAGGAACTGGCCCGAGATGTTGATGCCGTTCTCGGCGAAGACCTTGTTGATCTCGCTGAGCACGCCCGGGATGTTCTGGTGAATGTGCAGCAGGCGGTGCTTGCCTGGGTGCGCCGGCAGGGCCACTTCCGGGAAGTTGACCGAGGACACCGAGGTACCGTTGTCGCTGTACTTGACCAGCTTCTCGGCCACTTCCAGGCCGATGTTGGCCTGTGCTTCGGCGGTGGAACCACCGATGTGCGGGGTCAGGATTACGTTGTCCAAGCCACGCAGCGGGCTTTCGAACTCTTCGTCGTTGGAGCGCGGCTCGACCGGGAACACGTCAATGGCGGCGCCGATCAGGTGCTTGTCCTTGATCGCGGCAGCCAGGTGGTCCAGCTCGACCACGGTGCCACGGGCGGCGTTGATCAGGATCGAACCCTTCTTCATGGCACGGATTTCCTTCTCGCCGATCATCCACTGGGTGGACGGCAGCTCAGGCACGTGCAGCGAGACGATGTCGGCCAGGCCCAGCAGTTCGTGCAGGCTGGTCACCTGCACCGCGTTGCCCAGCGGCAGCTTGGTCAGCGGGTCGAAGAAGTACACCTGCATGCCCAGGCTTTCGGCCAGGACCGACAGTTGGGTACCGATCGAGCCGTAGCCGACGATGCCCAGCTTCTTGCCGCGGATCTCGAACGAGTTGGCCGCGCTCTTGATCCAGCCGCCACGGTGGCAGGAGGCGTTTTTCTCAGGGATGCCGCGCAGCAGCAGGATGGCTTCGGCCAGTACCAGTTCGGCCACCGAACGGGTGTTGGAGTATGGCGCGTTGAACACGGCGATACCGCGCTCGCGGGCAGCTTCCAGGTCGACCTGGTTGGTGCCGATGCAGAAGCAGCCAACCGCGACCAGTTTCTTGGCGCAGTCGAAGATCTCTTCGGTCAGCTGGGTGCGCGAACGAATGCCGATGAAGTGGGCATCGGCGATCTTTTCCTTCAGCTCGGCTTCCGGCAGCGAACCAGTGAGGTATTCGATGTTGGTGTAGCCGGCGGCCTTGAGGGTATCGACCGCGTTCTGGTGCACACCTTCAAGAAGAAGGAACCGGATCTTGCTCTTGTCGAGAGAAGTCTTGCTCATCTGCGTAAACCTGTATCCCGGAGAAAAAATGGCGAGGGGTGATGCCAGGCGCCAGGGCTGCCTTAGCATGAACAGCGGGAGGGCTATGCTAGCATACGCGACACAATCTGAGCTTATCCCGACAGGTGAAGAGTGCTCAGGGTGACTATGAATAAGTCGAGAGTTCCAGCGATGACCCATCCCGCTGTAATTGATGAACTGATGACCTTGGTTGACCCTGGCAAGGTCTTGACCGACGCGGCTTCCCTGGAAGCCTATGGCAAGGACTGGACCAAGCATTACCCACCGGCACCCAGCGCCATCGTGTTTCCCAGGACGGTGGAGCAGGTGCAGGCGATTGTACGCTGGGCCAATACCCACAAGGTAGCGTTGGTGCCGTCTGGCGGGCGCACCGGGCTTTCCGCGGGGGCTGTGGCGGCGAATGGCGAAGTGGTGGTGGCCTTCGACTACATGAACCAGATTCTCGGCTTTAATGCCTTTGACCGCACCGTGGTCTGCCAGCCGGGGGTGATCACCCGGCAGTTGCAAAGCTTCGCCGAAGAGCAGGGCCTGTATTACCCGGTGGACTTCGCTTCCAGCGGTTCAAGCCAGATTGGCGGCAACATCGGCACCAATGCCGGCGGGATCAAGGTGATTCGCTACGGCATGACCCGCAATTGGGTGGCTGGGCTGAAGGTTGTCACCGGCAAGGGCGAACTGCTTGAGCTGAACAAGGGCCTGGTCAAGAACGCCACCGGCTACGACCTGCGCCAGCTGTTCATCGGCGCCGAAGGCACCCTGGGCTTCGTGGTCGAAGCCACCATGCGCCTGGACCGTGCACCGCGCAACCTCACCGCCATGGTGCTGGGTACCCCGGACTTCGACTCGATCATGCCGGTGCTGCATGCCTTCCAGGGCAAGCTGGACCTGACCGCCTTCGAATTCTTCTCCGACAAGGGCTTGGCCAAGATCCTGGCACGTGGCGACGTGCCGGCACCGTTCGAGACTTCTTGCCCGTTCTATGCGCTGCTGGAATTCGAGGCCAGTACCGAAGAAGTGGCAAATGTAGCCTTGGCCACCTTCGAGCACTGCGTCGAGCAAGGCTGGGTGCTGGACGGCGTGATGAGCCAGAGCGAGACCCAGCTGAAAAACCTGTGGAAGCTGCGTGAATACCTGTCGGAAACCATCTCGCGCTGGACGCCATACAAGAACGACATTTCCGTCACCGTGGCGAAAGTGCCGGAATTCTTGCGCGATATTGACGCGATCGTCGAAAAACACTACCCAGATTACGAAGTAGTGTGGTACGGCCACATTGGCGATGGCAACCTGCACCTGAACATCCTCAAACCCGAGCACATGGGCAAGGACGAGTTCTTTGCCTCGTGCGCCAAGGTCAACAAATGGGTGTTCGAGATCGTCGAACGCTATAACGGCTCGATCTCCGCCGAGCATGGTGTGGGAATGACCAAGCGCGACTACCTGGGCTACAGCCGCTCAGCGGAGGAAATCGCTTGCATGAAGGCAATAAAGGCCGTGTTCGACCCTAACGGCATCATGAATCCGGGTAAGATCTTCGCACCTGAATAAAAAGCAGTATCCAGAGGAGTCGGCCATGAGTTACCAGCACCAGTACGTAGACGGCACGCGCATTCACTTCCCGCTGGGCAAGGTCGTGTGCATCGGCCGTAACTATGCCGAGCATGCCAAGGAGCTGGACAACCCCATCCCCTCCGAACCGCTGCTGTTCATCAAGCCGGGTAGCTGCGTGGTACCAGCCGAAGGTGGCTTCAAGATCCCGACCGAGCGTGGTTCGGTGCACTATGAGGTCGAGATCGCGGTGTTGCTGGGCAAGCCGCTGTCGGCTCACCCGACCGAGGAAGAGGTACTGGACGCAATTTCCGGTTATGCCCCGGCGCTGGACCTGACCTTGCGTGACGTGCAAGCCAAGCTGAAAGAGAAGGGCCTGCCGTGGGAACTGGCCAAAAGCTTTGATGGCGCCTGTGTGCTGCCTCCGTTCGTGTCGGCTGGCAGCTTTGAAGACGTGACCGACATTCCGGTGCGCTTGACCGTCAACGGCGAAGTGCGCCAGGACGGCAACAGCAAGATGATGCTCAACCCGATCGTGCCGATGATTCAGCACATATCGGCACACTTCTCGCTGCAGGCAGGGGATGTGATCCTCACCGGCACCCCGGCGGGCGTGGGGCCGTTCAATGTCGGTGACGACGTGGTGCTGGAGTTGCCAGGTGTGAGCCGCTTCGAAAGCCGGGTGCTTTGAGCCGGAACCGTATCGCCTTCTTCGCGGATAAACCCGCTCCCACAGGTACTGCGCAACCCTCAAGGGCGGCGCTATGCCTGTGGGAGCGGGTTCACCCGCGAAGAGGGCAGACCTGTTTACCGATTTTTCACACCCAATCTGGATAATGCGCGGATCTACGCCCATTTCACCAGGAACCTCGCATGCCATCTCCCTCCAGCGCCCCGGCAACACCCAAGCGCCGTTTCTACCTGCGCTGGCCCTTCGGCCTGGCCGTGGCGGCGCTGATTGGCTATGGCGTAGCCGTGGCCATGCATTGGGATGACCGTGGCGCGCTGTGGGTCAAGGAAAGCTTCGAAAGCACCGCCGAACGCAGCGAAAGCGTGTGGCTGCCGAATTACCGGGTCGACATCGATGCCAAGCCGCTGCCGGGCATGGCGGATGACGAAGCCTCCGACGTGGCATTCAACCCGCGCACCCGCACCCTGTTCGCAGTGATGGGCAAGAACCCGTTCCTGGTCGAGCTGAACCTGGATGGCGATGTACTGCGCAAGATCCCGCTCAACGGCTGGAACAATCCGGAAGGCATCGCCGTGCTCGAAGACGGCTACCTGGCGATTACCGATGAGCGCTTGCACGACCTGACCGTGGTCAAGGTGGATGCCCAGACCACCGCGCTGAACCACGATGATTTCCAGAGCCACGATCTGGGCCAGTCGGTGAAAAGCAACAAGGGCTTCGAAGCGGTTGCCTGGGACCCGCTACGCCAGCGCCTGGTCATCGGCGAGGAGCGCCCACCCAAGCTGTATACCTGGAACAGCGATGGCCGTAGTCCGCTCACGGGTGACAAGCAAGCGTTGCCCAGCGATGAGCTGGACTTGCGCAACCTCTCGGCGCTGAGCGTCGACCCGCGTACCGGCCATCTGCTGGTGCTGTCGGCCGATTCGAACATGCTGCTGGAGCTGGACGAGCAGGGCCAGCAAGTCAGCTTCATGACCTTGCTGGGCGGCTTCAACGGCCTGCGGGACACGATCCCGCGCGCCGAAGGGGTGGCCATGGACGATCAGGGCAACCTGTACATGGTCAGCGAACCGGCCTTGTTCTATCGCTTCAGAAAGAACTGAGCCGAATATCAGAATTTTCTGATGCTGGCATTAAGCTTTATTTCAGTTGTTCATGGTTAGATTCGTCACCCCTATGTCGAGTCTGTACGCATGCGCCGTTTTGTTCGCCCCGCTCTTGTCCTGGCCGTTGCCGGCCTGTTCCTGCTCGGTTGGGCCGGGCAGGAGTTCCGCCTGTTCGAGCGTGGCTGGTTCAACCTCAAGGCCTGGTGGCAGCCTGCGCAGCAGAGCATCGGCCTGGACCGCTACCGGGTGGTGGTCGAGGCGCAGCCGGTCGAGGGGTTGGACGATGACCTCTCGGCGCTGACCTACGACCCCGACCGCAAGACCCTGTTCACGGTTACCAATGCCCGTTCCGAGCTGATCGAGCTGTCGCTGGACGGTCGCATCCTGCGCCGGGTGCCGCTGACCGGCTTCGGCGACCCGGAAGCCGTCGAGTATGTAGGGCCGAACAGCTATGTCATCACCGATGAGCGTCAGCAGCGGCTGATTCGCGTACGCCTTGACGACGACACCATGTTCCTCGACGCCGGCGATGCCGAGCAGCTGACCTTGGGCATAGGCCGGAACGGCAACAAGGGCTTCGAAGGGCTGGCCTACGATTCGGCCGGCAAGCGCTTGTTCGTGGCCAAGGAGCGCGATCCGATGCTGATCTACGAAGTGCGTGGTTTTCCGCATGACAACCCCGAACAGCCTTACGCGGTACACGTGGTGCAGGACAGCAAGCGCGATGCACGGCTGTTCGTGCGCGACCTGTCGAGCTTGCAGTTCGACGAGCGCAGTGGGCATTTGCTGGCGCTGTCTGACGAGTCGCGGCTGGTGCTGGAACTGGATGTGGAAGGCCGGCCGCTGAGCACCCTGTCGTTGCGCAAGGGCTTCCAGGGGTTGCAGGCGACGGTGCCGCAAGCGGAGGGGATTGCGATGGATGAGGCTGGGACCATCTACCTGGTCAGTGAGCCGAACCTGTTCTATGTGTTCAAACAGCCAGCGCAGTGAGGGATGGTGGGGCTGCTTTGCAGCCCATCGCGACACAAGGCCGCTCCTACAGGAAATTGAGCTGCGCCCCAGATGTTGGACACCTGTCCACCATCTGGGGATTTTCATGAGCCCATCGAGGCACAAGGCCGCTTCTGCAGGAAATCGCGTACCTCTGTAGGAGCGGCCTTGTGTCGCGAAACGAGGGCGAAGCCCTCGCCGCAGGTTACTCGGCCTTGAGGCTTTTCACGCCTTCAGAGGTGCCCAGCAGCAGCAGGTCCGCCGGCCGTGCCGCGAACAGGCCGTTGGTTACCACGCCAACGATGGCGTTGATCTGCGCTTCCAGTTCTACCGGGTTGGTGATCTGCAGGTTGTGCACATCGAGGATCACGTTGCCGTTGTCGGTGATCACGCCCTCGCGGTACACCGGGTCGCCGCCCAGTTTGACCAGTTGGCGCGCCACGTGGCTGCGGGCCATGGGTATCACTTCGACCGGCAGCGGGAACGCACCCAGTACCGGCACCAGCTTGCTGGCATCGGCGATGCAGATGAAGGTCTTGGCCACGGCGGCAACGATCTTCTCGCGGGTCAGGGCTGCGCCACCGCCCTTGATCAGGTTCAGGTGCGCATCGCTCTCGTCGGCGCCGTCCACGTAGAACTCCAGTTCGCTGACACTGTTGAGCTCGTACACCGGGATGCCATGGCCCTTCAGACGCTGGGCGGTGGCCTCGGAGCTGGCGACCGCGCCGTCAAAGGCGGTCTTGTGCTGAGCCAGGGCGTCGATGAAGAAGTTGGCGGTCGAACCGGTACCGACGCCGACAACGCTCTTTTCATCCAGCTTGGGCAGAATGAAGTCGACAGCGGCCTGGGCGACGGCCTGTTTGAGTTGGTCCTGGGTCATGCGGGCTCCGAGAGGGGCAGGGCGGTTTTGAAAAGGAGCCTAGTATAACGGCTCGCACGGCTTTGCTGTGGTCGCCCGACGTAGCGCTGGGGTAGACTCCAAGCCCTTGTCCCGCGGCCCAGTGATGCATTCCCGATGCTCGAACAGTACGTCAAGAAGATCCTCACCTCGCGCGTCTACGACGTTGCGGTCGAAACCCCGCTGCAGAGCGCCGGGCAGCTGAGCAAGCGCCTGGGCAACCAGATCCTGCTCAAGCGCGAAGACCTGCAGCCGGTGTTCTCGTTCAAGATTCGCGGGGCCTACAACAAGCTCGCCCAGCTGAGCGCGGAAGAACTGGCCCGTGGCGTGGTCACCGCCTCGGCCGGCAACCACGCCCAGGGCCTGGCCCTGGCTGCGCGGGAAATGGGCATCAAGGCTACCATCGTGATGCCCAAGACCACCCCGGAGATCAAGATCGAAGGCGTGCGTTCGCGCGGTGGCAAGGTGGTGCTGCATGGCGACACGTTCCCCGAGGCACTGGCCTATTCGCTGAAGTTGGTGGATGAAAAGGGCTTCGTCTACATCCACCCCTACGACGACCCGCACACCATTGCCGGGCAGGGCACCGTGGCCATGGAGATCCTGCGCCAGCACCCTGGCCAGCTGGACGCGATCTTCGTGCCCGTGGGGGGTGGCGGCCTGATCGCCGGCATTGCCGCGTACGTCAAGTACCTGCGCCCGGAAATCAAGGTGATCGGCGTCGAGCCGGACGATTCCAACTGCCTGCAGGCGGCCATGGCGGCCGGCGAGCGCGTGGTGCTGCCACAGGTCGGGCTGTTTGCCGACGGCGTGGCGGTGGCGCAGATCGGCCAGCACACCTTCGATATCTGCCGTCACCATGTGGATGAGGTGGTGACTGTCAGCACCGACGAGATCTGTGCCGCGATCAAGGATATCTATGACGATACCCGCTCGATCACCGAACCTGCCGGTGCGTTGGGTGTGGCTGGCATCAAGAAGTACGTCGAGCTGTACGGCGTGAGTGGCCAGACCCTGGTGGCCATCGATTCGGGTGCCAACGTCAATTTCGACCGCCTGCGCCATGTGGCCGAACGTGCCGAGCTGGGTGAAAAGCGCGAAGCGATCATTGCCGTGACCATCCCGGAGCGCCCGGGTAGCTTCAAGGCCTTCTGCGAGGCCATCGGCAAGCGCCAGATCACTGAATTCAACTACCGCAAGCATACCTCCGACGAAGCGCACATCTTCGTTGGCGTACAGACCCACCCGGAAAACGACCCGCGCGCGGCATTGGTACAGCAACTGACCGAGCAGGGCTTCCCGGTTACCGACCTGACCGACAACGAGCTGGCCAAGCTGCATATTCGCCACATGGTCGGCGGGCATTCGGCGGGTGCCAGCGACGAAATGGTCCTGCGCTTCGAGTTCCCCGAACGGCCAGGGGCGCTGTTCAACTTCCTCAACAAGCTGGGCGGGCGCTGGAATATCTCGATGTTCCACTACCGCAACCACGGCGCGGCTGACGGGCGCGTGGTGGCAGGGTTGCAGGTGCCGGAGGACGAGCGCCACCTGGTGCCGACGGCGCTGGCCAAGATCGGCTACCCGTACTGGGACGAGACTGATAACCCGGCTTACAAGCTGTTCCTGGGCTGAGCGGCTAAGCTAAGCCAGATCTCTCGCCTTTTGTAGGAGCGGCCTTGTGTCGCGATGGGCCGCAAGGCGGCCCCGGCAATGTGTGAGCATGGCCGAGATCCCGGGGCCGCTTTGCGGCCCTTTCGCGACACAAGGCCGCTCCTACACAGAGAAAGGCTGCTGCCAAAATGGCCTGATAAAGGACAATTCGGACATGGAACACCTGACCACCTTCAAAACCCTCCACATCCTCGCCACCGCACTGCTGCTGCTGGGTGCCCTTGGCCTGGCGATCTGGACCGTACGCGCCCGTCGCCAGGGCGATGGCGAGGCCTACGCCAAGCTGCTGCGTCGGCCGCTGGTGTTCGTCTGGCTGGTGATGGGCCTGTGCCTGGTGAGCATGCCGTTCACCGGCTGGTGGCTGGTACACCTGGTGGGCTGGCCGCTGGGGCAGGCTTGGGTGCTGGCGTCCAGCGTCATCTATATATTCGGCGCGTTTGCCGTGTGGTGGTTGCTGGTGCGGCTGAACCGGCTGCGCAAGGCCGAGGTAGTGGGGTTGCGTTTTACCTTGGCGCTGGCGGTGTTCAGTGGGGTTTGTTTCCTGTCCATCGCCGGGCTGATGGGCGCCAAGCCCGTCTGAAGGCCTTGTGCTCGTTGGGCGGGCCCATTCGCAGGTAAACCCGCGAATGGGCCGGCACAACAGTGCCTCAATCGCGCAACGAGAGCACCGGCCACCCGCGCTTCTCGGCCTCGGCCCGCAGGTTCGGGTCCGGGTCCACCGCCACCGCATGCGTTACCCGCTGCAGCAACGGCAGGTCATTCATCGAGTCGCTGTAAAAGCAGCTGTTCTCCAGGCCGAAGCCGTTCTCCAGCATCCAGCGTTCCAGCCGCGTCACCTTGCCTTCACGGAAACAGGGTATATCGGTACTACGCCCGGTATAACGGCCATCACGCATCTCGCATTCGGTCGCCAGCAACACGCGAACCCCCAGGCGCCGAGCAATCGGCGCGGTGACGAAGCGGTTGGTGGCGGTGATGATCACCAGCTGGTCGCCCGCTTCGCGGTGTTGCTCCAGCAGGGCCAGCGCCTTGGGCAGGATGATCGGCTCGATGCAGTCGCGCATGAAGTCGCGATGCCATTCGTCGAGCTGGGCCACGGACGTTGCCGCAAGGATTTCCATGGAAAAGGCCAGGTAGGCCTGCAGGTCGAGCGTGCCGTTCAGGTAGTTCTGGTAGAACGCATCGTTGCGTTGCTTGTAGGCAAGCGGGTCGACGATGCCGCGCTCGCACAGGTAATCCCCCCAGGCATGGTCGCTATCGCCACCGAGGAGGGTATTGTCCAGGTCGAATAAAGCCAGGCGCATCGCGGTCACTCGCATCAGCCACAAGGTAGGCCCGCAGAATACGGAGTTTTCACACGGCTGCACATAAGCTTGGCGGGCGCGTTGCTGCGCTCGCAAGCTTTGTGGAACAATGCGGTGACATGCGTTTGCGAGGTTGCTGCCGTGATCGACCCGGATGGTTTTCGCCCCAATGTCGGAATCATTCTCACGAATGATGCCGGGCAGGTGCTATGGGCTCGACGGATCAACCAGGATGCCTGGCAATTCCCCCAGGGTGGCATCAACCCTGACGAGACGCCGGAAGACGCCCTGTACCGCGAGCTGAACGAAGAAGTTGGCCTGGAACGCGATGATGTGGAAATTCTTGCCTGCACCCGTGGCTGGTTGCGTTATCGTTTACCCCAGCGACTGGTACGTACGCATAGCCAGCCGCTGTGCATCGGCCAGAAGCAGAAGTGGTTCCTGCTGCGCCTGGTCAGCAACGAACAACGGGTGCGGATGGACCTGACCGGCAAGCCGGAATTCGACGGCTGGCGCTGGGTCAGCTATTGGTACCCGCTGGGCCAGGTTGTGACATTCAAGCGCGAGGTCTACCGACGCGCCCTGAAAGAGCTAGCACCGCGTCTGCTGACGCGCGACTGACGACGGAGTTCGACCCCGAGCCATGCTCAATACGCTGCGCAAGATCGTCCAGGAAGTAAACTCCGCCAAAGATCTCAAGTCGGCGTTGGGGATCATTGTCTTGCGTGTCAAGGAGGCCATGGGCAGCCAGGTCTGCTCGGTCTACCTGCTCGACCCGGAAACCAACCGCTTCGTGCTGATGGCCACCGAAGGCCTGAACAAGCGCTCCATCGGCAAGGTCAGCATGGCCCCCAACGAGGGCCTGGTTGGCCTGGTCGGTACCCGGGAAGAGCCGCTGAACCTGGAAAACGCCGCCGATCACCCGCGTTACCGCTATTTTGCCGAAACCGGCGAAGAGAAATTCGCCTCCTTCCTCGGTGCGCCGATCATCCACCACCGCCGCGTGGTCGGGGTACTGGTCATCCAGCAAAAGGAGCGTCGCCAGTTCGACGAGGGCGAAGAAGCCTTCCTGGTCACCATGAGCGCCCAGCTGGCCGGGGTCATCGCCCACGCCGAGGCGACCGGCTCGATCCGCGGCCTCGGCCGTCAGGGCAAGGGCATCCAGGAAGCGCGCTTCGTCGGTGTGCCGGGCTCGCCTGGGGCCGCCGTGGGGCGCGCGGTGGTGATGCTGCCGCCGGCCGACCTGGAGGTGGTGCCGGACAAGACCGTCGATGACATCGACGCCGAACTGAGCCTGTTCCAGAACGCCCTCGAAGGCGTGCGCGACGACATGCGCAAGCTGTCCGCCAAGCTGGCTACCCAGCTGCGCCCGGAAGAACGCGCGTTGTTCGATGTGTACCTGATGATGCTCGAGGACGCGGCCCTGGGCGGTGAGGTGACCGAAGTCATCAAGACCGGCCAGTGGGCCCAGGGCGCCTTGCGCCAGGTGGTGGGCGAGCACGTCAACCGCTTCGAGCTGATGGACGATGATTACCTGCGTGAGCGCGCCTCCGACGTCAAGGACCTCGGCCGGCGCCTGCTGGCCTACCTGCAGGAGGCCCGCTCGCAGTCCCTGGTGTATGCCGACAACACCATCCTGGTCAGTGAAGAGCTGACCCCGGCGATGCTCGGCGAAGTGCCGGAAGGCAAGCTGGTCGG
Organism: Pseudomonas sp. LAM2023; assembly: GCF_016620375.1. Taxonomy (NCBI): domain Bacteria; kingdom Pseudomonadati; phylum Pseudomonadota; class Gammaproteobacteria; order Pseudomonadales; family Pseudomonadaceae; genus Pseudomonas; species Pseudomonas sp. LAM2023. Next base: position 548,998 of record NZ_JAENHV010000015.1, on the reverse strand, counting down.
CCTGGTCTCGGTGCTGGGCTCGGGCAACTCCCACGTCGCCATCCTGGCCCGTGCCATGGGCATCCCCACGGTGATGGGCCTGGTCGACCTGCCCTATTCCAAGGTCGACGGCATCGAGATGATTGTCGACGGCTACAAGGGCGAGGTGTTCACCAACCCCAGCGAAGTGCTGCGCAAACAGTACAGCGATGTGGTCGAAGAGGAACGCCAGCTGGCCCGCGGCCTTGATGCCCTGCGCGAACTGCCGTGCGTTACCCCGGATGGCCATCGCATGCCGCTGTGGGTCAACACCGGCCTGCTCGCCGACGTGGCCCGTGCCCAGCAGCGCGGTGCCGAAGGGGTGGGCCTGTACCGCACCGAAGTGCCGTTCATGATCAACCAGCGCTTCCCCAGCGAGAAGGAGCAGCTGGCCATCTACCGCGAGCAGCTGGCGGCATTCCACCCGCTGCCGGTGACCATGCGCACCCTCGACATCGGCGGCGACAAATCGCTGTCGTACTTCCCGATCAAGGAAGAAAACCCGTTCCTCGGCTGGCGCGGTATCCGCGTCACCCTCGACCACCCGGAAATCTTCCTGGTGCAGACCCGCGCCATGCTCAAGGCCAGCGAGGGCCTGAACAACCTGCGTATCCTGCTGCCGATGATTTCCGGCATCCATGAGCTGGAAGAGGCCCTGCACCTGATCCACCGCGCCTGGGGCGAAGTGCGCGACGAAGGGACCGATGTGCCAATGCCGCCGGTGGGCGTGATGGTCGAAATTCCTGCGGCGGTGTACCAGACCAAGGAGCTGGCGCGGCAGGTGGACTTCCTCTCGGTCGGTTCCAACGACCTGACCCAGTACCTGCTGGCCGTAGACCGCAACAACCCGCGTGTGGCCGATCTGTATGACTACCTGCACCCAGCGGTGTTGCAGGCGCTCAACACGGTGGTGCGCGACGCCCACGGCGAAGGCAAGCCGGTGAGCATCTGTGGCGAGATGGCCGGTGACCCGGCGGCGGCGATCCTGTTGATGGCAATGGGCTTCGACAGCCTGTCGATGAACGCCACCAACCTGCCGAAGGTGAAATGGATGTTGCGCCAGGTGAACCTGAGCAAGGCCAAGGAGCTGTTGGTGGAAGCCCTGAGCCATGACAACCCGCAGGTTATCCACAGCTCGCTGCAGCTGGCCCTGAAGAACCTGGGGCTGGCACGGATGATCGGGCCAGAGGCCAATAAGACCCTGTGAAGTGCCGGGGCCGCTTGGCGGCCCTTTCGCGACACGAGTCCGCTCCTACAGAGAATGCAATTGCCCAGGGATAGGCGATCCCCTGTAGGAGCGGCCTCGTGTCGCGAAAGGGCTGCAAAGCAGCCCCCTTGGCCCTCAAACCATAAGATCAACTTCCCCCAGGTGCCCACCAAACGGCCCGAAACTGCGCTCAACCAGCCGCCTTCTGCCTTGATCATCTACCAACAGCACGGTACTCGCCCGCGTGCCATAGTTCTGGCTGGCAATGAACACACTCGACAGCAGTTTCTCGGTCGCCAATCCCACCCCGGTCTCCGGCAACTCGCCTTCCGGCGCAGGTTCGGCATCGGCCAGCAAGGCCAGCAACCGCTGCGGGTCTGCCGTCTCGAGCAAACCCTGCAGCCCGCTGCGCGCCTTCACCAGCTTCGGCCATGGCGTATCCAGCCCGGCGTTGGATAACCCGTACACCCCGGCCTCGAGCAAGCGCGGTGCGGCCTCCCGCGCATGCAGGTAGCCAAGCTGTCGGCCATCGCCCACCAACAGGTTGAACCCCGAATACTGATCACTACGGCTGGCCACCTGATCCAGATAGGCCTCCACCCCCAGCTCACCCTGCAGGTAGGCGGCTACCAGCTCGCCGCGTGAACGTGGACCCAACGGTTGCCGTGGGTCGCGGATATTGGTCAGCGCCGCGAAACGCCCTTGCGGACCCACCCCCAACCAGGTTCCGCCGGCCTCCAGGTCGCGCCCGGCATACACCCCTGGTGCGTCTTCCCAGGCTGCCAGGGCCTGGGTAGGGCGAGCATAGAACTCGTCGCGGTTGGCCGCCACCACCAATGGCAGGGCATGCCCTGGTCGCCAGGCGAATACGATCAGGCACATCGTTCGAGCCTCTGTGTGTTTTTGCCACTGTACCCACAGCGGTGGGGCTGATCCATCCTGACACAGACTTCACTAGAGCGCCGAGCCCGGCTTCCGTTACCATGCCGGATTGTTTTTTGGGGGAAGACGAATGGAATTCGTGCTCTATCTGGTGTTGGGCGCCTGTGCCGGTGTGCTGGCCGGGTTGTTCGGTGTGGGTGGTGGCATCATCATCGTGCCGGTGCTGGTGTTCAGCTTCACCTTGCAGGGGTTCGATGCCTCGGTGCTGACTCATCTGGCGGTTGGCACATCGCTGGCAACCATCGTCTTCACCTCGATCAACGCCGTGCTCGAACACCATCGCAAAGGCGCGGTGCAGTGGCCGATCTTCGCCTGGATGACCCTCGGCATCCTCATCGGCGCCGGTATCGGCGCCAAGACCGCCTCGCTGATCCAGGGGCCGCTGCTGCAGAAGATCATTGGCGTGTTCGCCCTGGTCATCGCCGCCCAGATGGCCCTGGACCTCAAGCCCAAGGCCAGCCGTGGCATCCCCGGCAAACCCGCGCTGGTCGGTGCCGGTGGGGTGATCGGCTGGGCCTCGGCCATTTTCGGCATTGGCGGTGGTTCGCTGACCGTGCCGTTCCTGACCTGGCGCAGCCTGCCCATGCAGCAGGCGGTGGCTACGTCCTCGGCCTGCGGCCTGCCGATTGCCGTGGCCAGTGCCCTGAGTTTCATGCTGCTGGGCTGGAATGAGGCGCACCTGCCGGCTCATAGCCTGGGTTACGTGTACTTGCCGGCGCTGGTCGGCATTGCCGTGACCAGCATGTTTTTCGCCCGCTTCGGCGCGCGCCTGGCGCACAAGTTGTCGCCACGTTTGTTGAAGCGCCTGTTCGCAGCCTTGCTGTTCTGCGTCGGGCTCAGCTTTCTGATTTGAACCGAGAGGAAGTTCCATGCTGCCTTACCCGCAGATAGATCCCGTGGCCGTAGCCATCGGGCCGCTGAAAATCCATTGGTACGGCCTGATGTACCTGGTCGGCATAGGGGGTGCCTGGCTGCTCGCCTCGCGCCGGCTGAACCGCTTCGACCCCACCTGGACACGCGAAAAGCTCTCCGACCTGGTGTTCTGGCTGTCGATGGGGGTGATCGTCGGTGGCCGGCTGGGCTACGTGCTGTTCTACGATCTGCACGCCTACCTGGCCAACCCGACGCTGATCTTCGAGGTCTGGAAAGGCGGCATGTCGTTCCACGGCGGCTTCATCGGCGTGATGCTGGCGGCCCTGTGGTTCGGCAAGCGCAACAACAAGTCGTTCTTCGAGCTGATGGACTTCGTTGCCCCGCTGGTGCCGATCGGCCTGGGCGCCGGGCGCATCGGCAACTTCATCAACGCCGAGCTGTGGGGCAAGCCGACCGATGTGCCGTGGGCGATGATCTTCCCGCCGTTCAGCGACCCGGCGCAGCTGCCACGGCACCCGTCGCAGCTGTACCAGTTCGCCCTCGAGGGCGTGGCGCTGTTCGTCATCCTCTGGCTGTTCTCGCGCAAGCCGCGGCCAACCATGGCGGTGTCGGGCATGTTCGCGTTGTTCTACGGCATCTTCCGCTTCATCGTCGAATTCGTCCGCGTACCAGATGCCCAGCTCGGCTACCTGGCCTGGGGCTGGCTGACCATGGGTCAGATTCTGTGCGTGCCGATGATCCTGGCTGGCCTCGGCCTGATCTGGTGGGCTTATAATCGCAAGCCCACGGCGAAACCCGCCTGATTAATCCCACGGCAGGGGCGATCCTCCTGCCGTTCTTGCTACAGGTAAGCCATGAAACAGTATCTGGACCTGGTCCGCGACGTCATCGAAAACGGCACGCTGCAGGGCAACCGCACCGGCATCCGCACCATCAGCCTGCCGGGCGCCATGCTGCGTTTCGACTTGCAGAAGGGCTTCCCGGCCATCACCACGCGCAAGTTGGCGTTCAAGTCGGCGATCGGCGAAATGGTCGGTTTCCTGCGCGGTGTGAAAAACGCCGGTGAATTCCGCGAACTGGGCTGCAAGGTGTGGGACCAGAATGCCAACGAAAACGCCCAGTGGCTGGCCAACCCGTTCCGCCAGGGCCAGGACGACCTGGGCGAGATCTACGGCGTGCAGTGGCGCCAGTGGCCGGGCTACAAGCGCATCCCGCTGAGCAACCCGGAGGCCATCGAGATGGCCGAGCGGGCAGGCTTCCGCCGCATTGCCCAGGACGAGGAGGACGGGGTCGCCTTCGTCATCCTGTACAAGGCCATCGACCAGGTGCGTCAGTGCCTGGACACCATCGCCAACGACCCGGGCAGCCGGCGTATCCTGTTCCACGGCTGGAACTGCGCGCAGCTGGACGAAATGGCGCTGCCGCCGTGCCACCTGTTGTACCAGTTCCACCCGAATGTAGAGACGAAGGAAATTTCCCTGACCCTGTACATCCGCTCCAACGACCTGGGCCTGGGTACACCGTTCAACCTCACCGAAGGTGCGGCCCTGTTGTCGCTGTTCGGCCGCCTTACCGGCTACACCCCGCGGTGGTTCACCTACTTCATCGGCGATGCCCATGTGTATGAAAACCACCTGGACATGCTCAACGAACAGCTCAAGCGCGAGCCGCTGGAAGCGCCGAAGCTGGTGATCAGCGACCGCGTTCCGGCGTTTGCCGAGACTGGCAAGTACGAGCCGGAGTGGCTGGAGAAGATCGAGCCAAGTGATTTCTGGCTGGAAGGGTATGAGCACCATGCGCCGATGACGGCGCCAATGGCGGTCTGACTGATCGCTATTGCCTGAACTGGCCTATTCGCGGGCACGCCCGCTCCCACAGGTACAGCGCAGCCTTCAGGTGCGGCGCGGTCCCTGTGGGAGCGGGCGTGCCCGCGAAGCTTTTTGGGCTCAATGCCCGTGACTACGCCCCACATGCGAATGCTCGGTATCCGGCACCGATACCGCCCCGTTCGTTTCCAGTTGCTGCAAGATCGCGCACTCAGCCCCCTGTGCATTGCAGCGCCGCCGTAGCTCCACAAGCTGTTCCTGCAGCGCCACCAACCCATCGATGCGTGCCTGCACATGCTCGATATGCTCGTCGATCAGCGCATTGACGCTGCCGCAAGAACCCTCCGGGCTGTCGCGCAGGCGGAGCAGGCTGCGGATTTCGTCAAGGGTCATGTCCAGGGTGCGGCAGTTGCGGATGAAGGTCAGCCGCTCGACGTGGGCCTGGGTGTACAGCCGATAGTTGCCCTCTGTGCGTGCCGGCTCGGGCAGCAGCTGTTCGCGCTCGTAGTAACGGATGGTTTCCACGGCGCAATCGGTGGCCTTGGCCAGTTCTCCGATCTTCATCAGCAAATCTCCAGCAAGTGGCTTGACCCTATAGTGGCTACAGGGTGTTCACTTGGCAACAGGCGCAAATCAAGGACGCACTCATGAACCAGTCTGTCAGCCACGAACATAAGCATCACCACCACGCCCACAGCTGCTGTGACGCCTCCGCTGCGCCCGCCAAGGTACAGGTGAGCGGAAAGGCCAGCAGCCACGCCCAGCTCAGCCGCTTCCGCATCGAGGCCATGGACTGCCCGACCGAGCAAACGCTGATCCAGGACAAACTGGGCAAGCTGGCGGGTATCGAACAGCTGGAATTCAACCTCCTGAACCGCGTACTCGGCGTACGTCACACCTTGGACGGCACGGCTGAAATCGAACAGGCGATCGACAGCCTGGGCATGAAAGCCGAACCGCTTGGCAGCGCAGATGAAGGCACCCGCCGCGCGCCTCAATCGGCCAAGGCTCGCTGGTGGCCGCTGGCACTGTCGGGCGTTGCCGCGCTCGCCGCCGAAATCGTGCACTTCTGGGCGCTGGCACCAGAATGGGTGGTGGCGGCATTGGCGCTGGCGGCAATCCTGGGCTGTGGCCTGGGTACCTACAAGAAGGGCTGGATCGCCCTCAAGAACCGCAACCTCAATATCAACGCGTTGATGAGCATTGCCGTGACCGGCGCCGTGCTGATCGGCCAGTGGCCGGAAGCCGCCATGGTGATGGTGCTGTTCACCGTCGCCGAACTGATCGAAGCCCGCTCATTGGACCGGGCACGCAACGCCATCGGCGGCCTGATGCAGCTCGCCCCGGACATGGCCACCGTGCGCCAGGCCGATGGCCAATGGCACGAAACGGAGGTGCGCGAGGTGGCCATCGGTGCCTTGGTGCGGGTACGCCCCGGCGAGCGCATCGGCTTGGATGGCGAAGTGACAAGTGGGCAGTCCAGCGTCGATCAGGCGCCGATCACCGGCGAAAGCCTGCCGGTGGAAAAGGCGGTTGGCGACAAGCTGTTCGCCGGCACCATCAACCAGGCGGGGGCGCTGGAGTTTCGCGTCACCGCCGCTGCCGGGCAATCGACCCTGGCGCGGATCATCAAGGCGGTCGAGGAAGCCCAGGGTGCGCGGGCGCCGACCCAGCGCTTCGTCGACCGCTTCTCGCGCATCTACACCCCGGCGGTGTTCGCCATTGCATTGGCCGTGGCGGTAATACCGCCGCTGTTCCTGGCGGGCGGCTGGTCCGACTGGGTCTATCGCGCCCTGGTGCTGCTGGTCGTGGCCTGCCCGTGTGCCTTGGTGATTTCAACCCCGGTGACCATTGTCAGCGGCCTGGCCGCCGCCGCACGCAAAGGTATCCTGATCAAGGGCGGTGTGTACCTGGAGGGCGGCCGCCATCTGGACTTCCTGGCGCTGGACAAGACCGGCACCATCACCCATGGCAAGCCCGTGCAGACTGATGCCAAGGTACTGGAGCCGCTGTTCGAAGGCCGCGCCCAGGCCCTGGCCGCAAGCCTGGGCGTGCGTTCGGACCACCCGGTGTCGCGCGCCATCGCGCAGTTCGGCAGGCAGAAAGGCCTGGCCCTGGCCGAGGTCGAAGATTTCGCGGCCCTGGCCGGCCGTGGCGTGCGGGGTACCATCGCCGGCGAGGTCTACCACCTGGGTAACCACCGCCTGGTCGAGGAGTTGGGGTTGTGCTCGCCGCAACTGGAGGCCCAGCTGGATGCGCTGGAGCGTCAGGGCAAGACGGTGGTGCTGCTGCTCGACCGCTCCGGCCCGCTGGCCTTGTTCGCCGTGGCCGACACAGTCAAGGACAGCAGCCGCCAGGCGATCGCCGAGCTGCATGAATTGGGCATCAAGACGGTCATGTTGACCGGGGACAATCCGCATACCGCCCAGGCCATCGCTGCCGTGGTCGGCATCGACCGCGCCGAAGGCAACCTGCTGCCCGGCGACAAGCTGCAGAGCATCGAAACGTTGTACGCCCAGGGCCACCGGGTGGGCATGGTCGGGGACGGCATCAACGATGCGCCGGCGCTGGCCCGTGCCGAGATCGGTTTTGCCATGGCGGCGGCCGGTACCGACACCGCCATCGAAACTGCCGATGTTGCGTTGATGGACGACGACTTGCGGAAAATCCCTGCCTTCGTCAGGCTGTCGCGGCAAAGTGCGGCGATCCTCATGCAGAACATCGTTCTGGCGTTGGGTATCAAGGCGATATTCCTGGCGATCACCTTTGCCGGCATGGCCACCATGTGGATGGCAGTGTTCGCCGACATGGGCGTCAGCCTGCTGGTGGTGTTCAACGGCTTGCGCCTGTTGCGCAAATAAGAGGACGTGCATGCTGAGTTCGGAGCTCAAAGCCTTCTACATGGTGGCCCGCCTGGGCAGCATCACCCTGGCGGCGAAGAAGCTCGGGCTCAGCCAGCCCACGGTGACTACGCAGATTCGTAACCTGGAAAGCCAGTACGCGGTGGAGCTGTTCTACCGCGGCGGGCGGCGCCTGGTGCTGAGCGAAGAGGGCGGGCGCCTGCTGCCGATGGTCAAGGCGCTGCTGCAGCAGGAGGCCGACATCGAGTTCGAACTGCGCAACAGCGGCCAGGCTCAGGGCAGCTTGCGTATTGCGGCCACGGCACCTTACTACATTCTCGACCTGGTGAAGATCTACCGTGAACGCCTGCCGCAAGTGGACGTGGCGGTAGAAATCGGCAACTCGCAGCAGGTTCTGGAAATGCTCGAGGAGTACCGGGTGGATATCGCTGCTTCGTCGCAGCTGGTGGAGGATGCGCGGCTGGTGCGGCGGGTACTGGGGACCGACCCGCTGGTGGTAGCGGTGCACCGCAATCATCCGTTGGCCCATCACCAGGCGGTTTCGATCGAGGCGCTGGCCGGGCATTGCCTGCTGCTGCGCGAGAAAGGCTCGACTACGCGCAAGCTGACCGAGCAGATGATGCGGGAAGCCGAGGTGACGGCCGGCACGTTGCTGGAAATTGGCAGCCGTGAATCGATCCGCGAGGCGGTGTTGCGCAATATCGGCATCAGCGTGATTGCCCGGCACGAAGTGCCGCACAACCCCGAACTGCGGGTGCTGGCACTGGAAAACGCGCCGGTGATGCACGAGTACCTGTATTGCCTGAAAGAGCGGCGTCAGGCCAGGTTGCCGGCCGCTTTCCTGGGGGTGGCACAAGAGGTGGCGGGTCCGCGTTTCTGATTCAAGACCAGCACAGCCTGTAGGAGCGGCCTTGTGTCGCGAAAGGGCTGCGAAGCAGCCCCGGGATTTCAGTTTCACCGCAAAAAACTGCTGGGGCTGCTTCGCAGCCCTTTCGCGACACAAGGCCGCTCCTACAAAATCTGCCTATACCACTATTGCCGGCTTTTGCCCTGAAGCCACACAACCTTCGCATAGCCTTCCTAGCATGGCCCCATCTCTTCGATGAGGCCCTGCCATGAACCCCACCACCTCCGGCGCACCGATGAAAGTGCGCAACATCCACAAGCGCTTCGGTGCCTTCACCGCGCTCAACGATGTCTCGCTGGACATCAACGCCGCCGAGCTGGTGTGCCTGCTGGGCCCGTCCGGCTGCGGCAAGACCACCCTGCTGCGCTGCATCGCCGGCCTGGAGCACCAGGACAGCGGCACGCTGTTCATCGGCGAGCGCGATGTCTCCGCGCTGCCACCCCAGGCCCGGGACTACGGCATCCTGTTCCAGTCCTACGCGTTGTTCCCCAACCTGAGCGTCGAAGCCAACATCGCCTACGGGCTGGCCGGCAGCGGCCGCGATCAGGCCCGCCAGCGGGTGGCCGACATGCTCGAACTGGTAGGCCTGGTCGGTAGCGAGAAAAAGTACCCTGGCCAGCTCTCCGGTGGGCAGCAACAGCGTGTGGCCCTGGCCCGTGCGCTGGCACCGGCGCCCTCCCTGCTGCTGCTCGACGAGCCGATGTCGGCGCTGGATGCCCGCGTGCGCGAGCACCTGTGCAGCGAATTGCGCCAGTTGCAGCGCCAGCTGGGCATCACCACGCTGATGGTCACCCACAACCAGGACGAAGCCATGCTGATGGCCGACCGCATTGCGGTGATGAACAACGGCCGGGTCGAGCAGTACGCCACCCCACAGGCAATCTACGACCAGCCCGCCACGCCATTCGTTGCCGAATTTGTCGGCCAGGGCAACTGGTTGCCGTTCCAGCGCAGCGGCGACAGCCATGCCCAGGTGGGCGGCATGAACATGCGCCTGGCGCCGGGTGCGGCCCAAGCCAGCAGTGGCCGGCTGTTCTGTCGCCCGGAGGCGATCGCGGTCAACCCGCCGGTACCCGAAGACAACCTGTTCCCGGCGTTGATCCGCGAGATCACCTTCCTCGGTAACCGCTGCCGCATGCGCTTCGAGCTCAAGGCCCTGCCAGGCCATGCGCTGCTGGCCGAGCTGGCCCCCGAGGCCATGCCACGGCTGGGCTCGCAGGACATCTGGGTGGCACTGCCGCCACAGTGCCTGCAGGTGTTTGCCTGAGATGGCCGCGCCAATGTCCCTGCCGTTGAGCCAGGCCCAAGCCGCTCGAAACGCTGGCGTCGCCCGGGGTGACCGGTTGTTCGTCGTCGGCGGCAAGAGCCTGCTGCTGATCCTGCTGCTGGTGGCGGTGCTGATGCCGCTGCTGGCAATCTTCTGGCGCGGCTTCAGCGCCGAAGCGGGCCAGGGTGGCGGCCTGGTGGCGGCAGGCGAGCTGTTCGCCAGTGCCAACTTCCACTGGTTGCTGGGCAATAGCCTGGCGGTCGCTTTCACCGTCGCGGCCATCGTGGTGCCACTGGCCTATCTGTTCGCGTATGCGTTGCAACGCACGCTGGTCCCGGCCAAGGGTCTGTGGCGGGGCATTTCCCTGTTACCGCTGCTCGCGCCGTCGATGCTGCCGGCCATTGCCCTGGTCTACCTGTTCGGCAACCAGGGGCTTCTGCGCGGGTTGCTCAGCGACAATATCTATGGCTTCTGGGGCATTGTGCTGGGCGAAGCCATCTACACCTTCCCACATGCGCTGATGATCCTGCTGTCGGCCCTCTCGCTGGCCGATGCACGCCTGTTCGACGCCGCGTCCAGCATGGGCGCCGGGCCGTGGCGGGCCTTTTTCAGCATCACCTGGCCGGCCACGCGCCAGGCAGTGTTCGCGGCGTTCTGCCTGGTGTTCACCCTGACCATCACCGACTTCGGCGTACCCGTCGTGGTTGGCGGTGATTATCAGGTGCTGGCGCTGGAAGCCTACAAGGCCGTGGTCGGCCAGCAACAGTTTGGCCGTGGAGCGTTGATCGGCATGGTGCTGCTGGTGCCGGCGCTGTTGAGCTTTTCCGTCGACGCCTGGCTGCGCCGACGCCAGGGCGAGGCCATGAGCGGTCGTGCCCAGGTGTTCGAGGCAAAGCCGTCACGGGCCCGCGATGCCTGCTTCCTGGCCATCGTGCTACTGGTGTGTGCGGCGTTGCTGCTGGTGATTGGCATGGCGGTGTATTCGTCGCTGGTTACCTTCTGGCCCTACAACCTGTCGCTGTCGCTGCGTCACTACATGTTCGAGGACACCGCCGGAGGCGGCTGGCTGGCCTATCGCAACAGCGTGACCATGGCCGTCGGCACTGCGCTGATCGGCAGCATGGTGATCTTCACCGGTGCCTACCTGATGGAGAAGACCCAGGGCCAACGCCTGCTCAACCAGGCGCTGCGCTTGCTCAGCTTCATCCCCATGGCTGTGCCGGGCCTGGTACTAGGCCTGGGCTACGTGTTCTTCTTCAACCTGAACGGCAACCCCTTGCACGTGTTCTATGGCGGCATGGGGCTGTTGGTGGTGTGCACCATTGCCCATTACCTGACCACCGCACAGATGACCGCGACCACCGCGCTGCGCCAGCTCGACGGCGAGTTCGAGGCCGCCGCGCTATCGCTGAAGGCTCCACTGTACCAGCACTTCCTGCGGGTGACCGTGCCGATCTGCCTGCCGGCGCTGCTGGACATCATCCGCTACCTGTTCGTCTCGGCGATGACCACCGTCTCGGCGGCGATCTTCCTGTACAGCCCCGACACCATCCTGGCTGCCGTCGCCGTGCTGAACATGGACGACGCCGGCAACGTCGGCGGTGCCGCCGCGATGTCCACCCTGATCCTGCTGACCAGTGCTGGCGCTTCACTGTTGCTGGCCGCAGCCTCACGCGGCCTGCTGCGCCGCTCCCAAGCCTGGCGCCAACGCGCCGCGACCGTCTGACCTGTAAGGAACCTACCCATGCACAAGCACCTTGCACTTGCCGCTGCCGTTTCCGCCGTGTTCAGCCTGCAGGCCTCGGCCGCGGCTACCCAGCTGACGGTCTACACCGCGCTGGAAGCCGAACAGCTGAAGAGCTACAAGCAGGCCTTCGAGAAGGCCAACCCGGACATCGAGATCAAGTGGGTCCGTGACTCCACCGGCATCATCACCGCCAAGCTGCTGGCCGAGAAAGACCGCCCGCAAGCTGACGCCGTATGGGGCCTGGCGGCATCGAGCCTGGCCATCCTCGATCACAATGGCATGCTTGAAGCCTATGCACCCAAGGACCTGGACAAGATCGCCGGTAACTATCGCGATGCTGCCAACCCGCCAGCCTGGGTCGGCATGGACGTGTGGGCTGCCACCCTGTGCTTCAATACCATCGAGGCCGAGAAGCAGGGCCTGAGCAAGCCGGTCAGCTGGCAGGACCTGACCAAGCCCGAGTACAAGGGCAAGATCGTCATGCCCAACCCGGCCTCGTCCGGCACCGGCTTCCTAGATGTCAGTGCCTGGTTGCAGACCTTTGGCGAGCCGCAGGGCTGGGCCTACATGGATGCCTTGCACGAGAACATCGGCCAATACGTTCATTCCGGGTCCAAGCCGTGCAAGCTGGCGGCGGCGGGCGAGTTCCCGATTGGCATCTCGTTCGAGTACCCGGCCGTGCAGCTCAAGCGCCAGGGCGCGCCGCTGGACATCGTGCTGCCGAAGGAAGGCCTGGGCTGGGAGATCGAGGCGACCGCAGTGATCAAGGGCTCGCCGAAGGCGGATGCGGCCAGGCGCCTGGCTGATTTCTCGGCCAGCCCGGCGGCCATGCAGCTGTACAAGGAGAACTTTGCCGTGCTGGCCGCGCCGGGTATCGCCAAGCCACAGACCGAGTTGCCGGCGGATTACGAACAGCGGTTGATCAACAACGACTTTGCCTGGGCTTCGCAGAACCGTGACCAGATCCTGGCCGAGTGGCGCAAGCGCTATGACGGCAAATCGGAGAAGGTCGCCCAGCAGTAACCCGCACTGGCCTCTTCGCGGGCGTGCCCGCGCAGCATCCAGCACCGCAATCACGCCAGGAGAAGGCTGTTATGCCTACCCCAACCCAGATCATCGACAGCATCTTTGCCCTTTACCAGCGCCACGGCAATGACGATTACATCGGCGAGGCCATCACTCAGCTCGAACATATGTCCCAGGCCGCGCAACTGGCCATGGCCGAGGGCTTTGACGATGAAGTGGTGCTGGCGGCGTTCTTCCACGACATCGGCCACCTGTGCGGCGGTGACGCCAGCATGGGCGGCTATGGCGTGGTCAGCCATGAACGCATCGGCGCCGAGTACCTGCGCCGCTGTGGCTTTGGCGAGCGCATGGCGCGGCTGGTGCAGAACCACGTGGAGGCCAAGCGCTACCTGACCTTGCGCCAGCCGGGGTATTACCAGCGGTTGAGCGAGGCGAGCCGGCGCACGCTGGGATATCAGGGGGGCGTGATGAACGAGGCCGAGGCGGATGCGTTCGAACGCGACCCGCTGTTCGAGGTGAGCTTGCGGATGCGGGATTGGGACGAGAGAGCCAAACAGGTCGATGTTGCGCTGCTCGACCTGGATGAGTTGAAACAGAAGGCGCTGGCGTTACTTTGAAATGCTGGCTGCCAGCACAGGCCCAATCGCCGGCTTGCCGGCGATGAGACCAGGCCTGCAGGCTCAGATCTGCGAAACCAGCGCCTCCAGTTGCTCTTGCCGCTCCGCCTGGTTCAGCTTCGCCCCAGGGTTCAGGGTGGACCACTGCGGATGCGCCCGCGCCTTCACCAGTGCCTCCGGCAACTTGCCCTCACGCCAGGTCTGCTCATCCAGCGCTTCCAGGCGAATGCTGTCCTGCGCTGCATGCCCGCGATTTTCCAGCGCGACCTGCAGCTGCTGCTGACGCAGGGCCAGCAGGCGCAACACGGTATCGTCCACGGTCAGCTCGCGCTTGCCTTTCAACTTGCCCATCAGGCGCGACCCATAGTTGCGGGCGGTTTGCAGCGCGCCTCCGGCAATCGCCCCGGCCAGTGCCGCCGCGCCGAGGGTGAGGCCGCCCACCAGTAGGTCGACCCCGGCACCGGCCGCAGCACCGGCCGCCACACCGCTGCCCAGGCGCACGCCGAGCAGTTTCAAGGTCTCCGGATTGAACAGGTCGTCGCCCCAGCGGCCATCCAGCAACGGCAGGTCGCTGGCATGGGCATCCTCGCGGCGAAAGGCATACAGCTTGAGCAACGCTTCGACACAGCGCTGTTCGCGCTGGCGTACCTCTTGCCGCAGCGCCTCGATGGCCCGGGCCTCGGCCGCTGGCTCGGCCTCGACACTGCGCCGGCAGGCGGCGCAGTCCAGCAGCAGCTCGGCGATCAGGCGCTTGCCGCTGTGCCGGCGTGCCAGGCGCTGCGCCTGCTGGTCGTCGATCAGCCGCTGCAAGGCCGGGCGGGCGTTTTCCAGCAGTAGCGCCAGGCTTTCGTACAACCGGCGCTCGCCATCCTCTGGCGGGGCCACGCTGTCGAACCGCACCAATGCGTGAAGGCCAAGGCGGGCGAGGGCTTCACGCCATTGCGGCTCGCGATGCGCGTGGCTGGCGACGAAGTTGAGCACCGGTAGCAGCGGCTTGCCGCAGCTGGCCAGTACCTCCAGCTCGTCGCGGTACTTGGCCAGTACCGGCTCGCGGGCATCGATCACATACAGGCCGGCATTGCTGGCCAGCAGCTGGCGCAGCACCTTGGCCTCCTGTTCGAAACGTTGGCGTGCTTCGCTGCCCTGCAGAAAGCGCTGCAGACGGGCCGGGCCGTCGAGGCGCTCGCCCGGGCGGTCCAGGCGTTCAAGGTAGTCGAGCAGGGCGATGGCGTCTTCCAGGCCCGGGGTGTCGTACAGTTCCAGCAGGGGCTCACCGTCCACCGACAGCCGCGCCCCTTCTACGTGGCGGGTGGTGCTGGGGCGGTGGGATACCTCGCCGAAGCCGACGTCACGGGTCAGGGTGCGCAGCAGCGAGGTCTTGCCGACGTTGGTGTGGCCGACCACGGCCAGTTTCAGTGGCTCAGTCATGGCCATGCTCCAGCCAGGTCAGTGGTGAGGTATCGGCATGTGGCAAGCCAAGCCGGTCGAGGGCTTCGTGCCAGTCACCCAGGCGCTGCGCGTCCAGGGCCTGGCCCGGTGCGGCCTGTAGCAGCCAGATGCGGGTTGCGCCGGCATTGCGTGCCAGTTCGGCGAGCAGCGCCAGGCTGCCACGGTCGGGCGAGCGGCGTGGGTCGCAGGCAATGGCCAGGCGCGCCGGGGGGAAGCGGCTGAGCTGCTCCAGCAGCCGGTTACGCGATTCACGGCTATCGAGCACACCGGCATCGGTCACGCTTTTCGGCAATGTGGGTGGCCAGGGGCGCTGGTCGTCCAGTTCCAGGCCGACCAGCAGTGCGCCACTGCTGCCGCTTTCCAGCTGGCCGGCGGTGAACGCCGGCAAGGTATCGGGCGCGGCGTCCTGTACGCCGATGCGTTCGCTGCGTGGCATCAGCGCTTCACGCAGTTGCGCGTAGCCGGGCAGGCTGAGATCCAGCGCCAGGCACCCACGGCCCTGGCGCCAGCGCCACAGGCACAAGCCGGCCAGCAGCAGGCGTGGCAACAAGCCATAAACCAGCACCACGCCGAGCAGCCAGCTGGCCCAGGCTTGCCGTGCCAGGTCCAGGGCCGGCAAGCTGTCGCCGCTCGCACGGATCATGCCCTCGTCGGGCACGGCGAAGCCCAGCAGCGAGGGCAGGGCGCCCAAGGCCTGGGTCAGGTGGATGAACGGGTCGGCAGCGAGCAGGGTGGTTTCCCAGACGAAGCCATAGCGGCGGGTGGCCAACAAGGCCAGCAGCATGCCCAGCGCGCTGATCATCGCCAGCAGCCACAACCCGTGCACCAGCAGGCCGAGCAACCAGCGGCTGAGGCGCTGGCGCTGCAACAGAACCAACAGTGCCGGGGCCAGGTGCGCGGCCTTGGCGTCGCGGGCGAAGCGTTCGCTCAGCCACAGCCACAGGCGGCCCAGCCCGGCGCCATACTCGCCGCTGGCGGCAAAGCCGATGGCCCAGCCCAGCAGCATCAGCAGGTCAAGCCCGAGCAGGCTGCCCAATGCCCAGAACACATTTACCGGGCGCTGGCCATCACCGAGGGCCGCCAAGGCCAGCCCCGCGCCGCTGAGCATGGCCAGTATCAGCAAGGCCAGCAGCGCCAGGCGCGCGCCCTGTTTCCAGTGGCGCAGGGCGACGCTCATGCCGTCGCGTTCAGCCAGGAACAGCGCACGGGTTTCAACCCGGGTCGCCAGGTCACCTCCCGCTTGGCGGGCACGGCGGTTGGCTTCCTGGTCCTCCAGGGGGCCGGCATGTTCCTCGCGCAGGCGTACCGCTTCGGTGAGCCAGCGCTTGTCCAGGAAAGTCGGAGCAGTCACAAGGTCTTCCAATGCACAGGTCAGGGCAGAAGCATAACCCACACGCCCGGTGCTATCCTCGCTGGCATGAATACATCACTCCCCCTCAGCCTGATCGCGGCGCATGCCGAAAACCGCGTGATCGGCATCGACAATTCCATGCCCTGGCATTTGCCGGGGGATTTCAAGTACTTCAAGGCCACCACCCTGGGCAAGCCGATCATCATGGGGCGCAAGACCTGGGATTCCCTGGGGCGGCCGCTGCCCGGGCGCTTGAACATCGTGGTCAGCCGCCAGGCAGGGCTGGAGCTGGCCGGTGCCGAGGTGTTTGGCTCGCTGGAACAGGCCCTGGTCCGCGCCGAGCAGTGGGCGCGTGAGAACGGTGTCGATGAATTGATGCTGATTGGTGGGGCGCAGCTGTATGCGCAGGCGCTGGAGAAGGGGCTGGTCAGCCGGATGTACCTGACACGGGTGGATTTGGCGCCGGAAGGGGATGCCTGGTTCCCCGAGTTTGATCAGGGGCACTGGCGGCTGGTGTCGAGCGAGGCACAGGCAGAGGAAGGCAAGCCTGGGTATCATTTTGAGGTTTGGGACAAGGTTTGAGATTTTAGGGCTGCTTTGCAGCCCATCGCGACATAAGGCCGCTCCTGCAGGCGGCCGCGCAAGACGGACATGCGCGGTGCCCTGTAGGAGCGGCCTTGTGTCGCGAAAGGGGCGCAACGCGCCCCCGGCAATCCGTCAGGTATGGCTCAGCTCGGCATGTTCATCGCCAGCCAGCACTTGTTTGTCGGTCTCTTTCAACAGCTGGCTGGTCACCACGCCCGCGGTCATCGAACCATTCACGTTCAACGCCGTGCGCCCCATGTCGATCAGCGGCTCTACCGAAATCAGCAACGCCACCAACTCCACCGGCAAGCCCATGGCCGGAAGCACGATCAATGCGGCGAACGTCGCGCCACCACCTACACCGGCAACGCCTGCCGAACTCAGGGTAACGATGGCCACCAAGGTGGCGATCCACAGCGGGTCGAAAGTATCGATGCCCACCGCAGGCGCCACCATCACCGCCAACATGGCAGGGTAGAGGCCGGCGCAGCCGTTCTGGCCGATGGTGGTGCCGAACGAGGCGCTGAAACTGGCAATCGACTGCGGCACGCCCAGGCGCCGAGTTTGCGCTTCGATGTTCAGCGGAATGCTGGCGGCGCTGGAACGGCTGGTGAAGGCGAAGGTCAGCACTGGCCACACCTTGCGCAGGAAACGCAGCGGGTTCACACCGCTGGCGGCGAGGATAACGCCGTGCACCATGAACATCAGCCCCAGGCCCAGGTACGACACCACCACGAAGCTGCCCAGCTTGACGATGTCTTGCAGGTTCGAGCTGGCCACCACCTTGGCCATCAACGCCAGCACGCCATACGGGGTCAGCTTCATCACTACCCGCACCAGGCGCATCACCCAGGCCTGCAGGATGTCGACGGCCGACAGCACGCGCTGGCCTTTCTCGGCATCGTCCTTGATCAGCTGCAACGCGGCCAGACCGAGGAATACGGCAAAGATCACCACGCTGATGATCGAGGTCGGTTTCGCCCGTGCCAGGTCACCCACCGGGTTGCTGGGGATGAACGACAGCAGCAGTTGCGGGATGTTGAGGTCGGCGACCTTGCCGGCATAGTCACTGTGGATGACCTGCATGCGTGCACTTTCCTGGGCGCCAGCCACCAGGCCTTCGGCGCTGAGGCCGAACAGGTTGGTCAGGACGATGCCGATCAATGCCGCGATGGCAGTGGTCAGCAGCAGGGTGCCAATGCTCAGCACGCTGATGCGGCCCAGCGACGAGGCATTGTGCAGGCGCGCCACGGCGCTGAGGATCGAGGCGAAGATCAGCGGCATGACGATCATCTGCAACAGGCCGACATAGCCGTTGCCGACCAAGTCAAGCCAGCTGATGGTGGCCTTGAGCACCGGGTGGCCTGCGCCATACAACGTGTGCAGGGCCAGCCCGAAAACCACGCCCAGCACCAGGCCCAGCAGGACTTTCCTGGCCAGGCTCCAGTCGGTGCGGCGGGTTTGTGCCAGGCCCAGCAACAAGGCCAGGAACGCCAGCAGATTAAGGGACAGCGGCAGGTTCATTAAAGCTCCAGCGGAAAAAGGCAAAAGAGGCACCGCCTCTGTGAGCGATTGCGAACGGAAATGCTAACAGCCTGAAAACAAACGAATTTATACGCATATGGAATGTGCATAGTCGTTTATGGAATAACGCGCTGTCGCGGATGGCAATGAACGCGGCGTTTGCAGCTGCATGAGGGTCGTTATGAAAGGCCGCCGACAACGGTTGTTGCACTAGCGTTTCGGGGTCATTTCAGGAGATTCGTAGATGAAATTTGCTCCGAAAGCTGTCGCTGCCGCCCTGTCCCTGCTGTTCAGTATCGAAACCTTCGCCACCGAGCTCAAACACTGGCCGGCCGAGGCCGCCAAGCAGCTCGACAGCCTGATCGCCGCCAATGCCAACAAGGGTAACTACGCGGTGTTCGACATGGACAACACCAGCTACCGTTACGACCTCGAAGAGGCCTTGCTGCCATTCCTGGAGAACAAAGGCCTGCTGACCCGCGACAAGCTCGACCCCTCGTTGAAGCTGATGCCATTCAAGGACACCGCCGACCACAAGGAAAGCCTGTTCAGCTATTACTACCGGCTGTGCGAAGTCGACGACATGGTCTGCTACCCGTGGGTAGCCCAGGTGTTCTCGGGCTTCACCCTGCAGGAGCTGAAGGTGCAGGTGGATGAGATGATGGCCTCCGGCAAGCCGATCCCCAGCACCTACTACGAAGGCGACCAGGTCAAGACCATCGAGGTGCAGCCGCCCAAAGTCTTCAAGGGCCAGACCGAGCTGTACAACAAGCTGATGGAGAACGGTATCGAGGTCTACGTGATTTCCGCTGCCTCCGAGGAGCTGGTGCGCATGGTCGCGTCCGACCCCAAGTATGGCTACAACGTGAAGCCGGAGAATGTGATTGGTGTGAGCCTGCTGCTGAAGGACCGTGCCAGCGGCCAGCTGACCACTGCCCGCAAGCAGATCACTGCCGGGCACTACGATGCCAAGGCCAACGCCGGGCTGGAACTGACCCCGTATCTGTGGACCCCGGCCACCTGGATGGCCGGCAAGCACGCGGCCATCCTGACCTATATCGATGAGTGGAAGAAGCCGGTACTGGTCGGCGGTGATACGCCAACCAGCGACGGCTACATGCAGTTCCATGGCGTGGACGTAGACAAGGGCGGTATCCACCTGTGGATCAACCGCAAGGCCAAGTACATGGACCAGATCAACGGGATGATTGCCAGGAATGCGGCGGCACAGGCCAAGGAAGGCTTGCCGGTGACGGCGGACAAGAACTGGGTGGTCGTGACGCCGGAGCAGATTCAGTAACGGGGCTTGTCAGCCGTTGCGGCCCACGATGACCGTCCGGGCCGCTTCCTGATCAATGTTCTGCGCCAGCAAGGTAGCGGCTTCGATGGCGGCTGTACGGACGCTGGCCCCTACAGGGCCAAGCGTCTGTTCGACGACGACACTGTGCACCTGGTTTATACCGACGAAGCGAAACCATGTGTCGATGAAGGGTTTTTCCAGGCCAAAGCCTTGCTCGGGGGTCTGTGAGCCGGGGCCATACCCCAGTCCGCGAGAGTAGATTGCAACAGCCCGACGTCCACCCAGCATGCCGTTCAACCCGTGCTCATCGAAGGTGAACAAGACGTCTTTGTGCGAAATGGCGTCGATCAGATGCTTGAGCTTGTACGGAATGCCGAAATTCCACAGCGGCACGCTGAACACCAAGGTATGAGCCTGGTGGAACCGTTCAGCGAGTGCCTCGATCTGCTCCCATGCCGCGGCTTGAGCGGCAGACAGTGGGGTGTCGACAAGCCTTGCATATTTTGCCGCGAGTAACGCGCCATCCACTTCGGGAAGTTCGCATTCCCAGGGATCAAGGCGGTCAATTTGCACGGCTTTGCGCTCTGCTAACGCCGCCAGGAACACTTCGGCAATCTGTGTGGAGACGGAGCGCTCTCCACGCGGTGATGCGCAAACATACAAGATACGTTCAACCATCGGGCTTCTCCTTGGCAGTGTGGGTGACACGATCCCGGCAGTACAACTGCGCGGATACTTGGCGCAAAGTCTGATTCAGAATAATCAGTTATGGAAATCACGTATGCTTCGCTCATTGAGTGAGATAGGTGATTAATCGGTGTTCGATATCGTGCTTTTGCGAAGCTTCATTGCTGTTGCCGACAGCGGTGGCTTCACGCGTGCTGCGCAGAGCCTGCACCTGACGCAGTCGGCGATCAGCGCCCACATCAGGCGGCTGGAAAGTGATGCCGGGCATAGATTGCTGGAGCGCACGACCCGTTCTGTCAGCCTGACGCCAGCCGGTACGCGCCTGGCAGGCTATGCCCGCACCATCCTGGCGCTGCATGATGATGCCCGCGCGAGTCTCGGCGTCGGCCGCCGGGTTTCCGGCATGGTAGTTGTCGGGTTGAGCGAGGAGATGGTGAAAGCGCCCATCATCGACTGTTTGCGTCGATTCTCGGCGGCACATCCCGACGTGGAAATTTCGCTGAAAGTCGGCCTGACCGGCGAGCTGCTTGGACTTTTACAATCGGCTGGGCTCGATATCGTGCTGGGCAGCCGCTGCGGCGATGATGAACGTGGCGAATTGCTTTGGTCCGAGCCGCTGATCTGGGCGAGAGGGCCGCTTGCGTTGAGCCTCGATGATGCAAGCACCCCGATACCCTTGGCGGTGTTTTCCGACCAATGCCCCTATCGGGCTGCCGCCATCGCAGCCTTGGCACGTGCGGGGCGACAATGGCGGATCGTTTGTCAGAGCCCAAGTGCCGGGGGGCTGATAACCGCCGTCAACGGTGGGCTGGGTATTACGCCGGTCACCCGATCAACTGCACTGGCTGCAGGTTTGCAGGAAGAGCCAACGCTGCCTCCTCTTCCTCAAGCGCAGTTCATTCTGACCTCGACGGCAAAGCCGAAGCGTTCGGTTGCCTTGCTGCTGGCGCAATTGCGTCACTGTGCTTCGAGAGCAGTGCTTTGATTCAGTAGTTCTCGCTGCCAAAAAAAACCGGCGCACCAGGCGCCGGCTTTTCAACTGCCAGGTAGCCTTACAGCCCTTCCAGCATCGCCTTGTTACGCACAGCGCCCTTGTCGGCACTGGTCGCCAGCAGGGCATAGGCCTTCAGCGCGGTGGTCACCTTGCGTGGGCGCACTTCGGCAGGCTTCCAGCCCTTCTTGTCCTGCTCGACGCGGCGCTGGGCCAGTTCTTCGTCGCTGACTTGCAGGTTGATCGAACGGTTGGGGATGTCGATCAGAATCTTGTCGCCGTCGCGCACCAGGCCGATGGCGCCGCCAGCAGCGGCCTCCGGCGAAGCGTGGCCGATCGACAGGCCCGAGGTACCTCCCGAGAAGCGGCCGTCGGTGAGCAGGGCGCAGGCCTTGCCCAGGCCTTTGGACTTCAGATAAGAGGTCGGGTACAGCATCTCTTGCATGCCCGGGCCGCCTTTCGGGCCTTCGTAGCGGATGATCACGATGTCGCCGGCCTTCACTTCGTCGGCGAGGATGCCGCGCACGGCGCTGTCCTGGCTCTCGAAGATCTTCGCCGTGCCTTCGAACACCAGGATCGATTCGTCGACACCGGCGGTTTTCACCACGCAGCCATCCAGCGCGATGTTGCCGTACAGCACGGCCAGGCCACCCTCCTGCGAATAGGCGTGCTCGACGCTGCGGATGCAGCCTTCGGCGCGGTCCAGGTCCAGGCTCGGCCAACGGGTCGACTGGCTGAACGCGGTCTGAGTCGGAATGCCGGCAGGACCTGCCTTGAAGAAGGTGTGCACGGCTTCGTCATCGGTCTGGGTAATGTCCCACTTGGCGATGGCTTCTTCCATGCTGCGGCTGTGCACGGTCGGCAGGTCGGTGTGCAGCAGGCCGCCACGGGCCAGCGAGCCGAGGATGCTGAAGATGCCGCCGGCGCGGTGCACATCTTCCATGTGGTACTTCTGGATGTTCGGCGCCACCTTGCACAGCTGCGGCACTTTGCGCGACAGGCGGTCGATGTCGCGCAGGTCGAACGCCACCTCGGCTTCCTGGGCTGCGGCCAGCAGGTGCAGGATGGTGTTGGTCGAGCCGCCCATGGCGATATCGAGCATCATGGCGTTCTCGAACGCCTTGAAGTTGGCAATGTTGCGCGGCAGTACCGACTCGTCGTTGTCGCCGTAGTAACGCTTGCACAGCTCGACGATGGTGCGGCCGGCAGTGAGGAACAGTTGTTCGCGGTCGGCGTGGGTGGCCAGGGTCGAGCCGTTGCCCGGCAGGGCCAGGCCCAGGGCTTCGGTCAGGCAGTTCATCGAGTTGGCGGTGAACATGCCGGAGCACGAGCCGCAGGTCGGGCAGGCGCTACGCTCGTATTCGGCGACCTTTTCATCGGAGGCCGAAGAGTCGGCAGCGATGACCATGGCATCGACCAGGTCCAGGCCATGGCTGGCCAGCTTGGTCTTGCCGGCTTCCATCGGGCCGCCGGAAACGAAGATTACCGGGATGTTCAGGCGCAGTGCGGCCATCAGCATGCCGGGGGTGATCTTGTCGCAGTTGGAGATGCACACGATGGCATCGGCACAGTGGGCATTGACCATGTATTCCACGGCATCGGCGATGATCTCGCGGCTTGGTAGCGAGTACAGCATGCCGTCGTGACCCATGGCGATGCCGTCATCGACCGCGATGGTGTTGAACTCCTTGGCCACGCCACCGGCGCGTTCGATCTCGCGGGCGACCAGCTGGCCCAGGTCCTTCAGGTGCACGTGGCCCGGGACGAACTGGGTGAACGAGTTGGCGATGGCGATGATCGGTTTCTTGAAGTCTTCGTCCTTCATCCCGGTGGCGCGCCACAGGGCACGGGCGCCGGCCATGTTGCGGCCTTGGGTGGAAGTCTTTGAACGGTAATCAGGCATGAAACACTCCTGGCGGCTTAATCAGGTCACAAAAAGGGGAGTGAGCTTCTCTTGTCCTTTGTACCGCAGGCCGGTTGCCACTGGCACGGATGGGGCCGAAGACCGCGCGGGATCGCCGCGTGCTTGGGCAGAGCTCATAAACCCGCCGGGGATGACTGGCGATGAATAGGCCGATTCTACACCGCTGAGGCGGTGAGGGAATGGCGATGTGGCCGGGCGGTGGATTTGGCCTGTTGGCCGGTTGCTTGTAGGGCCTTTCTGAATCGCTGCTGATGGGGCTGACCAGCAGGCCCTGAGCTTCTATTATCCCGGCGCCGCATGTGCGGCTTTGCGAGAAAAACACTCAATGGACCTTCCCAGTTACCGGTTCCAAACGAACCTGAAATCTGGCACTGAGCGCGCCGTCGCCAGGGCTGCCGAAGGCTTGAGTCCACGGGGCTGAGGTCTGTGGGCGCCTGGGTCGGCGCCTGGAGAAACTCATGCAACAATCGCTCGATAAAGACACCTCCGGCCCGAACATCCAGGCAGCCCTGGAGGCACAACGGCGTGAGGCGACCGAAGATTTCCACAAGGGCGCCTCTATCACCAATCACATAGGCAATCTGCGCCACGCGACCCTTGGCCTGCTTTACCGCAAACGCGTGTTCTGGCTGGTTCTGCTGGTGTTCGGCAACCTCTTTTCCGGGGCGGGCATTGCTGCCTTCGAGGAAACCATCGCCGCCCACATCGCTCTGGTGTTCTTTCTGCCACTGCTGGTGGACAGCGGCGGTAATGCCGGCGCCCAGTCTGCAACCTTGATGGTGAGGGGGCTGGCCACAGGTGAAGTGGTCATGCGTGACTGGTGGCGCATGCTGGGGCGGGAATTCGCGGTGGCGCTGCTGCTTGGATGCACCATGGCAGTGGCCGTAGCGTCCTTGGGGGTACTACGCGGGGGGCCGCAGATTGCCCTGATCGTTGCCAGCAGCATGGTGGTGATCGTTTTGGTCGGCAGCCTGATCGGCATGAGCCTGCCGTTCCTTCTCAGCCGCTTCAAGCTGGACCCGGCCACGGCCAGTGGCCCGTTGATCACATCGATTGCCGATGCGGCGGGGGTACTGGTGTATTTCGGCATAGCGACGCAGGTATTGGGGATCTGATGCCAGTTTTGACCATCGTGCTTTTGTAGGAGCGGCCTTGCGTCGCGACGGGCTGCGAGCAGCCCCTTCGATCCGTGCACAATGGCCGAAATCCTGGGCCGCCTTGCGGCCCATCGCGACGCAAGGCCGCTCCTACGGAAGCAATTACGGAGGCGGTCAGCTGTTGGGCAGCAACCGGCAGGTGATGCTCTTGATGTAGCGGGTTTCAGCGATGGCCGGGTGCACCGGGTGGTCCGGGCCCTGGCCGCCGCGTTCGAGCAATTGCAGGTTGCGGTCCAGGTGGCGGGCGCTGGTCAGCAGGATGTTGTGCAGGTCGTCTTCCGGCAGGTGCATCGAGCACGAGGCGCTGACCAGGATGCCGTCCTTGGTCAGCATGCGCATGGCCTGTTCGTTCAGGCGACGATAAGCCGCCTCGCCGTTCTTCAGGTCTTTCTTGCGCTTGATGAACGCGGGTGGGTCGGCAATGATCACGTCGAAGCGCTCTTCGGCGGCCTTGAGCTCGCGCAGCGCCTCGAACACGTCGCCTTCGATGCAGGTCAGCTTCTCGCTGATGCCGTTCAGCGCGGCGTTGCGCTCCACGCCATCCAGGGCGAAGCCCGAGGCATCGACGCAGAACACTTCGCTGGCGCCGAAGGCACCGGCCTGCACGCCCCAGCCACCGATGTAGCTGAACAGGTCGAGCACGCGCTTGCCTTTGACGTAAGGTGCCAGGCGCGCACGGTTCATGCGATGGTCATAGAACCAGCCGGTCTTCTGCCCTTCACGCACCGGAGCTTCGAACCTGACGCCGTTCTCTTCCAGCGGCACCCAGTCCGGCACTTCGCCGTAGACCGTCTCGACATAGCGCTGCAGGCCTTCGGCGTCGCGCGCCGAGGAGTCGTTCTTGAACAGAATGCCGCTGGGCTTGAGCACCTGCACCAGGGCTGCAATCACGTCGTCCTTGTGCGCTTCCATGGTGGCCGAGGCCAGTTGCACCACGAGGATGTCGAAGAAGCGGTCGACCACCAGGCCTGGCAGCAGGTCGGAGTCGCCGTAGACCAGGCGGTAGCACGGTTGCTCGAACAGGCGCTGGCGCAGTGACAGGGCCACGTTCAGGCGGTGCACCAGCAGCGACTTGTCCAGCGGCAGCTTGGCATCGCGCGACAGCAGGCGGGCACAGATCAGGTTGTTCGGGCTCAGTGCAACGATGCCCAGCGGCTTGCCGTTGGCCGCCTCGAGAACAGCCTGCTGGCCGGCCTGAAAGCCCTGCAACGGGGTCGCGGTGACATCGACTTCGTTGCTGTAGACCCACAGGTGGCCGGCGCGCAGGCGGCGGTCGGCATTGGCTTTGAGGCGAAGGCTGGGCAGGGACATGACGTCGCTCCGGAAAAAAGAGCGGGATTATAGCCTGTCTGCCTATCTATCGGTGTCAGGCTCGACAAACTGCGGCCTCATCGTCGGCAAGCCAGCCACCACATGGGCTGAACCGCCTTGGCGGCGTGCGCCTTACTGTGGAGGCGGGCTTGCCAGCGATGAGCCCGCTAGCGGCAATCAGGCCGCGAGTGCCTTGATCAACTGCTGGCTGAACGCCGGAATGTCATCGGGCTTGCGGCTGCTGATCAGGTTGCCATCGACCACCACTTCTTCATCCACCCATTCCCCCCCGGCATTGCGAATGTCGTCCTGCAGGGTCTTGTAGCTGGTCATCCGCTTGCCCTTGACCAACCCGCATGACACCAGCAACCAGCCGCCGTGGCAGATCACTGCCAGCGGCCTGCCGGCCGAGTCGTGGCTTTTCACCAGTTTCTGCGCGGCGGGGATGAGCCGAATCGTGTCAGAATTTTGCACGCCGCCGGGCAGCACCAAGGCATCGTAGAGGTCCAGGTGGGCGCCTTCGAAGGTGGCATCCACGGCGAATTCATCCGCCGGCCGGTCATGGTTCCAACCCCGTACAGTGCCTTCTCTGTCGCTGAGGATATCCACTACCGCGCCGCTCTGTTCCAGGGCTTCGCGGGGCCCGGTCAGCTCCACCTGCTCGAAGCCATCGGTGACCAGAAAGGCCACGCGCTTGCCGTTCAGTTCCGCACTCATGGGCCTTGCTCCTTTTTCGATGGGTGTGAAAAAAGAGGCCCGTGGCGCTCAAGGAAAGTTCCGGCGTTACGATTCAGTGGTTGGTCCCTTGCCAGTCTAGAAGGTTAGAATCGCCCGTCCCGAACGAGTATGCACGTATGTCCCAGGAACTCAGCGCCGAACAGATCCAGCAAGCCTTGCAAGGCATTACCATCCCGCCGCAACCGCAGATCATGGTCGACCTGCAGTTCGAGCAGTACATGCCTGACCCGGACCTGGAAACCATCGCCAAACTGATTTCCCAGGACCCGGGCCTCTCGGGTGCCTTGCTCAAGCTGGTCAACTCCCCGCACTTCGGCCTTTCCAACAAGATTGGTTCGATCCAGCGCGCGGTGAACCTGCTGGGTAGCCGTTCGATCATCAACCTGATCAACGCCCAGTCGATCAAGGGCGAAATGAGCGACGAGACCATCGTCACCCTCAATCGCTTCTGGGATACCGCCCAGGATGTGGCGATGACCTGCCTGACCCTGGCCAAGCGCACCGGCATCCAGCCTGCGGACGAGGCCTATACCCTCGGCCTGTTCCACGACTGCGGCGTGCCGCTGATGCTCAAGCGCTTCCCGAACTACATGGAGGTGCTGGAGCAGGCCTATGCCACGGCCGATGAGGAAACCCGGATCGTCGACACGGAAAACCGTTCTTTCAACACCAACCATTCGGTGGTCGGCTATTTCACCGCCAAGTCCTGGCGGCTGCCCGAACACCTCAGCGCGACCATTGCCAACCACCACAATGCCCTGGCGGTGTTCCGCGACGAAAGCTCGCGCAACACCCAGAGCCAGCTGAAGAACCTGCTGGCGGTGCTGAAGATGGCCGAGCACATCTGCGCCTCCTACCGGGTGCTGGGTAACCAGTCGGTGGACCACGAGTGGCGTGTGGTCGGCCCGCTGGTGCTCGATTACATCGGCTTGTCGGAATACGATTTCGAAAACCTCAAGCAGAACATTCGCGAGTTGGGCGGGCACTGACACATGCCGGAATTACCCGAAGTAGAAACCACCCGGCGCGGTATCGCGCCGCACCTGGTGGGCCAACGCGTCAGCCGGGTGGTGGTGCGTGACCGGCGCCTGCGCTGGCCGATTCCCGAAGACCTGGATGTGCGCCTGTCGGGGCAGCGCATCGTCAGTGTCGAGCGGCGCGCCAAATACCTGCTGATCAATGCCGAGGTCGGTACCCTGATCAGCCACCTGGGCATGTCGGGCAACCTGCGCCTGGTCGAACTGGGCTTGCCGGCAGCCAAGCATGAGCACGTCGACATCGAACTGGAGTCGGGGCTGATGCTGCGTTACACCGACCCACGCCGCTTTGGCGCGATGCTGTGGAGCCAGGACCCGCTCAACCACGAACTGCTGCTGCGCCTGGGCCCGGAGCCGCTGACCGACCTGTTTGACGGCGAGCGATTGTTCCAGCTGTCCCGCGGGCGCTCGATGGCGGTCAAGCCGTTCATCATGGACAACGCCGTGGTGGTGGGGGTGGGCAACATCTACGCCACCGAGGCCCTGTTTGCCGCCGGCATCGACCCCCGCCGCGCGGCAGGCGGGATCTCACGGGCGCGCTACCTGAAGCTGAGCATCGAGATCAAGCGGGTGCTGGCGGCGGCGATCGAGCAGGGCGGTACCACCTTGCGCGATTTTATCGGCGGTGATGGCCAGCCGGGTTACTTCCAGCAGGAATTGTTCGTGTATGGGCGCGGCGGGCAGCCGTGCAAGGTGTGCGGCACGCAATTGCGCGAGGTAAAGCTGGGGCAGCGGGCCAGCGTGTATTGCCCGCATTGCCAGCGCTGAGGTGTTTCGCTCCTACAGGTGCCGCGCAGGCCTGTGGGTTCAGGCCTTGCCGGTAATCCGGCGATACTTGGCCATCAGCTCTTCTTCGGTTTCCGGGTGCGCTTCATCCAGCGGGATGCAATCGACCGGGCAGACCTGCTGGCATTGCGGCTCGTCGTAATGGCCCACGCACTGGGTGCACAGGTTAGGGTCGATCACGTAGATCTCTTCGCCTTGGGAGATGGCCTCGTTCGGGCACTCGGGTTCGCAGACGTCGCAGTTGATGCAATCGTCGGTGATGATCAGGGACATGGGGACTCCGGCCGGGGCTCTGCGCCCGGGCATGTTCAACGCAGTGGGCACAATTGTGCCGCATTCGCGCCCGCAGTGCACGCGGGCGCGACAATCAGCTGTGTGGCTTACTTCCTGAAGCGTTCGGTCAGCGCGTCGGCCACCACCGGGTGTACGAACTTGCTGATATCACCACCCAATGCGGCGATTTCCCGGACCAGGGTCGAGGAAATGAACGAATAACGCTCCGAAGGCGTGAGGAACAGGCTTTCCACATCAGGAGCCAGTTGCCGGTTCATGTTCGCCAGCTGGAACTCGTACTCGAAGTCGGATACCGCCCGCAGGCCGCGCAGGAACACGTTCGCGCCCTGTTCCTTGGCGAAATGCGCCAACAGCGAGGAGAAGCCGATGACTTCGACATTGGGCAGGTGCTTGGTGACCTCCCGGGCGAGCTCCACCCGTTGTTCCAGCGGGAACAGCGGGTTTTTCTTGGGGCTGGCTGCCACGGCGATGATCACGTGGTCGAACAGCCGCGAGGCGCGTTCGACCAGATCGCCATGGCCTTTGGTAATGGGGTCGAAAGTACCCGGGTACAACACTCGGTTCATCGCGTCATCCTGGCTGGAGTGCGTTGGGGACTCGGATGGTAGCGCAGCGACTGCGCCCGGCCAAGTCATGCGGCCGGCTGATGGCACTATAGACAGGGGCCGTGTTCGTTGTCATGCGCTGTGTGCCAGGCGGGCGATCAGGGCCTCGCTGAGCCTGGCGCTGATGGCATACACCGACAATTGCGGGTTGGCGCCGATGCTGGTGGGGAACAGCGAACCGTCGTGAATCGACAGGTTTTGCAACTGGTGATGGCGGCCCAGGCTGTCGCATACCGCCTGGCGCGGGTCCTCGCCCATGGCACAACCGCCCATCACGTGGGCGCTGCCCAGGCGCGTGCGGAACGGCTCCAGGCGCAAGCGGTCGATCATGGCCAAGGCCTGTTGCAGGCTGGACGCGGCACTGGCATCGCTGTGCACGGCGGTGACCTGGGTGGCGCCAGCGGCGAATTGGATTTGCGCCATGCTGCGGTAGGCGCGGCGCAAACCGTCGTACAGATAGTCAGTGAGCGGGTAGTCGAGCACGGGCGAACCATCGCCGCGCAGCTCCACGGTGCCACCCTGGCTTTGTGGGTGAAAGCCATCGCGCAGCAGCGCCAGCATCACGTGGGTATGTGGCAGCTCGGCCATGCGTCGGGCATTTTCCTCGCCGTATCCGCCCAGCAGGGTGCTGGCCAGGGCCGGGTGCAATGGTGGTACCTCCAGTTTGTAGCCAATCGGGCCATCGACGCCGCCTTGCCATTGGAAGTGGTCGCTGTAGATGGACTGTGGGGCGCCGTAATAAGGGTCGATACGCTCGTTGAAGCGGGCCGCGCTGAAGTTCACCAGGTGCAGGAAGGTCCGTTTGCCCAGGCGGCCGTGCGGGTTGGGCGCGGCGGACCGCAGCAGCAGCGCCGGGCTGTTGATGCCGCCACCGGCAACCACGTAGTGACGGGCGCGAATGTGCACCAGGCGGCCGGTAGGGTGCAGGCCCTGGCTGTCCAGAGCCTGGCAGGTCAGGCCGAGGATGCGTTCGCCGTTGTGCTCGAAGCGCTCGGCCCGGGCCAGATAGAGCAGCTCGCCGCCTTGCTCGAGGGTGGCGGGAATGCGGGTCACGAGCATTGATTGCTTGGCATTCACCGGGCAACCCATGCCGCAATAACCCAGGTTCCAGCAGCCGCGCACGTTGCGTGGGATCACTGCCCAGCGGTAGCCCAGCTGCTCGCAGCCACGGCGCAACACGTCGTTGTTGGCATTCGGCGGCAGCGCCCAGGGAGTGATGCCCAGCTCCTGTTCGATGCGTTCGAACCAGGGGCGCATCTGCGCTTCGCCCAGGCCGCTCACGTTGTGCGCCGACGCCCAGTGCGCCAGCGTCTGGGGCGGGGTGCGAAAGCTCGAGGTCCAGTTCACCAGCGTGGTGCCGCCCACGGCCCGGCCCTGAAGGATGGTGATGGCGCCATCCTTGCTCATGCGGCCCAGGCCTTCCTGGTACAGGCTGGCGTAGGCTTCGTTTTCCAGCAGATGGAAATCGCTGCTGGTCTTCAATGGGCCTTCTTCGATCAACAGCACCTTGAAGCCGGCGGCACTGAGCATCTGCGCGCTGGTAGCACCACCGGCACCGCTGCCGATCACCGCAACATCGGCCTCCAGGGTGAGGTCTTGCTCCAGGCGCGAGGCGTCGTGGGTAATCCAGCCGCGCTCCAGGCCTTGGCGAAACGGGTCAGGTACAGGCATCTGCGCTGCTCTTCGTTGTCAGATCTTCGGTGGGCCCGGGTAGCCGCAGGCGGCCCAGGATTCAGGGCGTTCATACCAGGCCATCTGCAGCAATTGCAGCAGCGATGCGTGACCCATGCGCAGCAGGTTCAGTGAGCTGTCCTGCCAACGCTGCAGGAAGGCCCTGACTTGCGCGGGGCTGGCTTGTTCCCAGGCACCCCAGATACCCGTCAGCGGGCCGCGAGTCAGCGGCAGGCTGAGCACGTCGAACAGCTGCCGGGTGAGCTTGAGCATTTCTGGCGACAACGCCGACAGCTTGTGGTCGAGGCTGTGCAGCACCAGGGTTTCGGTGGCCTGCGTGCCGGCCAGTACTACCGGGATCAGCGCACCCAGTAGCGGCAGGTCATCGTCGCGCAGGATGTCGTAGCCGGTCGCGGCGGTTTGGGCGCGGCAACCGACCAGGCTGGTGCCGGCCAGCACGAGGCTGGCACCCAGGCTGAAACGCAACAGTTCGCGGCGGTGCATGGGCTGCCCCTCAGCGGATGAACAGCTTGTAGACCAGGCGTTGCAAGGCTTTGCCATAAGGCGGGTAGATCAGCCGTGCGGTATTGAGACGTTGCTTGGCCAGTACCGCCTTGGCCTTGCTGAAGGTCAGGAAGCCGTCGCGGCCATGGTAGTGGCCCATGCCCGAAGGCCCGATGCCGCCGAATGGCAGGTCGTCCTGAGCCACGTGAAGCAGGGTGTCGTTCAGGCACACACCGCCGGAATGGGTGTGGCGCAGTACCTGCTCCTGGCCAGTGCGGTCATAGCCGAAGTAGTACAGCGCCAACGGGCGCGGCCGTTGGTTGACGTAGGCCAGCGCCTGCTCGAGGTCGTCGTAGGGCACCAGCGGCAGCAGTGGGCCGAAGATCTCGTCCTGCATCACCTGCATGTCGTCATGTACCCCCAGCAACAAGTGTGGTGGCAGGCGCCGGCCCTGGTGGGTTTCGTCGGGGTACAGGTCGAGCACCTGCGCGCCTTTGGCGCGGGCATCGTCCAGCAGCCGTTGCAAGCGCTGCAGCTGGGACGGGTTGATGATAGCGGTGTAGTCGGGGTTGTCGGCGATGCGCGGGTACAACCGGCGCACGGCCCGCTGGTAGGCGTCGCTGAAGGCTTGCAGCCGCTCGCGCGGCACCAGCACATAGTCGGGGGCGACGCAGGTCTGGCCAGCGTTCAGCGTCTTGCCGAAGGCGATGCGCTCGGCGGCGCTGTCCAGCGCTACGTCAGCCGAGACAATCGCCGGTGACTTGCCGCCCAATTCCAGTGTGACCGGGGTCAGGTTGTGTGCCGCAGCCAACATCACCTGACGCCCCACGCTGGTGGCGCCGGTGAACAGCAGGTGGTCGAAAGGCAGGCGAGCAAAGGCCTGGCCTACCTCGACCTCGCCGAGTACCACGCTGACCAGGTCACTGGGGAACACCCGTTCCAGCAGCTGTTTCAGCGCCAGGCCCGTGGCCGGTGTGGCTTCGCTGAGCTTGAGCATGACCCGGTTGCCGGCTGCCAGGGCGCCGGTCAGCGGGCCGATGGCGAGGAACAGCGGGTAATTCCACGGCACGATGATACCGACCACGCCCAAGGGTTGATAACGCACCTGCGCGCGGGCCGGCTGGAAGGCCAGGCTGACCCGGCGCCGGCTGGCGCGCATCCAGCGTTGCAGATGCTTTTCGGCGTGGCGCAGGCCTTGCATGCAAGGCAGCAGCTCGGCCAGCAAGGTCTCGTCGGCGCTGCGCCCTGCAAAATCCTGGCCGATGGCATCGATCAACTGCGTCTGATCGGCCAGCAAGGCCTGGCGCAGGCTTTTCAGCCATTGCCGCCGCTGCGCTGCGGGTGGCAACGGGTTGCCGGCAAAAGCCCGACGCTGGGCAGCGAACATCGCCGCCAGGTCGGTGTCGGATTGCACAAGAGGCAGGGCGCTAGGCGTATTCATGGCAGCGTCGAGTCCGGGCCGGAAATCCCTAGAGCCTATACTCTAATTCGGCCGATGGTGGGACTTTTTTCGCGCTTTCGGGCGGTGCACTCCACCCTCGATACGCCGTAAGATGACCTTTTGATGAAGCCCGCAGACTGGGAGCCGAGCATGGCGCCGCGCATGAAGACCCGAGAGCGCATCGTGCAGAACAGCCTGGAGTTGTTCAACCAGCAGGGTGAACGCAGCGTCAGTACCAACCATATTGCCGCACACATGGAAATCTCACCCGGTAACTTGTACTACCACTTCCCCAACAAGCAGGCGATCATCGCCCTGTTATTCAGCCAGTACGAGGAACTGGTGGACAGCTTCCTGCGCCCGCCGCAAGGCCGGGTAGCGACCGTCGAGGACAAGCGCTTCTACCTCAAGGCCCTGTTGGCAGCGATGTGGAACTACCGCTTCCTGCACCGGGACCTGGAGCATCTGCTGGACAGTGACCCGGAGCTGGCCGCCCGTTACCGACGCTTTTCCGAGCGCTGCCTGCACCAGGGCCAAGCGATATACCGTGGCTTCGTCGAGGCGGGCATCCTGGCCATGACCCCTGCACAAATCGAATCGCTGACCATCAACGCCTGGATCGTGCTGACCTCCTGGGTACGGTTTCTCAGTACCACGCGGGAGCATTCAGCACACCTGGGGGAGGAAGCTTTCAAGCGCGGCGTCTACCAGGTGCTGGTGCTGGAGCTTGGCTTCGTCACCGATAATGCCCGCAATGCCGTGGATGCCCTGTGCCAGGAGTTCCATGTACCGTTCAACCAGGCCCTGGAGCAGTAGCTGGGGCCCAAGTGCCATCGATCAGGAGATTGTCATGCCCCTTGCGCAATTGATCACCCCGCAGCAGTTGGCCGAGCGTCTGGGCTCGCCCAAATTGGTGATACTCGACTGCCGCTTTGCTCTGGAGGATGTGGACTATGGCCAACGCAGCTATGCCCAGGGGCACATTGCCGGGGCGCATTTTGCCGACCTGGAGCGTGATCTGAGCGGGCCGGTGAGCAAAGGACGCACCGGGCGCCACCCATTGCCCGATGCGCGCCGGCTGGTCGAACGCCTGCGCGAGTGGGGCCTGGACAATGACAGCGAGGTGGTGCTGTACGACGACGGCCCCGGTGCCTTTGCCGCCCGGGCGTGGTGGCTGCTGGCCTGGCTGGGCAAGCGCAGCGGTGTGGCAATCCTCGACGGCGGGCTGAAGGCCTGGCATGCGGCACACCTGCCGCTGAGCCTGGACCCGCCAGCCAAGCGGGAAGGCACCTTCGCAGGTGAGCCGGACGCCAAGCTGCTGATCGATGCCGGGCATCTGGCCAAGCGCTTGGGTGCAGATGACCTGACTTTGCTCGACGCGCGTGCCTTGCCGCGGTTTCGTGGGGAAGTGGAGCCGATCGACCCGGTGGCAGGGCATATCCCAGGCGCCCAGTGCGCAGCGTTCACCGACAACCTGGGGGCTGACGGATGCTTCCTGCCGGTGGAGCAGCTTAGGCAGCGCTTTGCCGAAAAGCTGGCGGGGCGTGCGCCGGAGCAGCTGGTCGCCTATTGCGGATCAGGCGTGACCGCCTGTCACAACCTGTTTGCCCTGGCCCTGGCGGGCTACCCGCTGGGCAAGCTGTATGCCGGATCCTGGAGTGAGTGGATCAACGACCCGGCGCATGGCGTAGCGACTGGTGAATAAGTAGGCCGGTACTGCTCTACTGGCCTTGCAACAGCCACTGCGGAATCCGCCGCTCCAGGTAATACCCCGGGTTGCGCAGGCTGCCATCGACGAACCCCACATGGCCACCTCGACTGTGCAGTTCGAAACGCGTCTGCGGTGCCAGTTCACGCGCCGTGGGCAGGCTGTGGCCTGAAACGAATGGATCGTCGCTGGAATGGATGATGAGCGTCGGCGTGCGGTTGCGGCCGAGGAAGAAATGGCTCGATGAGCGGCGATAGTAGTCGTGCGCGTCGCGAAAGCCGTTCAGCGGCGCGGTGACCTTGCCATCGAAATCCCAGAAAGTGCGCAGCTTGCCCAGTGGTTCCAGCCGTTGCAGCGTTGCCAGCCGCTCATGCAGGCCGTTGTCGTGAAAGTGCCGCTGCTTGAGTTGCACGTACGCCAGCATCTCGCGCATGAAATGTGCCTGGTACACCTTCGAGAAACCTTGGCCGATACGGTCAGCGCAGTGGTCCAGACGAAACGGCACCGACACCGCCACTGCGGCTTCCAGCTGGCTGGCCACGCCACTTTCGCCCAGGTACTTGAGCAGCACATTGCCCCCCAGCGAGTAGCCCACCGCGTACAGCGGTGCCAAGGGGCGCAGGGCACGCAGGTGGCTGACGATTTCTGCCAGGTCTTCGCTGGCACCGGAATGGTAGCTGCGTGGCAGCAGGTTGGGTTCGCCCGAACAACCGCGCCAGTTCACTGCAACGCTGGCCCAGCCGCAGCCTTGCAATGCTTGCTGCAAGCCTTTGACGTAAGGCGAATGCGATGACCCGGTCAACCCATGCAGCACCAGTACCAGGGGAGCATGGGGTTGGTGCGGGCCGTGCCAGTCCAGGTCGATGAAGTCGCCATCGGCCAGCCACAGCCGCTCGCGGTTGCGCGGCAGGTCGGGCAGCTTGCGCCACAGAGGCCCCCACAGGGTTTGCAGGTGAGGGTTGGACAGGCCGATGGCCGGGCGGAAGGTGGCGCTGGAGCTGGGCATGCTGGGCGACTCGTGATGTGCCTGCCTAGAGTGCCATGAAACAGCGCCACTGTACCTGCGCTATTGGTCGGTAGGCGGTAGCGGTTGCTGCTCGACGCCAGGGCCGACACTCACCAGTACTTTTTGATTGGGGTCAAGCCGGCGTCGCATGACCGAGCGAACTTCCTCCGCTGTGATCGCCCTGATGCGCTCGACGTAGGTGTTCAGATGATCGGCGGGCTGGCGTTGATGGGAGATCTCGCTGAGCAAGGCTGCCAGGCTCTGGTTTTGAGCAGCGGCACGCAGCAGGTCCCCGGCCAGCCGCTTGCGGGCGAGCTGCAATTCCACCTGGCTTGGCCCTTCGTCGATGAACTCACGCAGCAAGGTTTCCACCAGAGCCTGGGAAGCTTGGACGTATTGCGGCGCGATTTCCCATTCAACGGCAAACAATCCTCCCGCGCTGAGGGGCACTATCGTGCTGTAGATACCGTAGGTCAGGCCGCGACGTTGGCGCAGTTCCATCATCAAACGAGCCTCGTAACCCCCTGCGAAGACTTCGCTGGCTAATATCAAGGGCAAAAACTCAGGGTCGCTGGCAGGCACGTTCATCGGCAGGGCTAGTAACGTTGCGCTGCTCGTACCGGGCTGCTGGATGTTGATGGTTGCACTGGTTACCGCCGGTACGGCAGGCAGTTCAGCGGCTGTCCAACCTTGCGGCAGGGCCTGGCTGATCCGCTGAGCGATGGCTTGGGCTTCGCTCAAGGAAAGGTCCCCTACCATGACCACCTCAAGATTGCTGGCAGCATAGGCGCGTTGATGGAACCGGCGCAGATCATCCACGGTTACCGATTCAATACCCTGCGGGGTACTGCCCACACGATTGCCATAAGGATGGCCATTGAACATATGGCGGAACGTCTCGTTGCGAGCCTTTACGCCAGGCTGCCGTTCGCGCGAGGTATTCAGGTGTAGTAATTGTGGTTTTATCTTTTCCAGGGCAGGCGGCTGTAGTGCGGGGTTGGCGACCAGATCGATGAACAGCTCCAAGGCCGCGTCGAACCTCGAGGGGTCGGCAAGGCTGCGCAAACTGAGCGTGGCATGCTCCAGGCGTATCTCTCGTTCGGTAATTGCGCCGAGGCGTTCCAGCTGCTCTGCATGTTCAGTAGTTGTATGCCGTTGGCTGCCCTCGTCAAGCATGTAGAACGTCAGGGCCGCCAGGCCGGACTGATCGGTGTCCTGGCTGGTGCCAGCCCTGAAACGCAATACGACATCGACAATTGGCAGCCCATGGGCCTCGATGAACTTTACCGCTGTGCCGCTCATCGTGGTCCAGGAGCGGACCGGCGTGTTCAAGGTTTCGAAGCTGTCCAGGTCAAGGCCTTGGGTGGACTGCAAGTTGCTACCGACGCTGCTGGCTACGGCTGGCTGTTGGGGGGGCGGAAGGGAGTCATGCATGAGCGCTCTCCTTGGAATGCATGAAGGTCATGGTCGCTCGCGATTCGGTAAGGTAGGCATAGGCGGCCTGGCCCACCTGTTCGGCTGTTACAGCTTCTATGGCTTGACGTTCGTCATCCAGGGCAACCGGGTCCAGCCCGCAGGCTGCCTGCTTGCCGATAGCAAAGGCCTGTCTGTCGATGGCGTCTCGTTCAAACAGTTGCCTGGCCAGCAGCCGTGCCTTGGCTCGCTCGAGGTCTTGTTTGGCGGGGGCGGCCTGACGAAACGCGCCGATTTCGAGCATCAGTCGTTCGGCTGCGGCTTCCGGTGCTACGTGCGGGCTGCATAAGGCGTAAAGGGCAAACATGCTGTCGCCGCGTTGCCAGGGTTCATAGTCCGCGCGCAGGCCCTGAAGCAGCGGCTCGTCCTGCACCAGCAGCCGTTTCAGCCTGCTGGCCCGCCCATCGGCAAGGATTTCAGGCAGCAACCGCAACGCATAGGCTTGGGAGTCCGAACCTGCGGTGCATTGACTGGGCAGGTTGAAACCAAGGAGCGCACCGGTATAGAGGCCTGGCAGGCGCAGCGTTTGGTGGCGCCTGGCCAGGTTAGAGGGCGCCATTGGTACCTGTTGCTCGGGAATACGGTGGGCAGGTATTTCAGCAAAGTACCTATTCACGAGTGCTTGCAGTTGCGCCAGGCTGATGTCGCCGGCCACCGCCAGCGTGGCGTTGTTGGGGTGGTACCAGGTTCTATACCAGGTTCGTGCTGCTGCCGGGGTTATATGCTCGAGATCTGCCTTGTGGCCGATCACCGGCGAGCCATAGCCGAAATCGCCATAGGCCAGCAAGTGATGATGCTCCAGCGCGAGCGCCAGAGCGTTGCTATCGACATTTTTGCGCCGTTCGGCCATCACCACGGCCAGTTCCCTGGCAAAAGGTGTATCGCTGAGGGTGGCGCTGGCCATGACATCAGCCATGGCC
The DNA here is from genome assembly GCF_016620375.1 of Pseudomonas sp. LAM2023. Lineage (NCBI taxonomy): Bacteria > Pseudomonadati > Pseudomonadota > Gammaproteobacteria > Pseudomonadales > Pseudomonadaceae > Pseudomonas > Pseudomonas sp. LAM2023. The sequence continues at coordinate 511,245 of NZ_JAENHV010000015.1, read as the reverse complement.
TCGAGGGCGACTGCCACGCGGCTGGCCGGTAATGTGAGCGGGAACACAGTGGCATCCCAGGTGGTGAATGCATTGGGATTGCCGCCCAGGCGGGTCATGAGGGCCGAATACTCGCCTGGCGCTAGTTTGCTGCTGCCTTCGAAAAGTAGATGTTCCAGGGCGTGAGACAGGCCTGTGTGGCCTTGCGGTTCATAACTGGACCCAACGTGATACCAAAGCTGCACACTGACCAGCGGGGCGCGATGGTCTTCACGCAGGTAGATGCGCAAGCCGTTATCGAGGCTGAATGATTGCACCGTGCTCGCTGCTGCGGGCGGAGAGGAACGATCGGTCATGGTTGAAGTGCTCCTGCAAGAAGAGGGAGCAGCTTCAACCAGGGTGCGGATGGCTTGGCGGTAACTAAATACGCCGGCTTGCGGTTAGCCGGTCAGCCCCGCTGCCAGAGTGCGTAGTACACCTGGCCGGTTTTCTTCTCGCGGTGCAGGCGCCAGTTACCGGGAAGCTGCAAGGTCGACGGCGCGGTTTCGCTTTCGGTGTAGACCCAGGCCTGTTGATGTAGCCACTGGTTCTGCTCCAGCAGGTTGCAGGTGTTGGCCAGCAGGTCCTGATGGAACGGCGGATCGAGGAACACCACGTCGAACTGTTGCTTGGCCGGGTTCTGCAGGTAGCGCAGGGCATCGGTCTGCAGGATCTGCCCGCGTGGGCAGCGGAGGATTTCGAGGTTGTTCTTCAGGTTGGCGATGGCGGCCGGGTTGCTGTCCAGCGCCACGGCGTCCTCGGCCCCGCGGGACAAGGCTTCGAGCACCAGGGCGCCGCTACCGGTGAAGGCGTCGAGTACCCGGGCGCCTTCAATATAGGGCGCCAGCCAATTGAACAGGGTTTCGCGCACACGGTCGGGTGTTGGCCGCAGGCCTTCGCCGTCCGGCACCGCCAGGCGGCGGCTGCGCCACTCGCCAGCGATGATGCGCAGGTGGCCCTGGCCCTTGCTCTGGCCCGGTTGCGGGCGGGCGGGAGGGGTGGATCTCGGCATTAGTGCTCCGGTACCCCGAGCGCTTGCTCGGAGGGTTTGTCAGTAGGTGCTGGCAGCGGCTTTTGTGGCACTTTCGGGCCAACGGTGACCATCACCAGTTTATCCGCTGACAGGTGTTTGTTCATGGCTGCCCTGACCTGTTCGACGGTGAGCGCCTGGGACTGCTGCATGAAGTCCTCCAGCCAGGTCAGCGGCAGGTTGTAGAAACCAATGGCACCCAGCTGGCCGACGATGCTGGCATTGCTGGCATTGGACAGCGGGAAGCTGCCGGCCAGCTCGCGCTTGGCGTCGTCCAGCTCCTGCTGGGTGGGGCCGGTCTTGAGGTATTCGGTGAGAATGCCTTGCACCAGCTTGAGCGTACCCTCGCTGAGCTCGGCACGGGTTTGCAGGTTGATCATGAATGGCCCGCGGACCTGCATCGGGCTGAACGCCGAGTATACCCCGTAGGTCAGGCCGCGCTTTTCACGCACCTCGCTCATCAGCCGGGTACCGAAGGCCCCACCACCGAGGATCTGGTTGCCCAGCGACAGCGCTGGCCAGTCCGGGTCCTGGCGGTCTATACCGAGTGTCGCCAGCATCAGGTGGGTTTGCGTAGTCGGGAAGTCAATGTGGTTCAGGGTTGCATGCGTTTCAGTGGGTTGGGGCGGTGCTGGCAGCGCCGGGCCCCTGGGCAGGCCTGCGGACACTTGGGCAGCGATGCTTTCGGCTTCGGCGCGGCTGAGGTCGCCGACCAGGGCGATGACCGCATTGCCGCCGGTGTAGGCCTTGGCATGGAAGGCACGCAATTGTGCCAAGCTTATGCCCTTGATGCCTTCGGCAGTGCCGTCGCTTGGGTGGGCATAGGGATGCTCGCCGTAAAGGTTGGCGAACAGCGCCTTGCCAGCGATCTTGCCGGGGTTCTGCTTGTCGTATTCGAAGCCGGCCAGCATCTGGTTCTTGATGCGCTTGAGCGCATCTTCCGGGAAGGTCGGTTTGCCGGCCACCTCGGTAAACAGCTTCAAGGCCGGTTCACGCTTGTCCTTGGCGCTGAGGCTGCGCAGCGAAGCCACCGCCATGTCGCGGTAGGAGCCGTTGCCAAAGTCTGCGCCCAGGCTTTCGAAGCCTTCGGCAATCGCTGTCACGTCCTTGCCGGCCACGCCTTCGTTGAGCATGGCGTTGGTCAGGGCGGCCAGGCCTGGCACGCCGCCATCCTGACTGCTGCCGGCGGCGAAGGTGACACGCAGGTCGAACATCGGCAGCTCGCGGGCTTCGACGAACAGCACCCGCGCGCCTTCAGCGGTGTTCCAGTGCTGGATGTTCAGCTGGCGCCGGCTGGGTGCCTTGCCATCCAGCTCGGCCAGCGACTGCAGGGTGTTGGCCGGGCGTGCGGCGTTGCTTTCGGCCTTGGCGAGGTCGTCGGCCATGGCCGGGCCGGCCAGCACGGCCGCCAGCGCCAGGGCACGGATGCCGGTGGTCAGCAGGGTTGGGCGCGGGGCGCGGCGGTCACTCATTAGCGGACTCCTCGGGCAATACATGGGCAACGCTCAGGCGTTCGCGGGTGAAGTAGCTGCGCGCTGCGTTCTGGATGTCTTGCGGAGTAACGCGCTCGAGTTCGTCCAGTTCGCTGTCGATCAGCTTCCAGGACAGCCCGACGGTTTCCAGCTGGCCGATGGTGGTGGCCTGGCTGCTGATGGAATCACGGTCGTAGACCAGGCCGGCGATGACCTGGGCGCGCACGCGCTCGAGTTCCTCGGTGCTGGGTGGGGTGGTCTTGAGCTCATCCAGCAGCTGCCAGATGCCCTTTTCCACGTCCGCCAGGGACTTGTGCTTCTGCACGTTCGGTGTGGCCGAAACCAGGAATAGGCTGTCGCCGCGGGTGAAGGCGTTGTAGCTGGACGAAGCGCCGGCCACCAGTTCCTGGCCACGCTCCAGGCGCGCCGGCATGCGCGCGCTGTAGCCGCCGTCGAGCAGCGCCGAGATCAGGCGCAGGGCATGCACCGTGCGCGGGTCCTTGGCTGTGGCCAGGCCGGGGACGTTGAAACCGTAGATCAAGCTGGGCAGTTGGGTGCGTACGTGCAGGGTCAGCTGGCGCTGGCCGGGTTCGGCCAGTTCCAGGGGCAACTTGGCCGCCGGCACGGCACGCCTGGGGATGCTGCCGAAGTACTTCTGCGCCAGGCCCTTGACCTCGTCGACAGTGACGTCGCCCACGACGACCAGGGTGGCATTGTTGGGGGCGTACCAGGATTCATACCAGTGGCGCAGCTCCTCGACCTTCATACGCTCGAGGTCGGCCATCCAGCCGATGGTCGGCGTGTGATAGCCGCTGGCCGGGTAGGCCATGGCGCGGAACAGTTCGAATGCCTTGGCGTTGGGCTGGTCGTCGGTGCGCAGGCGGCGTTCTTCCTTGATTACCTCGATTTCGCGGCTGAACTCGTCGGCAGGCAGGCGCAGGCTGGCCAGGCGGTCGGCCTCCAGCTCCAGGGCCACCGGCAGGCGGTCACGGGCCAGCACCTGGTAATAGGCGGTGTAGTCATCGCTGGTGAAGGCGTTTTCCTCGGCACCGATGTCGCGCAGGATGCGCGATGCCTCGCCAGGACCAACCTTGGCGCTGCCTTTGAACATCATGTGTTCCAGCGCGTGGGACAAGCCGGTCTGGCCCGGGGTTTCGTAGCTGGAGCCAACCTTGTACCAGATCTGCGAGACGGCCACCGGGGCGCGATGGTCTTCGCGCACGACCACTTTCAGGCCGTTGTCGAGGATGAACTCGTGGGTGGGTTGCACATCGGCGGCAAAGGCTGCGAGCGGCAGGCAGAGCGTGCCGAGCAACAGGCCTGCGGCACGGCGGGCTAGAGCATTCATACGGTGTTTAACCTGTTCGGCGGCCCGCTGGGTTTAGCGTCGGCGGGCCAGGAGGTGCTAGGATACTGATCCGGTTGCCTGGCGACCATGCCTGTCGCCGTTCTGGCCCACAGGACATCAAGACAAAACGTTGCGCATGAACCAGCCGGCTTCAAGATAGTCTGTTCTGCGTAGAGAGAATTCCCGATGCGCCGTAGCTGGCCCATCGCTACCCTGAGATAGCCGTCTTCCATGTTTGGTTCCAACGACGACAAAAAAGCACCGGCCGAGGCTGGTGAGAAGAAAGGCCTGTTCAGCTGGTTTCGCAAGAAGCCGCAGCAACCCGTGGGGGCGGGCTCGCCCGCGAATGAAACCCACGCCGTCGAGCAGCCTGCTGCCGCTCCGGTAGAGGCCCCTGCCGCCGAAGCGCCGCAGGCCACAGAGCCCGCTCAGGCCGCTGCGGCCCCAGTGCCGGTCGAGCCGCAGCAGGTCGCCGAAGCAGCCCAACCCCCGGTAGCCCAGGCGCCGGCACCCGAACCGGTCGCCTCCCAGCCATTGCAGGCCCCCGCGCCGGAGCCGGTCGCTTCCCAGCCACTGGTTGCACCAACGCCGCAGCCGGTTGCGTCGGTACCCTTGCAGGCGGCTCCGGTCGAGCCTGCTGCGGCGGTGGAACCTGTCGCGCCGGTCAGCAACCTGGTATTGCCGGTTGCCGAAGAACCTGTGGCGTTGGTGCCGGACCTGGAGCCGAAGGCCCCGCCTGCCATCCCGGAGCGCCCTGCGCCAGAACCCTCCGCTCCTGTGGCTGCGGCCGCAGCGCCGGTCGAACCTGCACCTGCACCGACCGAGCAGGCCAAGCCCGGCTTCTTCGCACGCCTCAAGCAGGGCCTGTCGAAGACCAGCGCCAGCATCGGCGAGGGCATGGCCAGCCTGTTCCTGGGCAAGAAGGTCATCGATGACGACCTGCTCGACGAAATCGAAACCCGCCTGCTGACTGCCGACGTCGGCGTGGAAGCGACCTCGACCATCGTCCAGAACCTGACCCAGAAGGTCGCCCGCAAGCAGCTGGCCGATGCCGATGCCCTGTACAAGTCGCTGCAGGAAGAACTTGCTGCGCTGTTGCGCCCGGTAGAACAGCCGCTGGTGGTCCAGGCGCAGAACAAGCCCTACGTGATTCTGGTGGTTGGCGTGAACGGCGCCGGCAAGACCACCACGATCGGCAAACTGGCGAAGAAACTGCAGCTTGAAGGCAAGAAAGTGATGCTGGCCGCCGGCGACACCTTCCGTGCCGCAGCGGTCGAGCAGTTGCAGGTGTGGGGCGAGCGCAACCAGATCCCGGTAATCGCCCAGCACACCGGGGCCGACTCTGCCTCGGTGATCTTCGACGCCGTGCAGGCCGCCAAGGCCCGTGGCGTCGACGTGCTGATCGCTGACACTGCCGGCCGCCTGCATACCAAAGACAACCTGATGGAAGAACTGAAGAAGGTCCGTCGGGTTATCGGCAAGCTCGATGCCGAAGCGCCGCACGAGGTGCTGCTGGTGCTGGATGCCGGCACCGGCCAGAACGCCATCAGCCAGGCCAAGTATTTCAACCAGAGCGTCGAACTGACCGGCCTGGCCTTGACCAAGCTGGACGGCACTGCCAAGGGCGGGGTGATCTTCGCCCTGGCCAAGCAGTTCAAGCTGCCGATCCGTTTCATCGGTGTCGGTGAAGGCATCGACGACCTGCGCACCTTCGAAGCCGAGCCGTTCGTCAAGGCTCTGTTCGCCGAGCGAGACTGACCATGATCAGATTCGAACAGGTTGCCAAGCGTTATCCCAATGGTCATGTGGGTTTGCATGAGCTGAGTTTCCGGGCGCGCCGGGGCGAATTCCTGTTCGTCACCGGCCACTCCGGGGCTGGCAAAAGTACCTTGCTGCGTCTGCTGCTGGCCATGGAACGCCCCACCAGCGGCAAGCTGATGCTGGCCGGGCAGGACCTGGGGCAGATCAGCAACGCACAGATCCCGTTCCTGCGTCGGCAGATTGGCGTGGTATTCCAGAACCATCAGCTGTTGTTCGACCGCACGGTGTTCAACAACATCGCCTTGCCGCTGCAGATTCTCGGCTTGTCCAAGGCCGAGGTCGCCAAACGCGTGGATTCGGCCCTGGAGCGCGTGTCGCTGGCCGACAAAGGCGAGCTGTTCCCGGCCGACCTGTCCACCGGCCAGCAACAGCGGGTGGGTATCGCCCGCGCCATCGTGCATCAGCCGGCCCTGCTGCTGGCCGACGAACCCACCGGTAACCTCGACCCGCGCCTGGCCGCGGAGATCATGGGCGTGTTCGAGGACATCAACCGCCTGGGCACCACGGTATTGATCGCCAGCCACGACCTGGCACTGATTGCGCGCATGCGCCACCGCATGCTGACCTTGCAGCGCGGTCGCTTGATCGGCGATGGGGAGGCCGGGCAATGACCACTACACGCACACCTAAAGTTTCCGAGCGGGTTGCGCCGAAACCGGCCGATCCGCAACCGGCAAAGAAAAAACACGGTGATGACGATGACGGCCCGGATTTCCGCACGCTGCTGCATGCCTGGCTGGAAAGCCACCGTGCCAGCCTGGCCGACAGCCTGCGCCGTCTGGGCAAGCAGCCGATCGGCAGCTTCTTCACCTGCCTGGTAATGGCGGTAGCGCTGAGCATGCCCATGGGCCTGTCGCTACTGCTGAAGAACGTCGAAAAGCTTGGCGGCTCGTGGCAGCGCGCCGCGCAGATTTCGCTGTACCTCAAGCTCGACGCCGGCAGCCGCGAAGGTGAGGCGCTGCGCGACGAGATCAAGGGCATGCCCGGTGTGGCTGACGCACTGTATGTCAGCCGCGAGCAGGCGCTGGAGGAATTCCAGCAGCAGTCCGGCCTGGGTGAAGCCCTGCGTGAACTGCCCGACAACCCGCTGCCAGGCGTGGTCGTGGTGACCCCGACCGAGGTCGACAAACCGGCGCTGGAAGCCTTGCGTCAGCGCTTGTCCGAGCTGCCACGGGTAGAAGTGGCGCAGCTCGACCTGCTGTGGGTCGAGCGCCTGGCGGCGATCCTCAAGCTGGGTGACCGTTTCGTCTTCGGCCTGGCCGTGATGCTGATTTCTGCCTTGCTGTTAGTAATCGGTAACACAATTCGGCTACATATTGAAAACCGTCGCACCGAGATCGAAGTGATCAAGCTGGTCGGTGGCACCGACGCCTACGTGCGCCGGCCTTTCCTGTACATGGGAGCCCTCTATGGGCTGGGCGCAGGCCTGCTGGCGTGGGGTATCCTGGCGTTTGGCCTGAACTGGCTGAACGAGGCGGTGGTAGGGCTTTCTGGCCTGTATGGCAGCGACTTCGCCCTGGGCGGGGTGCCGGCGTCCGATGGTCTGTCGCTCTTGATCGGAGCGGTGCTGTTGGGGTATATCGGTGCATGGATTGCAGTCGCCCGCCACCTGAACGAGCTGGCGCCGCGATAGTTTTTAAGTGCCAGCATTGACAAATTCTTCACTATGGAACTTGTACCGTCGTTCCAGGTCAATGTTGGCAGCGCCCACAAGGTGCGAGTCTGGTAAGTCGGAGGTTCTTGAATGACCACATCGTTGCAACCTGCCTATGCCCTGGTACCCGGTGCAAACCTGGAAGCCTACGTGCACACGGTCAACAGCATTCCGCTGCTGACGGTCGAGCAGGAGCGTGATCTGGGCGAGCGTCTCTATTATGAGCAGGATGTCGAGGCCGCTCGCCAGATGGTGATGGCCCACCTGCGTTTCGTCGTACATATCGCCCGCAGCTACGCCGGCTACGGGCTGGCCCAGGCCGACCTGATCCAGGAAGGCAACGTCGGCCTGATGAAAGCCGTCAAGCGCTTCAACCCGGAAATGGGTGTGCGCCTGGTGTCGTTCGCCGTGCACTGGATCAAGGCGGAGATCCACGAGTTCATCCTGCGCAACTGGCGCATCGTCAAGGTGGCCACTACCAAGGCCCAGCGCAAGCTGTTCTTCAACCTGCGCAGCCAGAAGAAGCGTCTGGCCTGGCTGAGCAACGACGAAGTGCACCGCGTGGCGGAAAGCCTGGGCGTTGAACCGCGTGAAGTGCGCGAGATGGAAAGCCGCCTGAGCGGCCAGGACATGGCCTTCGACCCAGCAGCGGAAGCTGACGACGACAGCGCCTTCCAGTCGCCTGCGCACTACCTGGAAGACCACCGCTACGACCCGGCGATGCAGCTGGAGGATGCCGACTGGAGCGACAACTCCACCAGCAACCTGCACGAAGCGCTGCAAGGGTTGGACGAGCGTAGCCGCGACATTCTGTACCAGCGCTGGCTGGCGGAAGAGAAGGCCACGCTGCATGAGTTGGCGGACAAGTACAGCGTTTCGGCTGAGCGGATTCGCCAGCTGGAGAAGAATGCGATGAACAAGGTCAAGGCATTGATCGCGGCCTGATCGAGCCCTGACTGCAAGGAAAAGCCGCTGGCCCAGATAGGGTGAGCGGCTTTTTTTTGCGCAAGCCTTGAAGGCCTCTTCGCGGGCGCGCCCGCTCCCACAGGTACTGCACAGGCCTCAGGGGTAATGCTGGCCATGTGGGAGCGGGCGTGCCCGCGAAGAGCCCTCAAGGCTTGCGCGAAGTGTCGAGCTGCATCAGATAGCTGGGGCCACCCAGCTGGCTCATCTGCCGCCGAATCCATCCGGCCCGGCTGGCCACATAGGCGCTCGGCCGACTGGCACTCCACTTGATCGGGCTTGGCAGCACGGCCGCCAGCTGCGCCGCCTGCTGGCGGCTGAGCCGGCTGGCATCGACGCCAAAGTGATAACGCGCCGCCGCCTGGGCGCCGAATACGCCCTTGCCCCATTCGGCGCTGTTCAGGTAGACCTCGAGAATCCGTTCCTTCGACCAGAACAGCTCGATCAGCGCGGTGAACCACGCCTCCAGCCCTTTGCGCAACCAGCTGCGCCCGGACCACAGGAACAGGTTCTTGGCCACTTGCTGGGTCAGGGTGCTGGCACCACGAATACTGCCGCCACGCTCGTTGTAGGCCAGCGCCGCCTGGATGGCCGGAATGTCGAAGCCCCAGTGGTTGGCGAACTTCTGGTCCTCGCCAGCGATGACCGCGACCTTGAGCTCGTCGGAGATGTTCTCCCAAGGCTCCCAGTCCCGCTGCAGGTCGATCGGCTCGCCATTCACCCAGGACTGCACTTTGCGCTCGACCATCAGCGCTGTGCCGGGTGGTGGCACCCAGCGGAACACCAGCACCAGCACGATGCTGCCGGCAGCGAACCAGAGCAGGGCACGGGAGAGGCGGCGGAGAAGGGTTGGCAGCATGGCGATGGCTTGGCCGTACGGGTGGAAGGGGCCATTATACAGACCCGATCCAAGGAGTCGTCCCATGCTTCGCAGCTTCCTGATGCTCGCCGCCTTTTTCGGCTTTACCGGTGTCGCCTTGGGCGCTTTTGCGGCTCACGGCCTGAAAAGCCGGCTGACAGCCGACTACCTGGCGATCTTCCAGACCGGTGTGACCTACCAGCTGGTGCACGCCCTGGCGATCCTCGCTGTCGCGGTGCTCTCGGCCCACCTGCCCGGGCGCCTGGTCGGCTGGGCGGGCGCGCTGTTTGCCCTGGGCATAGTGCTGTTCTCCGGCAGCCTGTACCTGCTCACCCTCAGCGGCCTGGGCAAGCTCGGCATCATCACCCCGCTTGGCGGGCTGTGCTTCCTCGCCGGCTGGTTGTGCCTGGGCCTGGCGGCGTGGCGGCTGGGCTGACCGAGTGGTCCACAATCGCGACTAATGGCGCGCGCCGCCCTTGGGTTGCGGGGTGGTTCGGCGCTAGAATGCGTGCCCCCCAAAGCACAATGGTGGCCGTGCGCATGCGCATTCAACTGAACGGTGAACCTTACGAATTGCCCGCTGGCGAATCCGTCGCGGCCCTGCTGGCCCGCCTGGAGCTGACCGGGCGCCGCGTCGCGGTGGAGCTGAACCTGGACATCGTGCCGCGTAGCCAGCACGACACTACGCTGCTGAATGATGGCGACCAGGTCGAAGTGGTCCACGCCATTGGTGGCGGCTGACTGCGGCCCGGCGGTTCACCTGCAAGCCCTGCAACCTTTTCCCGAGGAACAACCATGAGCAATGTTCGCAGCGACAAGCCCTTCACCCTGGCCGGGCGTACTTTCCAGTCGCGCCTGCTGGTCGGTACCGGCAAATACCGTGACATGGAAGAAACCCGTCTGGCCATCGAGGCCTCGGGTGCCGAAATCGTCACCGTTGCCGTGCGCCGTACCAACATCGGCCAGAACCCGGGCGAGCCGAACCTGCTCGACGTGTTGCCACCGGACCGTTACACCATCCTGCCAAACACCGCAGGCTGCTACGACGCGGTCGAGGCCGTGCGCACCTGCCGCCTGGCACGCGAACTGCTGGATGGCCACAACCTGGTCAAGCTGGAAGTACTGGCTGACCAGAAAACCCTGTTCCCCAACGTGATCGAAACCCTCAAGGCCGCCGAAGTGCTGGTCAAGGACGGTTTCGACGTAATGGTCTACACCAGCGACGACCCGATCATCGCCCGCCAGCTGGCCGAAGCCGGCTGCATCGCGGTCATGCCCCTGGCTGGCCTGATCGGTACCGGCCTGGGTATCTGCAACCCCTACAACCTGCAGATCATCCTGGAAGAATCCAAGGTGCCGGTGCTGGTCGATGCCGGCGTGGGCACTGCTTCCGACGCCACCATTGCCATGGAAATGGGTTGCGAAGCGGTGCTGATGAACTCGGCCATTGCCCACGCCCAGCAGCCGGTGCTGATGGCCGAGGCCATGAAGCACGCCATCGTCGCCGGCCGCATGGCCTACCTCGCCGGCCGTATGCCGAAGAAACTCTATGCCAGCGCCTCCTCGCCGCTGGAAGGTCTGATCAAGTAAGAGCCCCTGATGACTGAATCGCACGATACGCCGAGCACCCCTGACGGCGAAGCCCGCCCGCACCGCCGCATCAAGAGCTTCGTGATGCGCGCCGGGCGCATGACCGAAGGCCAGCAACGCGGCCTGGAGCAGGGCGGCCCGCTGTACATCCTGCCGCTGGCCGACAGCCCGGTGGACTACGACCAGGTGTTCGGCCGTTCGGCGCCGCGCACCCTGGAGATCGGCTTCGGCATGGGCCATTCCCTGCTGGAAATGGCGGCTGCCGCACCGGAGCAGGATTTCATCGGTGTGGAAGTGCACCGCCCGGGCGTGGGCGCGCTGCTCAACGGCGTGCTGACCCAGGGGCTGAAGAACCTGCGGGTGTATGACTGCGATGCTATCGAAGTGCTGAACCGCTGCGTGGCGGACAACAGCCTCGACCGGCTGATGCTGTTCTTCCCCGACCCATGGCACAAGGCGCGCCACCACAAACGGCGCATCGTTCAGCTGGAGTTCGCCGAGCTGGTGCGGCGCAAGCTCAAGCCGGGTGGCGTGTTCCACATGGCTACCGACTGGGAGCCGTATGCCGAGTACATGCTGGAAGTGATGAGCGCTGCCCCGGGCTATCGCAACCGTGCGGCCGACGGCACCTATGTGCCACGCCCGGAAGAGCGCCCGATCACCAAGTTCGAACGCCGTGGCGAGCGGCTGGGGCATGGGGTTTGGGATTTGAAGTTCGAGAAGGTGGATTGACTGGCTGGTTAGCCGTTCGATGCGCTGATTCTGCAGACGAAAAAACCGCCTTGAAAAAGGCGGTTTTTTTTAGCCCCGGCTGACAACTACGGCCTCACAGGCATGGTCATGTTGCAGCAAATGTGGATTGGCTCAGCCCCGCCGATCAGCCACTACCCCAATTAGCACCAGCACCACCAGCAACACCGGCGCCAGCGCGTAGTTGTTGAACTGGCCCAGCCCCTTCACTACCCAGGGTGTGGCATAGATCAACGCCGCACCACTGCCGATCATCACCAGCAAGGCCATGAACGGTACGCGCAGGGCGCCGGCCAAGCCGCCCAGGCGCTGTTCCACCCAGCCCTTGATATCGGTGCCGAACAGCACCAGCAGGCAGCCCACCAGGGCCAGTGAAATCTCCGACAGGTTGCTGCGGCTCCAGCGGGAAACCGTCGCGAGCAGATCAAGTACCAGATCCATGGGTCATCCTTAGGTCAAGAAATACTGCAGCAGGTCATTGAGGAACAACTGGCCTCGTGGCGTGGCCACCAGTCGATCCGCTTCGACCTGCAAAAGGCCCTTTTGTTCGGCGGCGCGCCGTGCTTCGCGCAGCTGTTCCAGTGGCAGCCCGGTGCGCTGGGTGAACAGTTCGGCCTCCACTCCATCGGTCAGGCGCAGGGCATTCATCAGGAACTCGAACGGCAGCTCGTCGACCGGCAGCAGCTTTTCGCCAGCTTTGAACGGCTTGGCCAGGTTCAGGTAGTCCTTGGGCAGGCGGGTCTTCCAGGTGCGCAGGATGCGACCGTCGGCGAAGGTCAGTTTGCCGTGAGCACCGGCACCAATGCCGATGAAGTCGCCAAAGCGCCAGTAATTGAGGTTGTGCCGCGCGGCACGACCAGCCTGGGCATAGGCCGAGACCTCGTACTGGCGGAAGCCGTGATCGGCCATCAGCGCCTGGCCGGCTTCCTGGATGTCCCAGAGGATGTCGTCCTCGGGAAGCTCCGGTGGCTGGTTCCAGAACACCGTGTTCGGCTCCACGGTCAGCTGGTACCACGACAAATGCGTGGGCCCCAGTTCGATCGCCTGGCGCAGGTCGCCCAGCGCGTCATCCAGCGACTGCTCGGGCAGGCCGTGCATCAGGTCCATGTTGAAGTTGTCGAAGCCGGCCGCACGCGCCATGCCGGCGGCGCGGACCGCTTCATCGCCATTGTGGATGCGCCCCAGCGCCTGCAGCTTGGCTGGCTGGAAGCTCTGCACACCGATGGACAGGCGGTTGATGCCGGTTTGCCGGTAGGCCTTGAACTTGTCCTGCTCGAACGTGCCCGGGTTGGCCTCCAGGGTGATTTCGATCTCTGGCGCAAACGCAATGCGTTGCTCCACGCCTCGCAGCAGCCGGCCGAGGGCATCGGCGCTGAACAGGCTGGGCGTACCGCCACCGAAGAAGATCGAGCTGATCGGCCGGCCTTGTACCGCGGCCAATTCCTGGTCAAGGTCGTTCAGCAGGGCCGCGACATAGGCATCTTCTGGCAGATCAGGGCCGGCGGCGTGGGAGTTGAAGTCGCAGTAAGGGCATTTGCGTACGCACCACGGGATGTGGATGTACAGCGCCAGCGGCGGCAGGCTGGTGAAACCCGCCGTGCCGGGTGTGGACAGCGTGTCGATCATGCCAGGCCCAGACGTTGACGCAGCAGGGCCATGGCGCGCGCGCGGTGGCTGAGCTGGTTCTTGTCCGCAGGGGCCAGTTCGGCGCTGGAACAGCCGCGCTCCGGTACCCAGAACAGCGGGTCATAGCCAAAGCCGTGCTCGCCGCTGGCCTCGAACATGATGCGCCCGTGCCACAGGCCTTCGCACAGGATCGGCAGCGGGTCGTCGGCATGGCGCACCAGTGCCAGCACGCAGACGAACTGCGCACCGCGCTCTGCTTCGGGCACATCTTTCAGGGCCTCGAGCAGCTTGGCGTTATTTGCTGCATCACCCTTGCCGTCGGCATAGCGCGCCGAATAGATGCCCGGTGCACCACCGAGGAAGTCCACTGCCAGGCCGGAATCGTCGGCCAGGGCCGGCAAGCCGGAAATGCGTGCGGCATTACGTGCCTTGAGGATGGCGTTCTCGACGAACGACAGGCCGGTTTCTTCCGGCTCCACCTGGCTGAACTCACCGATCGAGCGCAGCTGCACGGACGCGCCGAGCATGGCCTGGAGTTCCTTGAGTTTGCCGGCGTTATGGCTGGCCAATACGAGTTGCTGGAAATTCATCATTCGCCTGGGAACACTTCCTGGTTGAAGCTGAGGGAATTGCTGATGCCGCCGGTTTCGATGTTGAGGTCGAAGGTGACGGTCTCTGCCTGGTCGATCTTGAACTGGGCGATGTAGTACACCGCGCCTTGCTCGTTGATCTGCTTGAACGACAGCGGGGTGCTGCGCCCGGTCAGGTCCTTGACCGTGCCGCTGACCACCGCGATGGCGGGTTTGTTGGCGCGGAGCACGGCAATGTTGAGTACGCCCTGGTTCTTGCTGCGTACCAGGCCGGTGGCTGCAGCCACCGCTGGTGTCAGCATGCTCGAGGTGAATGCGCTGTAGTGCACCGTCACGTCGCCAAACACTTCCTTGCGCTCGGGGCGGGCAGCATCGGCAGCCAGTGCCGGCAGGGCGAGGCACAGGCTTATCAGGAGCAGGGCTAGGCGACGCATGGGGTGGTTCCTCCGCTGGGCGTCAGACAGCGAGCTGGTGCTCTTGCAGGCCCGGGCTGCTGACGCGGTAGATACCGATCTCACCTAGAAGATTAGGCCAAAGCCGGCCACCCCACCCATTACGGTGCAAGTGGTCGACAGCCAGGCGGTCAAGCACCCTGGCCTTGCGTTCGTGCACCAGTTCCTCGAAGTCGGCAAAGGTGCAGAAGTGGATGTTCGGCGTGTTGTACCAGGTGTATGGCATGAAGTCCGACACTGGCATGCGGCCCTTGGTCGCCAGGTACCAGCGGCAACGCCAGTGGCCGAAGTTGGGGAAGGTGATGATGCACTGGCGGCCCACGCGCAGCATCTCGTCGAGGATGCGGTCGGGGTACTCCACGGCCTGCAGGGCCTGGGTCATGATCACCACGTCGAAGCTGTTGCTGGCGAAGTTGCCCAGGCCCTTGTCCAGGTCCTGCTCGATGACGTTGACGCCCTTGGCCACGCAGGCGGCGATGTTGTCAGCGTCGATCTCCAGGCCGTAGCCGGTGACCTGCTTGCGGTCACGCAGTGAGGCCAGCAGTTCGCCGTTACCGCAGCCCAGGTCGAGTACCCGGCTGCCGGCGGGAATCCAGTCGTGGATGATTTCCAGATCGGCTCTCATGCTGTCCTCAGATGGCAATGCGGTTCATGTAGTTCGCGAAACCCTGCATGTAGCGAGGCGTGGGGATCAGGAAGGCATCGTGCCCATAGGGCGAATCGATCTCCAGATAGCAGACGTTCTTGCGTGCGGCCATCAGGGCGTTGACGATTTCGCGCGAGCGGGCCGGCGAGAAGCGCCAGTCGGTAGTGAACGACATGATGCAGTAATCCGCCTTGACGTGGGCCAGGGTGGCCGCCAGGTCGCCGCCATGGGCAGCAGCCGGGTCGAAGTAGTCCAGCGCCTTGGTCATCAGCAGGTAGGTGTTGGCGTCGAAACGCCCGGAAAACTCTTCGCCCTGGTAGCGCAAGTAGCTTTCGACCTGGAATTCGACGCTATGGAAGTCGTAGTTGAGCTTGTCGCTCTTCAGCTCACGGCCGAATTTTTCACCCATCGAGTCGTCGGACAGGTAGGTGATGTGGCCGACCATGCGCGCCAGCATCAAGCCACGCTTGGGGATCACGCCCTGGTCCTGGAACGAACCACCGTGGAATTCGGGGTCGGTGAGGATGGCCTGGCGCGCCACTTCGTTGAAGGCGATGTTCTGTGCCGACAGCTTGGGCGCCGAGGCGATATCGACACAATGGCGCACGCGCTCGGGGTAGCTGATGGTCCACTGCAGCGCCTGCATGCCGCCCAGGCTGCCGCCGACCACGGCAGCCCATTGCTGGATGCCCAGGCGTTCGGCCAGGCGTACCTGGCTGTGTACCCAGTCTTCCACGGTCAGCACCGGGAAATCCGCGCCATAGGGCTTGCCGGTGGCCGGGTTGATGCTGCTGGGGCCAGTACTGCCGTTGCAGCCGCCCAGGTTGTTCAGGCTGACCACGAAGAAGCGGTTGGTGTCGATCGGCTTGCCCGGGCCGATGCAGCTATCCCACCAGCCCGGCTTGCGGTCGGTGGCGGCATGGTAGCCAGCGGCATGATGGTGGCCGGACAGGGCATGGCAGATCAGCACGGCGTTGCTGGCGCTGGCGTTGAGGGTGCCATAGGTTTCGTAGACCAGTTCATAACTGGCCAGCGAGCGGCCACAGGCCAGGGCCAGCGGTTCATCGAACCGGGCTGTTTGCGGTACTACCAGACCGACGGAATCTTCGGGAAAGACAGTGGACATCGACCCTGCTCACGCTTGACGGAGGCGTCAGTCTAAAGAGCGCTACCCCCAGCGGCAAGCACAGGCTTGCCACTGGAAGCGACCAGGGCCGGGGGCGGCTCAGATCATCCGCCACAGCTCTTGTGGCATGCCGGCGTAGGCGGCCAGCGGCGGCATCACGAACGACTGGATCACCTGGATCGCGAGGAAGGCGAAGATCGGCGAGATGTCCATGCCGCCCAGGTTGGGCACGATGCGGCGGAACGGTGCCAGCACCGGTTCGCTGATCTGGTAGGCCAGCTCGGCGGCTGGGTTGTGGCTGTTGGGGGCGACCCAGGAAACGATCACCATGACGATCATCGCCACCCAGAAAATCTTCAGGAACAGCGAGGTGATCCCGATGATCGCCCACATCAGCAGGTGCAGGATGTCGCCGAAGGTACCGTAGGTGACCATCAGCACGAAGCCCATCAACAGCGCCTGGATGACCACCGACAGCAGCAGCGACGAGGTATCCAGCCCGCCGACACTGGGGATGATCCGGCGAATCGGCTTGAGCAGCGGCTGAGTGGCGCGTACTGCGAACTGGCAAAGCGGGTTGTAGAAGTTGGCCTTCACCAGCTGCAGCACGAAGCGCAGCAGGACGATCACCAGGTACAGGCTGACCAGGGTTTGCACCACGAAGATCGCGGCGCCGGACAGTGCATTCATCTGGAACTCCTTATTTGCCCAGTTGTTCGGCCAGCTCCGCAGAGCGCGTGGCGGCAGCCTGCAGGGCCTGCTCGACGATGGCTTCGAAGCCGCTGGCCTGGAATGACTTGATCGCCGCTTCGGTGGTGCCGGCGGGCGAGGTGACACGGCGGCGCAGCTCGGCGGCATCGACATCGCTGGCGACCGCCATGCGCGCGGCGCCCAGGGCCGTCTGCAGGGTCAGCTGGGAAGCGGTTTCGCGTGGCAGGCCGAGTTTTTCCCCCGCCGCGGTCATGGCTTCGATCAGCAGGAAGAAGTACGCCGGGCCACTGCCGGAAACAGCGGTCACGGCGTCCAGTTGCTGTTCCTGCTCCAGCCACAGGACGGTGCCCACGGCCGACAGCAGTTGCTCGGCCTGCTGGCGCTGCTCGGCGGACACCTGTGCGGTGGCATACAGGCCGCTCACGCCTTGGCGCAGCAGGGCAGGGGTGTTGGGCATGCAGCGTACCACCGGGCGCGCGCCAACCCAGCTTTGCAGGCTGGCGCAGGTGATGCCGGCGGCGATGGAAACGATCAGCTGGCCGTCCTGCAGGTTGGGTTGCAGGGCCTGGCAAACGGCTTTCATGACCTGTGGCTTTACCGCCAGCACGATGACGTCGGCGCCGTCGATGGCCTGGGCGTTGTCCTCGAAGGTTTCGATGCCGTGCTCGGCCTGGATGCGGCTGCGGGTCTCGGCGCCCGGGTCGCTGGCGCGGATCTGCGAGGCGTCCAGGCCCTGGGCACGCAGACCACCGATCAGGCTGGCGGCCATGTTGCCGGCGCCGATAAAGGCAATACGTGTCTTGCTCATGTCAGGTCCTTGTTGGAAAGAGTGAGTAAAGCATGGGATCAGGCGTGGCCGCTGTAGTCGCGGGCACCGAACAGGGCAGTACCGATACGCACCCACGTCGCGCCTTGGGCAATGGCGGCTTCCAGGTCGTGGCTCATGCCCATGGACAGCGTATCCAGGCCCAGCCCGAGTTCTTCATGCAGCTTGCGCAGGGTGGCGAAGGCTGCCTCTTGGGCGGCGCGGTCGTCGGTGGGTTCGGGAATGGCCATCAGCCCGCGCAGGCGCAGGTTGGGTAGCGCGGCTACCGCTTTCGCCAAGGCCGGCAAGTCAGCCGGTGCGCAGCCGGATTTGCTGTCCTCTCCGCTGACGTTCACCTGCAGGCAGATATTCAGCGGCGCCAGCCCGGCAGGACGCTGTTCCGACAGGCGTTGGGCGATCTTCAGGCGGTCCACGGAATGTACCCAGTCGAAATGTTCGGCGATGGCTTTGGTCTTGTTCGACTGAATGGGGCCGATGAAGTGCCAGATCAAGGGCAAGTCGCTGAGTGCCTGCTGCTTTGCCAGCGCTTCTTGTAGGTAATTTTCACCGATATCACGCACGCCTGCGGCGTGGATTTCGCGGATGGCGCTGGCTGGCTTGGTCTTGCTCACGGCCAGCAACTGGACGCTGGCCGGATCACGCCCGGCAGCCTGGGCAGCGCTGGCGATACGGGCGGAAATAGCGGAAAGGTTGTCTGCTAGGGTGGACATGGACTGATGCCGGCGTTTTAGGGTTTGCGGCATTCTACCTACTTGCAGGCCTTTGGGGAGTCTCATGGATGTGACCGACCTGTTGGCCCTGGCCGTGGATGCGGGGGCTTCCGACCTGCACCTGGCGGCGGGCCAGACACCGATGCTGCGCCTGGATGGGGAGTTGCAGCGCGTGGCTCTGCCGACCTTGAGCCCGGACGTCTTGATCGAGGGCATGGCACCCATGCTGGATGAAGCCCGGCGCCGACAGTGGACCCAGGGAGATGAGCTGGACCTGGCGCTGGAGTTGCCGGCACTGGGGCGCTTTCGGCTGAACCTGTTTCGCCAGTTGCATGGCCCTGCGGCCACCTTCCGCCTGATCCCGGGGCGCATCGCCACGCTCGATGAACTCGAGCTGAGGGATGTGTTTCAAGCTGTTGCGCAGTGCAGTGATGGCTTGATCCTGGTGGGTGGGCCGACCGGCAGCGGCAAGTCCAGCACCCTGGCGGCGCTGCTCGACCAGCTGAACCGTGAGCGGGCACTGCACATCATCACCCTCGAAGACCCTGTCGAAGTTATCCACAATAGCCAGCGCAGCCTGGTCAACCAGCGAGAGATCGGCCGCCATTGCGGCGGGTTTGCCCAAGGGCTGCGCAGTGCCCTGCGTCAGGACCCGGATGTGATCATGATCGGGGAGCTGCGCGACCTGGAAACCATTCGCCTGGCCTTGCGCGCGGCGGAGACCGGGCACCTGGTGCTGGCGACCGTGCATACGCGTTCGGCGGTGAACAGCGTTGACCGGTTGGTGGAGGTGTTTGCGGCCGAAGAGAAGCCGCTGGTGCGGGCGATGCTGGCCGAGTCGTTGCGCCTGGTGGTGGCGCAAATATTGGTCAGGCGTGCGGGGGGAGGGCGGGTTGCGGCGCGTGAGGTGCTGGTGGTTACGCCAGCGGTGCGTAACCTGATTCGGGAAGGGCGTATGGCGCAGTTGTGTTCGGTGATGCAGGCGGGTGGTGCGGACGGGATGCGGACGATGGAGGGGGCGATGCGAGGACTGAGGGAGCGAGGGCTGATTGAGGACTTGTAGTGGCTGTACCGGCCCCTTCGCGGGCACGCCCGCTCCCACAGGTATGGCGCTGCCCGCGAGAGCGACGCGGTACCTGTGGGAGCGGGCGTGCCCGCGAAGAGGCCGATACAGGAGAGCGCCGATCAGATCAGCGCTTGGCCAGGTTCAGTTGCTGCTGTTCTTTTGGCAACACTCGCTTGGCTACTACGTAATGCTGCTGCCAGTAAGGCTTGCTCAGGGTGTCGATGCTCACCCGCTTGCCACGACGCGGGGCATGGATGAAGCGGTCATTGCCCAGGTAGATGGCAACGTGATTGACCCGACGGCTCTTGATATTGAAGAAGATCAGGTCGCCCGGTTTGAGGTCGCCCTTGGCCACCTTGACCCCGTGGCCTTGGGCCATGGCGTTGGAGGTGCGCGGCAGGTCGACGTCGGCGACATCGTTGAAGGCGTACTTGACCAGCCCGCTGCAGTCGAAGCCTTTCTTCGGGCTGCTGCCGCCCCAGACGTAAGGGGTGCCGAGCACATTCACCGCACGGCTGAGCACATCACTGCTCTGCTTCGGTGACATGGCAATGGTTGGGCCGCTGCTGCGGCTGCTGGCGGCATTGCTCGGGCGGCTGCGCAGCGTGGTCTGCTTGACCGGTGCGTGTCTCACCGAGGCATTGCTGGTGTAGCCGGTGAAACCATTGGGAAGACGTTGCTCACGATTGGTGGCGTGGGCGGCCAGGGGCAATAATAGGCAGAGGGTCAGCCATGTCTTGAGTAAAGGCGGCATAGATGAAGCTCTTATGAATAGTTGTGTGTTGGGCGCGCAACTTTATAACAGCTTTTTGATCAATCTTTGATCCGTTGGTCGATTGTCCGGGTGCCGTACGTCGGCCTGCGACGAGAAAGTCACATTTTTTTTTAGAAAATTTTCGGATAACCCGCGGGAGCTATGCATGAACAGTTATCAGGGAGCGCCGTTTCACGATACCCACAGCAAGACCATTGGCTACCTGTTGTGGATTTTCGGCTTCACCGGGTCGCATCGCTTTTACTACGGCAAGCCCGTCACCGGCACCATCTGGTTCCTGACCCTGGGCCTGCTGGGCATCGGCTGGTTGATCGACCTGTTCCTGATCCCGTCCATGGACCGTGAGGCCGACTTGAGGTTCCAGTCCGGGCGCATCGACTACAACATCGCCTGGATCCTGCTGACCTTCCTCGGGGTGTTCGGCCTGCACCGGTTGTACCAGGGCAAGTGGGTGACCGCGATCATCTACTTCTTCACAGGCGGGCTGTGCCTGGTGGGAGTGCTGTACGACTTCTGGACGTTGAACAGCCAGGTGTCCGAGCGCAATGCGGTACGGGCTTGAGGGCCCTGGGGCTGCTTTGCAGCCCATCGCGACACAAGGCCGCTCCTACAAAGATCGGATAAGCCCTCTGGGGTTGTCGCGGTCTCTGTAGGAGCGGCCTTGCGTCGCGACAGGGGCGCACAGCGCCCCCGCTCACAGGCTACTGGCGGGTTTGCCGCTGTTGCAGCAGCAGGTTGCTGAAACCAGCCCCGGCCAGCTGCTTCTGCGCCCCGGTCAGCTGCTCGCGGTTGCTGAACGGGCCGACCATGACGCGGTACCAGGTTTCGTCCTTGACCGTGCCCGACTCCACCTTTACCGCCTGGCCCAGCAGGATGATCTGCGCGCGCACCTTGTCGGCGTCAGCCTGCTTGCGGAACGAGCCAGCCTGGAGGAAGAACTGCGTGGTCGCCGCTGGCTTGATCACCGGTGGCGCCGGCGGCGGGGTCTGGCCCATCAGCGCCGCCTGGGCCCGCGCCGTGTCGATCTTTGCCGCTTCGGCAGGGGTCACCGGTGTCACCGGTTGGGCCGGGACGGGCGGTGTTTTCTCGGGCACGGCTTCCGGCGGCACGATCACCTCGGTCTCCGGCAGCAGGGTATAGAAGTCATACTTCGGCTTCACCGGCTGCTGCGATGCGGCTTGTGTCGTCTTGCCGGCTTCGGCCACTTTTTCCGGCTTCTGCTGCTCGGGCTTGGCCCGCTTGATGTCATCGCCACCAGGCTCGAGCTTCATCAGGAACACGATGAACGCGCCTACAGTCAGGCCGACCGCCAGCCATACCCAACCGGGAATCGGCTGCTTGGCCGGCGCCGTCTGACGGCTGGCGCCGCGTTTTGGGGCAGGTTTTTTCTTGGCAGCCAACTTACATGCGCTCCAGGGTTTCCAGGCCGAGCAGTTCCAGACCTTGCTTGAGGGTGCGGCCAGTCAGGGCCGCCAGACGCAGACGGCTCTGCTGCTGTTCTGCAGTTTCGGCGGCGAGGATCGGGCAGTTCTCGTAGAAGCTGGAGAACAGCCCGGCCAGGTCGTACAGGTAGCTGCACAGTACGTGCGGCGTGCCCTTGTCGGCCACGTTGTTGAGAATTTCGCCAAACTGCGCCAGGCGCGCGGCCAGGTCCTGTTCGTGCGGGGCCTGCAGCACGATGTTGCCTTCGACCTGGTCAAAGGCCTTGCCCAGCTTGCGGAACACGCCGGCCACGCGGGTGTAGGCGTACAGCAGGTAAGGCGCGGTGTTGCCTTCGAAGTTGAGCATCAGCTCGAAGTTGAAGCTGTAGTCGCTGGTGCGGTGCTTGGACAGGTCGGCGTACTTCACCGCGCCGATGCCCACCACTTCGCCGATGCGGCGCAGTTCTTCGTCGGCCAGGCTCGGGTTCTTTTCCTTGACCAGGGCATAGGCGCGCTCCTTGGCCTCGGTGAGCAGGTCGATCAGCTTCACGGTGCCGCCGTCACGGGTCTTGAACGGGCGGCCGTCGGCGCCGTTCATGGTGCCGAAGCCCATGTGTTCCATCTGCATCGGGTGGCCGACGAAGCCTGCGCGGCGTGCGACTTCGAACACCTGGTTGAAGTGCAGCGCCTGGCGCTGGTCGACGAAATACAGGGCGCGGTCAGCCTTGAGCACGTTGCTGCGGTAGCGCACGGCGGCCAGGTCGGTGGTGGCGTACAGGTAGCCGCCGTCGGCCTTCTGCACGATCACTGGCAGCGGCTCGCCTTCGCTGTTCTTGAACTCCTCGAGGAATACGCACTGGGCGCCCTGGTCTTCGACCAGCAGGCCCTTGGCCTTGAGGTCGGCTACCACGTTGGCCAGGTCGGCGTTGTAGGCGCTCTCGCCCATCACGTCGGCCATGGTCAGCTTGACGTTGAGCAGCTCGTAGGTCTTCTGGCAATGCGACAGCGAGATGTCCTTGAAGCGTGTCCACAACGCCATGCAGTCCGGGTCGCCAGCCTGCAGCTTGACCACCAGGCCGCGCGCCCGGGTAGCGAACTCTTCGGACTCGTCGAAGCGCTTCTTGGCGGCGCGGTAGAAGTTTTCCAGGTCGGACAGCTCGTCGCTGGTGATCGGGTTTTCTTCCAGGTAGGCCAGCAGCATGCCGAACTGGGTACCCCAGTCGCCCACGTGGTTCTGCCGGATCACCTCGTCGCCGAGGAATTCCAGCACGCGCGCCACGCTGTCACCGATGATGGTCGAACGCAGGTGGCCGACGTGCATTTCCTTGGCCAGGTTGGGGGCCGACATGTCGATCACCACCTTCTGCGCAGGGCCAGCCTTGCGTGCGCCCAGGTGGGCGTCGGCCAATGCGGCATCCAGGCGGTTGGCCAGGGCGGCGGTGTTCTGGAAGAAGTTGAGGAAGCCGGGGCCGGCGATCTCGACCTTGCTGATGTCGGCGCTGACGGGCAGGGCGTCGATGAGTTTTTCCGCCAGGTCGCGTGGTTTCATGCCGGCCGGCTTGGCCAGCATCATGGCGATGTTGCTGGCGAAGTCGCCGTGGGTCTTGTCCCGGGCGTTTTCCACCTGAATCGCCGGCGACAGCCCTTCAGGCAGCACACCGTCGGTGACGAGTTGGGTGAGGGCTTGCTGGATCAGCTGGCGAATGGTGTCTTTCATGGGGATCTCTTTTCGACCGCAAGCGCGGTGGAGCGCTTGGATGCGCAGGTGGAAAAACTGGACATTATCCGTGGCTGGGAGCGGGTTGCCAACCTTTGGGTCCGCTTTGCGGCCCATCGCGACACAGGGCCGCTCTCCCACAGGGGGACGCGATCCCGCTGCAGGAGCGGCCTGGTGTCGCCATGGGCTGCAAGGCAGCCCCGGTATCAGTAAAGGTCTACCGGGTCGACATCCAGCGACCAGCGCACCTGGCGCCCGCTCGGCATCTGCTCCAACACTAGCAACCAGGCACTGATCAGTCGATGCAAAGGCGCGCGGGTATTGGCCTGTATCAACAGTTGCGCGCGGAAGCGCCCGGCCCGCCGTTCCATGGGCGCCGGCACCGGCCCCAGCAGCTCGATGCCCGCCAGGCGTTGCTCGGCTACCAGGCGCTCGGCTGCGGCGCAGGCCTCGTCAAGGAAGCCTTCGGCCTGCCCGGGGCGGTGCGCTTCGGCGCGCAGCAGTGCCAGGTGCGAGTAAGGTGGCAACCCTGCGGCGCGGCGCTCCTGCAAGGCTTGTTCGGCAAACGCGAAGTAGCCCTGTTCGGTCAGTTGTACCAGCAGGGGATGGTCGGCCAGGTGGGTCTGGATGATCACCTTGCCAGGCTCTTCGGCGCGCCCGGCACGCCCGGCCACCTGCACGATCAGTTGTGCCATGCGCTCGCTGGCGCGGAAATCACCGGAGAACAGCCCACCATCGGCGTCGAGGATTGCGACCAGGGTCACCCGCGGGAAGTGATGGCCCTTGGCGAGCATCTGGGTGCCAACAAGGATGCTCGGCTGACCACGCTGGATGGTGCTGAACAGGTTGTGCATGGCGTCCTTGCGCGCCGTGCTGTCGCGGTCCACGCGCAGGATCGGGTAATCCGGGAACAACACCTTCAGGCGCTCTTCGGCCCGTTCGGTGCCGGCGCCAACCGGGCGCAGGTCGACGTGGTTGCATTGTGGGCACTGCTGCGGCAGGCGTTCGTCATAACCGCAATGGTGGCAGCGCAGCACGCCGGAGCGCTGGTGCACGGTCATGCGCGCGTCGCAGCGCGGGCATTCCGACAGCCAGCCGCAGTCGTGGCACAGCAAGGTCGGGGCGAAGCCGCGGCGGTTGAGGAACACCAGCACTTGCTGGCCGGCCTCCAGTGTCTGCCGGATGGCCTGCTGCAACGGGCCGCTGATGCCACTGTCCAGCGGCAGGCTCTTCACGTCCAGGCGTAGCATGCGCGGTGGCCGTGCACCGCCGGCGCGCTGGTTCATGCGCAACAGGCGGTAGCGGCCGTTGAGGGCGTTGTGCAGGGTTTCCAGCGACGGCGTGGCCGAGCCGAGCAGGATCGGGATGTTCTCCTGGTGGGCGCGCACCAGTGCCAGGTCGCGGGCATGGTAGCGCAGGCCTTCCTGCTGTTTATAGGAGCCGTCATGTTCTTCGTCGATGATGATCAGGCCGGGGTTTTTCATCGGCGTGAACAACGCCGAGCGGGTACCGATGATGATGTCCGCTTCACCGTCGCGTGCCGCCAGCCAGGCGTCCAGGCGCTCGCGGTCGTTCACCGCCGAATGCAGCAGGGCGATGCGGGCGTTGAAGCGTTGTTCGAAACGCGCCAGGGTTTGCGGGCCGAGGTTGATCTCCGGGATCAGCACCAGTGCCTGCTTGCCGGCTTCCAGGGTTTCCCGGATCAGTTGCAGGTAGACCTCGGTCTTGCCGCTGCCGGTCACGCCAGCCAGCAGGAACGCCGCGAAGCCGCCGAAGCCTTCGCGCACGGCGTCAAAGGCTTCGCGTTGCTCGTCGTTGAGCGGTAGTTCGGGTTGTGCCAGCCAGTGCTGGTGGCGCAGCGCCGGCAGGTGGCGGCGCACCTCGATCTGCACCAGCTCCTTGGCCAGCAACAGGTCGAGGCTGTCCTTGTTCAGGTTGAGTTTGGCCAACAGGCTGTGGGCCACGCCATGCGGGTGCTGGGCCAGGGTCTTGAGCGCGTCGCGCTGGCGTGGGGCACGGGCGATGCGCGGGTCTTCCAGGCGGGCGCCGGGGGCGACGTGCCAGAAGCGCTCCTGGCGCATCTCGGCGGGTTCGCCCTGACGCAGCAGCGTTGGCAGGGCCCAGCTCAGGGTATCGCCCAGGCTGTGCTGGTAGTACTGGGCAGTCCACAGGCACAGCTTGAACAGCGACGGCGGGATCGGGGACAGCGGGTCGAGCAGGGCGCTGGCCGCTTTCAGCTTGTCTGCCGGCACTTCGCTGTGCTCGCAGACCTCCACCAGCACGCCGATCATTTCGCGGCGGCCGAACGGCACGCGGATACGCATGCCCGGGGTCAGGGCCTGGCGCGCCATGCTCGCCGGTGCCTTGTAGTCGAACAGGCGACGCAGCGGGGAGGGCAGGGCAAGGCGCAGGATGACGTCGGACACGCGGAAAGTCTCGGAGGGCGTTTCAAGAACTGGCGAGCCTAGCAGACGACGGTCGGTGCAAGCGACAACTTGCACTGGCGCGACGCTCTGGTATTATTCGCCGCCTAATTACGTGCGGTATTCAACAATTGGTGTTGGGTGGCGGCACGCAGCTCGAGGAAGTGACCATGAAAGCAGATATTCATCCGAACTACGAAGTAGTTGCAGTCACCTGCAGCTGCGGCAACAAGTTCGAAACTCGTTCGACCCTGGGCAGCACCCTGGCGATCGACGTTTGCAACCTGTGCCACCCGTTCTACACCGGTAAGCAGAAAGTCCTGGACACCGGTGGTCGCGTACAGAAGTTCGCCGATCGCTTCGGTATGTTCGGTACCAAGAAGTAATCATGCGCATGGCGAGCCCCTCGGGTTTCGCATTGCTGCAAAAAAAGGCGCCCCTTGTGGGCGCTTTTTTTATGGGCCTCATCTGGCACCTGCCGGCCCAGGCGTTCTGCCCGCTGCCGGACAGGCCGCAGCAGGTGGCGGTGCGCCAGGTGGTAGATGGCGATACCTTGCGTCTGGTCGATGGCCGCAGCGTGCGGCTGATAGGCATCAATGCCCCGGAAATCGGCCGTAACGGGCGTAGCAGCGAACCCTATGCGGAGGCCGCCAAGCGACGCCTGCAGGCATTGGTCAAGGCCAGTGACGGGCGTGTCGGCTTGGTGCCGGGCATCGACAGCAAAGACAAATACGGCCGAACCTTGGCGCATATCTACGCCAGCAATGGCGACAATCTGGAAGCACAATTGCTCGGCGAGGGTTTGGGCTATCGGGTGGCGGTTGCCCCTAATGTGCGCCTTAGCGCTTGCCACCAGCTGGCCGAGCAGGCGGCGCGCAAGGCTGGCGCCGGCTTGTGGCGACGCTCGCCAGTGCTACGTGCCGAAGAGCTGCGGCAGTCCGGTTTCGCCGTTGTCGCTGGCCGTATCCAGGCTGTGCAGCGCAACCGTGGCGGAGTTTGGCTGAACCTGGACGATGCCGTGGTGCTGCAGGTTCCCGCTCGTCTGCAACGCAACTTCCCCGCCAGCTTCTTCGATAACCTCAAGGGACGCCAGGTCGAAGCGCGCGGCTGGGTGCTGGATCGTTCCCGCAAGGGCGGCCTCAAGCCAGGGCAGCGGCGCTGGGTGTTGCCATTGACCGATCCAAGCATGTTGGAACGTATTTCAGGCTAAAAGTTGTAGACATTTCGCTATTGGATTGTACACACTGTGAGCCGTATGCCCCGTGGGTTATAGCGTAAAGTCGTAGGCTAAAGGCCTTGACACAAGTGACCGGCCAGTCTTGTGGCTCCCCGGCTCTTTGCGTATCCTCGGCGGTCCGTCAGAACAGTAAACAGCGGAATGCCCACCATGTCAGACCTGAAAACCGCCGCTCTCGAATATCACGCCCAACCTCGTCCGGGGAAACTGAGCGTCGAACTTTCCAAGCCCACTGCCACCGCCCGTGACCTCGCCCTGGCCTACAGCCCAGGTGTTGCAGAGCCGGTGCGTGAAATCGGCCGTGATCCAGAGCTGGCTTACAAATACACCGGCAAGGGCAACCTGGTTGCGGTGATTTCCGATGGTACTGCCATCCTCGGTCTGGGCGACCTCGGCCCGCTGGCCTCCAAGCCGGTCATGGAAGGCAAGGGTGTACTGTTCAAGCGTTTCGCCGGTATCGACGTGTTCGACATCGAAGTGGAATCGGAGAGCCCGCAGGCGTTCATCGACACCGTTCGCCGTATCTCGATCACCTTCGGTGGCATCAACCTCGAAGACATCAAGGCGCCTGAGTGCTTTGAAATCGAGCGCACCCTGATCGAACAGTGCGACATCCCGGTATTCCACGATGACCAGCACGGTACCGCCATCGTCACCGCAGCCGGCATGATCAACGCCTTGGAAATCGCCGGCAAGAAGCTGGAAGACGCCAAGATCGTCTGCCTGGGTGCTGGCGCTGCCGCCATCTCCTGCATGAAGCTGCTGGTGAGCATGGGCGCCAAGGTCGAGAACATCTACATGATCGACCGCAGCGGCGTGATCCACGCTGGCCGCGACGACCTGAACCAGTACAAGGCGCAGTTCGCCCACGCGACCGACAAGCGCACCCTGGCTGACGCCCTCAACGGTGCCGACGTGTTCGTAGGCCTGTCGGGCCCGAACCTGCTGAGCGCCGAAGGCCTGAAGTCGATGGCCGCCAACCCGATCGTGTTCGCCTGCTCGAACCCGGACCCGGAAATCTCGCCAGAGCTGGCTCACGCCACCCGCA
The DNA here is from genome assembly GCF_016620375.1 of Pseudomonas sp. LAM2023. Classification (NCBI taxonomy): domain Bacteria; kingdom Pseudomonadati; phylum Pseudomonadota; class Gammaproteobacteria; order Pseudomonadales; family Pseudomonadaceae; genus Pseudomonas; species Pseudomonas sp. LAM2023. The sequence goes on along the minus strand of NZ_JAENHV010000015.1, from coordinate 483,366 downwards.
GCGACGTGATCATGGCTACCGGTCGCTCCGACTACCCGAACCAGGTCAACAACGTACTGGGCTTCCCGTTCATCTTCCGTGGTGCCCTGGACGTCCGCGCCAAGCGCATCAACGAAGAAATGAAGATCGCTGCCGCCATCGCCCTGAAGGACCTGGCCAAGCTGCCAGTGCCGAAGGAAGTCTGCGAAGCCTACGGCGTCGAAGGCCTGGAGTTCGGCCGCGAGTACATCATTCCGAAGCCGCTGGACGCCCGCCTGATCACCGTCGTTTCCGACGCCGTGGCCAAGGCTGCCATCGAATCCGGCGTAGCGACCCTGCCGTATCCGAAGCACTACCCGCTGACCAGCGTGGATGATGTGTTCAACGGCTGATTGCAGCTGAGCGACACAAAAAAGCCCCGGCTCGCATGAGCCGGGGCTTTTTGTTGTGCCATGGAAATGCGTCAGGGCTGCAAGGTGTTCGTCGCGACATGTCCGTAGCTCGCGATGCGCCGCGCGGGCGGCGCTCGATTTACGCGCCCACTCAAAACCTGAGACAGGCACCTGCCTTTAGAACAGATCCATCGGCGCCGCTTCATCCGCCGGCAGCGGGCTGCCCGGCGCCGCTCCGGTGCCCAGTTCGTCCACCGAAGGCGGCGAATCCTCGGCCTTGAACAGCTCGAAGTAGGCGTTTGGCGTGCTGGGCGAGGCAGCGCGACCGCTGACCGGGTCGACGCGCAGGCTGAGGATGCCTTCCGGCTCGGCAGGCGCATGCTCAGGCTTGTCCTTGAGTGCCGCACCCATGAAGCTCATCCAGATCGGTAGCGCCACGGTGCCACCATACTCGCGGCGGCCAAGGGTCTCAGGCTGGTCGAAACCGACCCACACGGTGGTCACGTAGTCGGCGTTGTAGCCGGAGAACCAGGCGTCCTTGGACTCGTTGGTGGTACCGGTCTTGCCGGCCAGGTCGGTGCGGCCCAGGGCCAGCGCCCGGCGGCCGGTGCCACGCTTGATCACGTCCTGCAGCATGCTGGTGAGGATGTAGGTGGTCCGCCCGTCGATGATCTGTTCGGCCACGGCTGGCGCCTGCGGTGCAGAGGCTACCTGGCTGAAGGCAGGTGGGGCCTCGCCCGGCATGGCGGCGGTGCTGATCGGCTGTTCGGCTGCTGCCAGGCCAGCATGGTCCTCGGCACCCTGCGGTACGCGCGGCGGGTTGGCGGTGAACAGGGTTTCGCCGCTGCGGCTCTCGATGCGCTCGATCAGGTACGGGGTTACCTTGTAGCCGCCGTTGGCAAAGGTGCTCCAGCCAGTGGCGATTTCCATCGGGGTCAGCGTAGCGGTGCCCAGCGCCAGCGACAGGTTGCGCGGCAGGTCCTGCTTGTTGAAGCCGAACTTGGCAATGTAGTCGATGGTGCGGTCCACGCCCATGGCCTGCAGCAGGCGGATCGACACCAGGTTGCGCGACTTGTACAGGGCCTCGCGCATGCGGATGGGGCCGAGGAAGGTGTTGGTGTCGTTCTTCGGTCGCCAGACCTTGTCCAGGTACTCATCGACGAACACGATCGGCGCATCGTTGACCAGGCTGGAAGCGGTATAACCGCTATCCAGGGCAGCACTGTAGATGAACGGCTTGAAGCTCGAGCCCGGCTGGCGCTTGGCCTGCATGGCACGGTTGTAGTTGCTCTGCTCGAACGAGAAGCCGCCAACCAGCGCACGGATGGCGCCGCTGTAAGGGTCGAGGGTAACCAGCGCGCTCTGTGCGCCAGGCACCTGGCTGAATTTGAGCTTGCCGTCCTCCAGGCGCTGGACGCGTACCAGGTCGCCGACCTGGGCGACATCCGCCGGTGACTGCGGCGCACGGCCCTGGGCGTTGCTGTTGATGAACGGGCGGGCCCATTTCATGGTATCCCAGGCCACCAGTTCTTCCTGGCCGCTACGGGTCAGCACCTTGAGGCCGGCCTTCTCGACCTGGGTGACGATGGCCGGCTCCAGGCCGCCCAGCATGCGCTGTTTGCCCAGTTCCTGCAGCCAGGCCGCCTGGGTGCGGCCGGGGAAGCGTGCTTCCGGCCCGCGGTAGCCGTGGCGCTCGTCATATTCGGACAGGCCGTTGAGGATGGCCTTGTTGGCCATTTCCTGCATGTCGCTGGGCACCGTGGTGGTGACGCGGAAGCCTTCGGTGTAGGCGTCGCTGCCATAACGGCCGACCATTTCGGCGCGGGCCATTTCGGCGATATAGGGTGCATTAACTTCTGGCGCGGGCACGTGGTAGCTGGCGTTGAGCGGCTCGGCCAGGGCAGCCTGGTAGCTGGCCTCGTCAATCTTGCCGAGCTTGTACATGCGGCCGAGGATCCAGTCGCGGCGCTCCTTGGCGCGCACCGGGTTGGCCAGCGGGTTGAAGCGCGACGGGGCCTTGGGCAGGCCGGCGATCATCGCCATCTGCGCCAGGCTCACATCGCGGATCGACTTGCCGTAGTACACCTGCGCAGCGGCGTCGATGCCGTAGGCACGGTTGCCCAGGTAGATCTTGTTCACGTACAGCTCGAGGATCTCGTCCTTGGTCAGCTCTCGCTCGATCTGCAAGGCCAGCAGGATCTCGTTGGTCTTGCGCGAGAAGCTGCGCTCGCTGGTGAGGAAGAAGTTCTTCGCCACCTGCATGGTGATGGTGCTGCCGCCGGTCTGGATATGCCCGGTTTTCACCAACTGGGTCGCGGCGCGCATCAGGCTGCTGGGGTCGACACCGTAGTGATTGAGGAAATTGTCGTCCTCGGCTGACAGAAGCGCCTGGATGAACTGTGGGGGAATTTCCGCGAAGCGGATCGGCGAGCGGCGCATTTCGCCGAACTCGGCAATCAACTTGCCATCGCTGCTATACACCCTGAGGGGGATCTGCAACTGGATGCTTCTGAGCGATTCGACCGAGGGCAGGCTGGGGCTAAGATACAGAAACGCACCGCTCACACCGAGTACGAGCGCGCAGATGACTGCGACGGAAGACCACCAGAAGAACTTCAGCAGGCGTATCAAGGCTTTTCGGTGTCCAGGTTGGGAGTGGATTGCACGCAGGTCCGGCGGACCAAAAAACGCTGGGCATTATAAGCATTTTTTAGCCTCTCCGGGTTACCGGTCAGGCTGCCCGTCGCCTCGATGCGCAGGCGCGGCCCGGTGTTGGCGCGGGGTTGCGACGGATCGTTGCGACAGACGACAAGGAAGCCACCATGCTAGGACGCTTCGGCAAGGATGCGGGTTCACTCGTGGGGGTGGAAATAGCCCCTGATACCGTTCGGATCGTGCAACTGCAACGGCGCAACCGGCGCTACCGGGTGCATGTCTCGGCACAGGAGCCGTTCGAATCGCCGGTCGGCCAGGATTGGCTGGCAGAGCCGGCAGCCGTGGTGGCTGCCTTGCGCCGCGCCTGTCGTCGCAGCGGCCTGGGGCAGCGCCGGGTAGCGCTGGCATTGCCCGCCAACCTGGTGATTTGCAAGCTGTGCCAGCTCCCGCAGGGCCAGGACGAGGCGGACATGGAGGCGCAGCTGCTGGCGGACGCAGAGCGGCTGTTTCCATTTCCGCTGGAAGACCTGGCCCTGGACTTTCAGGTAATGGGTGGCTCCCGCGCTCAGCCTGGTTGTGTCGAAGTGATGGTGGCGGCGTGCCGGCAAAGCGCGATGGCGCCCCTTGACGCCATGGTCGAGGAAGCCGGGTTGCAGCTGGAGGCTGTGGAGGTCGACAGCATTGCCCTGTGCCGGCTGTTGCCACAGGGCAGCCTTGAGGGAGCGGCACTGCTGCGTATCGATGTGCATGGCACAACGCTTTATGACTGGCAGCCGGGGCGACTGCAGCAACGTCGGGATCTGCAAGTGGCTGAGGCGGGCATGAAGGAGCAGTTGCCCGGGTGCCTGCAGGCGCTGCTTGCCGATGGGCCGCGGCCGGCATGCCTGTGGGTTGCCAGCAGCTCACCCATCGACCCGGGCTGGCTGCAAAGCCTGAGTGCCCGATTGCACGTGCCCTGCCGGCTTCTGCCTGGCTTGGCCGGCCTTGGGCAGGTCGATGGCTCGATGTTGCTGGCTTGCGCCCTGGCCCTCGGTGGGGTGCAGTCATGATGCGCCTGAACCTGCTGCCCTGGCGGGAACGGCAGCGCCAGGCCGGGCTCCGGCGCCTGCGCCGACAATTGGTCGCTGGAGCAGTGCTGGCCTTGTGTGCAGTGATGCTGGTCGACCAGCTGGCCCGTCAGCGCGGCCAGCAGCAAGCGTTGGCCCACGACCTGCGTCAGGCAGCCCTTGCAGCGCTACGCGAGCAACTGCAACCGCTGGCCGATGTGCGTGAACTGCATGAAACCCTGCTCGCCCGGGCGATGACGCTGGAGAGCCTGCGTGCCCACCAGGATGTGTTGGCCGGCGTGTTCGCGGACCTTGAGGGGGCGTTGCCGCAAGGTATCCGGTTGCTCGATCTCAGCCTTGAAAACGGCCGCCTGCAAATGACCGGGTTGGCCACCTCAGGTGCCGTGGTCGCGCAATTCATGCGCGACCTGGACCGCTCGGGGGCATTGCTCGGGCTGGAGCTCAAGCGCATCGAAAGCTTGCCGGGCGGCGATGAGTTTGTGCTCAGCGCCCGTGTTTCGGCGTTCTGGTCATGAAGCCAGCGCAGGTGCTGGCCTGGCTGGCGATGGTCAGCCGCGTCCGCCGCTTCCGGCTGCTGGCGCCAGGGCTGGTGGCAGTGGCGGTATTTGGCCTTGGCTGCGCGATTCGTCTGCCGGCAGTGCTGCAACAGCAGGCGCAGGAGGATGCCCGGCACGTCGAGCTGGCGGAACAGCAAGCAGCCAGCGCCGCGCACCTGGCCGAACTGGAGCAGCTGCAGGCTTCCGTGGCGGTTGCCGAACGGCGTTTGCAGGAGGCGCACTGGCAACTGGCGGCTGGCGAGGGCATGAGTGATCTGCTCGAGCGCCTGGCAGCGTTGGGTCATGCGCACGGCTTGCTCATCGAGCGGGTCGTTGTACATGAGGAGGAACAACAGGCTGGCTTTCGCAAGGTACCGCTGGAGCTACAGATGGTGGGGCGCTACGCAGCCTTGCGCCAGTGGCTGGACGACTGGTTCGGCCAAGCGCGCGTGTTGCGCCGCGGTGTTCTGCGGCTCGCGGCGGCCGATGGCCAGCCTGGCCTGCTGCGCCTGCAGTTGCGGCTTGATACCTATCAGGCGCTGGCGCCCACAACGGCACCTGCTGTGCTGGCGCAGATGCCGGCCAGGGCCGCGACGGTAGTGCCGGCAATCGATCCGTTTGCCTCCGGGGCGTCGCAGCTACCGAGCGCCGGGCTGGGCAGCGTGCCGCTGGCGCAGGTGGAAATGGTCGGCAGCCTGTCGCGCGGAGCTGCGCACGAAGCACTGCTGAGGGTGGCTGGCAGGCTCTATCGGGTGCGCCCGGGCGATCGGCTGGGGCGTGACCAGGGGGTAGTGACGCAAATCGACCAGCGTCAGGTCGAAATACGTGAGCGGGTGTTCATGGCAGGAAGCTGGCACGAACGCACGGCGCTCCTGACTCTCGCAACCCGCCTGGGCAAGGAGGCCCCGGACCAGGATGAAACGATTGATGAAGTTGGTGTTGGCAGCCCTGCTGTCCATTCCACTGGCGTCGGCAACGCCGTATCAGGGTGAACCGCTGTCGCTGAATTTCCAGGATGTGGAGGTGCGCGCCGTGTTGCAGGTGCTGGCAGATTATGCCGGCGTGAACTTGGTAGCCAGCGATGCCGTACAGGGCAACGTCACCTTGCGTTTGCAGGATGTGCCGTGGGACCAGGCGCTTGACCTGGTACTGCGCAGCAAGGGCCTGGCCCGGCGCCAGGAAGGCAATGTGCTGCTGGTGGCGCCTGCCACCGAGCTGGCCACGCAGTCGTTCGATACCCGTGTGGAGCAGGCGCTGGAGGCGCAGTTGCAACCGCTGCGCCGGGAGTTGCTGCCCATCCACCATGCCAAGGCTGCCGAACTGGCGGAGTTGCTCATGGCAAGCCTGGCGGATGACGGCATCCTTGCCGGGCGGGGCAGCCTGAGTGTCGATGAGCGCACCAATACACTGGTGCTGCACCAGCCTGCCGAGCGTCTTGCCGAGTTGCGGCAACTGGTGGCGCAGCTGGACGTGCCGGTGCGTCAGGTGGTGATCGAGGCGCGTATCGTCGAGGCCAACGTCGATTACCAGAAGAGCCTGGGGGTGCGCTGGGGTGGGCCGCTGTACCTGGAGGACCCGCAGCCGGGCAAGGACCTGTTCGTCGACCTTGGCCTGGAGCGTGCCGGCAGCAGCATCGGCCTGGGCCTGTTGCGTGGGGGCGTGCTGCTCGACCTTGAGCTCAGCGCCATGGAAAAGAGCGGCAACGGCGAGATCATCTCGCAGCCCAAGGTGGTAACCGCCGACAAGGAAACGGCCAGGATCCTCAAGGGTACCGAGGTGCCATACCAGGAAACCAGCAAGAGCGGCGCCACCTCGGTAGCGTTCCGCGAAGCCTCGCTGTCGCTGGAGGTGACCCCGCAGATCACCCCGGACAACAAGGTGATCATGACCGTCAGGGTGACCAAGGACGAGCCGGATTACGTCAATGCCTTGAACGACGTACCGCCGATTCGCAAGAACGAGGTCAATGCCAAGGTGCGCGTGACGGACGGCGAAACGATCGTGATCGGTGGCGTGTACTCGACTTCGCAAAACAATGTGGTCGACAAGGTGCCATTTTTCGGCGATCTGCCGTATGTTGGGCGGCTGTTTCGACGCGATGCATTACAAGAGAAAAAATCCGAGCTGCTGGTCTTCCTGACTCCGCGTATCATGAGTGACCAGGCGATTGCTGTGAGTCGTTGATTCTGTGCGAAATTTGATACTTGTGGGGCCCATGGGTGCTGGTAAAAGCACCATCGGACGCCTATTGGCCAAAGAGCTGCGCCTGCTGTTCAAGGATTCCGACAAGGAAATCGAACTGCGCTGCGGCGCCAACATCCCGTGGATTTTCGACAAGGAAGGCGAGCCGGGTTTCCGTGACCGCGAACAGGCGATGATCGCCGAGCTGTGCGCACTCGACGGCGTGGTGCTGGCCACCGGCGGTGGCGCCGTGATGCGCGAAGCCAACCGCCAGGCGCTGCGCCGCGGTGGCCGGGTGATCTACCTGCATGCTTCGGTGGAACAGCAGGTTGGCCGCACCGCGCGCGATCGCAATCGCCCCCTGCTGCGCACGGCCAATCCCGAGGCAACCTTGCGCTCCTTGCTGGAGACGCGCGACCCGCTGTACCGCGAAATCGCCGACCTGGTGGTGGAAACCGACGAGCGGCCGCCACGCATGGTGGTGATCGATATTCTCGAGCGTTTGCAGCAGTTGCCGCCCCGTTAACCCGGGACTATTCTCGGCCACCAGCGCCGAGGCGAGGTTGAACGTTACCGCGTGGGCCGCCCCAACGGCGCCGCGCCCAAGCACATTGTGGGGATACATGCAGACACTAAAGGTCGACCTGGGCGAGCGTAGCTACCCGATCTACATTGGCGAAGGCCTGCTGGACCAGCCCGAGCTGCTGGCACCGCATATCGCCGGGCGGCAGGTAGCCATCGTTTCCAACGAAACCGTCGCGCCCCTGTATCTCGAACGCCTGAGCAAGACCCTGGGTGCCTATTCGGTACTGCCGGTGGTGTTGCCCGATGGCGAAGCCCACAAGAACTGGGAAACCCTGCAACTGATCTTCGACAGCTTGCTGGCGGCGCGTCACGATCGCCGCACTACCGTGGTTGCCCTGGGTGGCGGTGTGATCGGTGACATGGCCGGGTTCGCCGCCGCCTGCTACCAGCGCGGTGTCGACTTCATCCAGGTGCCGACCACGCTGTTGTCCCAAGTCGACTCCTCGGTAGGCGGCAAGACCGGTATCAATCACCCGCTGGGCAAGAACATGGTCGGAGCCTTCTACCAGCCCAATGCGGTACTGATCGATACCACCACCCTGAAGACCCTGCCGGCGCGCGAGCTGTCCGCCGGCCTGGCCGAAGTGATCAAGTACGGCCTGATCTGCGACAAGCCGTTCCTCGCCTGGCTCGAGGACAATATGCAGGCGCTGCGTGCCCTCGACCCGGCAGCGCTGACCGAAGCCATTCGCCGCTCCTGCGCGGCCAAGGCCGCGGTGGTGGGGGCCGACGAACGCGAGTCGGGCGTGCGTGCCACGCTGAATTTGGGGCATACCTTCGGGCATGCCATCGAGACCCACATGGGCTATGGCGTGTGGCTGCACGGCGAAGCCGTGGCGGCGGGCACGGTGATGGCCCTGGAAATGTCCATGCGCCTTGGCTGGATCAACCAGGCTGAGCGCGATCGCGGAATCCGCCTGTTGCAGGACGCAGGCTTGCCGGTGGTGCCACCACAGGAAATGACCCCGGCGCATTTCATGGAGCACATGGCGGTCGACAAAAAGGTGCTCGACGGTCGTCTGCGTCTGGTGCTGCTGCGCCAGATGGGCGAGGCCGTAGTCACCGACGACTATCCGAAAGAGATTCTACAGGCCACGTTGTCGGCGGATTACCGCGCGATCGTGGCCCAGCTTTGAGGTTGTGACAGCGCAATGACCAGTTTGCATGCCGATGAGGCCTTTCTCGACCATTACCAGTTGAGCCACGATCCGTTCGCACCCCGCGTGCCCGGCTTCAAGTTCTTTCCGGCCCAGCGCAAGCCCGTGCTTGGCCAGTTGCACCACCTGGCGCGCTACAGCCAATTGATGCTGGTGGTCAGCGGCCCGCTGGGCAGCGGCAAGACCTTGCTGCGCCAGGCCCTGGTGGCCAGCACCAACAAGCAGGCGGTGCAGAGCGTCGTGGTTTCTGCCCGGGGCGCCAGTGACGCCGCCAGCGTACTTGGCCAGGTCGCACAGAGCCTGGACGTGGCGCAGCCTGAAATGCAGGCGATCCTGGCCAAGGTGGTGCAGCTGGCACTGACCGGCCAGGAAGTGTATTTGCTGGTGGACGATGCGGAACAACTCGACGAGTCGGCACTCCAAGCGTTGCTGGAATTGGCCGCTGGCGTGCCGGAAGGGCGTCCGCATGTGTTCCTGTTCGGTGAGCCTTCGCTGATTGCCGGGCTGGATGAGCTGAATATCGAGGAAGAACGCTTCCACATCATCGAGCTCGCCCCCTACAGCGAAGAAGAAACCCGCGAGTACCTGGAGCAGCGCCTGGAAGGCGCTGGCCGGGGCATCGAGGTGTTCACCCGCGAACAGATCGTCGATATCCATGAAAACTCTGACGGTTGGCCTGGCAACATCAACCAGGTCGCCCGTGACACTTTGATCGAAGCCATGATCGCCAGCCGCTCGACGGCCAAGCGACCATCCATGGGGTTCAAGATGCCTAAAAAACACGTGCTCGCACTGTCCGCTGTGGTCGTGGTCGCCGTTGCGGCCGCGGTATTGATGCCCAAGAAAGGTGACAAGGCGCCTGCCGAAGCGCCCGTCGCCCAGGCCCAGTTGCCACTGGGCGAAGGCCAGGGCAACGCTGGCAACCCGGCCATCGAGTTCTCGGGCTCGTCCCAGCCGATGCCGCTGCCACTGGTTGGCCAGTCACAGCCGGTAATGCGCGAGCCGCTGGCCCAGGCCGCAGGCATGGGCGAGGGCGAAGAGGGTAGCCCGGCTGGTGATACCGCGCTGCAGCCTGGCAACCCGCCGCCTACCGTGACCACCATCGCGCCACCACAAGGCGTGCAGGCAGGTCCGGCCCCGGTACCTGCCCAGCCTGTTGCCGTTGCGCCTGCCCAGCCGGTGCAGTCGCAGCCGGTTGCGCCTGCGCCTAAACCTGTTGCAACCCAGCCTGCCAAGCCGGTTGCGCCTGCCAAGCCTGCCCCGGCGCCGACCCAGGTCGCCGTGGCCAAGCCGGTCGCCAAGCCTGCCGAGAAGCCGGTGACTGGTGGCAGTGGCAACAGTGGCTGGTACACCGGGCAAAAACCGGGCAACTACGTGGTGCAGATCCTCGGTACCAGCTCCGAGGCGTCGGCCCAGGCCTTCGTCAAGGCCCAGGGTGGCGACTATCGCTACTTCAAGAAAAACCTCCAGGGCAAGCCGCTGTACGTCGTCACCTACGGCAACTTCGCCAGCCGCGATGCTGCAGTTGCGGCAATCAAGAACTTGCCAGCGAAGGTCCAGGCTGGTAAACCTTGGCCACGTACCGTCGGCAGTGTTCAACAAGAGCTTGCCACGGCTCGCTGATTACCTTCCGGGCGGCAACACCCCGCTGCCCAGTTGCTGAGCGATTACAGAACTTCGACTAGCCTGCTGCGCCCGAGCGCGGCAGGCTTTTCTGTCCCAGACTGCCGGCCAAAAGCCTCCCTTGCAGTCACGGCTGAAACGCTTCAGACTCGAGCCAAGCCGCTATCACGGCACATGGCGTAAAAACATTCAAAATTGCGACATAAATTTTCAATGGTGAGACATGAAAATTTGTGAGCATCGCTGTCGCTGTGCAACAATGGTTTTCCATGGCCACCGCAAAAAGCTGGCGTTTGATCGGCGTGGATGGTAAGTGGTTGTTAAAAAAGAGATTTACCTCCGTTGAGAGGTGAACCTGGTGAGAATGTGTCTATGAAAACAGGTCTGTACCATCCCGAAGAATTCAAGGACAACTGTGGTTTTGGCCTGATCGCCCACATGACGGGCGAACCGAGCCACCACCTTCTGCAAACCGCCATGCAGGCATTGACTTGCATGACTCACCGCGGCGGCATCAACGCCGACGGCAAGACCGGTGACGGTTGCGGCCTGCTGATGCAGAAGCCTGATCAGTTCCTGCGTGCCGTGGCCCAGGAGCACTTCGCCGTCGAGCTGCCCAAGCAGTATGCCGTCGGCATGGTGTTCTTCAACCAGGACCCGGTCAAAGCCGAAGCTGCCCGTGCCAACATGGACCGCGAAATCCTCGCCGCCGGCCTGAAGCTGGTTGGCTGGCGCAAGGTGCCGATCGACACCAGCGTACTCGGCCGCCTGGCCCTGGAGCGCCTGCCACAGATCGAGCAGGTGTTCATCGGCGGCGAAGGCCTGAGCGACCAGGAATTCGCCATCAAGCTGTTCAGTGCCCGTCGCCGTTCGTCGGTGGCCAACGCCCACGATGTCGACCACTACATCTGCAGCTTCTCGCACAAGACCATCATCTACAAAGGCCTGATGATGCCGCGCGATCTGGCGGCGTTCTACCCGGACCTGGGTGACAAGCGCCTGCAAACCGCGATCTGCGTGTTCCACCAGCGCTTTTCCACCAACACCCTGCCGAAATGGCCGCTGGCGCAGCCATTCCGCTTCCTCGCCCACAACGGCGAGATCAACACCATCACCGGCAACCGCAACTGGGCGATGGCCCGTCGCACCAAGTTCGCCAATGACCTGATCCCCGACCTCGAAGAGCTCGGCCCATTGGTCAACCGTGTCGGTTCCGACTCATCGAGCATGGACAACATGCTCGAGCTGATGGTTACCGGTGGCATCGACCTGTTCCGTGGTGTGCGCATGCTGGTACCGCCAGCCTGGCAGAACGTCGAGACCATGGACGCCGACCTGCGCGCCTTCTACGAATACAACTCCATGCACATGGAGCCGTGGGATGGCCCGGCCGGTATCGTCATGACCGAAGGCCGCCACGCGGTGTGCCTGCTCGATCGCAACGGCCTGCGCCCGGCGCGCTGGGTGACCACCAAGAACGGCTACATCACCCTGGCGTCGGAAATCGGCGTATGGGACTACAAGCCAGAGGACGTCATTGCCAAGGGCCGGGTCGGCCCGGGGCAGATCTTCGCCGTCGACACTGAAACCGGCCAGATCCTCGATACCGATGCCATCGACAACCGCCTGAAGTCGCGCCACCCGTACAAGCGCTGGCTGCGTCAGCATGCCACGCGCATCCAGGCGACGCTGACCGACGACCAGGGCGTGGCCAGCTACGACGCTGACCAGCTCAAGCAATACATGAAGATGTTCCAGGTCACCTTCGAAGAGCGTGACCAGGTACTGCGCCCGCTGGGTGAACAGGGCCAGGAAGCGGTCGGTTCGATGGGTGACGACACGCCGATGGCGGTGTTGTCGCAGCGCGTGCGCTCGCCTTACGACTTCTTCCGCCAGCAGTTCGCCCAGGTGACCAACCCGCCGATCGACCCGCTGCGCGAAGCGATCGTCATGTCCCTGGAAATCTGCCTCGGTGCCGAGCGCAATATCTTCCAGGAGTCACCGGAGCACGCCTCGCGGGTGATCCTCAGCTCGCCGGTCATCTCGCCTGCCAAGTGGCGCTCGCTGATGAACCTGGAGCGTGAAGGCTTCGACCGCCAGCTGATCGACCTCAACTATGAAGAGAGCGTCGGCCTGGAGGCGGCCATCCGCAATATCGCCGACCAGGCTGAAGAAGCGGTGCGCAGCGGCAAGACCCAGCTTGTGCTGAGCGACCGCTACATCGCCCCGGGCAAGCTGCCGGTGCATGCCTCGCTGGCCGTTGGTGCGGTGCACCACCGCCTGACCGAACAGGGCTTGCGCTGCGACAGCAACATCCTGGTGGAAACCGCTACCGCCCGTGACCCGCACCACTTCGCCGTGCTGCTGGGCTTCGGTGCCTCGGCCGTGTACCCGTACCTGGCCTACGAAGTGCTGGCCGACCTGATCCGCACCGGCGAAGTGCTGGGCGACCTGGACGAAGTCTTCAAGTACTACCGCAAGGGCATCTCCAAGGGCCTGTTGAAGATCCTGTCGAAGATGGGCATCTCGACCATCGCCTCGTACCGTGGTGCGCAGCTGTTCGAAGCCATCGGCCTGTCCGAGGAAGTGGTTGGCCTGAGCTTCAAGGGCGTGTCCAGCCGCATCAAGGGTGCGCGCTTCGAAGACCTGGAAAGCGACCAGAAGCTGCTGGCTGCCGAAGCCTGGAGCGCGCGCAAGCCGATCCAGCAAGGCGGCCTGCTGAAGTTCGTCCACGGTGGCGAATACCACGCCTACAACCCGGACGTGGTCAACACCCTGCAGGCTGCGGTGCAACAGGGCGACTACGCCAAGTTCAAGGAATACACCGCGCTGGTCGACCAGCGCCCGGTGTCGATGATCCGCGACCTGCTGAAGGTGAAAGTGGCTGAGCAGCCGCTGCCGCTGGAGCAGATCGAGCCGCTGGAGGCCATTCTCAAGCGCTTCGACTCCGCTGGTATTTCGCTGGGCGCGTTGTCGCCAGAGGCGCATGAGGCGTTGGCCGAGGCCATGAACCGCCTGGGTGCGCGCTCCAACTCCGGTGAGGGCGGTGAAGACCCGTCGCGCTACGGCACCATCAAGAGCTCGAAGATCAAGCAGGTGGCCACCGGTCGCTTTGGCGTGACCCCGGAATACCTGGTCAACGCCGAGGTGCTGCAGATCAAGGTTGCCCAGGGCGCCAAGCCCGGCGAAGGCGGCCAGCTGCCAGGCGGCAAGGTCAACGGCCTGATCGCCAAGCTGCGCTACGCGGTGCCGGGTGTGACCCTGATTTCGCCACCACCGCACCATGACATCTACTCGATCGAAGACCTGGCCCAGCTGATCTACGACCTCAAGCAGGTCAACCCGCAGGCCCTGGTGTCGGTCAAGCTGGTGGCCGAAGCCGGGGTCGGCACCATCGCTGCCGGTGTGGCCAAGGCCTATGCGGACTTGATCACCATCTCGGGTTACGACGGTGGTACCGGTGCTTCGCCGCTGACCTCGATCAAGTACGCTGGCGCCCCGTGGGAGCTGGGCCTGGCCGAAACCCACCAGACCCTGCGCGGCAACGACCTGCGCGGCAAGGTCCGGGTACAGACCGACGGTGGCCTGAAAACCGGCCTGGACGTGATCAAGGCGGCCATCCTTGGCGCCGAGAGCTTCGGCTTCGGTACTGCACCGATGATCGCCCTGGGCTGCAAGTACCTGCGCATCTGCCACCTGAACAACTGCGCTACCGGCGTGGCCACCCAGAACGACAAGCTGCGCAAGGACCACTACATCGGCACCGTCGACATGGTGATCAACTTCTTCACCTTCGTCGCCGAAGAAACCCGTGAATGGCTGGCCAAGCTGGGCGTGCGCAGCCTGGGCGAGCTGATCGGGCGTACCGACCTGCTCGATGTACTGCCAGGCGACACCGAGCGCCAGCAGTACCTCGACCTGTCGCCGCTGCTGGGCAGCTCGCACATCCCGGCGGACAAGCCGCAGTTCTGCGAAGTGGACAAGAACCCGCCGTTCGACAAGGGCGAGCTGGCCGAAAAAATGGTCGAAATGGCCATGCCGGCCATCCGTGACCAGGCCGGTGGCGAGTTCAGCCTCGACATCTGCAACTGCGACCGCTCCATCGGTGCCCGCGTGTCGGGCGAGATCGCCCGCCTGCATGGCAACCAGGGCATGGCTGCAGCGCCGATCACCTTCCGCTTCAAGGGCACTGCGGGGCAGAGCTTCGGCGTGTGGAACGCCGGGGGCCTGAACCTGCACCTGGAAGGCGACGCCAACGACTACGTCGGCAAGGGCATGACCGGTGGCAAGATCACCATCGTGCCACCAGCCGGCAGCCCGTTCGAAACCCAGCACAGCGCCATCGTCGGCAACACCTGCCTGTACGGGGCCACTGGTGGCAAGCTGTTCGCCGCTGGTACAGCGGGCGAGCGCTTCGCTGTGCGTAACTCTGGCGCCCACGCTATTGTCGAGGGCACTGGCGATCACTGCTGTGAATACATGACCGGCGGCTTTGTCTGCGTGTTGGGCAAGACCGGTTACAACTTCGGTTCTGGCATGACTGGCGGCTTCGCCTACGTGCTCGACATGGACAACACCTTCGTCGACAAACTCAACCACGAGCTGGTGGAAATCCAGCGAATCAGTGGTGAAGCGATGGAGGCCTATCGCAGCCACCTGGCGCGAGTCCTTGCCGAGTACGTCGAGGAGACCGGCAGTGAGTGGGGGCGTGAGCTCTCGGAGAACCTGGACGACTACGTGCGGCGCTTCTGGCTGGTCAAGCCGAAGGCGGCCAACCTGAAGCAACTGCTGTCCAGCACCCGTGCCAACCCGCAGTAACAACAGCTGCAAGTGACGGCCCCGTGCGCGGGGCCTGTCGTGCTCAAGTGATCGTCTTGCAGCTTGCAGCCTGAGGCTGGCAACTGCGGTAAAGAGGTTTTGAAAAATGGCTGAACGTCTGAACAACGACTTCCAGTTCATCGAAGTGGGCCGCAAGGACCCGAAGAAAAAGCTGCTGCGCCAGCGCAAGAAGGAGTTCGTGGAAATCTACGAACCGTTCAAGCCGCAGCAGTCCGTGGAGCAGGCGCACCGCTGCCTGGGCTGCGGTAACCCGTATTGCGAATGGAAGTGCCCGGTCCACAACTTCATCCCCAACTGGCTGAAGCTGGTTTCCGAAGGCAACATCCTGGCGGCGGCCGAGTTGTCGCACCAGACCAACACCCTGCCGGAAGTGTGTGGCCGCGTATGCCCGCAGGACCGCTTGTGCGAGGGCGCCTGCACCCTCAACGACGGCTTCGGCGCGGTGACCATCGGTTCGGTCGAGAAGTACATCACCGACACCGCCTTCGCCATGGGCTGGCGCCCGGACATGTCCAAGGTCAAGCCCACCGGCAAGCGCGTCGCCATCATCGGCGCCGGTCCGGCCGGCCTGGGCTGCGCCGATGTGCTGGTGCGTGCTGGGGTGACCCCGGTGGTATTCGACCGTAACCCGGAAATCGGCGGCCTGCTGACCTTCGGCATTCCCGAGTTCAAGCTGGAAAAGACCGTGCTCAGCAACCGCCGCGAAGTGTTCACCGGCATGGGGATCGAGTTCCGCCTGAACACCGAGGTGGGCAAGGACGTGACCATGGAGCAACTGCTCGCCGAGTACGACGCGGTGTTCATGGGCATGGGCACCTACACCTACATGAAGGGTGGCTTCCCCGGTGAGGACCTGCCGGGCGTGCACGACGCGCTGGACTTCCTGATCGCCAACGTCAACCGCAACCTGGGCTTCGAAAAGTCGCCGGAAGATTTCGTCGACATGCAGGGCAAGAAGGTGGTGGTGCTCGGGGGCGGTGACACCGCGATGGACTGCAACCGTACCTCGATCCGCCAGGGCGCCAAGTCGGTGACCTGTGCCTATCGTCGTGACGAGGCGAACATGCCGGGTTCGCGCCGTGAGGTGAAGAACGCCAAGGAAGAAGGCGTGAAGTTCCTCTACAACCGCCAGCCGATCGCCATTGTCGGCGAAGACAAGGTCGAAGGCGTGAAGGTGGTCGAGACCCGTCTGGGCGAGCCGGATGCGCGGGGCCGCCGCAGCCCCGAGCCGATCCCGGGTTCCGAAGAGATCCTGCCGGCCGATGCCGTGGTGATCGCTTTCGGCTTCCGCCCAAGCCCGGCGCCGTGGTTCGAGCAGCATGGCATCCAGCTCGACAGCCAGGGTCGCGTGGTGGCGCCGGAGAAGGGCAAGTTCAAGCACCAGACCAGCAACCCGAAGGTATTTGCCGGGGGCGACATGGTGCGCGGTTCGGACCTGGTGGTGACGGCGATCTTCGAAGGGCGTACTGCTGCCGAGGGTATTCTGGACTATCTGGAAGTCTGATCGATTTTCGGGGGCCGCTTTGCGGCCCATCGCGACGCAAGGCCGCTCCTACAGGGGATCGTGTATGTCCTGTAGCAGCGGCCTTGTGTCGCGATGGGCTGCAAAGCAGCCCCAAAGGCTTTTTTTGTATACAAGATTGCTTGATCCATGGCATCCAATAGACAAAACGCATGGCCCTGCCCGTGCCTTTTGCGCTGGCGTCTGAGAAAATGCCCGCACTTTTTTTCCGGATGCCGACATGACTGCCCTGAAGAACGATCGTTTCCTGCGTGCACTGCTCAAGCAACCCGTAGACGTCACCCCGGTGTGGATGATGCGCCAGGCCGGCCGCTATCTGCCGGAGTACCGCGCCAGCCGCGCCAAGGCCGGTGACTTCATGAGCCTGTGCATGAACCCGCAGTTCGCCTGCGAGGTCACCCTGCAGCCGCTGGACCGCTACCCGCTGGATGCGGCGATCCTGTTCTCGGACATTCTCACCATCCCTGACGCCATGGGCCTGGGCTTGTACTTCGAAACCGGCGAGGGCCCGCGCTTCAAGAAGGTCATCAGCACCCCGGCCGATATCGAAGCGCTGCCGATCCCCGACCCACAGAAAGACCTCGGCTATGTGATGGACGCGGTCAGCACCATCCGCCGCGAACTCAACGGCCGCGTGCCGCTGATCGGCTTCTCGGGTAGCCCATGGACCTTGGCCACCTACATGGTCGAAGGCGGCTCGTCGAAGGACTTTCGCAAGACCAAGGCAATGGCCTACGACAACCCGCAAGCCCTGCACCTGCTGCTGGACAAGCTGGCGCAGTCGGTGACCAGCTACCTCAACGGCCAGATCCTCGCCGGCGCCCAGGCCGTGCAGATCTTCGACACCTGGGGCGGCAACCTGTCGGCGGCGGCCTACCAGGAATTCTCCCTGGCCTACATGCGCAAGATCGTCAGCGGCCTGATCCGCGAGCACGAAGGGCGCAAGGTACCGGTAATCCTGTTCACCAAGAATGGCGGCCTGTGGCTGGAAAGCATCGCCGAAGCCGGTGCTGATGCACTGGGCCTGGACTGGACCTGCGAGATCGGCGATGCCCGCCGCCGCGTGGGTGACAAGGTGGCGTTGCAGGGCAACATGGACCCGACCGTGCTGTACGCCAAGCCCGAGGCGATCCGCAAGGAAGTGGCACGAATCCTGGCCAGTTACGGCCATGGCACGGGACACGTATTCAACCTGGGCCACGGCATCACACCGGAAGTCGACCCGGAGCACGCTGGCGTGTTCATCAATGCCGTGCATGAGCTGTCGGCGCAATACCATCGGTGAGCTGATCGCTGAAAGGCAAAGCCCGGCCAAGTGCCGGGCTTTTTGTTGCGTTAAGTTTTAATTCAGCGATCGTCGCTAATCTGCTTCTATCGAAACCAGACAGGACCTGATCCTCATGAAAACCCGCTACCTCGCCATGATCTTCGTACCGCTGTTCAGTACCGCAGCCCTGGCTGGCAGCTATACCGGCCCCGGCGCCCAGTCGGTCACCACTGTTGCCGCCGCCAACGATGCTGCCGATGACACTCCGGTGGTGTTGCAGGGCTTCGTGACCAAGAAGATCAACAACGACGACAAGTACGAGTTCAAGGACAACACCGGCACCATCACCGTGGAAATCGATGATGAAGACCTGCCGCCGACGCCATTCAACGACAAGACCAAAGTCAAGCTGACCGGTGAGGTGGAGAAACACCTGATGAGCCGCGAAGTGGATGTGGATATGGTCGAAATCATCAACTGATCCGAGATTCAGGGGCTGCTTTGCAGCCCATCGCGACACAAGGCCGCTCCTACACGGGAATCGCGTTCCGCTGTAGGAGCGGCCTTGTGTCGCGATGGGCCGCAAAGCGGCCCCCAAGGTTCAGATCGACTTAGGTGGCAGCTTGCTCAGGTGCAGCGCCACCAACAATGCCACCGCAAGCAGGCTGCCGATGAACAGCCCGATGCCATTCCAGCCCCACTGGTGCCAGAACACCCCGCCCGCCGTACCGGCCACGCTCGACCCGGCGTAATAGCTGAACAGGTACAGCGACGAAGCCTGCCCCTTGGCTTTCAACGCCCGGCGACCGATCCAGCTGCTGGCCACCGAATGCGCACCGAAGAAGCCGAAGGTGAACACCAACATACCCACGATCACCATCACCAGCGGGCTGGCCAAGGTCATCAGCAAGCCACTCGCCATCACCACGATACTGGCCCAGAACACCTTGCGCCGGCCCAGCTTGTCGGCCAGGGCGCCGACCTGCGCCGAGCTGTAGATACCCGACAGGTACACCACCGACAGCAAGCCGACCAGTGCCTGGTTCATATGGTAGGGCTCGGCCAGCAGGCGATAGCCGATGTAGTTGAACAGGGTGACGAAGGCGCCCATCAGCAGGAAGGCTTCAAGGAACAGCCAGGGCAGGCCGGCATCCTTGAAGTGCATGACAAAGCCGTCCAGCAGGCTACGCGGGTTCATTGCCTGTGGGCGGAAGTTGCGCGATTCGGGCAGCACTTTCCAGAACACCAGCGCGGCCGCCAGGGCCAGGCCACCGATGGTCAGCATCGCAGTGTGCCAACTGACGAAATCGATCAGTACACCCGTGATCAAGCGCCCGCTCATGCCGCCAATGGCATTGCCGCCAATGTACAGGCCCATGGCCAGGCCGATGTGCTGCGGGTGGATCTCTTCGCTCAGGTAGGTCATCGCCACTGCCGCCAGGCCGCTCAGCGACAGGCCGACCAGGGCGCGGCTGGCCAGGACCAGCTCCCAGCTCGGCATCACCGCGCTGGCCAAGGTGGCCAGGGCAGCACAAGCCAGAGCAAATACCATCACCGGCTTGCGGCCGATGCGGTCGGAAATGGGCCCGGTGATCAACAGGCCGAACGCCAGCATCGCCGTCGATACCGACAACACCAGGCTGCTTTGCGCCGCGTTGATGGCAAATTCCTTGGACAGCAGCGGCATCATCGGCTGTACGCAATACAGCAGGGCGAAGGTGGCGAAGCCGCCGCTGAACAGCGCCAGCACGGTCTTCAGGAAGGCAGGCGTGCCCTTTTCGATCCACATTTCGTTCAAGGGGGCGGGTTCCGGCTCGGCAGGAAGGGGCGCTACGGCAGTTTTCACGGGCGGGGACCTCTGACGCAATGAAAAAAGCATATAGCTGGCTAATGATTAGTTCCAATATATTGTTCGACCTATTTAAGATGTTTAGCGACTTGTTCGGAGCCGACCATGGAACTGCGCCACCTGCGGTACTTCATTGCCGTGGCCGAGGAATTGCACTTTGGCCGTGCCGCCCAGCAACTGGGCATCTCGCAGCCGCCCTTGAGCCAGCAGATCCAGGCGCTGGAGCAGGAACTGGGCGCACGGCTGTTCGAGCGCACCAACCGGCGGGTCGAGCTGAGCGAGGCGGGGCGGTTGTTCCTCGACGAAGCCCGCCAGGTGCTGGCGCAAGTGGAAAAAGCCGCCGATGTGGCCCGACGTGCGCAGTTGGGCGAGCTGGGCGAAATGAAGATCGGCTTCACGTCCTCGGCCCCGTTCACCTCGAAGATCCCCAAGGCCATCCATGCGTTTCGCCAGCGCTTCCCGGCGGTGCACCTGAGCCTCAGGGAAATGAGCAGCCGCGATGTCGCCGAGGGAGTGTTCGATGAATCCATCGAGGTAGGGCTGATGCGGTCGATGCCGCTGCCGGAAGGCCTGGTCGCCACAGAGCTGTTCAGCGAGCCGCTGGTAGCGGTAATCAACGCGTCGCACCCGCTGGCCGAAGGTACCGAGCATGGCGTGTACATGGCGGCGCTGGCCCATGAGCCGTTCGTGTTCTTCCCGCGCAGTTATGGCAGCGGCCTGCATGCGCAGCTGTTGAGCCTGGCGCGGCAGGCGGGCTTCAGCCCGCATTTTGCCCAGGAAGCGGGGGAAGCGATGACCATCATTGGCCTGGTGTCGGCGGGGTTGGGGGTCTCGGTACTGCCGGCCTCCTTCCAGCGCATGCGCATCGAAGGCGTGGTCTACCGCACCTTGCTCGATGACGGGGCGATGACGGCGGTGTGGCTGGTACAGCGCGAGCGCGGCAGGTCGGCAATGGCCAGGGCTTTTGCCGAGTTGGTCACCGGGCAGTCCTATGACTGACGACCTGCAGGGGTGAACGGCAAATGGCACTGGCCATTGCCGCAGCGCCGCCACATACTCGGGCATTCGTTGAAACACGGAGGTCAATCATGCGGCGCGTGGTGTTCAATCAGAAAGGTGGCGTGGGCAAGTCGAGCATCGCCTGCAACCTGGCGGCGGTCAGTGCCAATGAAGGCTACCGGACCCTGCTGATCGACCTGGATGCCCAGGCCAACTCGACCCAGTACCTCACCGGGCTCACCGGCGAGGACATTCCCATGGGCATCGCCGATTTCTTCAAGCAGAGCCTGTCCAGCGGGCCGTTCAGCAAGAAGAACAAGGTCGATATCTACGAAACTCCCTTTGACAACCTGCACGTGGTCACCGCCACCGCCGAGCTAGCCGACCTGCAGCCGAAGCTGGAGGCCAAGCACAAGATCAACAAGCTGCGTAAGCTGCTCGACGAACTGGACGAGGACTACGAGCGGATCTATATCGACACCCCGCCAGCTCTGAACTTCTATGCGGTTTCCGCACTGATCGCCGCCGATCGAGTGTTGATCCCCTTCGACTGCGACAGCTTCTCGCGCCAGGCCCTATATGGCCTGCTGGCCGAGATCGAAGAGCTCAAAGACGACCACAACGAAGACCTGGTGGTCGAAGGCATCGTGGTCAACCAGTTCCAGTCCCGTGCCAGCCTGCCGCAGCAGATGCTCGATGAGCTGCTGGAAGAGGGCCTGCCGGTGCTGCCGGTGTACCTGGGCAGCTCGGTGAAGATGCGTGAATCGCACCACGCCAGCCTGCCGCTGATTCACCTGGAGCCCAGGCACAAGCTGACGCAGCAGTTTGTCGAGTTGCATTCGCTGCTTGAAGAGAACGCTTAAACCCCTTGGCTGCGCAACCACTCCAGCAATGACTGGAGTGGGAACGCCCCGGCCTGGCGGCTGATTTCGCGGCCGTTTCTGAACAGCAGCAGGCTGGGGATCGAACGGATACCCAATTGCCCGGACAGGGTGCGGTTGGCTTCGCTGTCGAGTTTGGCCAGGCGGCAGCGGCCGGCCAGTTGGCGGGCGGCTTGTTCGAATGTGGGAGCAAACGCCTTGCACGGGCCGCACCAGTCGGCCCAGACGTCGACCAGCAGCGGCAAGTCGCCCTTGATCTGGCTGGCGTAGGTTGCTTCGGTAACCTCGAAGGGGGCGCTGAGCAGTACATCCTGTTTGCAGCGGCCGCATTTCGGGGCGTCGCCCAGACGCTCGGCGGGCACGCGGTTGAGGCCATTACAGTGGGGGCAGGGGATTACCAGGGGCTCGGACATGTCATTTCCTTGAGATTTCGGAGCTGCTTTGCAGCCCACCGCGGCACAAGGCCACCCCAGCAAGGATACGCGTATTCCTGTAGGAGCGGCCTTGTGTCGCGATGGGCCGCAAAGCGGCCCCAGGATTCATGATGAACAGCTGATTTCCAGGTGCTTGCCCCACTCCGGCGGCCGTTCGGCGTAGGCCTGCATCCCGGCTTGCTCTTCAAAAGGCTTGCTCAGCACCTGATGCAACCGTCGTACTTCACTGTAGTCTCCCGCTTGCGCCGCTTCGATGGCTTTCTGCGCCAGATAGTTGCGCAGCACGTAGAGCGGGTTGACCGCATGCATCCGTGCCCGACGCCCTTCGGCATTGCCGGCTTCGCGCTCGCAGCGGGCCAGGTAGTCGGCCGCCCAGGTATCGAAACCGGCCAGGTCGATGAAGTCGTCGCGCACCACCTTCAGCGCTTCGGCTAGCGGCTTGTCACCCAGCTTGCGGAAGAACAGGTTGTAGTCCACGCCACCGCTTTGCATGCGCTGCAACAGGCGCTCGACCAACGCCATGTCGTCGTTCTCGGCAGTGGTCAGGCCCAGACGGCGGCGCATCAGGTCGAGGTAATGGGCCTGATAAAGCGGCAGGAACAGCCCCAGCGCCTCTTTCAGCGGTTCCACTTCGATCACTGTGGTCAACGCCTGAGCCAGGGCACTGAGGTTCCAGTGCGCAATCGGCACCTGGTTGGCGTAGCTGTAGCGGCCACGGTCGTCGGAGTGGTTGCAGATGAAGTTGGCGTCGAAATCATCCAGGAAGGCATAGGGACCGAAATCGAAGGTGATGCCGAGAATCGACATGTTGTCAGTGTTCATCACGCCGTGGCAGAAGCCGTAGGCCTGCCAGCGGGCAATCAGCTCGGCGTTGCGCTCGACGATGCTGCGGAACATGGCCAGGTAGGGCTGCTCGGCGTCACGGCATTCGGGGTAGTGCTGTTCCAGCACATGGTCGATCAGTACGCGCTGTTGCTCGGGCTGTTTGGTGTAGTAGAAGTATTCGAAATGGCCGAAACGCACATGGCTCGGCGCCAGGCGGGTGAGCATGGCTGCGCTTTCACGGGTTTCACGCCATACCGGGGTGCTGGAGCCGATGACGCACAGCGCTCGGCTGGTGGCGATGCCCAGGGCATGCAGGGCTTCCGAGGCAAGGAACTCGCGGATCGACGAACGCAGCACGGCGCGGCCGTCGCCCATGCGTGAGTAAGGGGTCTGGCCGGCGCCCTTGAGGTGCAGGTCCCAATGCTCGCCGGCGTCATTCAATACTTCGGCCAGCAGCAGGCCACGACCGTCACCCAGCCGTGGGTTGTACGAGCCGAACTGGTGGCCGGAATAGACCATCGCCCGTGGGTCGGCCTGGTCCCACAGCTTGTGGCCGCTGAACAGCTCGGCGAACAGTGGCAGTTCGGCCTGGGCCGGGTCGAGGTCGAGCAGGGCCATGGCCGACTCGCTTGCAACCACCAGGCGTGGGTCTGCAATGGGCTCGGGCAGTACCTGGGTGGAGAACGCGTCGCCCAGGCGGGCGAAGCGATTGTCGAAGGTGAGTTGGTCGAGGGCTTTCACGGGCCGGCTCCTGGGGTTGAGTGTCCGGGGCCGCGCTACGGCCCTTCGCGAGCTTGCCCGCGAACGAGGGCAAAGGCCTCGCGGGGGTTTGCCCAGAATAAAGCATTGGAGCGTTCTCAGGCCGAAGCAGTGCCATCCGATTTCGGCTGTTCCACCGGAACCAGCTGTTGCTTGCCGCCTTTCGGGTCCATCAGGAATACCTCTACCTGGCGTACCGAGATCTTGATGTTGTGCGCCTTGAACTCACGGTTGATGTAGCGGTTGATCTCATCCAGGGTCGGGTTGCGGTCGCCCAGGTCGCGTACGTGCATGCGCAGTTCATGGTCCAGCGAGCTTTCGCCGAAGTTGAGGAAATACACGATCGGCTCCGGGTCCTTGAGCACCCGTGGGTTCTCATGGGCACCCTTGAGCAGCAGGTCGCGTACCAGGTCCAGGTCGGAGCCGTAGTCGATGCCCAGCTTCAGTGTCACCCGGGTGACCGTGTCGGTCAGCGACCAGTTGATCAGCTGGCCGGTGATGAAGGTCTTGTTGGGGACGATGATGTCCTTGCGGTCGAAATCGGTGATGGTGGTGGCGCGGATGCGGATCTTGCTCACCGTGCCCGACAGGTTGCCGATGGTGATGGTGTCGCCGATGCGCACCGGGCGTTCGAACAGGATCATGATGCCGGAAATGAAGTTGGCGAAGATTTCCTGCATGCCGAAGCCCAGGCCCACCGACAACGCGGCCACCAGCCACTGTAGCTTGTCCCAGCTGACCCCCAGGGTCGACAGGGTGCTGACGATGCCGACGCCGACGATGGTGTACGACAACAGCGTGGTGGTGGCGTAGGCGCTGCCCTGCGCCAGGTTCAGGCGCGACAGTACCAGCACTTCCAGCAGGCCCGGCAAGTTGCCGGCCAGGGCAAAGGTGATACCGACGATGACCAGGGCTCCGAGCAGGTCGCCGAGGCTGATCGGCACCATGCTGGCGGCGGCGCCAGTGCCGCTGGTGTATTCGTAGAGGACGAAGTTGTTGAGGTAGGCGAATACCGAGATAAGGTCCGACCACACCCAGTACAGGCCGGCGATGAAGCCGCCGAGCAGGGCCAGGCGAATCAGGCGCAGCGATTGTTGGTTGACCTGTTCGATGTCCAGGGTCGGCTCTTCGGTGATGACTTCGCCATCCAGCCCCTCCTTGGCTGCCGCCCGCTTGCTCAGCGCGCGTTGGTAGGCCAGGCGCCGTGCCGCCACCGACAGGCCGCGCACGAACGCGGCCTCGATCACCAGCCAGAACAGCAGCAGGTAGAGGGTGTAGATCAGCCGGTCGGTGAGCTTCAGCGCGGTGTAGTAATAGCCGAAGCACACCGCCACGAACAGGGCGATGGGCAGTGCGGTGAAGGCTACGCCCACGGCCTTGCGGAACAGCGAGGTGTCGCGGTGTGCCGGGCTGCTGAGCAGCAGGCGGCTGAGCAGCCAGGCCATCAAGGCATAGCAGGCCAGCACAACGCCGATGCCCAGCACGTCGTCGGCCAGGGCCGATGGCTGATGCTCGGCCACAGCCACTACCCCGACCAGCGCCAGCACCACGGTGCCGAGGCGGCGTACCCAGCCGCGCAGGAACTCGACTTGCGGCTTGTGCCAGCGGAAGTGGATTTCCGCCACGCCGCCGGGGGCAAGGATGCGGTAGGCGGTATAGAACACCAGCCAGGCCTGGGCCAGCTGCCAGAGGGCGGCGCCGAGGTTGGCGTTCTGTCCCCGGGCGTCGATCTGCAGGGCATAGCTGCACAGGGCCAGGCCCAGGCTGACCGGCATCGCCAGCAGGATGTTGATAAGGATTGCCTGCGGTGTATGCCACTGGCTGTCGCGGCGGAAATGGCCGATGTCCTGGTGCACCTTGCCCAGCCGTTGGTACAGGTACTTGCGTCGCCACAGCAGGGCGCCGATCACCAGCAGTAGCGGCAGGAACAGCAACGGCCGCTGGCTGAGGCCGTCGGCCAGCTCGTTCAGGCCCGAGCCCCACGGCAGGTTGGCGACCTGATCGGCCAGGCGCTCCGGCACGTAACGCAGCCAGTCCCAGTCCAGCGGCTTGTTGCTGGGGATCCAGAACATCTGCTCGTCGAGGGTGGTACGCAGACTCTGGGCGGTGCCCAGCAATTGCTTCTGGTTGAGCTGCAGGGTGATCGATTCGTTGAGCAGTGCCGACAGTTCGCGGTTCAGCCGTTCCAGCAGGTCGCTGCGGGTGATGGCTACTTCCAGCAGGGCCTTGCGCAGCTGCGGCGTCACCTCTTCCTGGGGTTGTGCCGCCAGCAGCTTGTCGACGTAGGTGACCGGGCTACTCATCTGCTCGCGTTGCTGGTTGACCTCGAACTGGTACAGGCGGGTGTCGGCGATCTGGTCGGCCAGGTCGCGGTCCAGTTTCAGGTGCGGCAGGGTCTGCTTCTGCTTGTAGAGGATCTTCGACAGCAGCAGGCTGCCTTTGAGCA
The DNA here is from genome assembly GCF_016620375.1 of Pseudomonas sp. LAM2023. Taxonomy (NCBI): domain Bacteria; kingdom Pseudomonadati; phylum Pseudomonadota; class Gammaproteobacteria; order Pseudomonadales; family Pseudomonadaceae; genus Pseudomonas; species Pseudomonas sp. LAM2023. The sequence continues at coordinate 457,370 of NZ_JAENHV010000015.1, read as the reverse complement.
CGTTGATCTGTTCGTCCAGCGCCTGGTCAGCCTGGGTCAGGCTGTCGAGCTGTTGCTTGGTGCGCAGGTTCTGCTGGGTCAGTTCGTTGAGCCGGTCGGTGCTTTTGAGCAGGTAGTCGGAAAGCTTGAGGTTGACCGCGCTTTCGGTGGCCAGCAGGCTGCTGCCACCGGCCTTCTGGGCCTCGATCGATTGCTGGGTGACGGCCTCCTGGGACTGGGCCAGACGCTTGTCGTTGATCAGGGTCTGCAGGTCCTGGATTTCCTGCTCCAGGCGCGCCGCGCGTTCGATCAGCAAGTCGTGGCGGGCATTGCCGAGGTCCTGCAGCAGGCTGTTGCCGGCCAGCTCCTGGCGGCGTAGCAGGGTCAGGGCGTTGAGCGAGGCCAGTTCGGCATTCAGCTGGTTGCGCTGGTCGGCGTTGATCGGTTTGCCGGCATCCTTGCCGGTCTTGAGGATGCTGTTGATCTGCTGGGTGCGCGCCTGGGCATTGCTGATTTCCGCCTGGGCACGTTCCGGGCGGGTTTGCGAATTGATGATCAGGCTGTTGGCTTCGGACAGCGCCTTCTGCAGCTCGCCCTGCTGGGTGCTGCGTTCGCTGAGCATCTGTTCCAGTTGCGGCACGCTGAGGCTGGCGTAGCGCTGGGCCACCGGCTGTGGCTTGCTTTCCTGGAGCTTGGCCAGTTCGCGCTGGCTGTCGCTGGTTTCCTTCGGAGCCCCGGCCAGCTGCTGCTTGAGCGCGGCGAGCTTCTTCTCGTTGTCTTCCTTGCTGGCGAGCAGGCTGAGGGTTTGCTCCAGTACCTGCTGCAGGGCCTTCTGCTCGGCTTCGGGCAGCTTGCGCTCGGCGATCTTGTCGAGGCTGTTCTGGATACTGGCGGTGGTCGGGGCTTCTGCCGCAGTGGCTGCAAAAGAAAGAGACAGGCACAGCCCGAGCAGGGCTGTGCGGAGATACGCGCGCAGGGACATAGGCAGGCTACTTGTGAATCAGGCAATCGAAGTTTAGAGGAACAATCCTGGTCCGGGTCGCGTTCCTTCGGGGAATCTGACGCCTACTTTCTGAATCTTGTTCCCGTCCATGGTGGCCACGGTCCAAATTGTGCCATGCCATTCGACCTGGTCACCTACTACTGGAGCGCCTCCGACCTTCTGTCGGATGAACTGCGCCAACGGCATTTTTGCATCCAGGCCATCGAGTTTCAGGCCATACAGCGCTGCCACCGCACCCAGTTCGGCATCGCCTTCGAGTACGAAGTCGCCGAAGAAGCGCAGGTCCAGGCCGCGTTGCGGCGCCTGGCTGAACAGTTTGCCCAGGGCTGGCAGGTTGTGCTCGTGGCCGATCACGCAAAGCATGTCGCCGACTTCCAGCACGGTGCTGCCCGACGGGTGCAGCAATTGCTCGCCCCGGAACAGTGCCGCGATGCGCGTGCCTTCGGGCATTTTCAGCTCGCGCAGGGCGGCGCCGATGCACCATTTTTCCGCACCCAGGCGGTAGACGAACAGCTCCCACTCGCTGGTCAGGTGGACTTCCAGGGCAGAACGGGAGATCGGCGCCGGGTCGGGCGGCACGGTCACTTTCAGTAGCTTGGCCATCCACGGCAGGCTGGTGCCTTGCACCAGCAGCGACACCAGCACGATGAAGAACGCCAGGTTGAAGAACAGCTGGGCGTCCGGCAGGCCGGCCATCAACGGGAATACCGCCAGGATGATCGGTACCGCACCGCGCAGGCCAACCCAGGAAATGAAGCCCTTTTCACGGCCGTGGAAGGCCTTGAACGGCAGCAGGCTGGCGACCACCGACAGCGGTCGCGCCACCAGGATCATCCACAACGCCAGGCCCAGCGCAGGCAGGGCGATGGGCAGCAAATCGTGCGGCGTGACCAGCAAGCCCAGCACCAGGAACATGCCGATCTGGGCCAGCCAGGCCATGCCGTCAAGCATGTGCAAGATGCCGTGGCGGCTGCGGATCGGCTTGTTGCCCAGCACCAGGCCGCACAGGTAGACGGCAAGGAAGCCACTGCCGTGCAGGGCGTTGGTCAGCGAGAACACCACCAGGCCGCCAGCGATGACCAGGATCGGGTACAGGCCGCCTGCCAGGTTGATGCGGTTGACCAGCTGCAGCATCATCCAGCCACCGCCCAGGCCCAGCAGCCCGCCGATGCCGAACTCGCGCAGCAGGTGGGTGAGCAGGCTCCAGTGCAGGCCGGTCTGGCCGCTGGCGATCATGTCGATGAGGGTGACGGTGAGGAACACGGCCATCGGGTCGTTGCTGCCCGATTCGATTTCCAGGGTGGCGGTCACCCGCTCGTTCAGGCCTTTGCCGCCGAGCAGCGAGAACACCGCCGCAGCATCGGTGGAGCCGACGATGGCGCCGATCAGCAGGCCCTGGATCAGGCTCAGGTCGAACAGCCAGGCGGCGACCATGCCGGTGAGGGCGGTGGTGATCATCACGCCGACGGTGGCCAGCGACAGCGCCGGCCACAGGGCCACGCGGAAGCTCGCAACCCGTGTGCGCAGGCCGCCGTCCAGCAGGATCACGGCCAGTGCCAGGTTGCCCACCAGGTAGGCGGTCGGGTAGTTGTTGAAGATGATGCCGCCACCATCGACGCCGGCGATCATGCCGACCGCAAGGATGATGACCAGGATAGGGATGCCCAGGCGCGACGACAGCGAGCTGACCAGGATACTTGCGCCCACCAGCAATGCGCCGATCAGAAACAGGCTGTTGATGGTGCTAGCATCCAAAGGCAGGTACTCCGGGGTGTGGCGCGGGAAGATGACTTGACTCGCAAGTCGCGTGCCAATCGATTCTAACCTGATGAATTGGCAGCATGTAAGGCGTTTCTGCTGATGAAAAAAGGCACCACCGTGGGTGCCTTGGCGAATGCTGGCAAACCACTGGCAGCGCAGGGCTGCGCAGTGGCACTGTCAGGCCAGATCAGCGGCGCGGCGCAACAGCGTGGCGGTCTCGTCCCAGCCGAGGCAGCCGTCGGTGATGGAAACGCCATAGCGCAGCTGCGTCGACAGGTCCTGTCGGCCCGGGTTCAGATTGCTCTCCAGCATGATGCCGAAAAGATCGCGATTGCCCGCACGTCGCTGTGCCAGTACCTCTTCCAGGACTTGCGGTTGGCGGCTATGGTCCTTGCCGCTGTTGGCGTGGCTGCAGTCAACCAGCAGGCGCGGGGCGACGCCTGCTGCCAGCAGTTGGGCTCGCGCCTGCGCGACTGCTTCCGCATGGTGATTGGCGCCGTTGCGCCCGCCCCGCAACACCAGGTGGCCGTCCATGTTGCCGGCACTACTGATCAGTGCCGGGCGGCCACGCAGATCGATGCCAAAGTAGCGGTGCGGGTGGGCAGCGCTGCAAATGGCATCGCAGGCCACGCCCAGGCTGCCATCGGTGCCATTCTTGAACCCGACGGGGACATCAAGGCTGCTGACCAGCTCACGGTGGATCTGCGATTCGCTGGTCCTGGCGCCTATGGCGACCCAGCTGAGCAGGTCGCTGAAGTAATGGGCGGCCATGGGTTGCAGCATCTCGTTGGCCAGCGGCAGGCCAAGCCCGACCAGTTCGAGCATCAGCGACCTGGAGAGCTCCAGGCCAGCCTGCATGTCGTCGCTGCCGTTGAGATCCGGGTCGTACATCAGGCCCTTCCAGCCGACGGTGGTGCGGGGTTTTTCCACGTAGGCGCGCATGACAATCAGCAGTCGGTCTTGCAGCTCGTCTGCGAGTTCAGCCAGCCTGCCGCCATACTCAACCGCAGCCGGGCCGTGATGCAGCGAACAAGGGCCTGCGATCACCAGCAAGCGCGAATCGTTACCGTGGACAATCTCCCGGATTTGCTGGCGCTGCCAGTGGACCTGCTGTGCCAACTGCCCGTCCACTGGCAGTGCGGCTCTCAGCGTGTAGGCGCTGGGCAGTGTCTGGATGACGGACTCCACGGGCGTGGCTGCAGAGTCGAGATTGGGCAAGCGCGAAAAGGCAATGGTGCTCATGTCTGACATCCTGGTTGTCGTTCTGAAACAGGCACGGCCAGGCCGCGCATGCGAATGGCTGCGAGGCAGGGTGCGAGAGGGGTGAGGCGGACTTGATGCGTTATCGGGTTCGGACTTTGGGCATTGCGACCTCCCGTGTTCAGCATTCATTCCAGGCAGGTCATGCCTGGGTTGGCCACGGGCTCAATACCTCTCGAGCCCGTGGCGGCAGGGTCAATCCACCAGGGTTTCCCTGGCCAGCAGTTCGGCGAAGTCGTCAACGCTGAGCGTACCGAGGTCGTCGCCGGCACGGCTGCGCACGGCGAGCGTGCCGCTGTCTTTCTCACGGTCACCGATTACCAGCAGGTAGGGCACACGTTGCAGCGTGCTTTCGCGGATCTTGTAGCCGATCTTCTCGTTGCGCAGGTCAGCCTCGACCCGCAGGCCGCGCTCGCGCAATTGGTGGCGGACCTGCTCGGCGTAACCGTTCTGTGCATCCGTCACGGTCAGCAGCATGGCCTGAACCGGTGCCAGCCAGGTGGGAAAGACGCCAGCATGGTGTTCGATGAGGATGCCAATGAAGCGCTCGAGCGAGCCGACAATTGCCCGGTGCAGCATCACCGGGCGACGGCGCTGCGAATGTTCGTCGACATACTCGGCACCCAGGCGGTCGGGCATGTGATAGTCGACCTGGATGGTGCCGACCTGCCATTCGCGGCCGATGGCATCGCGCAAGTGGTATTCGATCTTGGGGCTGTAGAAGGCCCCTTCCCCTGGCAGCTCTTCCCAGGTCACGCCACAGGCGGACAACGCCGAACGCAGCTGGTTTTCGGCTTTGTCCCAGACCTCGTCGCTGCCCAGGCGCTTCCCGGGTTCGGGACGCAGGGCGATCTTCACCGCCACGTCCTCGAAGCCGAATGCCCGGTAGACCTTCTGAGCCTGGTGGTGGAAGGTGCGAATTTCCGATTCGATCTGTTGCTCGGTACAGAAGATATGCCCGTCGTCCTGGGTAAAGGCGCGCACCCGCATGATGCCATGCAGGGCCCCAGAGGGCTCATTGCGGTGGCAACCGCCGAACTCGCCATAGCGAATCGGCAGCTCGCGGTGGCTGCGCAGGCCGAACTTGAAGATCTGGATATGCCCTGGGCAGTTCATGGGCTTGAGGGCGTATTGGCGGTTTTCCGATTCGGTGACGAACATGTTCTCCTTGTAGTTGTCCCAATGCCCAGAGCGGCGCCACAACGAGCTGTCCACCACCTGCGGCGAGCGCACCTCCTGGTAACCGCTGTCGCGATACACCTTGCGCATGTATTGCTCTACCGTCTGCCAGATCGCCCAGCCCTTGGGGTGCCAGAACACCATGCCCGGCGCCTCTTCCTGTTGATGGAACAGGTCGTATTGCTTGGCCAGCTTGCGGTGGTCGCGCTTCTCCGCTTCCTCCAGCTGCGACAGGTAAGCCTTGAGCTGCTTGTCATTCAGCCAGGCGGTGCCATAGATGCGGCTGAGCATTGCGTTGCTGGAATCACCGCGCCAGTAGGCACCGGCCACCTTCATCAATTTGAATGCTCCGAGCTTGCCGGTATCAGGTACGTGAGGCCCGCGGCAAAGGTCGGTGAACTCACCCTGCTGGTACACCGAAAGGGTTTCGCCGCCCGGAATGTCCTCGATGATCTTCACCTTGTACGACTCGCCCAGGCTGCTGAACAGGTCGATGGCCTGCTGGCGCGGAAGCTCCCGACGTTTTATCTCCAGGCGGCTGTCGACGATCCGGTGCATCTCCGCCTCGATCAACGGCAGATCATCCTGGTTGAAAGGGCGCTCGGCTACGAAGTCGTAATAGAAGCCATTGTCGATCACCGGGCCGATGGTGACCTGGGTACCTGGGTACAGGCGCTGCACGGCTTGTGCCATCAGGTGTGCAGTGGAATGGCGGACGACGTCCAGTGCCTCCTCGCTTTTGCTTGTGACGATCTCGACCGTGGTATCGCCAGTCAGCATGTATGAGGCGTCAACCAGGCGCCCGTCGACTTTTGCCGCGAGTGTCGCGGCCGCCAGGCCACTGCCGATGGACATTGCCAATTGCTGGACGTTGAGCGGCTCCGGGAATTCCTTGCGACTGCCATCCGGTAGAGCGATAGAGATCATGTTGTTTGCTGCCCATTTAGTTTGACGTTGGCGCCAAGGCGCCGGTGTAGAGGGCCTTGCTCGATCCTGTGCAAGGCTTTTGCAACGTTATCATCCTTCATATGACCAAGCGCCATTTTGCAGGTACGGTTTCATCTTGTTGCTGGTCTCCAGCCATTCGCGGTACGGGTCGCTGGCCTTGACGATGCCGCTGCCGGCAAAAATGTGTACCTGTGCTGCGGTCACCTTGGCGGTTCTGATCGCCAGAGCGAAGTTGCACCGGCTCCCCAGGGTCAGGTAACCCAAGCCGCCGGTGAAAAACTCTCGATCGATGTATTCGAAGCGTCGGATGCGTTCGCCGCTCAGGCCCAGCGGCTTGCCCCAGATGGTCGCAGGTGGGTAGACGGCCGCCAGAGCATCGAACACGTTCATGCCGCTCGCCAGTTCGCCTTCAATGCGGCTCTTGAGGTGTTGTACATACCCCAGATCGATGACATTCCTCGATTCGCGCACGTCGAGCGAGCCCGGTCGGCAAACCTGCCGAAGTTGTTCGAAAAACAGCTGGGCAGCTGTTTCGTGCTCTTCCAGTTCCTTGCTGTCGGACAGCAGTTCCTGACGATAGCGGTCACGCTTGAGCGCTTCGTCGGAGCCTTTTCGGGTTCCCGCCAGCGGCTCCACGACCACCTTGCTGCCGTCGGTACGTATCAGGGTCTCCGGTGAGATGCCGATCCATGCCGGACCGCGATCCCAGCGGAACAGGTACTCATAGTGCGGGTTGGGCCGCGGTGCGATTTGACCGAGCAACTGCAAGGGGTCTACCGGCTTGCTCATGCTCAAGCGGACTTCACGCCCTATCACCACCTTGTCCGCTTCGCTTGTGGCCATTTCGCCGAGCAGGTCGAGCAGGTTGTCGACATAGTTGCTGCATGGTGGGATCAACTCGTAGCGGTTGACTGCGGGCAATGCCGGGTAGGTGCGCGGAGCCAGGTGGGCCACGATACGTGCGATCTGTGCGCACAGTCCGGCATCGAAGGTCGCCCCGCTGATACGTCCAGGCTCCACCCACAGGAACAGGGTCGGCATGGTCATGATCAGTGGCTCGTGCAACCGTTCGGGGTGAGTAGCGCAGCGCCAGCCACCCAGCAGGGGGACGTCGCGAGGCAGGCCAGCCAGGGCTGGCGAGCTGCTGCCCACGGTCTTCCAGAATTGTGCCACGCCCTTGAACAGCTGTTCGTGAAACGACTGCTGGTCGTCCATGTGCAGCGTATCGCGGCATAGCACGCGGTCGTGGTCGAGCCAGTCGATACGAAGTGCCTGCGGTTCGCGCGTCGCACGAAGGCGATACTGGTTGCCGAGACCGACCAGCGAACGGTCATGCCCATCGGTATGTTCGCTGAACACGCAACTGAACTGCTCGGCAAGTCCGGGGAAGGCACGACTCATTTCGGCGAGCAGAGCTGTGCCGGCGTCGTGTACGCCGAGCGCAGATGTTGGCAGGGGAAAGTCGAAGTGGCTGATCATGCGCAAATTGGCTCCTTGAATGCCTGGGCCAGATGGCTGCAGAGCTGCAGGTCCCGTTCGAAGTCGGTCGGGGCTGGCAGTGGTGGCACGGCCGCGGCGTAGTTCGCGGCCTGCCAGCGGTGCACCAGGCCGTGCGGGCGGCTGCCTGGCTGTATGGCGCTGCGTATGTTGCGCAGATTGTCACAAGGGTCGAACAGCCAAAGGCTGCCGTCGTGTCGCGGCGGGGTATCGCACAGCAGCAGCGCAGTCCCGTGCGGCTGCGCCGGGTTGGTCTCGGCAACCCGCTGGGCGATTTGTGCCGGGCTGAGTCCGTGCACCGCCAAGGCAAGCGGCAGGGCCAATGTTTGCGGCCAGGCTGGCTGCAGCTGGTTGTCGAACAGCCTGAGCTGGCTACCCGCTCCAGGGTAGCCAGCCGTGATGGCCAGGTAGCTCTCGCTCAGGCCTTGCAGCTCGTGGGCCTGCGACGGGGTAGCGTGCAGGACCGTCAATACCGGGCCACCGGTCATCCACTGCAGGTAACGCCGCAAGCGCTGGCTGGTCATTTCGAGCGCCTGGCGATCAACGCGCGCATTGGTTGGCAGCTCGATCCACTGAATGAGGGCCTCACCTGCCAGCACTCTATCCAGAAGTTGGCCCAATGGTTCGCTGCAGGCCCTGCCTGGTGCCGTTTGCGCGTTTGCGGACGCGGACCTGGCAAAGGACGAAATCGTGAAATTCATGGCAATCTGCCTCGCAATATCCAGGACGTGCACTCAACCAAAGGTGGCGCCGCCGTCCATGACCAGGTTTTGCAGGGTAATGTGGTTGGCATCGTCCGAGAGCAGGAAAGCGATTCCGGCTGCGATGTCCTGGGGTTCGGCGATCTTGCCAAGCGGGATGCCGATGCGATGCAGGCCGAGGTCGCCCTCGACCATGCGCCGGTCCAGGGTTTCGTCGTGGCCGGCCAGTTGGTGCAGCATCGGGGTACGGGTAGAACCGGGCGATACCACATTGCAGCGCACACCTTGCCTGCCGAGCTCCAGGCCCATGCAGCGGGTGAGCATGGCCACGGCGGCTTTCGATGCGCAGTATCCGCTCAGGTTCACCCGCGGCGTGGTGGCGGCGTTGGATGCAACGCTGACGATGGCCCCACGGTGTCTTGCCAACATGCAGCGGGCTACGGACTGCGATACATGGAAGGTGCCGTGCACGTTGATCTCGAACAGCCGCAGCCAGGCCTGCGCCGACATCTGTTCGAAGGGCCCTGCCTCCATGACGCCTGCGGCATTGACCAGACCGTCGAGTGGATATTGCTCGTCGATGCGGCTGACCAGGCTCGTGATGTGCTCGCGGTCGGTGATGTCGGCCGCATGCAGCTTGACCTTGTCCGAGCGCAGTTCCGCCGCGAGTGCCTCCAGGCCAGAACTGTCGCAGTCCAGGGCGATCACCGTGGCGCCCTCGGCCAGCAGGCGCCCGGCCACTGCGGCACCGATGCCGCTCGCAGCACCGGTCACCATGACGGATCTTCCGGCGAAACGTTTCATACCGAGGCTCCACTGGCTTGTGCCTGCAGGCGCTGCTCGATCAGCTGTACCCAGGCGCGGATGCTGCGGCGCTCGAGCAGTTCCAGAAAGCTTACCGGCAGGCCTGCCTGTTGCCATTGTTCGAACAGCATCAGCAGGCGCACCGAGTCCAGGCCCAGTTCGACCGGGTCGTCCACTTCTGCAACGCGCTCCAGGGGCAGCGCCAGGCAGCGGGCGATATCGCCGGGAATATCGTGGGCCACCTGTGCCGGGGCAAGGGCATCAAGCAACTGCTGCGTCGACAGCACTACGCTCGAACAGTGCGCCATGTGCTCGAGTGCCAGTTGATGACGCTCCAGGGAAAAGTCACCCAGGGCATCGGCTACCACGAATGGCTGGATGTCCGCCATGAAGGCATCGGTGGCGGTGGTCAGACAGCCAATGTGTGCGTAGACCCCGCAGATGATCAATTGGTCGCGCCCCGCCAGTTGCAGGCGTTCAAGCAAGTCGGAGCGGGCGAAGGCGCTGTAGCGGTGCTTGACCAGCATGACGTCACGCTGAGGGTCGGGCGCCAGGCCGGAGACGATGCCAGGGCTGACACCATCCTCGGCCAGCCCCGGGCCCCAGAAGTCGCACAACAGACCGCGCGATTCGACCTGCTGATTACCGGGCTGGGCGGTGTAGAACACCGGGATACCAAGGGCATAGCATGCAGAGCGCAGGGCCTGGATGCGCTGTACCAGGGCGTCGACGAAAGCTTGCGAGGCATAGGGCTTGAGAAAGTGGTTCTGCATGTCATGGATCAACAGTGCCGCCCGTTCGGGGGCCGGCGTCCAGGGTAGCGCTGGACGGTTCAGCATGACGTGGCTCGGAACCTGGTAAAGCTCGATCTGTGGAATTGCCATCGAAATATCCTTGAAAGCGTAAAGGGCGGGTCACGCCGCGAATTGGTGGCGCAGCACCTTCTTGTCGGTCTTGCCCAGGGTGGTCTTGGGCAGGCTCGCCAGCCAATGGAACTGGTCGGGGATGCGCTGTGCCGCGACGCCGCGTGCCTGCAGATGAGCCTTGAGCGAATCGGTGTCGCAGCCCAAGCCGGGGGCGGCGACCAGCACGGCGCAGGAGCGCTCGCCCAGGTGCGGATCGGGTACGCCGATCACCGCCGCTTCCAACACCCCGGGGTGGGCCAGCAGGTGGCCCTCGATTTCCTCGGCGGCGATTTTCTCGCCGCCGCGATTGACCTGGTCTTTGTGGCGGCCAGTGACGACGAGGCAGCCGTCCTCACGCAGGCGGACCACATCGCCGGTTCGATAGAAACCATCGGTGGTGAAGGCTCGGGCATTGTGCTCAGGCGCGTCGAGATAGCCGCGAATGGTGTACGGCCCACGTACCAGCAGGTGTCCCGGTTGCCCGACGACGACCGGCTGGTCGTCATCATCGACCACCAGGATTTCGTCCAGCGGGCTCATCGGCCGCCCCTGGGTGTGCAGTCGCTGGTCAAGGTCGCCAGCCAGGTCGGTATAGCAAACCAGCCCTTCGGACATGCCATAAACCTGCTGCAAGGTGAATGCGAAGCTGTCGCTCAAACGCGCTGCAACGTCATCGCTCAGACGTGCGCCGCCAACTTGCAGGAAGCGCAGGCTGCCGAGGTCGTGCTGGCGTGGCGCGTGCAACCAGGCCTGCGCCAGGCTCGGAACCAGGGCGGTGAAAGTCACCGCTTCGCGGGCAATGCTGGCAAAGCAGGCTGAGCCGCTGGGGTCGGCCTGCATCACTACCCGGCCGCCGGCGAGCAGGGTGCCGATGAAACCGGGGGAACTCAGGGTGAAGTTGTGCCCTGCCGGCAGCACGCACAGGTAGACGCTTTGCGGGCTCAACTGGCAAATCTTCGCACTGGCACGGATGCTGTAAAGATAATCGTCGTGCCTGCGCAGGATCAGCTTGGGCATGGCGGTGCTGCCACCGGACAGGGTGATCAACGCCGGTGCGCGGCTGTCGCGAGGCGGTACCGGCAGGTCCCGGCCATACAGGCTAGCGTAGGGCGTGAACTCCGCCGCATCGCCCAGCACGATCACATGACGAACCGGGCCGGCAAGGTTTTGCAGTTCACGGGCGATATCCCGATAGTCGAACCCGACGGCGTGGTCCTTGATCATGTAGGCCACGGCCTTGCTGGCCTGGACGATGTGGGTGATTTCGTTGCGCCGGTCGGTGGGCAAGGCGAATACCGGGACCACGCCCAGGCGGAACAGCGCGAAGGTGGTCTCGATGAACTCCAGCACATTGGGCAACTGCACCACCATGCGGTCGCCCGGTCGCAACCCCAGACGGGTGAAGCCATCGGCGAGCTGGTTGCAGCGGCGGTCGAGTTCTGCGTAAGTGATGCGGCGTTCCTTGTCTACCACCGCGACCTGCCCTGGGGTCAGGCGGGCATGCTGGGCAATGCAGGCATCAAGGGTTTCACCGGTCCAGGCGCCTTGCTGGCGGTAGTAGCGCTCGAAGCGCTCCGGCCAGTAGGGCGCGTCCAGACCTGGCAGTTGGGGCGGCTCTGGCTGGACGTGGTGGTGCAGGTGGTCGAGGCAGTGCTGGCGCGAGGCCGGGCCGAACGCCACTTGCCAGCCGGCCGGCAACGGTTTGAAGCTTGGCCACAGTGAAGGTTGCAAGGCACCGTTGCGCAGTAGCAAGAACTGGCCATGCGCGGCATCGAACGGGTTGTGGAAGTCACGCAGCACATGCTGTGCTCGCCGTGCCTGGGGCTTCGCCAGCGCCGCGTTGTGGCGCAACAGCACTTGGGCGAGTGCCTCCGGCTGTTCGCTGACGAAATAGTGGCCGCCGCCTTCGATCACATCCAGAGACACCTTCGGGCTGTAGGCCTGCCAGTCGAGATAGCGGCTGGCGTAGTCCGGGGTCAATGGGTCGGCGCTGCCTACGATCACATGGATGGGCGCGCGCAAGGTGCCACGGCCCCTGGTTTCGTTGCTGAAGAATGCAGCGGTCTGGCCGGCATCGTGCTTGGTCATCCGGGCAATCGCGGCCAGGCTTTGCGCGTCCGGGACCTCCTTGAACCCGCCCAACTCCTGCAGGAAACCAATGATCTGCTCGCCCGAGCGCTGCGCCACCTGGTGTTCGACCTCGTGAGGCTGCAGGTCCAGCAGCATGCCGCCGATGGTCAACCCGCGCAGATCGGCGCCGGCCTGCTCCAGGCGACGGCTGATGTCCAGCGCCAGCGCATTGCCGGCGCAGTGCCCGTAGACCAGCAACGGCCCTTGCACCTTGGCCAGGACCTCGGCGGCGACACCGGCGGCGATCGTGGCGTTGTCCGCGAACGGTTCGTCGGCGCGCACCACATCGTGGCCCGGCAGGCGCACGCACAGGTAGTTGAACGCGGTGCCCAATTGCTCGACCAGTTGCCGGTAGGCAAACACGTTACCCCCAGCGAATGGCACCAGTAACAAGGTGGCTCGGTCGGCACGAGCGCTGGCCCCCATGGCCTGTGTCCAGCTGGTTTCGGCGGTGCCCATACCGTTGTGCCGCAGGTAGTCGGCGCAGCCGCGGGGTGTTGGCTGTTCGAACAGTTGCAGTACGGGCAGGCCCATTTCACGGCACAGGCCGATGGCCTTGATCGAGTCGCCACCGATGCTGAAGAAGTCGTCATCCATGCCGATGCGTTGTACATCCAGGTGCGACGACCAGTGGGCTAGCACCTGTTCGTCAAGGCTGTCCCTTGGCGGTTCCAGGTGACGGCTGGCATTCGACTCGATGGCCGGCAGCGCGCGACGATCGAGCTTGCCATTGGCGGTCATGGCAAATGCCTGTTGGACGCCGATCGCTACGGGCACCATGTACGCCGGCAGGTTGGCGCGCAAATGATCGCGCAATGCTTCGCTGTCCACATCTGCGATTGCATAACCCGGTGCCGGCACCACGTGGGCGATCAGTCGTGGGTCGTTGGCCCGGTCGTTGACTACCAGGGCCACGGCATTGGACACCGATGCGTGAGCCCGCAGGCAGCTTTCGATCTCACCCAATTCAATACGGTATCCACGCAACTTGACCTGCTGGTCGGCACGCCCGATGTATTCAAGCTCGCCGTCGGCCAGGCGAATTGCAACATCGCCACTGCGGTACATGCGTTGTCCCGCAGCGCCGAATGGGTCGGCGACGAACCGCGTGGCATCCAGTTCAGGACGGGCCAGGTAACCCTCGGCCAAGCCTTCACCACGGACATACATTTCGCCTTGCGCCCCTTCCGGTACAGGTTGCAGGGCATCATCCAGGACCAGGATATCCATGTCGGCGTAGGGCCGGCCTATCAGGCTGCCGGCATTGGCCAGCACCTGCTCGCGGGAGATGAGGCGGTGGCAGGTGTTGATGGTGGTCTCGGTGATGCCGTACAGGTTCAGCAACTGCGTGTTTGCCGGCCGCGGCAGATCGAACCATGGGGCCAGGCGACCGAGGTCGAGTGGCTCGCCGCCGAAGCATTGGTAGCGCAGCTTCATGCGTGCAACCAGCTCCGGATGATCAGCTTCGGCTTCCATGAACCGGTAGAACGCGGAAGGGATCTGGCCGAACACGGTGACGTGCTCGCGTACCACAAGGTCCAGCAAGGCATGAGGGTCGCGGGTGGTGGCTACCGGTACGATCACCAGACGCCCACCATGCAGCAGGGCGCCCCACATTTCCCAGACAGAGGCGTCGAACATGTAGGCGTGGCAGGCTGTCCAGACGTCGCTGTTGCGGTAGTCGAACCAAGAGTGGGTGCTGCTGAACAGTCGCACCACGTTATGGTGGCTGATGCAGACTCCCTTGGGTTTGCCGGTGGAGCCTGAGGTGTAGATGATGTAGGCCCTGTCGTGCGGTTGCGGACCGCCCGCCGGGGGCAAATCGGCAGCGTCTTGCAGCGCCTGCTGGGTGGCTTGGGCATCGATGCTCAGCAGTTGGCTATCGGGTTGCAGACTGCGGGCTTTCGTCGCCGTACTCTCGTCGCATAGCATGAAGTCAGCGGCGCATTCTTCAACAATGCCGGCCAGTCGCTCTTGCGGCGCATCGGGGTCCAGGGGCACATAGGCCGCAGCGCATTTGAGTACGGCCAGGATGGCCACTACCGTTTCCAGCGAGCGCTCCAGTAACAGGGCAACGGTGCGCTGCGGCGAAGCCGTGCGCGATGGCAGGCGGGCTTTGAGCAGGTGTGCCAGGCGGTTCGCCTGGCTGTCCAGTTCCCTGTAGCTCAGTGAGCGTTCGCCCAAGGTCAGTGCGGTGGCTTCGGGCGTGGTGCCAACCCAGTGAGCGAAGCCGTCGAGCAGCGTCGATTGTGCCTGGCAGGTTGGTTGCGGTGCTGGGCAGACCTGATACGGGTAGGCGGCAAGCTGGCCGAGCGGGCGCTCGACGTCGGTGGCGAATGCCTCGATGAAAGCGAGGAAACGCTCCACGTGGGTGCCTAGCGCCTTGCCATCGTACAGATCAGGGTTGGCCATACCGCATACCCGCAGCCCCTTGCCCGGGACGGGTTGAACCAGCAGCGACAGATCGTCGGCTGCACCGGCACTGAGCACTTCGACTTCACCGGCAAGCGGGCCGAACACCAGTGCAGGCGAATAGATGTCGATATTGATCTGAGGCCCGGTCAGGCGTCGTCCATCACCCAGCAGGTTGCAATCGCGGCGGATATCCTCGGCCCGGTAGCGCTGGTGTTCGCGCATGCTGGCGAGCGCCTTGGCTGTGGCTGCTACCAGTTCGCCAACACGTGTCCATGGGTCGATTTGCAGCTGCAAGGGCAGCACGTTGGCCAACGTGCAAGGAACATCATGCGCCTGTGTGTGCAGGCGGTTCATCATCGGAACACCAACGACCACGTCCCGCTGGCCGGTACTGCGGCCGATGAACGCGCCGAAGGCAGCGATCAGTACCTGCAGCCAGTGGCTCTGCGATTGGCTGGCGCACTCACGCAAACGCTGGAAGGCCGCTTCGGACACCTGGCCGCGGTGCAGCAGGGCTTGTCGGGTGGGCAGCTTGACCTGTGGATTGAGGCTGGCCACGGTCAGGCTGCTGTCGACCTGCTGCTGCCAGTAGTCGCGGTCGCGAGCGAAGTCGGGTGATGCCTGGTAAGCCTGTTCCGCTTCCAGCACCTTGTGCAATGCGCCCAGTGGCGCTGCGTTGACGGAATGGCCAGCCTGTTCGCTGTACAACGCCGCCCAGCGCTTGAGGAACAAGCCCAGTCCGACACCGTCCAAGGCGATGTGATGGCTCTTCACGTACAGCCAGTCAGGCTGTCCGGCGATACGCACCAGGCTTGCCTGCAGCAGCGGGCCCTGCCCCAGGTCAATGGGGAGCGCGAGGTCGCTGGCCATCCACTGGCGTGCCAGGCTTTCGCTGGCAAAGGCGTGCTCGGCCAGCGAGTACTCGGATGTGGTGATGATCTGCTGCTGTACCTGCCCATGCGCCTCGTGCACTTGTGCGCGCAGGCCGCTGCTCTCGCCCATCACCTGGTTCAGGGCAACCGCCAGGTGCTGCGCGTCCACCTTGCCATCGAAGCGCAGCAGGCTGGCAATGTTGTACGCGGCGCTGTCGCTGGCCAGCTGCTGCCCGAGCCAGATAGAGCGCTGGGCGGCAGTAAGCGGGAGTGAGGTGGCAACTTCCATTTCAAACGACTCCATTCTGTGACCGGGGCACGATTGCTCAGGCTTTGGGCAGGTGCTGCTGTTTCTGCACCGCGTCGAAGAAACGCTCGCAAAGGTACGAGCGGGTATCCGGGGCGACCCGGGCATCAATCAGCACGGGGCGGTCCATCGCCAAGGCTTCGGCAAGCTGGTCGCGTAGTTGCTCCGAAGTATGTGCGGTGAAACCCTGCACCTTGTGGAAGCGCGCTATGTCGATGAATTCCAGGTCTGGCTGCTCGGTCAATGGTCGGTCCTGAGGCTTGCCTGACAACGAGGTCCAGCGCCGGTTGTTGAGGACCACCACGATGGGGCTGGTGCCGAAACGGGCAGCATGCATCAGCTCGTTGCCGGTCATGTGGAATGCGCCGTCGCCCACCAGTACCAGCGGGCGTTTACCGCTTGCCAGTTGGTAGCCAATGGCGCCCGGGACGGCCAGGCCCATGCTCATGTACAGGGAGGACGCCAGCACATCGCGCGGGAACATGCCCAACGACATGAAGAAGGCATCACCGCAATCGACGATCAGGTCAAGGTCGGGAAGTGCGCTGAACACCCTGTTCAACTCATCGATGATTTCGTACGGGGTCAACGGTGAATCAGCGGCGAGCAGCTGTTCTGGCGCACTGGGGTGGATGAAGGCGGCCTGCTCCGCTTCCAGTGGCGCCAGGGTTTGACCATGGCGGCGTGCCGAAGCAGCCAGACCCAGCAAGGCGCGCAAGAAGGCTTCGGTGCTCAGCTCGTAGCGTTGCCGACCGACCATCACCACGCCGTCATTGGCGTGGATCAGCCGACCACCGGCAATCTGGCTGGCTATGCCCATATTGACGTCGGAGTTGGGTTCGCCAAGGAGCATCAGCACGTCGCAACTGTCGACCAACGTCTGGGTCAGACGGGAAGGTGAAGCCGGGCCGGCGTAGATGCCTCGATAGTGGGCATGCGTGGTCGGCAGGCCGCCCCGCGACATTGGTGTTTCGACCCAAGGCAACCCGAGCGCCTCGCTCAGCGCCAGTGCTTCGGCACCGAGGTGCCCGCGTTTCACATCGAGGCCGGGCACCAGCACCGGCTGCTGGGCCTGGTCGAGCAGTTTCAGTGCCTGTTCGGCCGCACTCAATGCGTGTTGGTCGAACAGGGCTGGTTGACGCCCCAGCGGTGTCCGTCGTGGTGTATGGCGTACCTTGTGCAGGAAGAGGTCGCGAGGGATTTCCACATACACCGGCCGCGATTCATGCAGGGCGATGGCGATGGCTTCGCGCAGCTGGTCCTGGGCTTGGTGCGGGTCGTCGATGCACGCCTGATGCACGGTGATTTCTTTCATCAGCCGCAGCTGGGTGCCATGGTCGACAATGGTGTGGTGAGCGAACATCGAACCCTGGCGTTCCTTGTGCCCGGGCGACCCGGATATCACCACCAGCGGCAGACGTTCCACGTAGGCTTGGGCGATGCCGTTGATGGCGTTCAGGGCACCCACCCCGTAGGTGAAACATACAGCGCCGGGCGCCTGGCCCCCGAGCGCGTAGCCCAGGGCGGTGAGGGTGGTGCTGTACTCGTGTGACATGGTGCGCAGGGTCAGGCCGGGAGTGGCCAGCATTTCCCGCGACAGCTGCATGGTGAAGTCACCGGGAATGCAGAACAGGTCATTGATCTGGCTTTCAACCAGCACATGGCCCACGAGTTGCCCAAGGGTCATTTCCCGGGACGCGGTGAAAAGCCGGGTCAGCATGTTCATCGCTGGATACCTCGCTCGATCAGATGGCGATGCGCTTCGTCAATCTGCCCGTCGAAGGAGTACGCCAGGGGGGCCAAGGGGAAGCCAGCCAGCAGCTCCTTGACACGGCTGGCGACCCGCGCAGGCTCGGTGCGCTTGAAGTACAAATCGGCTACCAGCCCGGCCACCTGACGGAAGTCGTCCTCTCGCATACCGCGGCGGGTCATGGCTTGTACGCCCAGGCGAATGCCATGAACGCCTGGCTTGCCGGGTATCTCGATGTTGGTAGAGCGGATGCCACCGGCATGCAGGCTGTCAACGCACATGGCCAGCGCTTGCTGCAGCGTGCCGACGGCGAAGTGCACCTGATGGGTTTCGGTGAAGCCGAACGACTCCCCCGAAACTTCCAGGCCGAGCTCGTGCAGTTGCTGCGCCAGGGCCTTGGCGTTTTTAACCATCTGCTGCGCGTAAGCCATCCCGAACACTTCCATTTCCTTGAAGGCCGCCCACATCGATGGCAGCAGTTCGGCGTGGCAGTTGCTTTGCAGGTGAGGGCACACCCACATCGAGGTATCGACCAGCAGTGGGTGCTGAGCGGACTTGAAGGCGATGTAGCCCTTTTGCGGGCCGGGGATGGTCTTGTGGGTATTGCCATGGACAGCGTCGGCGCCACAGGCCAGGGGCGAGTCGAACACACCGCCCAGGATCAGGCCGCCGTCATGGCTCATATCGTAGGTCAGGGCGCATGATTCGGGCAGTACGGCGCGAATCTCCGCCAACGGTTGCCAGCGCAACTTGAAAGACTGATCGAGGATGACAATACGGATATGCGGGTTTCGGCGCACCATGTCATCGAGCTTGGCGACATCGATCAGCAGGCTGCGCGGGTCGACCGGAAGGTGGAAGATTTCGATACCCATCTTGCTTGCCAGCTGCTCAAGCGCGAAGTGCCCACCGTCGCGATGGGCAAAGTGCACGAAGCCTTCGCCTGGCTTGCACGCTGCCAGCATCAATGCCTGTTCGGCGGGCGAACCACCGTTAGGTCGCCAGTCGAATGCCTGTGCCCCCAGCATGCGTCGGGCCAGCCCGCGCAGGTCGTCGGCAATCTCGTTCATCTGCCCTGGTTCGGGGAAGTGCCACTCGCCCAGCGGTACCGGGAAGGGGAAGGAACAGTGATAGAAGGCCCCGGCGGTGCTGCCGGATGTCAGGCGTACCAGTTCGCTTGGGTAGTTCTCGTTGGCAGTCAGGCTCAGGGTGTCCTGGCGGTATTGGTAATCCTGGTCGAGGGTCTGAGCCAGCCATTCGATGAGCGGGCCGGCGTTGTGCTTATCCTGGTTCATGTTCAGCGGACTCCTGTCTGTGAAAACACTTCCGGTGTGACGTCGAGCAATGTCTGGCGAGGGCCGCCGACGACGTCGTATTCGATCTGGCAGGACTGCTCGATGATGGCGTGGTAGAGCTGCTCGATCAGCTCTGCTGGCACATTGAGCGTACGCCCGCGTTCGGTGCAGCGGCTGACCACCTGCCTGACCCGTTCGGGCTGCATCACGGCGGTGCTGCTGCCTTTTTTGCTGTCGGCCACTTCACGGATGATGTTCAGCCGCTGTGCGATCAGGTCGATCAACTGGTCGTCGATACGGTCGATACGATCGCGATGGCTGCTCAGTCCTGCGCCCTCGCCCATGGGGCCGGGCGCATACGCCTGGATCACTTCGAACAGTTGCCTGCAGCTGGCTGCCAGTTGTGGCTGGGCTGGTTCGAGGTGGTTGCGGAGGCTGGCCATGGCGGCCAGGAACTCGACGTGGGCGTCGTTGCGGGCGTGTATATCGAGGCGTTGCAACTGGGCAAAGGCGTTCTCGCGGGCTGTAGCCGAAGCCGGGTTGCCGGCCTGGATCTCCCAGTACACGTCTGGATGGTTGGTCATCATGCGCGCCAGCAGGCAGAGCATGACCTTGAACGGTGGTGGCCCCAGTTCGATCAGTTGCGCCAACGGCACGCCACTGGCGGCCACGGTGTGACCGAAGGCGAGTACCATCGAGTGGCCAACTGTCTGCAAGAGAGCCATGGCGTGGTCGTGCTGCTGCGCTGTCAGCGTGAACAGGCGCATGCCGCGGCTTTCCAGACGTTCGCAGAGGTCGTCCAGGGCCGCGTCAGGCTGGTAGGGTACCACCACCACCGGTCGCCCTTCTGGCGGCAGGTCACCCGAGAACATCGGGTTGAGCCCAGCCACCGCCTGCGGCAGCGAAACGTCACGGATCAGCGTGGCGAAAGTGTTCTTGATAGACAGCGTTTCGACCAGCAGGCAGTCCAGCGCCAGATGCGGCAGCAACACGGGGAGCGCCTGCAGAAGCACCTTCTCCGAAAGCGCCAGTACCAGCAGATGCGCAGTGGCGAGGCGTTGGCACAGGAGTGGGGAAGGCGCACAGATATCGCCTTGCATGACGTCATAGCCTTGCGCTGCCTGGCTTGTTGCCAGGTCGACGCCGAGCACATGCAATCCGGATGCACTCAGCTGTTCGCAGAGCATCCGCCCTATCGATCCGGCGGCGCCAACGATGATCGCATGCCTCTCGCTCGGGTAGGGCACAGTTGTCATGCGCACACCTCTTCGAGAAGGGCTATTGCTTCTACCACGCCACTGGCCTTGACCACGGTCTCGAGGTATTCGCTTTCCGGGTCGGACAATGCGGTGATAGCCCCGCCGACACCGAAACGAGCCTGGGCGTTGTGTACTGCCACGCTGCGGATCAAGATGCTCAGGTCGCAGGCACCACCCAGCGAAAGCCACCCCAATGAGCCCGAGTAGGCTCCCCGCGCGCCTTGCTCAAGCTCACCGATGATCTGCATGGTGCGCTTTTTCGGCGCGCCGGTCATCGAGCCGCCAGGGAAACTGGCCTTGATGCAGTCCAATGCATGCATACCGGGTTTCAGCTGGCCCTGGATGGTCGAGACCAACTGATGAGCGTGCGAGTAACTCTCCACCACGAACAGGCCTGGCACGTTGACCGAGCCTATTTGGCATACCCTGCCCAGGTCATTGCGCAGCAAATCGACGATCATCAGGTTTTCAGCAAGGTCCTTTTCGTCCTGGCGCAATTCGTCGAGTTGGCGCTGGTCCTCCCTGGGATCGTGGCTGCGAGGCCGGGTGCCTTTGATCGGCTTGGCCTCGGCCTGGCCGGAACGGTCCACCTTGAGGAACCGCTCAGGTGACGAGCTGGCCATTTCGAAACCGGGGATGGCGTAGTAAGCGGCGTGGGGCGCCGGGCTGAGCTCGCGCATGATCCGGTACAGGGCATAGGCAGAATGCTCGAACGGCAGTTCGACCAGGTTGGTCAGGCAGACTTCATAGGTTTCGCCATCGACGATCTGACGCTGGGCCTCAAGGATCTTCTCGATATACGCCGGTTTGTTGTGGCGGGCCTTGGCATGGGCAGCAATCCACTGCTCCACCTGGTCCAGCGACATGCGCCTGGGGCGCTTGGCCAAGGGCTGGGCGGCAGGCAGGGCCTGCAAGCGGTTACCGGCTTGCTCCAGCCAGGCTCTGGCAGCCGGTTGGTCGTAGTCATCCTTGAGCAGGTGCAGCAGGTAGCTGCGGTTTTCCTGATGGTCGATCACAAGCATGCGCGTGGCCAGCATGAAGCACGCATCGGGGGCCGGAGATGTCCAGGCCGGGTCGGCCAATGTGGCCACCTTCAGCTCGTAGCCCAGAACCCCGACATAACCCAGGTTGAAGTCGAACGGCAGTTCGTCAGGGCAGGGCGTGCGCAGGGCAAGCATGCGCTCACCGAGCCAGGCGAGAAAGTCCTCGGCGGGCTCCTGCACGGTACCTTCCATGCGGCGGATCTCGACGCTGGCGCTTTCCTGCTTGTAGCGCAGCACCTCGGCCCAGCGTCCTTGCGAGTCACCCATGAAGGTAAAACGGGAGAACCCGGGGATCACCACACTGCTCTCCAGCAGGAAGCGGGCCGGGGACGGGGCGAACTCTTGCTCGAAGGCCGCCAGGGTGTCGGGCACATGGTCAAGGGCCCGGAATTCGACACGGTTGCTCATCTAGAATCTCCGGAAAAGCTGGCGATGGCTGTCAGCAAAGGCCACCCTGGTGCTGGTGTGCGAGGTCGCGGAAGTTGCCAAGCATTTGCAGGCCCGCTTCGGTGCAGATGGATTCGGGGTGGAATTGAATGCCGTGCAGTGGCCTGTCCTTGTGGCGAATGCCATGGATCATGCCGTTCTGGTCCCAGGCGCTGACGACGAACGGCGATTTGATCTGGCGCACCATCAGCGAGTGATAACGCACCACGGTCAGGTCGGCAGGTAGCCCGGCAAATACGCCCTGGCCGTCATGCTTGATAAGGCTCATGCGACCGTGCATCGGTTCGGGGGCGTGCACCACGTCCATCCCGTGCAGGTGGGCCATGCACTGGTGCCCCAGGCACACACCCAGCACAGGCACGCTGGCATCGCGGATGATGTTTTCGCTCAGGCCGACATCGGTCTTGCGCGCCGGGGTTCCTGGGCCGGGTGAAATGATGATGGCGGCATAACGGTTCAGGTCGATGTCCGCCGGGGAAACATCGTTGGTGAAGACATCAGGCTCTTCACCGCAAACCTGGCCCATGAACTGGAAGAGGTTGTAAGTAAACGAATCGAAGTTGTCGACGATCAGGGTTTTCACGGCCGCTGCCCTCCTGTCAGGCGCTGACGTAGTCGCGGCCGGCGAAGGCTTCTCTGACCTGTGGCAGGTCGAGGATGCCCATCTGCCGCAACAGCCGGTACAGACGTTGCAGAATCGATTTCTTCATGCGCGCATGGTCGGCATGGAAGGTCGGGTCGGATTCGTGGATTACCTGTTCGGCCAGTTCTGGCGTCAGGCCGCAATGGGCCAGCATGCGGCGTTCGAAGCGTCGCTCGGGGTCGATATCCAGGAAGTCGTCGAGATAGGCGGGGAGCATCAGGCCGAAGCGCTCGCGGGTGCTTTCCGGCAGTGTTGGCCAGCGCTTTTTCATCAGGTCGGCGAAGAACCGCGAATGGCGCCCTTCGTCGCGTACATGGTCAACCATCAGGGTGGTGAACGATTGGCTCAGCTGACGTTCGCGTCCGAGGTTGGCCACTTCGTCAGTGAGCACATTCTCTGCGATGGTCACGGCCAGTAACTGGAATTCGGTGCGTAGCGATTCGGGCAATTGCGCATAGGCGCGCGCTGTCGCATCCAGCTTCTGGTTGCTCTGCGGAACTTCGATAGCCTCGATACCGCTTTTTTCATTCATCTGCGTCAGGTAATCAAGGGCCACATGGGCGTGGTACCCCTCGTCGATGATCACGGTGAGCGCTTGCAGTTTTTCCTCATTGCCAATGCCTGGGAATTTGTCATGCAACATGTCCAGGCAACATTGGATAATAAATTTGGTTTCCAGCAGCCCTACGTTATACAAAAATTGATAGGCCGCCTGGGTCAACAGGTAATTCCTGATGTGCTTGCCGTGAGTTTGAATGATCGGATGCTCACACATCGCACAGCGGGAGACGGGATAAATTAATTGTTCACCGTCATACTCCGGGACGATGATTCGCGGTGTGCTGCGCACAGTCGCTTTTGCATACCAATGGTCATTGATCAAATCGAGACTCATTTTTTTTCCAGTCAGGTGAGGTGGAAACAAAGGGCGAAGCGCCCGCCGATCAGTTCACGGTGATCCAGGAGGCGTACAAGGGTTGGCCGTATTTGGTGCAGACCTGGCCGGCGCGAGAGGCATCTATGCCAACCTTGCGCAGCAGGCGCTCGATACCCAGCGGTGACACGGTTATCAACTTGCGCGCCCCATGTGCCGCAGCGCAGCGCAATGTCGCTTGCATCAGGGCAATAGCATTGGGGGAGGAGATCTGCCGCTTGGCACGGCAGGGGGCGTCGCCGACGGCGGCGAAGCGTGATAGCTCCCAGACCTGTTCACTGGCGGGCAGCGGCTGGCCGGCCATGAGTTCGGGAAACACTTCGCTGAGTAAATAAGGCGTGGCGGTGCTCAATAACCGCGCCACCCCGACCACTTGTTTCTGTTCGTCCCGGGCCAGAATATAGACCGTATCGTCTCGATCGAATTGATCAAACTCCGAATCTACTTCGCAGTCCAGTTTCCACCCGAGCTGGCGGACAAATACTTCATATCGATATTGCGCCATGGCCGAGCGCAGGCTGGCATCCAGTGTTTCCAGCGTACCCGTGATGAATTCCATTTATTAGGCTCCGCAAACTTTCGGTGGCGGAGCTATTAGATACAACAGTTACTGAATGTGTAACCTACCAAAATGGGTAGGGCGGCCGTCATTTGGCTGTCATGTTGCCGAATTGCTCACGGCGTCAGAACAGCAGCCCAAGCATGGCCGCGCGAACCACAGCAGCGGTCTTGTTGGCCGTTTTGAGCTTGCGCACCGCATTCTTGATATGGAAGTCGACGGTGTTCTTGGAGACCGTGAGCAGGTCGGCAATTTCACTGGCCGATTTGCCATCAGCAGTCCACATGAGTACCTCACGCTCGCGCTCGGTGAGCTCCGGGGCTTCGGCATTCCGGTGCCGGCGGTTGAGAATTGAGCTAAGCGAGACGTGGGCGGTGCTGGCCAGCCAGCGCAGTTTGTCGCCGTTCTGGTGTAACTCGCGTTCGCTGATAGGTGTGTCGCTGCGTGCTATGGTGAGCATCGCACAGCTACCGCCGGTGTTGAGTATTGACTGCGACAGGCCTTTGCGCAGCCCATGCCCACGGGCTTCCTCCCACAGGTCGGGTGCTTGAGCGTAAAGCTGGTCGCTCCAGATGATGGGCCGCTCCGACTGCCGCCCGAGGGCGATGGTGGGGTCTTTTTCCAGATACCTGGCCTTGCTGTAGCGCTCCTGCCAGGCGGCAGGGTAGTTGTTCAGCATGATCGCCTTGGGGCTGGAGATAGGGTAAGGCACCTGCAAACCATAGGCGCAGTAGTTGAAATCCAGCGCAAGGCTGGCCTCCATGATCAACGCGAAGATAGCGTTTTCGTCGCTGACACGTTCCAGTGCATGAAGAAGCTCGATTTGCCAACCGTCCATGTTTGTTCTCGTGGCCTCTGGTGTGGAAAAGCCTGTTCGGCTTACCTGGCCTCCTGGCCAGCGCAAAAATATGGCACCTCATGGCAGAAATGCCAAATTCATGACGGATATTTCATAAACGGCGGGATTCTCGGGGAGACTGGTGACGAGCAGCGCAGCAGAAACGAGCGCTCGAATGCACACCGGCATGCAGGGTAGACGTTCGAGAAGGGAAACAGGCGGGGTTGTCGCCATGCCATGATGAGCATGCTGCGACAGCGGGGCATGAAGGAAACTACGGAGGGGGTGCATAGCCATTGCGGCAGTGGGTGAGGCAGGCCTTGAGCTGGCCTGTCTCACCCAGGTCTAGGATCAGCCCTGCTTGACCTCACGCAGCGGCTTGCCCTTCACCGGTGCACCATTGGCCACATAGTACTTGGCGGTGCTGCGCGGCAGTGGCTTGCGACCACGGATCTTGTCCGAGATCTTCTCGGCAATCATGATCGTGGTGGCGTTGAGGTTGCCGGTGATGATGATCGGCATGATCGACGCGTCGACCACACGCAGGCCCTGCATGCCGTGCACGCGGCCTTCGCCGTCGACCACCGCCATGTCGTCGGTGCCCATCTTGCACGAGCAGGACGGATGGAAGGCGGTTTCGGCGTGCTCACGGATGAACTTGTCCAGTTCCTCGTCGGTCTGCACGTGCGCGCCCGGGCTGATTTCGCGGCCACGGTACGGGTCCAGCGCCGGTTGGGCCATGATTTCGCGGGTCAGGCGGATGCCGTCACGGAATTCCTGCCAGTCCTGTTCGGTCGCCATGTAGTTGAACAGGATGCTTGGGTGCTGGCGCGGGTCCTTCGACTTGAGGCGGATACGGCCGCGGCTTGGCGAACGCATCGAACCCATGTGCGCCTGGAAGCCATGTTCCTGCACGCCGTTGGAGCCGTTGTAGTTGATGGCCACCGGCAGGAAGTGGTACTGGATGTTCGGCCATTTGAATTCAGGGCGGGTACGGATGAAACCACCGGCCTCGAACTGGTTGCTGGCGCCGATGCCAGTACCGTTGAACATCCACTCGGCACCGATCGCCGGCTGGTTCCACCACAGCAGCGACGGGTACAGCGACACCGGCTGGGTGCAGGCGTACTGCAGGTACAGTTCCAGGTGGTCCTGCAGGTTTTCGCCGACGCCCGGCAGGTCGTGCACCACCGGGATGTCGAGGCTTTCCAGCAGGGCGCGCGGGCCGACGCCGGAACGCTGCAGCAGTTGCGGCGAGGCGATGGCACCGGAGCTGACGATCACTTCCTTGCGGGCGCGGGCTTCGACGCGCTCTTCGCTGTCGCCGACCAGGTAGGTCACGCCGATGGCGCGCTTGCCGTCGAACAGTACGCGGTCGGTCAGGGCGTGGGTGACGATGGTCAGGTTCGGGCGCTTCTTGGCCTGGTCCAGGTAGCCACGGGCAGTGCTGGAGCGGCGACCGTTCTTGGTCACGGTGCGGTCCATCGGACCGAAGCCTTCCTGCTGGTAGCCGTTGAGGTCTTCGGTGCGTGGGTAACCGGCCTGTACGCCAGCTTCGACCATGGCGTGGAACAGCGGGTTGTTACCGGCTTTCGGCGTGGTCACGCTGACCGGGCCGTCGCCGCCGTGGTAGTCGTTCGGGCCGATGTCACGGGTTTCGGCCTTGCGGAAGTACGGCAGGCAGTCCAGGTAGGTCCAGTCTTCCAGGCCTGGCAGTTCTGCCCAGCCGTCGAAGTCCATGGCGTTGCCGCGGATGTAGCACATGCCGTTGATCAGCGACGAGCCACCCAGGCCCTTGCCACGGCCACACTCCATGCGGCGGCCGTCCATGTGCGGCTCCGGGTCGGTCTCATAGGCCCAGTTGTAGCGGCGGCCCTGCAGCGGGAAGGCCAGGGCGGCTGGCATCTGGGTACGGAAGTCGAAACGGTAGTCGGGGCCACCGGCTTCCAGTAGCAGTACAGTGACGCCGGCGTCTTCGGTCAGGCGGGTCGCCAGGGTGTTACCGGCCGAGCCGGCGCCGACGATGATGTAATCGTATTCTTTGGACATGCAAGTACCCTCATGTTGGCGGTGATCAGGGAGCGGAAACGCCCGTGCACAGCGGCACGGGCGTGGCTAGACAGGGTTTAGAAAACCGAGTTGTAGCCGCCCAGCTCGACCTGGACCGACTTGATGCGAGTGTATTGGGCCAGCGAGCTGATGCCGTTCTCACGGCCGACACCCGACTGCTTGTAGCCACCCACCGGCATTTCGGCTGGCGATTCACCCCAGGCGTTGATCCAGCAGATACCGGCTTCCAGCTTGTGGATGATGCGGTGGGCGCGGCTGATGTCGTTGGTGCACACACCGGCGGCCAGGCCGTACTCGGTGTCGTTGGCACGGCGGATGACTTCCTCTTCGGTTTCGTAGGTCAGGATGCTCATCACCGGGCCGAAGATCTCTTCCTTGACGATGGTCATGTCGTCGGTGCAATCGGTGAACACGGTCGGGGCGACGAAGGCACCCTTGGCGAAAGCACCTTCGGTCATGCGCTCACCGCCGCACAGTACGCGGGCGCCTTCTTCCTTGCCCTTGGCGATGTAGCCGAGCACGCTTTCCATGTGCTGGAAGCTGACCAGCGGGCCGAAGTTGGTGTTCTCGTCTTCCGGGTTGCCAGCGCGAATGCGTGCAACGCGCTCGACGATCTTGGCTTCGAAAGCCGCCTTCATTGCCGCCGGGATGAACACGCGGGTGCCGTTGGTGCAGACCTGACCCGAGCTGTAGAAGTTGGCCATCATGGCGATGTCGGCGGCCTTGTCCAGGTCGGCGTCGGCGCAGATGATCAGCGGCGACTTGCCGCCCAGTTCCATGGTGACTTCCTTGAGCGACGAGCTCGAGGCGCTGGCCATGACCTTCTTGCCGGTGGTGGTGCCGCCGGTGAAGGACACTTTCTCGATACGCGGGTGCTCGGTCAGCCAGGTGCCGACTTCGCGGCCGCTGCCGGTGAGCACGTTGAACACGCCGTTCGGCAGGCCGGCTTCGGTGTAGATCTCGGCCAGCTTGAGGGTGGTCAGCGAGGTCACTTCCGACGGCTTGAAGATCATTGCGTTGCCAGCGGCCAGGGCCGGGGCGGATTTCCACAGGGCGATCTGGATCGGGTAGTTCCAGGCGCCGATACCGACGGTCACGCCCAGCGGTTCGCGGCGGGTGTAGACGAAGGACGACTCACGCAGCGGGATCTGCTCGCCTTCGATGGCCGGTACCAGGCCGGCGTAGTATTCCAGCACGTCGGCGCCGGTGACGATGTCGACGTAGCGGGTTTCCGAGTACGACTTGCCGGTGTCCAGGGTTTCCAGCATGGCCAGTTCGTCGTTGCGCTCGCGCAGGATGTCGACGGCGCGGCGCAGGATGCGCGAACGCTGCATGGCGGTCATCGCGGCCCAGACTTTCTGGCCGCGCTCGGCGCTTTCGACGGCCTTCTCGACGTCGGCCTGGGTGGCACGTTGCACGTGGGCGAGGACTTCGCCGGTGGCCGGGTTGATGGCTTCGAAAGTGGCATCGCTGCCAGCGTCGACGTAAGCGCCATCAATGTAGAGTTTTTGCGTTCCGAAACGGGCCATAGTGTCCTCGCAAGTGCAGTGTGTGGTTGGCTGCGCGTCACGCTCCTGCCGGGTCGACAAGTGCCGTGCGTGCTTGATCAGCAGCCTGGTTGTTGGTGTCCAGGGTGTGCTGTTTAGCCAGTTGTAGTTCCATGTATTCGTAAGCAATCCGTATCGCCTGGTCGGTGTCGAATGCATCACCCGACAGGGCACCACGCAGCCACAAGCCGTCGATCAACGCCGCCAGGCCGCGGGCTGCCTTGCGCGCATGGTAGAGCGGCAGGGCGCGGCGGAACTGGCAGCACAGGTTGGAATACAAGCGGTGGTCGTTGATCCGCTGCAACCTATGCAAATCGGGCTGGTGCATGCTGGAAGCCCAGAAAGCCAACCAGGTTTTCATTGCCGGGCCGTTCACCTGGCTGGCATCGAAGTTGCCCTCGATGATCACTTTCAGGTGGGCGCGCGGGCTGTCGTCCGTCAGGGCCTGGCGACGTGCTCGAACACCTTCGTTGAGCATGTTCATGATGTATCCCATCGTCGCTGCGATCAGGCCGTTCTTGTCCCGAAAGTAGTGACTGATGATGCCGTTCGACACACCGGCCAAACGGGCAATCAGCGCAATGCTGGCATCTCCCAGTCCGACCTGATCGACCGCCTGCAACGTGGCTTCGATCAACTGCTGGCGGCGGATGGGTTGCATACCGACCTTGGGCATCTTGCTATCTCCTCAGGCCTGCGAGCAGGCGACAGGCGCTGACTCGGCGAAGGCCAGTCTATTTTGTTTTGATTGAACGTTCAATCAATAAAGAATAAGCTCTGCGACAATTTGTGCCATTGACAGTTTTTCAGGCGGTCTAAGAAGCACGGATTGACACCCCAGGAAATCGCGTAACCCCCGGAATACAAGGCGTTGACGGGCATGAGCGATGCGAATGCAGATTCTGCCGTGCGCTCGTCGAGCCTGCGGCAGGCCCTTGGAGCGGGCGGGGTGGGCTGTGGCTAATGCGCACACCTCGACCGAGGTGTGGCAGTGGCGACAGGCCATCTGTCTGATTTTTTGCAACGTATCGATTCGGGATCACGGTTTCCAGGGTGCCTTTTATAACACCTGACGCAGTGGGGATATTCCACCAATTGCTCGGGAACACTGATTAGCCTCCATAGCCGCACTGCCCGGAGCATTCGTGCAATGAGTTCTGCCTCACTTACCAAACCCCCCGCCGAGAGGGTCCGGGTCAACCGCGTGGTGTTCTTCACCTCCGCGCTGATGATCCTTGTTCTGACTGCCTTGCTTATCGCTGTACCCGAAACCGCCGGCCAGGTGCTTGGCGTGGCCCAGAAGTGGCTGACGCGCACCTTTGGCTGGTACTACATGCTGGTGATCTGTGGCTACCTGCTGTTCGTCGTCTACCTGGCCTTCTCCGACTACGGCAAGCTCAAGCTTGGCGGCAAGGACGACGAGCCCGACTTCAGCTACGGCGCCTGGGCCGGCATGCTGTTCTCCTCCGGTATCGGCATTTCACTGCTGTACTTTGGCGCCTCCGAGCCGTTGGACCACTACTTCAACCCGCCGGAAGGTACCTCGGCCAGCCTCGAGGCCGCGCGCCAGGGCTTGCAGCTGACCTTCCTGCACTGGGGGCTGCATGGCTGGGCAATCTACGCCCTGGTCGGCCTGGCCGTGGGTTACTTCGCCTACCGTCACAACCAGCCGCTGGCCCTGCGTTCGGCGCTGTACCCGCTGGTGGGCGAGCGTTGGGTCAAGGGTGCCGCCGGCAACGCCGTGGACATCTTCGGCATGTTCGTGACCCTGCTGGGCCTGGTGACCAACCTCGGCATCGGCGCGATGCAGGTGGCCTCGGGCCTGGAATACCTGTTCGGCATGGACCACAGCAAGACCAACCTGCTGGTGGTGATCCTGGTGATGGCTGGCGTCGCCACCGTGGCTGCGGTCTCGGGTGTGGAAAACGGCATTCGCCGCCTGTCCAACCTGAACATCATGCTGTTCAGCGGCCTGTTGATCTTCGTGCTGCTGGGTGGTGAAACCCTGTACCTGCTCAACGGCTTCGTGCAGAACATTGGCGACTACCTCAACGGTATCGTGCTGAAGACCTTCGACCTCTATGTGTACGAAGGCTCGGGCGACAAGTCCGAGCGCTGGCTGGGCCTGTGGACCGTGTTCTACTGGGCCTGGTGGATCTCCTGGGGCCCGTTCGTAGGGATGTTCATCGCCCGTATTTCCAAGGGCCGCACCGTGCGCCAGCTGGTGATGGGCGTACTGCTGATCCCGCTGGGCTTCACCCTGGCCTGGCTGTCGATCTTCGGCAACACGGCGCTGGACCTGGTAATCAACCAGGGCGCGGTGGAACTGGGCAAGACAGCGCTGGAACAGCCGTCGATGTCGATCTACCAACTGCTGGAATACTTCCCGGCTGCCAAGATCGTGATCGGTGTAGCGGTGTTCGTCGGCTTCGTCCTGTTCCTCACCCCGGCCGACTCCGGCGCGGTGATGATGGCCAACCTGTCCTGCAAGGGCGGCAAGGTGGACGAAGACGCCCCGCACTGGATGGTGGTGTTCTGGTCGGTGGTCATCACCCTGGTCACCATCGGCCTGCTGTTCGCCGGCAATTTCGAGGCCATGCAGACCATGGTGGTACTGGCGGGCCTGCCGTTCTCGGTGGTGCTGGTGCTGTTCATGTTCGGCCTGTACAAGGCCATGAAGCAGGACGTGGTGGTCGAGCAGGAGCGTGCCGAGCTGGCTGCCCGTGGCCGCCGCGGCTTCAGCGAGCGCCTGACCCAGCTGGAACTGCAGCCGACCCAGGCCGTGGTGCAGCGGTTCATGGACCGGCATGTCAGCCCGGCGCTGAAAGAAGCCGCCGCGCAGTTGCAGACCCTGGGCTTCGAGGTGGAAACCCGTGTTGGCCAGTCGCGCAACATGATGGGCCTGCGGGTGATGATGGAAGAGGGCAACCCGTTCGTCTACGAAGTGAGCCTGGACGGCTACCTGGCGGCGCCGAGCGAAGCGCCGGTGGAAGGCGAGCCGGAAGTCCGTCAGCGCTTCTATCGAGCCGAGGTGTACCTGCACGATGGCAGCCAGGAGTACGACCTGATGGGCTTTGCGCCGGAACAGATCGTGCGTGACGTGCTGGACCAGTTCGAAAGCCACCGGCAGTTGCTGGGGCGTGTCTACAGCTGACGCTGGCCATTGCAGAAAAGGCCTTGCCCGACAGAGCAAGGCCTTTTTTTTGAGCAATATGTAGTGCAGATGTCGGATCTGACTGCCGCAGCCTACCGCTTTCCAAAGCGGAGGTACCCAGCATGACCAGTTCCCAGGTTCCTGTCTTCGATTTCAGGCAGGCCGTTGCCAGACAGTTTGATGATCGACCGACGCTGCGCCAGGTTGCCAGTGAGCAGTTACTGCGCTTGTTGTTGGAAGAGCTGCCATGGTTGGCCCATGTCACCCCCGCCCTGACAACGGCTGACCCGCTGATGCTGGACAGCCCGGACCCCGACACGACCTATTGGACTACCCAACCCCTGGTGGACCGGGTACTGCAGGCTTTGCTCGATTCGCAGCCGCTGAGCCTCGAGCCCCTGGGTGATGGTCGTCATTACAACCTCGGTCTGACCAGCACCTATCGTTTTGCCGGTTCGACGAGTGAGTTCGATACTCGCCAGTTGTCAGGCTTGTCACCTGCACTCGATCAACTGGTGGAGCAGCTTCCGCAGCACTTCTGTGAGGCTCAGCTCGAATATTGGCGAGCCAAGGGCAATGCAGGTGTCAGTCGCGACAGCTGGTTGCAGTTGCTGCTCAAGACCGCTCTGTTGCGCGGCCTGCCCTGGCAAGGCCTGGCTCCCCAGGAGCAGGCGTGTATCCGTGGCCTGCTTCACGGCGGTGACGACCAGCCCCCGGTGTACTTCGTCCAGACGCATCTGACCAGTGCCTCACTGCAGTATGCTCAGATGCAATGCCAGATGCTGATTTGTGGCGAGTGGGACGAGCGCGAGGTTGTCCTGTGGTGCGCGCCTTCGGGCGCGGTGCGCAGCTTCGATTCGTTGACTGCGTTTGGCCTTGCGTTGCGTGACGAACTGGCGCAAGCCTATGTCTTCGAACAAATGAGTTGGAAACGTCATCCAGCCCAAGGCAATGTTTTCGCCCAGCAGGTCTCGCTCTTGCTCGAGACGCTGCTTCAGAGAGTCGAGCAAGCCCGCTATCGCGGCATCAACGATGTTTCGGTCCTTGAGCAGCGTTTCGCCCAGCTGAGCGATCCTTCGCCCTGGTTCGAGGCCTACCAGGACGAAACTCCGGCAGTACCACCGCCTCCGGGTTTGCGGGCCAGCCACGCACAGGACAGCTTTGCGTGTAGTGCCGCGTTGCTGCAGCTTGCACTTTATCAACTGGAATCAGGCGGCATCGCGGCATTGGATGGCATTCAGTCGTTGACCGATTACACTCGCCAGCGGCTGATTGCACAAATCCGCGAGGACCACGCGGCTGACAGCTCACCGGACGAGCTGATGTTCGACCTTTACCTCGCCCGCGGGGTGCCGGGAGGGGCGGCAACAGGTGCTGGCGGTGGCGAGCCGCTAGCTTTCGCTGGCAGCAAGACGCTCACCGAGTTCGCCATCGGTAACCTCGCCTCCCTCAAGGGGGCGAGCATCAAGCGGGTTTACCTGCGCAGCGGCGGGGACGTGCCGGCATGGCTGAATGCCGAGTCGGCCAAGGCATTGATCACCAGGGTGGATATCGGAAGCCATTATCCAGCCTATGTCGCTGCGCAGCTGGACGATCCGGTCACTCGCGCGGACCGGGTCAGGCGGTTGGGTGGGGAGTGGCGTGCCGCTCTGCTCGCCAGTGCGATCACTGCCAAGCTTGACGGAAAGGTCACAGAGCCTGGGCTGCAATGCGTGGTCGACTTCTGTGCCGGTCACGTCGACCCGACCACGCCGCGGATGACGTTGATTCCGTTGGCGTTCAAGCGCAGCGCAACATCTTCGAAAACGGATGAAGTCCGCTGCATGTACATCCTCTACTGCGTAGAGCCCTCGCTGGTACTGCTTTACCGCCCTTTGTTCACTCAGGACACACTTCGTGAATATGGCAGCCTGTCGGCCTTGCTCGAACATGTGCACGACTCGGCGATCCTGCAGGACAGCATTCTCGACTGGATGGACCCGAGTGTCAGAGCGGTATATGACCATGGTGGTTTCAGCGAACCCCATATCAATGTCATCGGCATCGACCCCTACGTCAATCTCACACGCCCGGCACCAGCCCAGCTGGCCATCACCTATTGGCGTAACAACATCGACGAGAAGCTGTATGTGGCGAACCGCGATCTGCTGGTAAGTATCGCCGAAGAGCAGTCCGTATCCAATGCCGAGAGCCGCTGGCAGACCCTGTGCGAGGGCGCATGGCTATTGTTCGATGTCGTGACCTTGGTGCTGCGTGGGCCGGTGGCATCCGTGGCCTGGCTGGTGCAACTGCTGGTTTCCTTGCCACACGACCTTGATGCGCTTGAGCGCGGCGATGCGTTTGACCGTGCGGCTGCCGTTGCCGACCTGATGCTGAATTTGTGCATGGTGTTGTTGCATGCCAGGCAACCGTTACCGGCAGTTTCCAGCCATGAAATGCCCGGCGCGGCAGTCATCGAAGGGCCTGAACCGCAGCGCGGGGCTTTTGCCGAGGTTTCCGTCGCGCCAGTGGAGAAGGCGGTGGTTGTGGGCGAAGCGCTGCCCGGCAGCAGGCTTGATTTTACCTGGCGCGGCCAGAGTGGCTTCAACTGGTTGCCGCAAGCACAGCGGCAAGCACTGCTGGCTATGCGTTCCAATGTCTCGCTCAATGGCGTGAAACCCTTGATTGACGGCGACATGGTGGGCTCGTACCGCATCGATGACAACTATTACGTAGCGTTGGCCGGTGACGTCTACCGTGTAGAGCAATTTCCTGATGGTGTACGGGTGGTCGACTCCAAAGGAGCCCCAGGGCCCTGGCTGAGCTTTATCGATGACGTCTGGCGGGTAGACGCGACACTTCGTCTGGCCGCTGGCATGCCACGAAACTCCGTCCGCGATCGGCTGGCAAAGCAGTTCCTTGAGTTGCATAAAACAATCAACCAGCTAGGTGAACAGGCTAACCAGAAGAGAGAGCAATACGGCAGTATGGTCGCGAACTCGCTGGAGTCGAAGAACAGGCTCGAAGCCTTGAAGGTGCGCAGAGCCGAGACAGCCGCAACTCTATCTTCGTTGCCGGAGGGGGACGAAGCTGCCAGTTTGCAAGCGTTGCTGCAGCGCTTCGATGAACGCATAACTGATCTGGAGGTGACCTTCGCCCGGCAAAGGGACCAGTTGATACAGCAGTTGGAGGCCACCGTCCACGTTGAAAAGGAAATACTCCCGCTGCTGAAGACCATCAAAGAACCCAAATATGCCAGCGAGCGGCAGAGGCACGCCTGGGATGATGTGCTTCCGCAATACGAGAAATCTACCCGGGAGAGCCTTATCCGCAATAACGAATTCATTATCGATGAGCTTTGGGATCTGGTGGAGTACCCCAAACTGGTCGAAATGCAAAAGGCCTTGAATGGGCGGCCAATCGGCGAGGTCGCTGAGCTGTATCAGACGTTCCGCCTCAGACTGGAAAAGGTTGTCGACCTGCAGGAGCGCATACTCGTAGGCTTCGAGGGTCTCGATCAGTTGTTGGTTGATGCTGCAGACGATTTCACGATTAGCGGTATCGCGGGTGAGCCTGTGCGTACCGTTGCGCAACTGATTGCCCGACGCAACTTCTCCACGGTTCAGCTGCGTTTCCACCAGATAATGAACCTGGCTGACCTGGCATTGCATCTTGACAGGGCGGCTGGGCAAAACGTGCTCGCCGGCTACCGGGACGAGCTGGCTAGCCTGAGTCTGCGCAATGCCGCTGAAGCTCATGGTGAGCTGGACTTTGCCAACTTGTCGGCGCAGGACAGGATTGTCATCCTGCAGGAAGCCTGGGATGAGTACAGTGCTGCGCTGCTCAACAGCGATCGCATTCGCAAGGAAGGCGGAGTGTTGATCGAGCCGACGATGATCGATCGGTACCGCGAACATCTCGGCAAGCTCAAACTGGATGCGGGCAGGCGTCTGGTCGAGGCGGCTCGAGAGCAGGATGACCCCGAGGTGCCAGCCAGGCGTTCGCCCTACAAGGCGTCCAGCGCGACGCAGCGGATAGCGCGTAATGCCCAGGGCCAGCTAATGATCGGAACCGAGATCGAGCTGCAAGGGCAGCGCCTGCTCGAGGTGCGTGAGGCGGTCAGTGATACCGTGCTGGCCACGTTCGAACTGGTAGATGGCGAGTGGCGCGAGCGTGAGGCTGAGCAGCCTTCGGCGGCTGACGAAGCGCCCCCAAGTGATCTGGCCATGTGGGTGCAGTCACTGCTGGACGAGAACAATGCGTTGCGGGTAAAGGCCAAGTCGTATGTCGACAACGATATCAAGGGTACCTTGCTCGCTGGGTTGTTCGACCAGCAGCTGGGCAAACTGGATCAGGCGGCGAGCACCCTGCGTGATGCGGGCGGCAACGACTCGCTGCTCAGGACCCTGGAGCGAGAGTCGGATGCTTTGGCTGCGGAGAAAGAGCTCCAGCTGACCACCCTTTATACCGACACCAATTATCCCTCCGCTGAAGCCTTGCGTTTCCTGCACGAAAAGAAGCTGATCGCGGTCGAATACAACGAGCGGCGAACCATGCAGGATGGTAGTGCGTTTGACGAGTATCGGGTGCTGCGCCTGCCAAGCAAGCGAAATCTGTGGGCTGCGCATTTCCATTTCCGCTCGCCTGACGACTTCGCCGAGGATTTCGTTACCGGCCACCTCAAGACCTGGAGCCAACGTCGCATGAGCAGCCGCCTCGCTGCAAGCGCAGGGCAACGGCTCCACCGTGGCAAGCTGACGCTGGAGCAAGCCCGGGGCATCATTCCGTTCTGACCGGCCCAGTAACAAGACGGGAGCCCGCCTGCCGTACCTGACAATCATGCCTGGGTACGGCAGGCGCGTCGGCCTGCTACGGTGCCGCAGCCTGAATCAGGTCAGTACGGAATTCAGAACTCTGCCCAATCACATCGATGGCGACGCTGCATAGCTTCAAGGGCAAGGCCGAACCCGGGATATCACGGCTTAGTGTGCGCAATAGGCGATAGCCTGACGGATCGTGGCAGTCTGTCGTTTCTGGTGTGCCACGCTTTACCCGGTAGAACACGACATCAGGATCGCGCAACCAACTGATCCGGGCGCCACCGTCAGGCAAGTGTCCGATCATCACCTGAGCCAGGGGTTTGCCAGGTGGTAGCAGTTCCACTTTGATGCTCAGGCTATTGGCCATGAGCGCACGAGAAGGTAATTGCTCTGGCGCCTGTACGCCGATCAGGCACAGGTAGTGAACACCGGGCTCGGGGCCGATCGGGTCGTTGATCATGGCTTCGCTTGAAGTAAGGGTGCCGCTGTAGCCAACCGGATCTTCGCAGGCAAGTGCGTCGGTGCTGGTTTTGTAGCGGTAGCGTGGTGTATCGATCAGGAACTGGAAGCCCCAGCGTGCAGGCTCAAGGGAACCATCAGCCTGGCTTCGGGCTTTGGTCAGCTTCCTGAAGCTGTTGCCCTGCGGCTCGAGCTGAAAGCCCGGCAGTAATTGGCAACCCTCTAGCTCAAGGTCCACACGACCTGCACTGAAACAGCCATGTAGGCGTTGGACCGGAATAGCACCGACCTCATTGTCATGCAGGCTGTTGGCGATACCGACCAGGCGATTGCTCCTGCGGTCCACGACCGGGCTCCCGGATGCTCCTTCAGCCAGGCCCTGGCAATCATTACGCCTGGCATTGCGCCACACCGCTACCGACGCTGGATGTGCCCTGGAAACGCTCTGTACAGGTGGACAGGCGCAGGCCTTTGCCGATCGAACTTGGCTCGCCGACTACCAGGACTGCGCTCCCCGGAGCCGGGGATGGGCCTGGTTTGAGTGGTGTAATTCCCAGCGTCCGCAGCTCCTCGAGCTTGGCATCGAGCTCCAGAAGCGCCAGGTCGGCACCTTGCAAGCTGTTCCATATCGTGCGCTTCAGGGGCACGGTGTGACGCTGGTCTTGCGTATCGACAAAATAATTGAAGCTGATACTGCCGTTAATCGGCCGGTCCACGAGGACCTTGCCATTGATGCCGCCAACGCAGTGGCCAGCGGTCAATACATAGGCCGGTGCAGCCGGGTCGGTAGCGGCATCGCTGCTGTCCAGCAATGTGCCGATGCAATGCTTGTTCTGGGAAACCAGCCGACCAACACCGGTCCATTGGGCGCTTTGCCCATTACTGTTGTACAAGGTTGCCGGTTCGGCGAGCGTGCTGGCAGTGTCATCGGCGCCAGCCAGATTGCCGAATAGCGCTAAGGCCAGTGTCGCCAGGATTGAGGGGAGTTGCATGTCGTACCTCCTTGGAATGGAGGTCGAAGCGTGCAGGCGCTATCGGGGAAGGTGGCGGTACATAGGTGAAGAACCCGCTCAGCGGTTGCTGTAGCGGCCATGCCTGCCATGCGCTGGCATGGCTTGATTGCTGCGCTCGGCAATCATCTGCGGCAGGCTGAGCAGAATGACTCCCTGGCTTTTCAAGCGGGGCAGTTCGCGTGCCAGCACTTCGAGCGTTTGCGGGTAAGGGTGGCCAATCAACACTGCCGAGCCTTGTTTGTGTGCCAGGGCTATACCTTGTTGAAACTGCCCGGCAATGGCCTCGGTGGTGCGCACGTCGTCGAGAAACACATCCCGCGAGACATGCGCCAGCCCCTGCGCCTGTGCTTCGGCAGCGGCCACCGTAGCGGCACTGGTGCGGCTGTCGACGAAGAACAGGTGGCGCCGCTGCAGCTCGCCCATCAGCCAGGCCATGGCTTCGCGCTGGGCCGTCATGCGGCTGCCCATGTGGTTGTTGATGCCGGCGGCGTAGGGCACCTTGAGCAACGCGCTGTCCAGGCGCCGCGCCAGCTCTTCGATGGGGGCGCCGGGGTGCCAGGCATAGGGCCCGTTGGCCGGGTCCATGGGCATGTGCAGGATGACCGTCTTGCCGGCCTTGTGTGCCTGGCGGGCGAAGTCTGTGGCGTGTGGGGTGTCGGGCATGATCGCCATGGTCACCGGCCCCGGCAAGGCCAGGGTGCGGCTGTCGCGTTCGGGGTTCTGGCCCAGGTCGTCGATGATGATGCTCATGTAGGCCTTGCCGGTCGGTGCCGCGTGCGCGACCCCGGCCAACAGGCAGAACAACAGACACAGCAGATAACGCATGGGGTGGATCATTCGCCCTTGGTGATATTCAGGCCCTTGAGCAGGCTCAAGGCCTGGCTCAGCTGGAAGTCGTCATCCTGTGGGCGCTCCTTGCGCTTGCCGCTGCCGGTCGGGCGGTCGGCGCCGCCATTGCCGTTGCCCAGGTGGCCCTGCAGGTCGGCTTCCTTGAAGTTGTCGGTGTCGGCTTCGGCGGTGAGCTTGGCCGGGCGTACTTCGATGTCGGGGACGATGCCCTGGGCCTGGATCGAGCGGCCATTGGGGGTGAAGTACAGCGCAGTGGTCAGCTTCAGGGCACGGTCGTTGGCCAGCGGCAGCACGGTCTGCACCGAGCCTTTGCCGAAGCTGTCGGTACCCATCAGCACCGCGCGTTTCTGGTCTTGCAGGGCGCCGGCGACGATTTCCGAGGCCGAGGCGCTGCCGCCGTTGATCAGCACTACCAATGGTACGCCTTCGCTGGCGTCGGCCGGGTCGGCCGAGAAGCGCAGCTCGGAGTTGGCGATGCGGCCCTTGGTGTAGACGATCAGGCCCTTGGTCAGGAAGTGGTCGGCCACTTCCACCGCCGACTGCAGCACGCCACCGGGGTTGTTGCGCAGGTCCAGCACCACACCGCGCAGCTTCTTGCCGTTGTCCTTGCGCAGCTTGGCCAGGGCCTTGCCCACTTCGTCGCCGGTCTTGACCTGGAACTGGGTGATGCGAATGTAGCCGTAGTCGTTCTCCAGCAGCTGGCTCTTCACGCTCTTGACCTGGATGACAGCGCGGGCAAGGGTTACGTCGAAGGGGGTGCCGCCATCCCGCACCAGGGTCAGGGTGATCTTTTCACCGACCTTGCCGCGCATCTTGTCGACCGCCTCGGTCATGGTCTGGCCCCGGGTCGGGGCGCCATTGATCTTGACGATCAGGTCACCTGCCTGCACGCCGGCACGCGAGGCCGGGGTGTCATCGATGGGCGAGACCACCTTGATGAAGCCGTCTTCCTGGCCCACTTCGATGCCCAGCCCGCCGAACTCGCCGCTGGTGCTTTCCTGCAGCTCCTGGAAGTCCTCGGGGCCGAGGTAGGCCGAGTGCGGGTCGAGGTTGCTGAGCATGCCCTTGATCGCGTTTTCCAGCAGGGTCTTGTCGTCCACCGGCTCCACGTAGGCCGCCTTGATGCGGTCCATGACCTCGGCGAAGGTACGCAGCTCCTCGAGCGGCAGGGGGGCCTTGGCGGTCACCGCGGTGGCCGGTACCGCTGCCGGCTTGGCCGGCTCTGCGGCAGTAGCCAGGGGCGCGCCCACCGCCAAGGCGATGGACAGGGCCAGCTGGGTGAGACGAGGCGAGTGCAGCATGTCGAACGAACTCCTGATCCTGTAGGCGCTCCCTGGGGAGCATCGGCGTGGCTCATGGGCTACGCCGTAGAAATTTGACTAGCCCCGGCACCATTGCGAAGGGTCGGTAGGCCGGCCCTGCTGGCGAATGGCGAAATACAAGCCGGCAGCGTCCTGGCCGCCGCTGTCGCCAACGGTGGAAATGGCTTCGCCGGCCTTGACGATATCACCGGCGCTCTTGAGCAGGCTCTGGTTATGCCCATACAGGCTCAGGTAACCGTTGCCATGGTCGAGAATGACCAGAAGCCCGGCACCGCGCAACCAGTCGGCGAACACGACACGCCCGCCGTGCACGGCACGTACCTGGGTGCCCGGGCTGGCGCTGATCATTACCCCATCCCACTTGGCACGGGCATCGTTGCCGCGGGCATCACCGAAGCGTGCCAGTAATCGACCATTGACTGGCCAGGGAAGTTTTCCGCGCGCGGCAGAAAATGCGCCGCCGTAGCTCGCGCCGTCGCTGGAAACCATCGGGCCCAGGGTGGTACGGGCCTTTTTCGGTGGCTCTGCGGGGTCGCTGTCTTGCTCGCGGGCGGCGGCCGCAGCCAGGGCCTCTTGCTGGCGGCGTTTTTCAGCCTCCTGCTGGGCCAGCAAGGCTTTCTGGCGCGCCTCTTCGGCCTCGCGGGCCTGGCGTGCCAGGGTTTCCTCGATGGTCTTGAGCACTTTGGCCAGGTCGGCCTGGTCCTGCTCGCGCGCCTGCAGCTTCTGGTCGCGGTCCTTCATGTCACTGTTGAGCTTGGCCAGTACCTGCTGGCGTTTGCCACGCTCGGCTTCCAGGGCCTGGCGGCGGCTGTCGAGGTCGGCGCGCTGGGCCAGCAGCTGTTCCTGCTGGGTGGCAATGTCCTTCTCCACGTTGGCCAGCTGGCGCAAGGTCTCGTTGAAGGTGCGCAGTTGCTCCAGGCGCGCCTTGCTCAGGTAATCGTAGTAGGTGAGGGTGCGGGCGAACTTCTCGGGATTCTGCTGGTTGAGCAGCAGCTTGAGGTATTCCTCGCGGCCGTTCTGGTAGGCCGAACGGGCCTGGATGGCGATCAGTCGCTGTTGTTCAACGCGGGCGCTCTGGAGTTTTTTTTTCTCGGTATCAAGGCGCTCCAGCTCGCCCTCGGTCTTTTTTAGTTCTTGCTGCAGCGCCTCCACCTGCTTTTCGAGGTTGCCAATATCGGTCTCGGTGGCTTTGAGGTCCTTCTGCACACCGGCCTTTTCTTCCTGGAGCTTGCTCAGCGTCTTCTTGAGCTCGGCAATATCCTGGCGGGTGGCATCCAGTTGTTGCTGGGTCTGCGCACGCTCATCGGCGAATGCCGGACCGAGCAGGCAAGACAGGGCTAGGAGGATCAGGGCGCGAAGCATGGGGTTTGGCGTACCAAGGATGGAGACTGGCCTAGTATGCCCGCCTGGGCGTGCAAAAAAAACGCCTCGCTGCGGATGCAGGGAGGCGTTTGTCTGGAATTCATGTGGAAACAGGGCCGCAACGCGGCCCCTGCACAGAATCAGGCGTCGACCAGGATTGACGTACCGGTCATTTCCGCCGGTTTTTCCAGCCCCAGCAGCTTCAGCATGGTCGGCGCCACGTCGGCCAACACGCCGCCTTCACGGACTTTCAGGTTGCGCTTGCCGACATAGATGAACGGCACCGGCTCGGTGGTGTGCGCGGTGTGCGCCTGGCCGGTGCTTTCGTCTTCCATCTGCTCGACGTTGCCGTGGTCGGCGGTGATCAGCGCTTCGCCGCCCACCTTGTCCAGCGCGTCGACGATGCGGCCGACGCAGCCATCCAGGGCCTCGACAGCCTTCACTGCCGCCTCGAATACGCCCGTGTGGCCAACCATGTCGCCGTTGGCGTAGTTGACCACGATCACGTCATAGCGTTGCTGCTCGATGGCTTCGACGATGCGGTCGGTCACCTCCGGCGCGCTCATTTCTGGCTGCAGGTCGTAGGTGGCGACTTTCGGCGACGGGATCAGGATGCGCTCTTCGCCTTCGAACGGCTCTTCGCGGCCACCGGAGAAGAAGAAGGTCACGTGCGCATACTTCTCGGTTTCGGCAATGCGCAGCTGGGTCTTGCCGTTTTTCGCCAGGTACTCGCCCAGCACGTTGTTCAGGCTGGCCGGAGCAAAGGCGGCAGGCGCCGGGATTTTCGCCGAGTACTGGGTGAGGCCGATGTAGGCTGCCAGCTTGGGCAGGCGGGCGCGCGGGAATTCGTTGAAGTCGGCTTCGACGAACACCCGCGACAGCTCGCGGGCACGGTCGGCACGGAAGTTCATGAACACCACGGCATCGCCATCTTCAACCTTGACCGCTGCGCCGATGCGCGTGGCTTTCACGAACTCGTCGCTCTCGTCACGGGCGTAGGCCGCTTCCAGGCCTGCCAGGGCGGTGTCGGCGGTGTACTCGGCAGCGCTGTCGACGATCAGGTTGTAGGCGGCGCTGACGCGGTCCCAGCGGTTGTCGCGGTCCATCGCGTAGTAACGGCCGATCAGGCTGGCGATGCGGCCCTTGCCCAGCCTGGCGAAGGTGGCATCGAGCAGTTCGATGGACGACTGCGCGCTGCGTGGTGGCGTGTCGCGGCCATCGAGGAAGGCGTGAAGGTAGATCTTTTCGGCGCCCCGTTGCGCAGCCAGCTCGGCCATTGCTACCAGGTGGTCCTGGTGGCTGTGCACGCCGCCGTCGGACAGCAGGCCGAGAATGTGCACGGCCTTGCCGGCACTGGCTGCCTTGTCCACCGCAGCGGTCAGCACTGGGTTTTCGAAGAACTCGCCGTCGCGGATGGCCTTGGTCACCCGGGTGAAGTCCTGGTAGACGACGCGCCCGGCGCCAAGGTTCATGTGGCCGACTTCGGAGTTGCCCATCTGCCCGTCCGGCAGGCCGACATCCATGCCCGAGCCGGAAATGAGGCCATGCGGCTGGCTGGCGCGCAGGCGGTCATAGACCGGTGTGTTGGCGGCGTAGATGGCATTGTATTCGGGGCTTTCGCTGTGGCCGAAGCCATCCAGGATGATCAGGACCAGAGGTTTGGGCGTACTCATCAATCAAACTCACGGTTGTTCAAAGATGATAAAGACACGCATTTTAGGGCAAATACGCCACGGGCGGCGAATATTCGTCCCATCCGCCGACCGGCGTGCCCAGGGGTGGTGAGGTGCAGAAGGTTTTGCCGCCGGCCCGTCGGGCTTTGGTGGCACTAAGGGGCTGTGTATACTGGCCGGCATTTTCAATCGCCTGGAACACCGCTGATGGTTGCTCACCTGATTCAATTCGCGACAGATCACTACATCCTGGTTGCGATCTTCGTTGTTCTGCTGGTCCTGCTGCTGCTCAATGAAATCCGTCGTGGCGGCCAGAGCTTGAGCAATGGCCAGCTGACCGCTCTGGTCAATGCTGACAAGGGCCTGGTCCTCGACATCCGCCCGTCCAAGGAATACGCCGCAGGTCATATCGTCGGCGCGATCAACATTCCGCAGGACAAAGTGGTCAACCGTCTGAGCGAGCTGGAAAAACACAAGGCAAAGACCCTGATCGTCGTCGACGCAATGGGCCAGCAGTCGGGTGCTATCTGCAGCGAGCTGCTCAAGGCTGGCTACACCGCCGCCAAGCTGAGCGGTGGCGTTTCCAGCTGGAAAGCCGATAACCTGCCACTGGTGAAGTGATATGAAGCCCGTCATCGTCTACTCCAGCGACTACTGCCCCTACTGCATGCGTGCCAAGTACCTGCTCGAGAGCAAGGGCGTGGCCTTCGAGGAAATCAAGGTCGACGGCAAGCCACAGGTTCGTGCCGAGATGAGCCAGAAGGCCGGCCGCACATCGGTGCCGCAGATCTGGATCGGCAGCACCCATGTCGGTGGATGCGATGACCTCTATGCCCTGGAGCGCGCCGGCAAGCTCGACGCGCTGCTGGCGGCCTGATTTGCCCAGCATTCAAAAACATTAGGATAAGGACCTGCCATGACTGACCAACAGACCAACGGCGCTGCTGCAGAAGACAACAGCCCTCAGTTCTCCATGCAGCGCATCTATGTGCGCGATCTGTCGTTCGAGGCCCCGAAAAGCCCGCAGATCTTCCGCCAGTCCTGGGAGCCGAGCGTAGCCCTGGACCTGAACACCAAGCAGAAGGCCCTGGAAGGCGACTTCCACGAGGTGGTGCTGACCCTGTCGGTTACCGTGAAAAACGGTGAAGAGGTCGCCTTCATCGCTGAAGTGCAGCAGGCCGGTATCTTCCTGATCAAGAACCTGGATGCGGCTTCGATGAGCCACACCCTGGGCGCGTTCTGCCCGAACATCCTGTTCCCGTATGCCCGTGAGACGCTGGACAGCCTGGTGACCCGCGGTTCGTTCCCGGCCCTGATGCTGTCGCCGGTCAACTTCGACGCCCTGTATGCGCAGGAAATGCAGCGCATGCAGGAAGCCGGCGAAGCGCCGACCATGCAGTAATAGCTGCCGGTATCAGGAAAGCGCCTCTCGGGGCGCTTTTTTGTTGCCTGTGCCGGCCCTTTTCGCGGGCGCGCCCGCCCCCACAGGTAGGGCGCCGCTTTCAAGTGCCGCGCTGTACCTGTGGGAGCGGGCATGCCCGCGAAAAGGCCGGTGCGGGCGCAAGATCAGCTCCCGGCGAACCCGTTCTGCCGCCATGCCTCGTACACCGTCACCGCCACGGTATTGGACAGGTTCAGGCTACGGCAGCCTGGCCGCATCGGCAGGCGCAGGCGCTGTTCGCCCGGCAGGCTGTCCAGCACCTCGGCTGGCAGGCCTCGGCTCTCCGGCCCGAACAGGAAGGCATCGCCCGGCTGGTAAGCCACTTCGTGGAACGGCCGCGAGCCCTTGGTGGTGAACGCGAACAGCCGTGGGTTACCGAGGCTTTCCAGGCATCCGGCCAGGCTCTCGTGGCGCTTGAGCGTGGCATACTCGTGGTAATCCAGCCCTGCGCGTCGCAGGCGCTTGTCATCCAGTTCGAAGCTGATGGGCTCGATCAGGTGCAGGTCGCAGCCGCTGTTGGCGCACAGGCGAATGATGTTGCCGGTATTCGGCGGAATTTCTGGTTGAAAAAGGATGACGTGAAACATGCACGGCTCCAAGCGTGAAGATGACGGGCATTCTACCCCTGAACCGGACGTGCGTTCGAAGGCGTTGCCGCGGGTGATGCTGTCGCTGGCGAT
Organism: Pseudomonas sp. LAM2023; assembly: GCF_016620375.1. Lineage (NCBI taxonomy): Bacteria > Pseudomonadati > Pseudomonadota > Gammaproteobacteria > Pseudomonadales > Pseudomonadaceae > Pseudomonas > Pseudomonas sp. LAM2023. The sequence continues at coordinate 412,472 of NZ_JAENHV010000015.1, read as the reverse complement.
CGTCGGCTTGATGGTCGGGCTGATGATCGGCCGCCTGACCACGCCCGAGGAACGCGAACTGCAGCAGGTGCAGGTGGTGCAGGATGGCCTGGAGCTGTGGTTCAACGCCGAGCCCCAGCTGCACGGGGAGAATGTGGAGGGTACGGTGGCGTTGCTGTTCCAGGCTCAGGGCAAGGGCCAGCAGGGGCAATTGAGCCTGCAAGGCAAACCGGTGAGCTGGAAGCTGCAGAGGCGCAAGGAAGGCTTGCTGCTGACGGTGGTCGCCGCGCGCCCCCTGCACGGCGAATGGGCCGGTGCAGAGGACGCTGGGCGCTGGCGGGTGCAGGTGAAACTGCACGAATAAAAGAGGGGATTTCCCGGCCTGCCTGTACCGAGGTCCCCAAAACGGGTGCTGCTGCGAATAAAAGAGGGGTTTACCCGGCCTGCCTGTACCAGGGCCCCCGAAACTGGATATGTATTGTTTATTGCAGGGGGCGTGCCAGTTTTGAAAAGCCCGTGAATCTGGGCTTTCAGGGTGAATTGGCCGTTTTTTGAGGGGATTTGTGCCTTAGTGAGGTGCATCGGGCACAGGATCGGTGCATCGAAGGGCTGAAATGTTTGGGGCCGCTTTGCGGCCCATCGCGACACAAGGCCGCTCCTACAGGGGATCGCATTCTCCTGTAGGAGCGGCCTTGTGTCGCGATGGGCTGCGCAGCAGCCCCAAAGAACTATGGTTTTACCTGGAACTCAGTGCTCGTCACCTTCCTCATCATCGCCCCCGGCCACATTCATCCCCAGTTCCTTGATCTTGCGCGTCAGGGTGTTGCGTCCCCAACCCAGCAACAGTGCTGCATCGCGCCGACGGCCAGCAGTGTGCTTGAGCGCCGTCTCGATCATGATCCGCTCGAAGCTTGGCACGGCGCTGTCGAGCAGGTTCGACTGGCCACGGGTCAGCGCCTGGTCGGCCCACTGGCGTAGCGCCTGCTCCCAGTTGGTGACCGGTGCAGCATCCTGCGGCAGGTTCAGCAGCTCGGGCGGCAGGTCGCCGATCAGCACCTCGCGGCTGGAGGCCATCACCGTGATCCAGCGGCAGGTGTTCTCCATCTGGCGCACGTTGCCCGGCCACGGCAGATTGCGAATGAATTCTTCGGTTTCCGGCTTCAGGATCTTCGGCTCGACCGCCAGTTCCTGGGCGGCACGGGCCAGGAAGTGACGGGCCAGGGCCGGGATGTCTTCGCGCCGGTCGGCCAGCCGCGGGATGTGGATGCGGATCACGTTCAGGCGGTGGAACAAGTCCTCACGGAACTTGCCGGCCTGCACCAGCGACTCCAGGTTCTGGTGGGTGGCGGCGATGATGCGCACGTCGACCTTGACCGGCACGTGGCCGCCCACGCGGTAGAACTCGCCATCGGCGAGGACCCGCAGCAGGCGGGTCTGGGTGTCGGCGGGCATGTCGCCGATCTCGTCGAGGAACAGCGTGCCGCCATCGGCCTGCTCGAAGCGGCCGCGGCGCAGGTTGGCTGCGCCGGTGAAGGCCCCTTTCTCATGGCCGAACAGTTCCGACTCCATCAGGTCCTTGGGGATGGCGGCCATGTTCAGGGCAATGAACGGTGCAGCCGCGCGCGGGCTGTGGCGGTGCAGGGCATGCGCCACCAGCTCCTTGCCGGTACCGGACTCGCCGTTGATCAGCACGGTGATGTTGGAGTGGCTGAGGCGGCCAATGGCGCGGAACACCTCCTGCATCGCCGGTGCTTCACCGATGATTTCCGGCGTGCGCGCAAGGTTCTGCGGCACGTCCAGCCCTTGTTGTTCCTGGGCGTGCTGATTGGCGCGTTTCACCAGCGAGACCGCTTCGTCGACGTCGAATGGCTTGGGCAGGTACTCGAAGGCGCCGCCCTGGTACGACGCCACGGCGCTGTCGAGGTCGGAATGGGCGGTCATGATGATGACTGGCAGGCGCGGATGCTGTTCGCGGATCTGCGCCAACAGGTCCAGGCCGCTGGTGCCGGGCATGCGGATATCGGAAATGATCACGTCCGGTTGCTGGCGTGCCAGGCGGCCCATCACGCCGTCAGCGCTGTCGAAGCTCTGGGTGGTCATGCCTTCCTGTTGCAGGGCTTTTTCCAGGACCCAGCGGATGGAGCGATCATCGTCGACGATCCATACGGTTTCACTTCGGCTCATGAGGCGGTGGCTCCTTGTTCCAGAGGCAGGTAGATCGAAAAGGCGGTGTGGCCTGCATGGCTTTCACACTCGATCAGGCCCTGGTGCTGGCTGATGATGTTCTGGGTAATGGCCAGGCCCAGCCCGGTACCGTCCGGGCGGCCGCTGACCATGGGGTAGAAAAGGGTGTCCTGCAGTTCCGGCGGGATGCCGGGACCGTTATCAATGATTTCCACGCGTGCTACCAGGCGATGGCGCACGTGGCCGATGGTGAACTGGCGCAGGGCTCGGCTGCGCAGGGTGATGCGGCCGAGGCGCAGCTCGTTCTGCGAACTGATGGCCTGCATGGCGTTGCGCACGATGTTAAGTACGGCCTGGATCATCTGCTCTCGGTCGATCAGTACGTCCGGCAGGCTGGGGTCGTAGTCGCGCACCAAGGCGATGCAGCCCTGGCTTTCCGCCTCGACCAGGCTGCAGACCCGTTCCAGCACTTCGTGGATGTTGGTCATGGCCAGCGACGGCAGCTTGTTCGAACCGAGCATGCGGTCGACCAGGTTACGCAGGCGGTCGGCCTCCTCGATGATCACGTTGGTGTAGTCACGCAGGCCTTCCTCGGGCAATTCGCGCGCCAGCAGCTGGGCGGCGCCGCGAATACCGCCGAGAGGGTTCTTGATTTCGTGGGCGAGGCCGCGCACCAGCATCTTGGTGGTTTCCTGCTTGCTCAGCTGGGCCTCTTCCTTGGTGATGCGCAGCAGCCGGTCACGCGGGTGCACTTCGAGCAGCAGCAAGGTCTGGCCCAGGTGCAGGATCGGCGTTACCGCGTAGTCGACGGTGATGGTCTGCCCGGTCAGCGAAGTGAGCTGCGCTTCGCGCTTGGTGAACGGGTGCGCCTGCTCGACTGCCTGGCGCAGCGAGCTGAGAGCCTCGCTCGATTCGGTGAACAGCTCGCTGATGAACTGTCCATGGCTGCGCTGCCCACTGACCGCCAGCAGCATCTCCGCAGCCGGGTTCATGTATTCCAGGCACAGCTCGGCGTTGAGCAGGAGCGTGGCGGTGGTCAGGTTGTCCAGAAGCAGACGGTGCTGTGCATCGCTGATGGTCATAAGGTGTCGTTGACCTCTTTTGGCGCTTGTCTGGCAGGGGCGGGCATGATTGGCCGCGCAGTGAATCCGCTGGTTCCAGTCTCCCTGCAGAAAATGCAAGAAACAAACCAAGGCTCCGAAAAGAAGCGGATTTAGCCGAGAAAGGCCAGAAATGGCGTAAATCTGCACCAGAATGTTCTGGGGTAACGTTTCTTGTGACCTTTTTTGGGGTGCACTCAGGGGCATCAGTCCGCAGAGTGCACCAATATAGAGCATAGAGGTTTCAGGGCTGATCGCACAGTTGGCCAGTGGCACGAACCAAGGCTTGCTTCATCAATGGCGACAAGCCACGCTCGTTGATCGAGGACGCCAGCCGTTGGTTGCAAGCGGAACCGGTATCACTGGGCAGACTGGCCAGATGCTGCAGTAGCCTGGCTTGCAGGGCATCCAGTTCGGGGCGTAGCTCCTGCTGGAGGTCCCGGCGAGGTGTGTCAGGCGTACGACCTTGGCTGTGCCAGCGGCTAAGCAAGCTGTATTGCATCATTTTGTGTGCTTCGATCTGGTCGGCGAAGAAGGCTGCTGCCCGTTCGGCTGGCAATTGGTAGCGCCACGCGTTGTTGCGCACGTCATTCAGAATCTGCAACTCGCGCTTGTTGTCTTGCACGGGTTGAGCGTTGTCCCATTTGTGCAGCGCGACGGACTCGGCGCTTGCCAACCGATGCTCGATATCATCGAGCAGGATGTCCAGCGGCCCATCAGCTGGCGGCCGTTGCCCTGGGCACTGGTCTTGTGGCGTGGAAAAGGCCAGCTCCTCGTTCGCGGCGTGAAAGACCATCACCGTGGCAGCCTGTCGTGTCGTTCTGCCACGGTGCACCTCGCCTACCAGTTCAGCCAGGGTGTTGCCTGCCGTCAATGTCGTTCGCTTGCCGCCGCGGGTTTCCACTTCCAGCTCGCCTTCTTTCAGATAACCGAGGTTGAGCGCTTGGTGGCAGTGCCAGTCGAGGGTCGTATCTGGCGGAATGCTGACTTCCACCAGTGACAGCACGGGCTGCCCATCCGGGTAGTGGGTGTAGGGCGTGCCGTCCCAGCTACCGGCAGCACGATGAAGCACTTGCGACTGTACCTCTGCGGGTTGGTTGCTGCAGCCTGCGAGCAAGGCGGTTAAGGTCAGAACTGCGGGTATGAATCTGCGCATGGTATGGCGTCCGTTGGTGAGTGGACGTCTACCTTGAGAGTGGTTGCTGCAGCGAAATGCCAGCGGCATCCCTTTACTTTGTAGGAACAAGAGCGATTAAAGCGAAGAAACGAAAACGGCCTCCCAAGGGAGGCCGTTATGATCATGTCACCGACGCCAGGCGCCGATCAGATCAGCAGCTGTAGTACAGCTCGTATTCCAGCGGGTGGACGAAGGTGCGGACCTTGATCTCTTCTTCGCTCTTCAGCTCGATGAAGGCATCGATGAAGTCGTCGGAGAACACGCCGCCCTTGGTCAGGAACGCACGACCTTTGTCCAGCTCTTCCAGGGCTTCCTTCAGGCTGCCGCAAACCTGCGGAATGTCCTTGGCCTCTTCAGGCGGCAGGTCGTACAGGTTCTTGTCGGCCGCATCGCCTGGGTGGATCTTGTTCTGGATACCGTCCAGGCCGGCCATCAGCAGGGCGGCGAAGGCCAGGTACGGGTTGGCCGATGGGTCCGGGAAGCGTGCTTCGATACGGCGGGCTTTCGGGCTGCCGACGTAAGGAATACGGATCGAGGCGGAACGGTTGCGAGCGGAGTAGGCCAGCATTACCGGGGCTTCGAAACCTGGGACCAGACGCTTGTAGGAGTTGGTCGACGGGTTGGTGAAGCCGTTCAGGGCCTTGCCGTGCTTGATGATACCGCCGATGAAGTACAGGGCGGTGTCGGACAGGCCGGCATAGCCTTCACCAGCGAAGGTGTTCTTGCCGTCTTTCCAGATCGACATGTGCACGTGCATGCCCGAGCCGTTGTCGCCGTACAGTGGCTTCGGCATGAAGGTGGCGGTGCGGCCGTAAGCGTCGGCAACGTTGTGCACCACGTATTTCAGGGCCTGTACTTCGTCAGCCTTCTTTACCAGGGTGTTGAACTTGACGCCGATTTCGTTCTGGCCGGCAGTCGCCACTTCGTGGTGGTGGACTTCGACGGTCTGGCCCATTTCTTCCAGTGCGTTGCACATGGCAGTACGGATTTCGTGGTCGTGGTCGAACGGCGGGACCGGGAAGTAGCCGCCTTTCACGCCCGGACGGTGGCCCTTGTTGCCGCCTTCGATGTCAGCGCCGGTCATCCACGAGCCTTGCTCGGAGAAGATCTTGAACATCGAACCGGAGATGTCCGACTGGAACTTCACTTCGTCGAAGATGAAGAACTCTGGCTCGGGACCGGCGAATACGGTGTCACCGATGCCGGTGCTCTTCAGGTACTCTTCGGCGCGCTTGGCGATGGCACGTGGGTCACGGTCGTAGCCCTGCATGCTCGACGGGTCGACGATGTCGCAGGTCAGGATCAGGGTCGGTTCTTCGGTGAACGGGTCCAGGACGGCAGTTTCATCGACCGGCATCAGGATCATGTCGGAGGCTTCGATGCCTTTCCAGCCAGCGATGGAGGAACCGTCGAACATCTTGCCGACTTCGAAGAAGTCGTCGTCCAGTGCATCACGCGCCGGCATGGTCACGTGGTGCTGAGTGCCTTTGGTGTCCGTGAAACGCAGATCAATCCACTTGACGTCATGATCTTTGATGAGTTGAACCGACTTCGACATGTTGTCCTCCGGATGGTCTAGGGCGCGGTAGGCCGCTGCCCTGGAAAAAGGGTGTTGCCGGGCGCGGATAGTCGGCCAAGCGTACCTGCCTCACAAGGGAGCAAATTGCATGCCAGTGCCCGAAAATGGCGAGTCCGGGATAAAAAGGGGCGTTTGTAGGCATCTGCCGGGCTTGGAGCGAGCGAAAGTGCACACTTAGGAGGCATGAATTCAGTGTAGAGCACCAAATAAGTGCATAGCGTGACGGGTGTGCTTTGTTTGAGGGCCTCATCGCGGGTGAAACCGCTGCTACCAGGTGGGCGATGGCTGCAGGAGCGGATTAATCCGTGAGGAGGCAGGCACAGGCGCCGCAAATCCTGCCTCCTGCATTTATCTGAAAGCTTCTGATCAAAAGTTGGTCAAATCCTGAGCAATTTCCGCTATAATTCGCGCCCCTCATTTTCGGCAGGCCCTGCGCGCGCTGTTAACCAATGAAACTTATCGTCAAAGTCTTCCCAGAAATCACCATCAAGAGCCGGCCGGTGCGCAAGCGCTTCATTCGCCAGCTCGGCAAGAACATCCGCAACGTGCTCAAGGACCTCGACCCTGAGCTCGCGGTGGAGGGTGTCTGGGACAATCTCGAAGTGGTCACCCGCGTCGAAGACGAGAAAGTCCAGCGCGAGATGATCGAGCGCCTCACCTGCACTCCGGGTATCACCCATTTCCTGCAGGTAGAGGAGTACCCCTTGGGTGACTTCGACGACATCGTTGCCAAGTGCAAGCACCACTTCGGCCACTTGCTGGCCGGCAAGCACTTCGCCGTGCGCTGCAAGCGCGGTGGCCACCATGACTTCACCTCGATGGACGTCGACCGCTACGTCGGCAGCCAGCTGCGCCAGCAATGCGGCGCCGCCGGTATCGAGCTGAAGAACCCGGATGTACTGGTGCGCATCGAGATCCGCGACCAGCGCCTGTACGTCATCCATAGTCAGCACAACGGCATCGGCGGCTACCCGCTGGGTGCCCTGGAGCAGACCCTGGTGCTGATGTCCGGTGGCTTCGATTCCACCGTGGCGGCCTACCAGATGATGCGTCGTGGCCTGATGACCCATTTCTGCTTCTTCAACCTCGGCGGCCGTGCCCACGAACTGGGTGTGATGGAAGTGGCCCACTACCTGTGGAAGAAGTACGGCAGCAGCCAGCGCGTGCTGTTCATCAGCGTGCCGTTCGAAGAAGTTGTCGGCGAGATCCTCAACAAGGTCGACAACAGCTACATGGGCGTAACGCTCAAGCGCATGATGCTGCGTGGTGCGGCGCATATGGCAGACCGCCTGCAGATCGATGCGCTGGTGACCGGCGAGGCGATTTCCCAGGTGTCCAGCCAGACCCTGCCGAACCTGTCGATCATCGACTCGGCCACCGACAAGCTGGTGCTGCGCCCGCTGCTGGCCAGCCACAAGCAGGACATCATCGACCAGGCCACCGAGATCGGCACCGCCGACTTCGCCAAGCACATGCCAGAATATTGCGGCGTGATCTCGGTGAACCCGACCACGCATGCCAAGCGGCACCGCATGGAGCATGAAGAGAAGCAGTTCGACATGGCCGTGCTGGAGCGCGCCCTGGAGCGGGCCAAGTTCATTTCCATCGATCATGTGATCGATGAGCTGGGCAAGGACATCGAAATCGAGGAAGTGACCGAGGCGCTGCCCGGCCAGATCGTCATCGATATTCGTCACCCTGATGCCCAGGAAGACCAACCTCTGGTGCTGGACGGTATCGAAGTCCAGGCCATGCCGTTCTACGCGATCAACAGCAAGTTCAAGCACCTGGACGCCAACCGCCAGTACCTGCTGTATTGCGACAAAGGTGTGATGAGCCGCCTGCACGCACACCACCTGCTCAGTGAGGGACATGCCAATGTGCGTGTTTATCGTCCGGCATAAGACGCCAGGGCTGTATGGCGGCAGCATCCGCCATCGCCCTCCCGACCATCGGGCCCGCTGAGCCTCAAAGCGTACATATTCGCCGCCTACACTGGCGGCAACCGAATCCTCTGATCGAGATACAGTTGTGATCGAAAATCTGCGTAACATCGCCATCATCGCCCACGTTGACCATGGTAAAACCACCCTGGTCGACAAACTCCTGCGCCAGTCCGGCACCCTGGAGCGTAACGAGCTCAACGACGAGCGCGTGATGGACTCCAACGACCAGGAAAAAGAGCGCGGCATCACCATCCTGGCGAAAAACACCGCCATCAACTGGAACGGCTACCACATCAACATCGTCGACACCCCCGGCCACGCCGACTTCGGTGGCGAGGTTGAGCGTGTAATGTCGATGGTCGACTCGGTGCTGCTGCTGGTCGACGCCCAGGACGGCCCGATGCCGCAAACCCGCTTCGTGACCAAGAAGGCCTTCGAAGCCGGCCTGAAACCGATCGTTGTCATCAACAAGGTCGACCGCCCGGGCGCTCGTCCTGACTGGGTCCTGGACCAGATCTTCGACCTGTTCGACAACCTCGGCGCCACCGACGACCAGCTGGACTTCCAGGTTGTCTACGCCTCGGCCCTGAACGGCATCGCCGGCCTGGACCACACCGCCATGGCCGAAGACATGACCCCGCTGTACCAGTCGATCGTCGACAACGTTCCGGCGCCGAACGTTGACGTCGATGGCCCGTTCCAGATGCAGATTTCCGCTCTGGACTACAACAGCTTCCTCGGTGTTATCGGCGTTGGCCGTATCGCCCGTGGTCGCATCAAGCCGAACACCCCGGTTGTTGCCATCGACACCGAAGGCAAGAAGCGTAACGGCCGTATCCTGAAGCTGATGGGTCACCACGGTCTGCACCGCGTCGACGTCGAAGAAGCCCAGGCCGGCGACATCGTCTGCATCAGCGGTTTCGACGAGCTGTTCATCTCCGACACCCTGTGCGACATGAACCACGTCGAAGCGATGAAGCCGCTGACCGTTGACGAGCCAACCGTTTCGATGACCTTCCAGGTCAACGACTCGCCGTTCTGCGGCAAGGAAGGCAAGTTCGTCACCAGCCGTAACATCAAGGAACGTCTGGACAAGGAGCTGCTGTACAACGTTGCCCTGCGCGTTGAAGAAGGCGACTCGGCTGACAAGTTCAAGGTTTCCGGCCGTGGTGAGCTGCACCTGTCGGTACTGATCGAAACCATGCGTCGTGAAGGCTTCGAGATGGCTGTGGGCCGTCCTGAAGTGATCATCCGCGAGGTGAACGGCGTCAAGCAGGAACCGTACGAGAACGTCACCATCGACATCCCTGAAGAATCGCAGGGCAAGGTCATGGAAGAAATGGGCCTGCGTAAAGGCGACCTGACCAACATGGCACCGGATGGCAAGGGCCGTGTACGTCTGGAGTACAACGTACCTGCTCGTGGTCTGATCGGTTTCCGTAACCAGTTCCTGACCCTGACCAACGGTGCCGGCATCCTGACCTCGATCTTCGATCGCTACGACACCATGAAGCCAGGCCAGATGTCCGGCCGCCTGAACGGTGTGCTGGTTTCGATCGAGACCGGTAAGGCGCTGACCTACTCGCTGGAAACCCTGCAGGCGCGCGGCAAGCTGTTCATCGAGCACGGCCAGGACATCTACAACGGCCAGATCATCGGCCTGAACAGCCGTGACAACGACCTGGGCGTGAACCCGACCAAAGGCAAGAAGCTCGACAACATGCGTGCTTCGGGCAAGGACGAAGTAATCGCCCTGGTGCCGCCGGTTCGCCACACCCTGGAACAGGCCCTGGAATTCATCCAGGACGACGAGCTGTGCGAAGTCACGCCGAAGTCGATCCGCCTGCGCAAGAAGATCCTGGACGAAGGCGAGCGTACCCGCGCAGCCAAGAAAGCCAAGGCTTGATCGTCTAGCTTGAGCTGAAAGAAACGCCCCTGGTCACAAGCCCAGGGGCGTTTTTTTTATGCGGCGGAAGGTCTTGTAATCCTTCTCTCAAGCGAATGTAAGTTGCGTCTCTTGATGCGATTGGCGCCTTGTGAGCTGCGCCAGCCTTACCTAACGTGAATTGCTTTCTTGCCCAGGAAGCATGCTCATGAAGTATCGATTTGCACTGGCTATCCCTTGCCTGCTGGTCAGTTGGCATGCCAGTGCCCTGCAGGACTGCAGCAGCTTGCATCCGCAGCAAGTCGTCCATTGCCACATCAGCAATGTGCGTCAGGCTCCCTTGGGATATGCACTGCTCGAACAGGCTTCCGGGCCTGGCTACAGATTCTTGCGTCTGCAGATGGTCTCCCAGTCATGGGCGCCCGATCCGGTCGTTGCGCCCCGCCGCTGGGAGCACGATGTCGAATTGCACATTCCGCTGGATGTCGTGCCGGGCACGGCTCTGCTGGTGGTGAACAACGGCGTGCGCCATGGGCCGGTGCAGTCACCGGACTTTACGCGCGAAGTGTTGCGAGAGTTGGCCCTTGAGGCGCGTACTGCGGTCGTCATGATCAACGACGTGCCCAACCAGTACGTGACGTTCGATGACGCCGCAAAGCCGATGCGCGAGGACGCCGCCGTGGCCCATACCTGGGCGCATTCGCTACGTGGCGCTGCGCCGGAACTGCCATTGCATGTACCTATGGCCGCTGCGGCAAGCCGGGTGATGGATCTGGCCGAACTGGAGTTGCGAAAGCAAGGGCTTGTGGTCGACCGCTTCATCATCACCGGAGCCTCCAAGCGCGGCTGGAGTGCGTGGCTGACGGCATTGGCCGATGAGCGGGTGATGGCCATCGTACCCAGTGTTATCGATATCGCCGACACGTCGGACATGCTGAGGGGGGTGCGCAAGCGCTATGGTGGCCACTGGCCGTTGGCGTTGTGGCCCTATCAGCAAGCCGGCGTGCTGCAGCAATTGGGCAGCCCAGGTTTCGAGCGGCTGATGGCGATGATGGACCCGATGCAGTACGTGAACGAGCCAGGGCAGCGCCTGGCGATGCCCAAATACCTTGTTTCTGCCAGCGGCGATGATTTCTTCGCTCCGGATCCTGTGACCGATTACCAGCAGCGTTTGCCTGGCCAGACCAGCCTGAGGGTATTGCCGAACTCAGATCATGGCGGGGTGCGTCAGGCGGTGCTCAGCACCTTGGTGCCGGCGGTAACGCGCTTGCACAATGGTGTACCTTTGCCGAGCGTGCAAGTGTCGGCAAACATGCAAGCCGGGTATATGGACGTCGACTTCTCCGAGCCGCCGGTAACGGTGAAGGTATGGACGGCGAGCAACCGTCACGACCGCGATTTCCGCTATGCCTGTGGGGTGCGCTACCAGTCCGAGACACTCGTACCCGCGCAGCACTTCACTCTGCAGCGCGTGCCACCGGCAGAGGGTTGGCAGGCACAATTTGTCGAGGCGACGTTCGCCGACGGCTTCATCGCCACCAGTGCGGTGAGTGTGTTGCCACTGACCTTTCCCGACCATCCGCCGGCTCAGCAGGGAGACGCGTGCAGAAGCTTTCCTGCTGACGCAAAGTAAAAGGCTGGCTTGCCTGCGTACAGGTATGACAGGCAGGCGATCAACGCGTGGCCACCTTGGGCTTGTAGGCACAATACCCCGGGCGCGGTCCGATTCTCGGGTGGTTGCGGCAGGTGTCCGGGCGCTTGTCGTAGATGGTGCACAGGCGGCTCTTGCGGTCTAGGTACAGGCAGTCGTCGTTGCTCATCCGGGTCAGGGTGAAGATCCCCGATTTCTGGTTGAAGCGTTCGATGATGCCTTCCTTTTGCAGGCGCTTGGCGATGTTCTTGGGTGGTTCGTCTTTTTCGAAGTCGTCGACCACACCGATACGGATCAGATCCTTGATCTTCACCTCTACTGGCAAGGTGCAGCAGGTTGAATGGCAGCCGCCACACATGTGGCTGGCATAGCGCTGCCAGGTCTCCAGGCGATCGACTTCGGCCGCGGCGATCAGGGTCGTTTTCATGTTATGGGTGCATCACGGTTTCGGGGCGCGCGATCATACCGGAATTGTTCAATTTATGAACAATTTTTTGCGGGAATCGCAAAGTGGGCATGAAAACTGCGAACGGTAACTGCCACTCCCTGTCGAAGGGTCTAGGCTCAACAGTCTCCCTCCGTTTTCGTCAACTTGCCCGAGGATGCCGCATGTCCCAGGAACCCAAAGCTCGTGACGCCGAGGTGGCCGAATTTCGCGCCGCTGTACTGGACAAGCTGACCTACGCGGTCGGCAAGGACCCGGAACATGCCTTCGACCACGACTGGTTCGAAGCCATCGCCCTGGCCGCGCGCGATCACATGGTCGATCACTGGATGGACCACACCCGGCAGGCTTATCGCCGTAGCCAGAAGCGGGTCTACTACCTTTCCCTCGAATTTCTCATCGGCCGCCTGCTGTATGACAGCCTCAGCAACCTGGGCCTGCTCGACATCGCTCGCGACGCACTGGAAGGGCTGGACGTGGACCTGGAGCGCATCCGCCTGCTCGAACCCGATGCGGCGCTGGGCAACGGCGGCCTGGGCCGCCTGGCGGCGTGCTTCATGGAGAGCATGTCGACCCTGGGTATTGCCGCCCACGGCTATGGTATCCGCTACGAGCACGGGCTGTTCCGCCAGGCCATGGTCGATGGCTGGCAGCAGGAGCAGACCGAGAACTGGCTGGACTTCGGCAACCCCTGGGAGTTCGAGCGCGCCGAGGTGATCTACCCGATCAGCTTTGGCGGCAGCGTCGAAACGGTGCACGACACCCACGGCCAGCAGCGCCAGGTGTGGTGGCCGGGCGAGACCGTGCGGGCGGTGGCCTACGACACGCCAGTGGTCGGTTGGCGCGGATCCAGCGTCAACACCCTTCGCCTTTGGCGTGCGCGGGCGCTGGAAGAACTGCACCTGGAGCGCTTCAACGCTGGCGACCACCTGGGTGCGGTGGCCGAGGTGGCGAGGGCCGAGAGCATCTCGCGGGTGCTGTATCCGGCCGACAGCACCGAGGCCGGCCAGGAGCTGCGCCTGCGCCAGGAATACTTCTTCGTGTCGGCATCGCTGCAGGACTTGCTACGCCGTCACCTGAACATGCATGACAACCTGCTCAACCTGCCTGACGCGGCGGCCATCCAGCTCAATGACACCCATCCGTCGATTGCCGTGGCCGAGCTGATGCGCCTGCTGGTCGACCAGCATGAAATCCCTTGGGATAGCGCCTGGGAGCTGACGGTGGGCACCTTGGCCTACACCAACCACACCTTGTTGCCCGAAGCTCTGGAAACCTGGCCGGTGGCGCTGATGGAGCGGATGCTGCCGCGGCACATGCAGATCATCTACCTGATCAACGCCTACCACATCGATGCATTACGCGCGAAAGGCCTGCACGACTTCGACTTGCTGCGGGCGGTGTCGCTGATCGAGGAAGACAACGGGCGCCGGGTGCGCATGGGCAACCTGGCATTCCTCGGCTCGCACAGCGTCAACGGCGTGTCGGCGCTGCACAGCAAGCTGATGAAGAGCACGGTGTTCGCCGAGCTGCACAAGCTCTACCCGCAACGGATCAACAACAAGACCAATGGCATCACCTTCCGCCGTTGGCTGTACCAGTCCAACCCACAGCTGACGGCCATGCTGGTGGAGGCGTTGGGCCCGGAGCTGCTGGACGACCCGGAAGGGCGCCTGGCCAGCCTGGTACCGTTCGCCGACAAAAGCGGTTTCCGCAAGCAGTTCGCTGCCCAGCGGCTGCACAGCAAACGTGCCCTGGCCAGCCTCATCCAGGACCGCCTGGGTGTCACGGTCAACCCCGAGGCGTTGTTCGACGTGCAGGTCAAGCGCATCCACGAATACAAGCGCCAGTTGCTCAACCTGCTGCACACTGTGGCGCTGTACCAGGCCATGCGCAACGACCCGGGCACCGACTGGGTACCGCGGGTCAAGATTTTCGCCGGCAAGGCCGCTGCCAGCTATCACCAGGCCAAGCTGATCATCAAGCTGGCCAACGACATTGCCCGCGTGGTGAACAACGACCCGACGGTGCGTGGCCTGCTCAAGGTGGTGTTCCTGCCCAACTACAACGTCAGCCTGGCCGAAAGCATCATCCCGGCAGCCGACCTTTCCGAGCAGATTTCCACCGCCGGTTACGAAGCGTCCGGTACCAGCAACATGAAGTTCGGCCTGAATGGCGCGCTGACCATCGGCACGCTGGACGGCGCCAATGTGGAAATGAGCGAGCGGGTCGGGGCCGACAACATGTTCATCTTCGGCCTCACCGCGCAGCAGGTGGAAGCGCGGCGGCGCTCCGGTGACTTCGGTGCCAGTGCGGCGATTGCCGCCTCCAGCCGCCTCAACGACGTGCTGCAGGCCATTCGCAGCGGAGTGTTCTCGCCGGATGACCCCTCGCGCTACAGCACCTTGATCGATGGGCTGGTGGCCTATGACCGCTTCCTGGTGTGTGCCGACTTCGATGCTTACTGGGATGCCCAGCGCCGGGTAGAAGAGTTGTGGCACAAGCCGCAGGAGTGGTGGCGTATGGCGGTACTGAACACCGCGCAGATGGGCTGGTTCTCGTCGGACCGGACCATTCGCGAGTATGCCAGCGAGATCTGGAAGGCTCTGGACTGATTCAAGCCTGTACCGGCCCATTCGCCGGCACGCCCGCTGCCACGGAGAACGCATGGGGGCGGGCGTGCCCGCGAATGGGCCCACAACCAGACCATCGGCCTGGCGCCCGCTGAACTACCGACCTATTGTGCCGTCTGAGTGCCGTGGCGAGTCTCATCACTCGCTAGCCCGCAACTCTCCCTGTAAACTGCGTGGGTTTTTATCCCCACAATCCTTTCGGAGCCATACATGTCCCGCGTTACCCTGAGTCGCTATCTGATTGAGCAGACCCGCAGCAACAATACCCCTGCCGATCTGCGCTTCCTGATCGAGGTGGTGGCGCGTGCGTGCAAGGAAATCAGCCACCACGTGTCCAAAGGCGCCCTGGGCGGGGTGCTGGGCAGCATGGGCACCGAGAACGTGCAGGGCGAAGTCCAGAAGAAACTGGACGTGATTTCCAACGACATCCTGCTGGAGGCCAACGAGTGGGGTGGCCACCTGGCCGGCATGGCTTCCGAGGAAATGGACAACGCCTACCAGATCCCGGGCAAATACCCGAAAGGCGCCTACCTGCTGGTCTTCGACCCACTGGACGGCTCGTCCAACATCGACGTCAACGTGTCGGTCGGCACCATCTTCTCGGTACTGCGTTGCCCCAACGAGTACCTGAGCCAGAATGAAACCCTGAACGAAAAAGCCTTCCTGCAGCCAGGCACCCAGCAGGTCGCCGCCGGTTATGCCATCTACGGCCCGCAGACCATGCTGATCCTGACCCTGGGCAACGGCGTCAAGGGCTTCACCCTGGACCGCGAGCTGGGCAGCTTCGTCCTGACCCACGAAAACATCCGCGTGCCGGAAAGCACCGCCGAATTCGCCATCAACATGTCCAACCAGCGCCACTGGGAAGCGCCGGTGCAGCGCTACGTGGGCGAACTGCTGGCAGGTGAGACCGGCCCGCTGAAGAAGAACTACAACATGCGCTGGATCGCCTCGATGGTGGCCGACGTGCACCGCATCCTCACCCGTGGCGGCCTGTTCATGTACCCACGTGACGCCCGCGAGCCGAGCAAGCCGGGCAAGCTGCGCCTGATGTACGAAGCCAACCCGATGTCGTTCATCATCGAGCAGGCCGGCGGCGCTTCCACCAACGGTTACGAGCGTATCCTCGACATCCAGCCAGAGAGCCTGCACCAGCGCGTGTCGGTGATCCTCGGCTCGAAGGAAGAGGTCGAGCGCGTCACCGCCTACCACAAGGAGTAAGTCATGCTCGCACCTTGGCAGCCGTTGCTGGAGTGGTGGTTCGGTTGGGGCACCAGTCCCCAGGCCGTGGCTGACGAGAAGAGCACGCTGTGGTTCGGCAAGCATCACGATGCCGAGGCCCATGCGCTGTTTGGCGAGCTGGTCGAGCACGCCCTGGCGGGCGGGCTCGACGAATGGCAGCAGAGTCCGCAGGGTTGGCTGGGCCTGCTGATCCTGCTGGACCAGTTGCCGCGCATGATCTATCGCGATACGCCACGTGCCTTCGAAGGTGACCGGCGTGCCCAGGTAGTGGCCATGCAGGGCTTGCAGAAGGGCTGGGACTACCAGCTGCTGCCGATCCAGCGGGTATTCGTGCTGCTGGTGCTGGAGCATGCCGAGGTGCTGGACTGGCAAAACCTGTGTGTCGAGCGCTACCAGATGCTGCTGGACGAGCAGCCTGAGGCGAACCGCCGCCTGTTCGAAGGCTTCCTCGACTATGCCGAGCAGCACCAGCGGGTAATCGCCCGGTTCGGGCGCTTTCCGCACCGCAACCTGGTGCTGGAGCGGCCCAGTACCAGTGAAGAAATGGATTTTCTACTGGAGCCCGGTTCCAGGTTCTGAGGCCGTGGTACCTGCTACGCCTGCCGTTACGATGAAAGGCCGCGTCTGTCCAGGCGCGGCCTTTTTCTATTCGCAAAAGACTATTTCTTTGTGATTAATCGCACAGTAGTGGCCATCCGACCAATGGTGTAGGGGAAAGGGGGGGCGGGCAGGGAACCTGGGAGGGATTTTTCCGTCGAAGGTCACTGCAGGCCACTCGCCTGTATCCCCTGTCCAGGAGTGTCCTTCATGTCGTTGCGTTCCCTCGCCCTGTTGTCGCTGTGCGTCGTCCTGACTGCCTGCAGCAAGATCAATCAGGAAAACTATTCCAAGATCAAGGCCGGTATGAACAAGGCCGAGGTCGAGCAGTTGCTCGGCACGCCGACCGAGTGTTCCGGCGCGTTGGGCATGAGCAGCTGCACCTGGGGGGACGAGAAGAGCTTCATCAGCGTGCAGTACGCGGCTGACAAGGTGCTGATGTATTCCGGGCAGGGCCTCAAATGAGGCGCCTGTACCTGCTGATGGGGGTATGCCTGGCGTTGCTGCTGGGCGGCTGTGCTGGCTCGGTACACGACCCGCTGGCGCCGAAAACCGCTGGCAACGTCGACCTCAAGCGCTACCAGGGCAAATGGTACGAGCTGGCACGCTTGCCGATGCGCTACCAGGACGGTTGTGAGCAATCCGAGGCGCACTACAACCTCAGGGTCGATGGCAGCCTGGGTGTGCTCAACCGTTGCCGCACCATGGGTGATGAATGGCTGCGTGCAGAAGGGCATGCGAACATTCAGGAGCCGGGCCACACCGACAAGTTGTGGGTCGAGTTCGACAACTGGTTCACCAAGCTGGTGCCAGGCGTGGCCAGGGGCGAGTACTGGATTCTGTATGTGGACGAGCGTTATCGCACGGCAGTGGTTGGCAGCCCGGACCGCAAGCACTTGTGGCTCCTGTCGCGAACGCCGACGCTACCGGCCTGGGAGCGCGAGAACCTGATGTCCAGGGCGCGGCAACAGGGGTATGACACCAGCCGCTTGATCTGGCGTGCTTCCGACCAGCAGATCGTCAAGATGCATTGAATGGCTGGGGCCGCTTTGCGCCCATCGCGACACAAGACCGCTCCTGCAGGGGGCGGGATCACCTGTAGGAGCGGCCTTGTGTCGCGATGGGCTGCAAGACAGCCCCAATACCTCTACCCCAGCAGCTGGCGCAACACCCCGGCAAACGCCCGCCCGCTTTCCTCTTCCTGCGCATGTCGGCCCTGGCGCACCACCCACTGCCCGTTCACCATCACATCGCGCACCTGCCGATCACCACCAGCAAACAGCCAGCGGTTGAGAATGGCATCACCCTCGGCCATGGCGATGTAGGGATCCTGCCCATCGAGCACCAGCCAGTCGGCACGCTTGCCCACCGCTAGTTCCCCGACTGCCTGCCCCAACGCCTGCGCGCCACCGGCCAGCGCGGCGTCATACAACGTGCGCCCGACCATCGGCTGGTCGCCGCGATACAAGCGGTTGCGCCGCTGGTCTCGCAGCCGCTGGCCGTATTCCAGCCAGCGCAGTTCCTCCACCACGCTCAGCGATACATGGCTGTCGGAGCCGATGCCCAGGCGACCGCCCTGGGCCAGGTAGTCCACTGCCGGGAAGATCCCGTCGCCCAGGTTGGCTTCAGTGGTCAGGCACAACCCGGCCACTGCGCCGCTGCGCGCCATGGCGCTGACTTCATCCGGCTCGGCATGGGTGGCATGCACCAGGCACCAGCGCCGGTCGACGTCCACATGCTGGTACAGCCACTGCAACGGGCGCTGGCCGCTCCAGGCCAGGCAGTCATCGACTTCCTTCTGCTGCTCGGCGATGTGGATATGTATCGGGCATTGCTGGTCGCTGGCTGCCAGCACTTCGGCAATCTGCCCAGGCGTCACCGCCCGTAGCGAGTGGAAGCACAAACCCAGTTGCTGCGTTGCTTGCCCGGCCAGCAATGGGGCCAGTCGCGCCTGCAACTGCAGATACCTTTCGGTGGAGTTGATGAAGCGCCGCTGCCCATCGTTCGGCGCCTGGCCGCCAAACCCGGCATGGCTGTACAGCACCGGCAGCAGGGTCAGGCCGATGCCACTGTCGGCTGCGGCCGCGCTGATGCGGCGGGACAGCTCGGCCGGGTCGGCATAGGCCTGGCCAGCCTGATCGTGGTGCACGTAATGGAACTCGGCCACCGAGGTGTAGCCGGCCTTGAGCATCTCGATGTACAGCTGGCGGGCAATCACCTGCAGTTGCTCCGGGCTGATCTGGCCAACCAGGCGGTACATCAGGTCGCGCCAGGTCCAGAAGCTGTCGTTGGGGTTGCCAGCCACCTCCGCCAGGCCCGCCATGGCCCGCTGGAAGGCATGCGAGTGCAGGTTGGGCATGCCTGGTAGCACAGGGCCGCCAAGGCGCTCTGCGCCCTCGCCACTGGCATCGGCTGCGATTGCCGCCAGGGTGCCGTCGGCGGCTACCTCGAAACGGACATTGTGGGCCCAACCGGTGGGCAGGAGGGCACGTTCGGCGTAATAGGCGGGCATTGCGCTATCCTGTTATTGTTCAGCTTGTATATACATATACAGCCGTTTGCCTGCCGGGTAAACTCCGGCAAGCTACCATCAATCTATTCGCACAAGGATCAAACGCCGTGCCGACACCTTCTGTTTCCGCGCTGGTGGCCCAAATGGGCGAGGGCCCGGCGCCATTGTACGCCCGGGTCAAGCAGATGATCGTCCAGCAGATCGAGAATGGCAGCTGGCCGCCGCACCACCGCGTGCCTTCCGAGAGCGAGCTGGTCAGCCAGCTGGGCTTCAGCCGCATGACCATCAACCGCGCATTGCGCGAGCTGACCGCCGAAGGGCTGTTGGTGCGCATGCAGGGGGTCGGCACCTTCGTTGCCGAGCCCAAGACCCGTTCGGCGCTGTTCGAAGTCAACAACATCGCTGACGAGATTGCTGCCCGTGGCCACCAGCATAGTTGCCAGGTGATCACCCTGGCCGAGGAGGCCGCCGGCTCCGAACGCGCGCTGGCCCTCGATATGCGCGAAGGCCAGCGGGTGTTCCATTCGTTGATCGTGCATTACGAAAACGGCGTCCCGGTGCAAATCGAAGACCGTTACGTCAATGCACAGATCGCCCCGGACTACCTCAAGCAGGATTTCACCCGGCAGACGCCCTACGCCTACCTGTCCCAGGTAGCGCCACTGACTGAAGGCGAGCACGTTGTCGAAGCCATTCTCGCCGAGCCTGACGAATGCAAGCTGCTGCAGATCGAGCAAGGTGAGCCGTGCCTGCTGATTCGCCGCCGTACCTGGTCCGGTCGCCAGCCTGTCACCGCAGCGCGGTTGATCCACCCTGGTTCCCGTCATCGCCTGGAAGGACGTTTCAGCAAATGAGCCAACTGCAATGGTTGCGTGCCAAAGACTACCCGCGCATGCCGTGGAAGAACGGTGGCGGGTTCACCGAGGAAATCACCCGTGACGCAGGCGACGGGCTCGAGGGCTTCGGCTGGCGCCTGTCGATAGCCGATATCGAGGCCTCCGGTGGCTTTTCCACCTTCGCCGGGTATCAGCGCATCATCACCGTGCTGCAAGGCGATGGCATGCGCCTTACGGTGGATGGCCAGCCCAGCCGCCCACTGGTGCCCTTCGACGCCTATGCGTTCAGCGGTGAAAGCCAGGTGAACTGCTCGCTGCTGGGCGGGGCGATCCGCGACTTCAACCTGATCTACGCACCACTGCGTTACCGTGCGCGACTGCAGTGGTACCACGGCGGCAGCCGGCTGTTCAGTGCCGCCAGCACCGTACTGGTGTTCAGTGGCCAGGCGCAGTTGGCGGTGACTATCGACGGCCAACTGCAGCCGGCGCTGGGGCTGTATGACTGCCTGCACCTGAGCGGTAACGACCGCCTCCTGGAGGTGGAAGTGCTCGGTCGCTGCTGTGTCATCGAGCTGACCGCGCTTTCCTGAGTACCCGCCGGCCCTTCGCAACCAGGCGAAAGGGCCGCGCCGCCCCACCAAGAGTTACCCGGTAACGCCCCGAAAAGGTCTGGCCTGTTACCGAATGCCCCAAGATGGCGCAACGCCTTCTGATCCTCGTCTCCCTCTCCAATCGCCTCTCCAGTTTTTTTAGTTTTTCTGCATCCCTTGCGCCATGCGGGCTGCAACGCCATGGACGGGGTTGAAAAAACACCCAGCGAAGCAACTTGGCCGTTCAATTGCATATGCTTGTATGTACAAGTAAAGCCAAGTAGGCGAAAGTGGATAGGCCGTCCACTTTGCGCTGTACAGACCGCACCACTGGCCCGCCGATCGCGTCGGGTTTTGGATAGATCGCTCGAGGAGCACTTTTCGTGATTGACAACAAGCTGAACAAATTCCGTGACGTCGAGATCCGCGCCCCGCGTGGCAACAAGCTGACCGCCAAGAGCTGGCTGACTGAAGCGCCGCTGCGCATGCTGATGAACAACCTCGACCCGCAGGTTGCCGAAAACCCGAAAGAACTTGTGGTGTATGGCGGCATTGGCCGCGCCGCACGCAACTGGGCTTGCTACGACAAGATCGTCGAGAGCCTGACCCAGCTGAACGACGATGAAACCCTGCTGGTGCAGTCGGGCAAACCGGTCGGTGTGTTCAAGACCCACGCCAACGCCCCGCGCGTGCTGATCGCCAACTCCAACCTGGTACCGCACTGGGCCAACTGGGAGCACTTCAACGAACTGGATGCCAAGGGCCTGGCCATGTACGGCCAGATGACCGCCGGCAGCTGGATCTACATCGGTAGCCAGGGCATCGTCCAGGGCACCTACGAAACCTTCGTCGAGGCTGGCCGCCAGCACTACGGGGGCAGCCTCAAAGGCAAATGGGTGCTGACCGCTGGCCTGGGCGGCATGGGCGGCGCCCAGCCACTGGCAGCGACCCTGGCCGGCGCCTGCTCGCTGAACATCGAATGTCAGCAGAGCCGTATCGATTTCCGCCTGCAGACCCGCTACGTCGACGAGCAGGCCCACGACCTTGACGACGCCCTGGCGCGCATCGCCAAGTACACCGCCGAAGGCAAGGCGATTTCCATCGCCCTGCACGGCAACGCCGCCGAGATCCTGCCGGAACTGGTCAAGCGCGGCGTGCGCCCGGACATGGTCACCGACCAGACCAGCGCCCACGACCCGCTCAACGGCTACCTGCCGGCGGGTTGGACCTGGGAGCAGTATCGCGACCGTGCGCAGACCGAGCCGGCCGCCGTGGTCAAGGCTGCCAAGCAATCCATGGCCGTGCACGTGCAGGCCATGCTCGACTTCCAGAAGCAGGGCGTGCCGACCTTCGACTACGGCAACAACATCCGCCAGATGGCCAAGGAAGAAGGCGTCGCCAATGCCTTCGACTTCCCAGGGTTCGTCCCGGCGTACATCCGCCCGCTGTTCTGCCGCGGTATCGGCCCCTTCCGCTGGGCCGCGCTGTCCGGCGAGGCCGAGGACATCTACAAGACCGACGCCAAGGTCAAGGAACTGATCCCGGACGACGCCCACCTGCACCGCTGGCTGGACATGGCCCGCGAGCGCATCAGTTTCCAGGGCCTGCCAGCCCGTATCTGCTGGGTTGGCCTGGGGTTGCGGGCCAAGCTGGGCCTGGCATTCAACGAGATGGTACGCAGTGGCGAGCTGTCGGCCCCGATCGTTATCGGTCGCGACCACCTCGACTCGGGTTCGGTTTCCAGCCCCAACCGCGAGACCGAGGCCATGCAGGACGGTTCGGACGCTGTGTCCGACTGGCCGCTGCTCAACGCGTTGCTGAACACTGCCAGCGGCGCCACCTGGGTTTCGCTGCACCATGGCGGTGGCGTGGGCATGGGCTTCTCCCAGCACTCTGGCATGGTCATTGTGTGTGACGGCACCGACGCGGCGGCCGAGCGTATCGCCCGCGTGCTGACCAACGACCCGGCCACCGGGGTGATGCGTCACGCCGACGCGGGTTACCAGATCGCGATCGATTGCGCCAAAGAGCAGGGTCTGAACCTGCCGATGATCACTGGCTGATAGCCCCCTGGGTGCTGCGAGTTGATCCACGCAGCACCTTTAGGGAGCCAGCTTTTTTCTTGCAAGGACTGCCGAATTCCACTTTCAAGTTTGGGAGCGTCACGCAATGAAAACCAACAAGACCTTGCTTGCTTCGCTGTTTGCCCTTGGCCTGCTCGGTGCTGCCGGTAGCAGCCAGGCCGCTGGCTGGTGCGAGTCTGGCAAGCCGGTGAAGTTCGCCGGATTGAACTGGGAAAGCGGCATGCTGCTGACCGACGTGATGCAATTCGTGCTGAAGAATGGCTACGGCTGTTCGACCGACAGCCTGCCGGGCAACTCCATCACCATGGAAAACGCCCTGGGTACCAATGACATCCAGGTATTCGCCGAAGAATGGGTTGGCCGCAGCGAGGTCTGGAACAAGGCCGAAGCCGCCGGCAAGGTGGTCGGTGTCGGTGCTCCGGTCGTAGGGGCGGAGGAGGGCTGGTACGTGCCGCGCTACGTGATCGAGGGCGACGCCAAGCGCAACCTCGAAGCCAAGGCACCGGACCTCAAGCGCGTGGCCGACCTGGCCAAGTATTCCAGCGTGTTCAAGGACCAGGAAGAGCCCAGCAAAGGCCGCTTCTACAACTGCCCGGCCGGTTGGACCTGCGAGCTGGACAACACCAAGATGCTCAAGGAATACGGCCTGGAGAGCAGCTACACCAACTTCCGCCCCGGCACCGGCCCGGCGCTGGATGCCGCCGTGCTGTCGAGCTACAAGCGCGGCGAGCCGATCCTGTTCTACTACTGGACACCCACCCCGCTGATGGGCCAGGTGGACCTGGTCAAGCTGCAGGAAAAAGACGGCGTGGACAAGACCGTGTCGATCAAGGTCGGCCTGTCCAAGGCCTTCCACGACGAGGCGCCGGAGCTGGTCGAGGTGCTGCAGAAAGTCAACTTGCCGGTCGACCTGCTGAACCAGAACCTGGCCCGCATGACCAAGGATCGGATCGAGTCGCCCGCGCTGGCCAAGGCGTTCCTCAAGGAACATCCTGAAGTCTGGCAGGCCTGGGTCAGCGAAGAGGCTGCCAAGAAGATCAACGCGGCGCTCTGAGCGTCCTCAGCTGATGAGTGGAACCTATGTTTCCTGACAACCTGACATTCTCCATCGCCGACTGGGTCAACGGCTGGGTCGACGCCCTGGTGACCAACTATGGGGATGTGTTCCGGCACATCTCCGACACCCTGCTGTGGGCGATCGTCAGCCTCGAAGGCGCGCTGCGTGCAACGCCGTGGTGGTTGATGCTCGGCGTGGTGGCAGTCATCGCCTGGCACGCCACCCGGCGTGTCCTGCCGACCCTGGTGATCACCGGCCTGTTGTTCCTGGTGGGCGCTGTCGGCCTGTGGGACAAACTGATGCAGACGCTGGCGCTGATGCTGGTGGCCACGCTGATCTCGGTCCTGGTGGGCATCCCCCTGGGCATCCTGTCGGCGCGCAGCAACCGCCTGCGCGCGGTGCTGATGCCGCTGCTGGACATCATGCAGACCATGCCCAGCTTCGTGTACCTGATCCCGGTGTTGATGCTGTTCGGCCTGGGCAAGGTGCCGGCGATCTTCGCCACGGTGATCTACGCGGCGCCACCGCTGATCCGCCTGACCGACCTGGGCATTCGCCAGGTCGATGGCGAAGTGATGGAAGCGATCAACGCCTTCGGCGCCAACCGTTGGCAGCAACTGTTCGGCGTGCAACTGCCGCTGGCGCTGCCGAGCATCATGGCCGGTATCAACCAGACCACCATGATGGCCCTGTCGATGGTGGTGATCGCCTCGATGATCGGCGCCCGTGGCCTGGGCGAGGACGTGCTGGTCGGTATCCAGACCCTCAACGTCGGCCGTGGCCTGGAAGCAGGCCTGGCCATCGTGATTCTCGCGGTAGTGATCGATCGCATTACCCAGGCCTATGGCCGGCCACGCCATGAGGTGAGCAAATGAGCATGCAGCCGATCAGCAAGATCGAAGTGAAAAACGTCTTCAAGATCTTCGGCGACCGTGCCGACGAGGCCCTGCAATTGATCCGCAACAACCATGGCAAGGACCAGGTGCTGGCGCAGACCGGTTGCGTGGTTGGCGTCAACGACCTGTCGTTGTCCATCGGCAGTGGCGAGATCTTCGTGATCATGGGCCTGTCCGGTTCGGGCAAGTCGACGCTGGTACGCCATTTCAACCGCCTGATCGACCCCACCAGCGGGCAGATCCTGGTCGATGGCGAGGACATCCTGCAGTACGACATGGACGCCCTGCGCGAATTTCGCCGGCGCAAGATCAGCATGGTGTTCCAGAGCTTCGGCCTGCTGCCGCACCGCAATGTGCTGGACAACGTCGCCTATGGCCTGAAGGTGCGCGGCGAGAGCAAGCAGCTGTGTGCCGAACGCGCGCAGCAGTGGATCGAGACCGTCGGCCTGAAGGGCTACGAGAAGAAGTACCCGCACCAGCTGTCCGGCGGCATGCGCCAACGCGTCGGCCTGGCACGGGCGTTGGCGGCGGATACCGACATCATCCTCATGGATGAGGCATTCAGCGCCCTCGACCCGCTGATCCGCGCAGAAATGCAGGACCAGTTGCTGGAGCTGCAGAAGACCCTGCACAAGACCATCGTGTTCATCACCCATGACCTGGACGAGGCCGTGCGCATCGGCAACCGCATCGCGATCCTCAAGGATGGCCGCCTGATCCAGGTCGGCACGCCGCACCAGATCCTTCACGACCCGGCCGATGAATATGTCGACCGCTTTGTCCAGCGCCGCGCGGTCGCGGTATGAGAGGCAACATGTCGCAGGTCGATACGGTCATTCTCAGCGGCGCTGCACTGCGCTGGCAGGACATCGCCGCGGTCGCCCGCCAAGGGGCGCGCCTCGAGCTGGCCCCGCAGGTCTGGGCACGCATCGACAATGCCCAGGCGATCGTTCGCCATATCGTCGCCAGCGGTGAGCGCGCCTATGGGGTGAACACCGGGCTGGGCGCGCTGTGCAATGTGTCGCTGCAGGGCGAGCAGCTCAGCCAGCTGTCACGCAACACCTTGCTCAGCCACGCCTGTGGCGTTGGCCCGGCGCTGGCTGATGATCAGACCCGGGCGATCATCTGTGCGGCCATTTGCAACTACAGCCATGGCAAGTCCGGTATCCAGCGCAGTGTGGTCGAGGCATTGCTGGCGTTGCTCAACCACGGCATCACCCCGCAGGTGCCGTCACAGGGTTCGGTTGGCTACCTGACCCACATGGCCCATGTTGGCGTGTGCCTGCTGGGTATCGGCAAGGTCAGCTACCGCGGGCAGATTGTCGATGCCGCCCAGGCCCTGGCCGATGCAGGCCTGGCGCCGGTACAGCTGGGGGCCAAGGACGGCCTGTGTCTGGTCAACGGCACGCCGTGCATGACCGGGCTGGCCTGCCTGGCCCTGGACGATGCCAGCCAGCTGCTGCAATGGGCCGACGTGATCGGCGCCATGAGCTTTGAAGCGCTGCGCGGTCAGATCGACGCCTTCGACCCCGAGATCATTGCCCTCAAGCCACATCCCGGCATGCAGGTGGTGGGCGCGAACCTGCGGGCGTTGCTGGCCGACAGCGAAGTGATCGCGGCCAGCAAAGGCCTCCGTACCCAGGATGCCCTGAGCATCCGCTCGATCCCCCAGGTGCACGGCGCCGCCCGCGACCAGCTGGCGCATGTACAGAAGCAGATCGAGGCCGAACTCAACGGCGCCAACGACAATCCGTTGCTGCTGGGCACGCCGGACGCCTTCCGGGTGGTTTCCCAGGCCAACCCGCACGGCCAGTCGGTGGCCCTGGCTGCCGACCTGCTGGCGATTGCCATGGCCGAGATCGGTGCGATCGCCGAGCGCCGCCTGGACCGCCTGGTCAACCCGCTGGTCAGCGGCCTGCCGGCGTTTCTGGTCAGCAACCCAGGGGTCAATTCGGGGATGATGATCGCCCAATATGTGGCCGCCTCGCTGTGCGCGCAGAACCGCCAACTGGCGCAACCGGCAGTGCTCGACAACTACGTCACCTCCGGGTTGCAGGAAGACCATCTGAGCCTGGGCACCAATGCCGCCCTGAAACTGCACCAGGTGCTGGAGAACTGCTTCCAGATTCTGGCCATCGAGTACCTGCTGGCCGCCCAGGCATTCGAATTCCTCAACGGCCAGCGCTTCGGCGTTGGTACCCATGCCGCTTGGCGCCTGCTGCGTGAGCAGGTACCGGCGTACCTGGAAGACCGCTGGCTGGCTCCGGACATCGCCCGCGCCGCCGCGCTGCTGAAATCCTCGCCCGCGCCGCAGCCTGTGCTGCCGGCCGCGCACTGAACAATAGAAAGGAGACGTTACGTGGAAGCCCTGAACCTCATCCCTGGCCAGCTGACCCTGGCCCAGCTGCGCCGCATCCACCAGGCGCCGCTGCACCTGAGCCTGGATGCCTGTGCCGGTGCGGCCATCGACGCCAGCGTTGCCTGCGTCGAGCAGATCATTGCCGAAGACCGTACCGCCTATGGCATCAACACCGGTTTTGGCCTGTTGGCCTCGACCCGCATCGCCAGCCACGACCTGGAAAACCTGCAGCGCTCGCTGGTGCTCTCCCACGCTGCCGGTGTCGGCGCGCCGCTGGACGATGACCTGGTCCGGCTGATCATGGTGCTGAAGATCAGCAGCCTCAGCCGTGGCTTCTCCGGCATCCGCCGCAAGGTCATCGACGCGCTGATCGCGCTGGTGAACGCCGAGGTCTACCCGCACATTCCGCTCAAGGGTTCGGTGGGTGCCTCCGGCGACCTCGCCCCGCTGGCGCACATGTCGCTGGTACTGCTCGGCGAAGGCAAGGCCCGCCACAAGGGCCAGTGGCTGCCGGCCACCGAAGCCCTGGCGGTCGCCGGCCTCGAGCCGCTGACCCTGGCCGCCAAGGAGGGCCTGGCCCTGCTCAACGGTACCCAGGCTTCCACCGCCTATGCCCTGCGTGGCCTGTTCCAGGCCGAAGACCTGTATGCCGCGGCCATCGCTTGCGGCGGCCTGAGCGTCGAAGCGGCATTGGGCTCGCGCTCGCCGTTCGATGCGCGTATCCACGAAGTGCGTGGCCAGCGTGGCCAGATCGATACCGCTGCCTGCTTCCGTGACCTGCTGGGCGATTCCAGCGAAGTCTCGCTGTCGCACAAGAACTGCGACAAGGTCCAGGACCCGTACTCGCTGCGCTGCCAGCCGCAGGTCATGGGTGCCTGCCTGACCCAGCTGCGCCAGGCCGCCGAAGTGCTGGGCATCGAGGCCAACGCCGTGTCGGATAACCCGCTGGTGTTCGCCGCCGAGGGCGACGTCATCTCCGGCGGCAACTTCCACGCCGAGCCGGTGGCCATGGCCGCCGACAACATCGCCCTGGCCATCGCCGAGATCGGTTCGCTCAGCGAGCGCCGCATCTCGCTGATGATGGACAAGCACATGTCCCAGCTGCCGCCGTTCCTGGTGGAAAATGGCGGGGTCAACTCTGGCTTCATGATCGCCCAGGTCACCGCTGCCGCCCTGGCCAGCGAGAACAAGGCGCTGTCGCACCCGCACAGTGTCGACAGCCTGCCGACCTCGGCCAACCAGGAAGACCACGTGTCGATGGCCCCGGCTGCCGGCAAGCGCCTCTGGGAAATGGCCGAGAACACCCGTGGCGTGCTGGCCATCGAATGGCTGGGCGCCTGCCAGGGCCTGGACCTGCGCAAGGGCCTGAAGACCTCGGCCAAGCTGGAGCAGGCGCGCCAGGCGCTGCGCAGCGAGGTGCCGCACTACGACCGTGACCGTTTCTTTGCGCCCGACATCGAAAAGGCCGTGGAACTGTTGGCCAAAGGTAGCCTTACCGGCCTGCTGCCGGCAGGTGTGCTGCCAAGCCTGTAATGCCCTGGGGCCGCTGTGCGGCCCCCTCGATCTCACGACCACAAAAACAACTCAAGGACGTGACATGCAACAAGCTCAAGGTCTCAAGCGTGGCCTGTCAGCCCGCCATATCCGTTTCATGGCCCTCGGCTCCGCCATCGGCACCGGGCTGTTCTACGGCTCCGCCTCGGCCATCCAGATGGCCGGCCCGGCCGTGCTGCTGGCCTACCTGATCGGTGGCGCTGCCGTGTTCATGGTCATGCGCGCGCTCGGTGAAATGGCCGTGCACAACCCTGTTGCCGGCTCGTTCGGCCACTACGCCAGCACCTACCTCGGCCCCATGGCCGGCTTCATCCTCGGCTGGACCTACGCTTTCGAGATGGTCATCGTCGCCATTGCCGACGTCACCGCCTTCGGTATCTACATGGGCTTCTGGTTCCCGGAGGTGGCCCGCTGGATCTGGGTGCTGGGCATCGTCTTCGTGATCGGTGGCCTCAACCTGTGCAACGTCAAGGTATTTGGCGAGATGGAATTCTGGCTGTCGCTGCTCAAGGTCGGCGCCATCGTCGCGATGATCCTGGCCGGCCTCGGCATCATGGCCTTCGGCTTCAGCCAGGCAGGCAACGGGCAGGCCGTGGGCATCAGCAACCTGTTCGAGCACGGTGGCTTCATGCCCAATGGCGTAGGTGGCCTGATCGCCTCCTTTGCCGTGGTGATGTTTGCCTTCGGCGGCATCGAGATCATCGGCGTCACCGCCGGTGAGGCCAAGGATCCGCAGCGCGTGATCCCCAAGGCGATCAATGCCGTGCCGCTGCGCATCCTGCTGTTCTACGTACTCACCCTGTTGGTGCTGATGTGCCTGTACCCGTGGCCGCAGATCGGCAGCCAGGGCAGCCCGTTCGTGCAGATCTTCAGCAACCTGGGCATTGGTTCTGCCGCCGCCGTGCTGAACATCGTGGTGATTTCCGCCGCGATCTCGGCCATCAACAGCGACATCTTCGGCGCAGGCCGCATGATGTATGGCTTGGCCCAGCAAGGCCACGCCCCGCGCGGCTTCGGCAAGTTGTCCAGGCATGGCGTGCCGTGGATGACCGTGGTGGTGATGGGCGCTGCGCTGCTGATCGGCGTGCTGCTCAACTATCTGATCCCGGAGAATGTGTTCCTGCTGATCGCCTCGATCGCGACCTTTGCCACCGTATGGGTGTGGCTGATGATCCTGCTCACCCAGGTGGCGATGCGCCGCAGCATGAGCCGCGACCAGGTCGCCAAGCTGCAATTCCCGGTACCGTTCTGGCCTTATGGCCCGGCCATGGCCATTGCGTTCATGGTATTCATCTTTGGTGTGCTCGGTTACTTCCCCGATACCCAGGCGGCATTGTTCGTCGGCGTGCTGTGGGTGGTGTTCCTGGTGGCGTCCTACCTGCTGTGGTGCAAGCCGCGCGCAGGGCAGGGCCAGCCGGCAGCGGAGCCGGCCGAGCTGCACCGCTAGCAAAGGAGATTGTGCATGACAACCCTCTGGCAGCACTGCCATGTGGCAACCATGGCCGAGGGCCGTTACTCGGCCATCGAGGACGCGGCCATCGTCACCCGCGCCGGGCTGATCGAATGGATCGGCCCGCGCGCCGAGCTGGCGCCGGTCGAGGTTGAACGCACGGTGGACCTGGGCGGCGCCTGGGTCACCCCCGGGCTGATCGACTGCCACACCCACGCGGTGTTCGGCGGCAACCGCAGCGGCGAGTTCGAGCAGCGTCTGCAGGGCGTGAGCTATGCCGAAATCGCCGCCCAGGGTGGTGGTATCGCCAGCACCGTGCGGGCGACCCGCGCAGCCAGCGAAGACGAGCTGTTCGCCAGTGCCCGTCAGCGGGTCCAGGCGCTGATGCGCGATGGCGTGACCACTATCGAGATCAAGTCCGGCTATGGCCTGGACCTGGCCAACGAACGCAAGATGCTGCGCGTGGCCCGGCGCCTGGCCGATGAGCTGCCGCTGGCAGTGCGTAGCACCTGCCTGGCGGCGCACGCCCTGCCGCCGGAGTACGCCGGTCGGGCCGACGACTACATCGCCCACATCTGCGACGAAATGCTGCCAGCCCTGGCTGCCGAAGGACTGGTGGACGCAGTGGATGCCTTCTGCGAGCACCTGGCGTTCTCCCCGGCCCAGGTCGAGCGGCTGTTCATCAAGGCGCGCGAGCTGGGCCTGCCGGTCAAGCTGCACGCCGAACAGCTGTCGTCGTTGCATGGTTCCAGCCTGGCGGCGCGCTACCAGGCGCTGTCGGCCGACCATCTGGAGTTCATGACCGAGGAAGATGCCATTGCCATGGCCAAGGCTGGCACGGTCGCCGTGTTATTGCCGGGGGCGTTCTACTTCCTGCGCGAAACCCAGTTGCCGCCGATGGACGCGCTGCGCCGCCACGGGGTGAAGATTGCCCTGGCCAGCGACCTCAACCCCGGCACCTCGCCTGGGCTGTCGCTGCGGCTGATGCTGAACATGGGCTGCACCTGCTTCCGCCTGACCCCGGAAGAAGCCCTGGCCGGCGTCACCGTGCACGCTGCCACGGCGCTGGGCCTGGGCGGCAGCCACGGCTCGCTGGAAGTAGGCAAGGTGGCCGACTTCGTCGCCTGGCAGATCGAACGCCCTGCCGACCTGGCCTACTGGCTGGGCGGTGACCTGCCCAAGCGCGTGGTGCGCCTGGGCCAGGAAATTCCCAATTGAGTGAGACACGATGGACAAGGTACTGAGTTTTCACCAAGGCCACCTGCCGCTGTTGATCAGCATGCCGCATGCCGGCCTGCGCTTGAGCGACGCCGTGCGCGACGGCCTGGTCGAGCCGGCGCGCAGCCTGCCGGATACCGACTGGCATATCCCGCGGCTGTACGATTTCGCCCGCGAGCTGGGTGCCAGTGTGGTAGCCGCTGAGTATTCACGCTTCGTCATTGACCTGAACCGGCCGGATGACGACAAGCCGCTGTATGCCGGCGCCACCACCGGGCTGTACCCGGCCACGCTGTTCGAAGGCGAACCGCTGTTCCAGCCCGGCATGCAACCGACAGGCGAAGAGCGTGCGGCCTATCTGGAGCAGATCTGGCGCCCTTATCACAGCACCCTGCGCCGTGAGCTGCACCGGCTGCGCGCGCAGTTCGGCTACGCCTTGCTGTGGGATGCCCATTCGATCCGCTCGCTGATTCCGCACCTGTTCGATGGCAAGCTGCCGGATTTCAACCTGGGCACCTTCAACGGCGCCAGCTGCGATGCGGAACTGGCCGAGCGGTTGCAAGCGGTATGTGCCCAGGCGCAAGGCTACAGCCATGTGCTCAACGGGCGCTTCAAGGGGGGGCATATCACCCGTCATTACGGCGACCCGGCCAACCATGTTCATGCGGTACAGCTGGAACTGGCGCAAAGTACCTACATGGAGGAAACCGAGCCGTTCACCTACCGTGAAGACCTGGCCCGGCCGACGCAGCAGGTATTGAGGGGGCTGTTGCAGGCACTGCTGGCGTGGGGCGCTGAGCGGTACGGGCGGTAGACTTCGGCGGTTGAAAACGGCGACGCGATGCAGGGCATGCGCGTCGCCAGTCAGCAGGCCTCAGTTGCCAGCGTTGCTGTTGATCTGCGCGAGGGTGAGTTCACGCAGCAGCTCGCGCTCTTCCTGGTGCTTGTCTTCCAGCAGGCCTTGCTGCAGGTTCAACTCGTCCTGAAGCGGGTGGTCCTTGCTGGCTAGTTCAAGCACACGCATGCGGAAGCGTGCCTCTATTTCGGCAAAACGATCGGCATGTTCGACGCGCAGGCGCGTGGTCCAGTCGCTATTCGCCAGCATATAGTCGATCAGTGCATCGCTCAGTTCACTTTGGCGGACCTTTTCCAGCACGCTGGCCAGTTCACCGGCCGCCAGGTTCGCGGCACCTCGGAAACGCATTCTGTCGGAAAGCGGCAGGTCCAGCTCCCTGGCCAGTTCGCGGCGGTAGGCCAGTCTCACCGAGACGTGGTCACCCGAGCCAGTCCTGTGTTTGGCCAGTTCCTCCAGCTGATTGATGCGGAACAGTTGCAACAGGCGTCGGTGCAGTGCTTTCAGTGTATCGCCAGCCTCGATCAGCAGGTGCTGGTTCATCAGGTACAGTTCGATATCGTTGAATGTCTGCAGTGCACCATCATGGCAGGTGGGCACCACCTTGGTCACCGGGTGAGGCAAGGCGTCCACGGCGATTTGCTCCATGGTCGCGCGTTCTATCTCGTTGCTGGCTGCCGCCACCAGAACCAGGCGCACCCGCTCGCAGAAGGTGGTTCGGGTTTTGGGATCGGCGTAGGGAGCGGCATTGTGCAAACGGCCCACCAGGCGCAGCAGGTCACTGCCCTCCAGGCGTGCCCAGCAGTCCTGCAAGGCCTCGTTCTGTGCCTCGTTGCCGAGCATCCAGTCCTCCAGCCTGGGCGTATCGTCGCCGAGCAGGGGGAAGTGAGGGTGATCGAGGGAGCCTTCGCTCGAGGAATCGACCAGCTGCAGGTTACCGGGGATATCCAGGGCGAAGGAGTAGCTGTGCTGGCTGTCCGAGAATGCCCGCACGCGCAGGATGGTATCGAGTGGTAAGGGGTTGTCGAACAGCGCGATCGACGAAATCGGCATCGGGTTGTTCAAGTTCGACAGGATGTGCTCGGGCAACTGGCTGATATTGTTCGAGCTCAAGTCCAGCAGCTCGAGGGGCAGCAGGCTGTCACACCAGCTTGGCCAAGCCTGGAGGTTCATGTTGGTCAGCGCCAGTGATTGCAGGTTGTAGGATAACTGTGCTGGCACCTGGTTGATGGTCCCCACACGGTTGCCGGACAGGTCTATCGAGGTGAGCTGTTCCAGCCGCGCGAACACTTCCAGCATGGACTGGTCGATCTCCAGGCCCATGTTGCGAAACTCCAGGAAAGTAAGCTGCGGCAGGCGCATCAGGGCCGAGGCCAGTGCTGGGGTGGCTGCCTGGTGTGCATCGATGGTCAACCGGGTGACATTGGGAAAGCGCCGCAACAGTTCATCGAGCTGCGAAGCGCTGCCACGCAGACGGGTCAGGCTCAGCGCCCGTACGCGGTCGCCGAAGAACGCTGGAAGCCGTCGGGGAAAATGCTCGATGGCCACATCCTCGAGGTGCAGGCGCAGGTATAGCTGGCCCCGCTCCTGCTGCTGCCAGAACTCACTGATCGCGGTGCCGATGCGCTGCCTGTCCGCCAATGCTTCCTGGGTCAGCGGGTTGCGCGAACTGGAGGCGTGGGCCCAGCCATCGATCGCATCACGCATCTGCTGGCGCTCATTGCGGATACGGGTGAGTTGCTCGGTAAGCGCGGCAGACTGGTCGGTGCTGATACCGGACATGTCGACACGCTCATTGAGCAGCAAGCGCTGCAGGTCGTTCTCATTGATGCTGTTGCCCTGCAGCGAGATAACCGGCGGGGTGGCCATGGTGCCTGCTTCATTGAGCAGGAACGAAGGCAACGACCTGAGGTTGTTGTCGCGCAGGGACAAGTGGGCGATGCGCCCAAGGGCATCGCTGCCAATGCCGATGGGCCATTGGGACAACTGCATCTGGTTCAGGCCCAGGTAATCCAGGGACAGTTCGTGGAAACTCGGGCTGTTGTTCTGTGCCACGCGATTGCCGCTCAAGTCCAGGTAGCGCAATTGGCCGAGCCCCGACAGCAGGCTCAGGTCGCTTTCGGACAGCGCGATGTTCTGGTTGGTCAACGTCAGCCGCTGCAAGCCGGGCAGGGTCTCGGTAATGGTAGGAATGCTGAACAGGAAGGAGGATGGTGTGGCCCTGGGATCATAGGCCCGGCTGATTTCCAGGGACTCGATCCGTGGCATCTGGCTGAGCAGGCGTTGCAACAGGCGCTCGTTCTGCGCCCAGCCTGCCAGGGCTCCTGAAGGCAGGTCGACCAGGCTGAGGCTGCGCACGCGGGTATTGAAGAAGTCGGGCAAGGTCAGAGGAATGTCGGCCAGAGGAACGCGGGTAATCCGTAGCTCGGCGGCATGCCCGGCGCTTTCGTCCAGCGCGACGTCGTACCAGTGTTGCAGGATCGCTTCACGCAGGTTGTCGTAGTCGCGTGCTGCCTGGTCGGTTGCCGGGGAAATGGCTTCGCTCCAGTCATCCAGCCGGCTTAGCAGTTCGTTGCGTTGCTCAATCAATGTCTGCAGATGTTCGAGAATCTGCAGCGGTGTACGGCCGGTGCTGGAAAGCGCCAGCAGAATCTGCTCTGCCGAGCGGCCAGAGTGTGTGGCCAGCCCCGTGGCCTCGACGGCTTCGAGCAGGCGCTGGCGGGTGACGCCTTGTACGGCCGCGCCGCCACCACTGAGCGGGTAGCCCAGGCGGCCATCGGCCAGGCGCATGGGGGAGCGGTAGCCGGGGCGTACAGGCTGCATGCCCAGAAGCATCCTCAGTGCCGGGCGGGGTAGTAACGGGCTTTCCTGTACCAGGCGCTCAAGCGCCTGCTGGTCGCTGATGCCCATTGTTGTCATGGCTACTGGCAGAGCTTCGTACAAGGCAGCGTAAAGGCTGGGGTAGACGCTTGGCACTGCATTCGACGGGCCATTGTCATGAACGATGTATCCTGCCTCGGCGTGGGTAATGGTTTTGTACGGAAGGCCATCCAGCGGGCCCAGCTCATAATCCTGAGCCGGCCATGCCCAGCGCTGCAGCAGCCGCACCCGGGTTTCTGCTGGCCAGTCCGGTAGCTGCGCCAGGGTATGCACGACCAACCGGTCGCTGTCCCAGTTCGGCACGCAGGACAGGTACAGCCCTTCGTAGGCACGGGCCAGGCGGATCTGTTGTCGGTAGACGCGAATTTCTTCGTTGAGGCGCAGGGGCATCTTGCCGTTGCCGAGCATCTGCAATTCTGTGGTACTGGCGGCGCGGGCCAGTTCATTGGCCACCACCGCCGGTAGTTGTGGGGAAACCCGCAGGAGGGCTTCGGCGCCTGGTGCGAGCGCGATCGGCAAGGCGGTGTAAGCCCTGTGGAATTCGGCAGATCGCGTGTCGGGTAGCAGGCGGAGAGTGTCGTCCAGCCTGAAGCGTTGCAAGGTATCTTCGAGCAGGGCCGGCAGCCGCTGGTTCGTTGCCAGGGCCCGGCGCAGCTGATCTTCGTCGCTGCCGCTGATGGCAACGATGCGTTGTAGCGTCGCCTCGTCGAAATACGCGTTCAAGTGGCCGATACGGCGCAGCAGCTGCATGCCTGACCAGCTCAGCGGTCGATCCGTTCCGAGCAACCAGGCGCCGGCGCCATTGTGCCGCAGTGGGGGTTGATAACGCCCAGGGTCTCGCGGGTGTTGCAGGCGGTATTCGCCGGTTACCGCTTCCTGCTCGACAATGTATTGGTCACCCTGCACAACCAGCCAGTGCCTGCCATCATGCTGGCGTAGGCCGAGCGCATCCGCTTCCAGGCCTTCGGGCAACGCCTCGGTGCTCCGGTATGGCGCAAGGTCGGGTTTCCACAGGCGAACCTGGCCATCGGCGGTTTCCACGTCTTCCAGTTCTTCGATGAATGAGGGCGTCTCCACCGGAATACGCTCTATTTCCGGGGCCTCGTCATCGCCGTCACCGACCTCTTGCCCCTCCACGGCAGTGCCGGCCTCATCGCCCCGTGCGCCCTTCAAGGCTTTGGCCGCCGCGCTGAACGCCGCCATGAGCGCCACGTTCTCGACCACATCGACCAGGTAGCCATAGGCGATGTCGCGTTCGTCGTTTTCCCAGGCTTCGATGCCGTCATATACCTCGGAAGCCAACTGGGCCACACACACGGCAAGCATGGCCTCACCCAGCCCGGGCACGAAGAACCCGGCGATATTCAAGGCGGTCAACCCACGCCCCGCGATCAGTTCCCGGTGCGCTTGCGCGGTGCGCCGGTCGACGATCTCGGTGGGTATGGCATGAAACAGAACATCCTTTTCATGGCGTTGGGTTTTCTGGAAGGCCATGACGCCCTGGAACGCATGGCTGAAAGGCTTTGCCACGGGATACAGGGTGGCATGCGGATCTGCAACACGTTCTCGGATCCCTCGGGTACTCCAGCCCAGAGGTGTGAGTCGGTCCTTGAGGCGGGCGATGATCGAGGGTTTGTCGCGGTCGCCGATGTGTTTGTCCAGATAGTGGATATCGGCCTGCAACCTTTCGCCGAGTTCGGCAAACAAGGCTTCCTGGCTGGTGAACTCCTTGACGGGCAGCGTGCTGTCTTCCGGGATATACAGGGCCACGGCCTGATGATCGGCTGCTTGCAGCGTGATGAGCACGACGCCGGTCAGTTCTGCCTCCCACAAGTCGAGCAAGCTGAACGTGAGTGTCGAGTTGGCCGATGGCGCCTGGTCGAGTGGCGCGGCCAGGGCGGCGGCGTACAATGTTTCGCTGATGTCCCCCTTGAGCCGGGCGAAATGCAGCGATTGCCTGAACGCCGAAACCTCGGCGCGGCCCAAGGTTTCATAGACGGCCAGTGCGGCTTGGTCGGCGTCTGCTCGCGGCATGCCCGCTGGGTAGTAGATGGCATGCACTTGCTCATGGTACTTGCCGCCGATATCCAGGGTGCGACACAAGTCGGCAAACGCTTCGGCGGCGATCTCCACCGTATTGGTGATCGGCACGGTGCCCATGAAGCGGCGGTGATCGAGGATGACCGACTTTTTCAGCAAGGCATCAGGCGCATCCATGCCATGCTCCTCAGCGGCGGCCTGGTCGAAGTTGTGCAGCGCGCAGTGCAACAGCGAACGGGTGGCCCGATCGACCGCCTGACGGCTGTCGATCGCGTTACGGCTGTCGATCAGGCGGGCATCGACCAGGTAGGTGTTGCGTACGTCCAGGTCGAGTCCGAAGCGCTGCTTGATCGCCTCGGTCAGCGTTTCGCTGGCGTAGGTTTCCAGGTCGGGTAGCCGTTCGAACAGTTTCTGTACCTGGGCCTGGTGCTCGCGGTGGCGGGCATGTTCCTTCTGCCATGCTCTGGCGATGCCCGGTTGTCGCTGGATCGCCGCTGGCAGCCAGGCGGGGGCCTGTTGCCAGTTGCGCATCGCGCGGTGGGTTTCGGGCGGGGCAAGTTTGAGCCATGCGGGGATCTTGCGTTCGATGGTGGCGTAGTGAACGCCGGGCTGGGAAATCGCTGGGTTTGGCATATAGGCGGCCTTGCTTGGTAGGGCAAGTGACTATCACCGGCTTGCCTGGCCTGTGAGAGGTAGATATGTCTGCCGCTGCGCAGCGAACGTGTCAGAGAGGACGGTGCTGAAAGCGCAATTCAGGTTTATGATGGCCCACGGCCGAATAATCCTCACACGGAGTGCACAATGCAGACCCTGTACCCGCAGATCAAACCCTACGCCCGGCACGATCTGGCCGTGGAAGCGCCGCATGTGCTGTATGTCGACGAAAGCGGCTCGCCAGAAGGTCTGCCGGTGGTGTTCATCCACGGTGGCCCCGGGGCTGGCTGCGACGCCCAGAGCCGTTGCTACTTCGACCCGACGCTGTATCGCATCATCACCTTCGACCAGCGTGGCTGTGGCCGCTCCACGCCGCATGCGAGCCTGGAGAACAACACCACCTGGCACCTGGTCGAGGACCTGGAGCGAATTCGCGAGCATCTCGGCATAGACAAGTGGGTGCTGTTCGGCGGCTCTTGGGGTTCTACCCTGGCCCTGGCCTACGCCCAGACGCACCCCGAGCGGGTGCATGGCCTGATCCTGCGCGGCATCTTCCTGTGCCGCCCCCAGGAAATCCATTGGTTCTACCAGGAGGGCGCCAGCCGGTTGTTCCCCGACTACTGGCAGGACTACATCGCGCCAATTCCGCCGGAAGAGCGTGGCGACCTGGTCGCAGCTTTCCACAAACGCCTGACCGGCAACGACCAGATCGCCCAGATGCACGCCGCCAAGGCCTGGTCCACCTGGGAAGGCCGCACTGCCACCCTGCGCCCCAACCCGCTGGTGGTCGACCGCTTCTCCGAGCCGCAGCGGGCCTTGTCGATCGCCCGCATCGAATGCCACTACTTCATGAACAACGCGTTCCTCGAGCCGGACCAGCTGATCCGCGACCTGCCGAAGATTGCCCACCTGCCGGCGGTAATCGTGCACGGTCGTTACGACGTGATCTGCCCGCTGGACAATGCCTGGGCGCTGCACCAGGCCTGGCCGAACAGTGAGCTGAAGGTGATTCGCGACGCCGGCCACGCGGCTTCCGAGCCCGGCATCACCGATGCCCTGGTGCGTGCTGCCGACCAGATGGCCCGACGCTTGCTCGACCTGCCGCTGGAAGAAGCATGAGGGGCCTGCTGCAGCGCGTGCGTGGCGCACGGGTCGAGGTGGCCGGGGAAATCGTCGGCGCCATCGACCAGGGGTTGCTGGTGCTGGTGGCGGTCGAACCCGGGGATTCGCCTGAGCATGCCGACAAGCTCTTGCACAAACTGTTGAACTACCGGGTATTCAGCGATGAGCAGGGCAAGATGAACCTGTCGCTGAAAGATGTTGGCGGCGGGCTGTTGCTGGTTTCCCAGTTCACCCTGGCGGCGGATACCCGCAATGGCATGCGTCCGAGCTTTTCGACGGCGGCGCCACCGGCCCTCGGTGCCGAGTTGTTCGACTATCTTTTGCAGCAGGCCAAGGCCCGGCATGGCGACGTGGCGAGCGGGCAATTCGGCGCGGACATGCAAGTACACCTGGTCAATGATGGCCCCGTAACATTTATGTTACAAATATGAGGTCGAAAAACCCCCTGTTCACAGGAAAACAAGGGGTTTTGTACGATAAATAGTTGTTCCAGCCTGATGCGTTGTAACGCGACCTGCTGGATAATCGCGCGCTGCATGGGCCTGCGTTCGCAGGTTCGTTTCACTTTGACTCGAGCATTGTCTGGATCCGTTTGGGGAATCATTACGCCCTCACGGGGTCCGAACAGTGCTCGCCAACCCGGCATTTGTCGCTGGCCGTTGGTTTCATGATCTGTTTTCGGCGAGGGTTGCTCGTGATTGTTAGTCCACAAAAAGCATCAAGAATCCCCGGCAACGGGCTGCGCAAGGCTCTGATGGCCAGTGTGGCACTGGTCGGCCTGATGAGCGCGGGCCAGCTGTGGGCATTCAATCTTGACGATGTTGCAGCCAAGGCAAAGGATCTGGCCGGTCAGAAGTACGAAGCCCCAAAAAGCAACCTGCCGGCAGTGTTCCGCGACATGAAGTTCGCGGATTACCAGAAGATCCACTTCCTGCAGGAAAAAGCCGAGTGGGCCAAGGACAAGACCCCGTTCAAGCTGTCGTTCTATCACCAGGGCATGCACTTCGACACGCCGGTGAAGATCAACCAGGTCACCGCCACCAAGGTCGAGGAAATCAAGTACGACCCGAGCCGCTTCGAGTTCGGTGACGTGCCGCACGACCCGGAAACCACCAAGAACCTGGGTTACGCCGGTTTCCGCGTGCTGTATCCGATCAACAAGGCCGACAAGCAGGACGAGATCATGACCCTGCTTGGCGCCAGCTATTTCCGTGTGGTCGGCAAGGGCCACGTGTACGGCCTGTCGGCGCGTGGCCTGGCCATCGACACCGCGCTGCCGTCGGGCGAGGAATTCCCGCGCTTCACCGAGTTCTGGGTGGAGAAGCCCAAGCCGACCGACAAGCACCTGGTGATCTACGCGCTGCTCGACTCGCCGCGCTCCACCGGCGCCTACAAGCTGACCCTGCGCCCTGGCAACGACACCGTGGTCGACGTGCAGTCCCGCGTGTTCCTGCGTGATCACGTCAGCCGCCTGGGCATCGCCCCGTTGACCAGCATGTACCTGTTCGGCCCCAACCAGCCGTCCAAGGTCCTCAACTATCGCCCGGCCCTGCATGACTCCGAAGGCCTGTCGATCCATGCTGGCAATGGCGAGTGGCTGTGGCGCCCGCTGAACAACCCGAAACACCTTGCCGTGAGCAACTTCAGCGTCGAGAACCCGCGCGGGTTCGGCCTGATGCAGCGCCAGCGCGCCTTCAGCGACTACGAAGACCTCGATGACAACTACCAGAAGCGTCCGAGCGCCTGGATCGAGCCGAAGGGTGACTGGGGCAAGGGTACCGTCGACCTGGTGGAAATCCCGACCGCCGACGAAACCAACGACAACATCGTGGCCTTCTGGAGCCCGGAGAAGCTGCCTGAGCCAGGCAAGCCGATCGAGTACGCCTACCGCCTGCACTGGACCATCGACGAGCCGAAGTTCCAGGCCCCCGAGCTGGGCTGGGTCAAGCAGACCCTGCGCTCGACCGGTGACGTCAAGCAATCCAACCTGATTCGCCAGCCTGACGGCAGCGTGGCCTTCCTGGTCGACTTCGCCGGCCCGGCGCTGGCGGCCTTGCCGGAAGACACCGCCGTGCGCAGCCAGATCAGCGTCGGCGACAACGCCGAGGTGGTCGAGAACAACTTGCGCTATAACCCAGAGACCAAGGGCTGGCGCCTGACCCTGCGGCTGAAGGTCAAGGAAGCCAACAAATCGACCGAAATGCGTGCCGCGCTGGTGCGTGACGTGCCGGTCGAAAGCACCAAGCCTGCCGCGGATGCCAAGCAGGACAAGGCTGCAGCCAAGCATGCCAAGGCCGACAAAGCCGCCAAGGCCGAACAACCTGCCGCCGATGCGGCGCCCACCAACGGGACCCCGGCCACCACCGAGAAGGTGCTGACCGAGACCTGGAGCTATCAGTTGCCTGCCGATGAGTAACTCAAGCGCAAGGCCGGAATCGCTGCGCGAATACCTGGCCCATCTACCACTGAGCGACGAGCAACGGGCGGAACTCGCCAACTGCACGTCCTTCAGTGAGCTGCACCAACGCCTGGCGGCCAACCCGGCCGCCAGCTCTGCCGAGGCCGTGCAGGCCTCGGTGGGGCCGCGCCTGACCGTAGGCAGCGCCGCCGAGCTGGAGGACGCCGAAATGCTCGGCGTCGACGGCAGCGGCCGCCTGTGCCTGAAGATCGCCCCGCCGATCAAGCGCACCAAAGTCGTGCCCGAGCCATGGCGTACCAACGTGCTGATCCGCATGTGGCGGCGCATGACTGGCCGTACCAATGCACCGCAGCCGCCCAAGCGCGAGCTGCCGCCGGCCCGCTGGCGCACGGTCGGTTCGATCCGCCGTTACATCCTGTTGGCGCTGATGATCGGCCAGACCATCGTCGCCGGCTGGTACATGAAAGGTATCCTGCCGTACCAGGGCTGGTCGTTCGTGGACTTCGACGAAGTCGCCAACCAGCCGCTGTGGGACACCGTGGTGCAGGTATGGCCGTATGCCCTGCAAACCTCCATCCTGGTTCTGTTCGGCATCCTGTTCTGCTGGGTGTCGGCAGGGTTCTGGACCGCACTGATGGGCTTCCTCGAGTTGCTCACCGGGCGTGACAAATACAAGATCTCGGGAAGCAGCGCCGGTAATGAGCCGATCGCGCCCGAGGCGCGCACTGCGCTGGTGATGCCGATCTGCAACGAAGACGTACCGCGGGTGTTCGCCGGCCTGCGTGCGACGTTCGAGTCGGTAGCCGCCAGCGGCAACCTCGACCGTTTCGACTTCTTCGTGCTCAGCGACACCAACGACACCGACATCGCCGTGGCCGAGCAACAGGCCTGGCTCGACGTGTGCCGCGAAACCAAAGGCTTCGGCCGTATCTTCTACCGCCGCCGTCGGCGTCGGGTGAAGCGCAAGAGCGGCAACCTCGACGACTTCTGCCGTCGCTGGGGTGGCGAGTACAAGTACATGGTCGTGCTCGACGCCGACAGCGTCATGAGCGGCGAGTGCCTGAGCAGCCTGGTGCGCCTGATGGAGGCCAACCCGGACGCCGGCATCATCCAGACCGGGCCGAAAGCCTCGGGCATGGACACCCTGTACGCGCGCCTGCAGCAGTTCGCCACCCGCGTGTACGGCCCGTTGTTCACCGCCGGCCTGCACTTCTGGCAGCTGGGCGAGTCGCACTATTGGGGCCACAACGCGATCATCCGCATGAAGCCGTTCATCGAGCACTGCGCCCTGGCGCCGTTGCCGGGCAAGGGGGCGTTCGCCGGTGCGATCCTGTCCCACGACTTCGTCGAGGCCGCGCTGATGCGCCGCGCCGGTTGGGGCGTGTGGATCGCCTACGACCTGCCGGGCAGCTACGAAGAATTGCCGCCGAACCTGCTCGACGAGCTCAAGCGTGACCGCCGCTGGTGCCACGGCAACCTGATGAACTTCCGCCTGTTCCTGGTCAAGGGCATGCACCCGGTGCACCGCGCGGTGTTCCTCACCGGGGTGATGTCGTACCTGTCGGCGCCGTTGTGGTTCCTGTTTCTGGTGCTGTCGACCGCGCTGTTGGCGACCAACACGTTGATGGAGCCGCAGTACTTCATCGAGCCGTACCAGCTCTACCCGCTGTGGCCGCAGTGGCATCCGGAGAAGGCCGTGGCGCTGTTCTCCACCACCATCGTGCTGCTGTTCCTGCCCAAGCTGCTCAGCGTCATCCTGATCTGGGCCAAGGGCGCGACCGAGTTCGGTGGGCGGATCAAGGTCACCCTGTCGATGCTGATGGAGATGCTGTTCTCCATGCTGCTGGCGCCGGTGCGCATGATCTTCCATACCCGCTTCGTGCTGGCCGCGTTCCTCGGCTGGGCGGCGACCTGGAACTCGCCGCAGCGTGACGACGACTCCACGCCCTGGAGCGAAGCCGTGCGCCGGCATGGCCCACAGACCTTGCTGGGGATTGCCTGGGCGGCGCTGGTGGCCTGGCTGAACCCGAGCTTCCTGTGGTGGCTGGCGCCCATCGTCGGTTCGCTGGTGCTGTCGATCCCGGTTTCGGTGATTTCCAGCCGCACCCGCCTGGGCCTGGCGGCCAAGGACGAGAAGCTGTTCCTCATCCCCGAGGAATACGCCACCCCGCAGGAGCTGCTGGCGACCGACCAGTACACCCACGAAAACCGCTGGCATGCCCTGCATGATGGCTTCGTGCGCGCTGTGGTCGACCCGCGGCAGAACGCCCTGGCCTGCGCCATGGCCACGGCCCGTCACGGCCAGGCGGCACCGATCGAGGCGCTGCGTGCCGAGCGTGTGGCCAAGGCGATGGAGGTCGGGCCGAAGGGGCTGGACCTCAACACCCGCCTGGCCCTGCTCAGCGACCCGGTGGCGCTGAGCCGCCTGCACGAACAGGTGTGGACCGAGCACAATGCGGCGTGGATCGATGTGTGGCGTGCATCGATAAAGAACGACCCGCATTCGCCGCTGTTGCCGCTGCATCCGGAGAATGAAGGCCAGCCGGCACTCGTCGGCGCCTGATCGGGCCTCTTCGCGGGCACGTCGGATCGCCGCACCGCCGCTCCCACAGGTACTGCACAGCCTTTGAGGCATGCGCTGTACCTGTGGGAGCGGCGGTGCGGCGATCCGACGTGCCCGCGAAGCTTTTAGGGCCTTGCCTCGATTTTGGCCAACAAAGTCCCCCCCAGCTCTAGGTCCCCGGGCCGCCATGCGTTAGCATCCCTCTCCGGTATGCCGCATCGGCCAGTACGGCCGTGCCAACAATAAGATTCGCTACTTTTCTTGTTAGGGGACCTGGTGATGATCAAGAAATACCTTTCGCGACTGCTGGTCGGTGTCACCGCCCTGGTCGCGGTGACTGCGGCCCAGGCGGGGGCCATCGATGACGCGGTCAAGCGCGGCACCCTGCGGGTGGGCATGGACCCGACCTACATGCCGTTCCAGATGACCAACAAGCGTGGCGAGATCATCGGCTTCGAGGTCGACATCCTCAAAGCCATGGCCAAGTCCATGGGCGTCAAGTTCGAGCCGGTCTCCACCGCCTATGACGGCATCATTCCGGCCCTGCTGACCGACAAGTTCGACATGATCGGCAGCGGCAT
The DNA here is from genome assembly GCF_016620375.1 of Pseudomonas sp. LAM2023. Taxonomy (NCBI): domain Bacteria; kingdom Pseudomonadati; phylum Pseudomonadota; class Gammaproteobacteria; order Pseudomonadales; family Pseudomonadaceae; genus Pseudomonas; species Pseudomonas sp. LAM2023. The sequence continues at coordinate 368,386 of NZ_JAENHV010000015.1, read as the reverse complement.
GACCCTGACCCAGGAACGCAACCTGCGCCTGAACTTCAGCGAACCCTTCATCGTGGTCGGCCAGACCCTGCTGATCCGCAAGGAGCTGGCGGGCGAGATCAAGTCGTACAAGGACCTGAACAACGAAAAGTACCGCCTGACTTCCAAGCTGGGTACCACCGGTGAAATGGTCGCCAAGAAGCTGATCGGCAAAGCCAAGTACCATGGCTATGACAACGAGCAGGAAGCGGTAATGGACGTGGTCAACGGCAAGGCTGATGCCTTCGTCTACGACGCGCCTTACAACGTCGTCGCCGTGGACAAGGCCGGTGCCGGCAAGCTGCTGTTCCTCGAAGAACCCTTCACCTACGAGCCGCTGGCCTTCGGCCTGAAGAAAGGCGACTACGACAGCATCAACTTCATCAACAACTTCCTGCACCAGATCAAGAACGACGGGACCTACGATCGTATTCACGACAAGTGGTTCAAGAACAAGGACTGGCTGAAGGAAATGGAATAAGGCCCAGGCCACAAGCCCGGCTTTATGACCCCGACGCGCAGGCAAACCCTGCGCGTTCGCATTTACGGAAGTACCCCACGTGATCAAACACAAGAAAGCCCAGTGGCCCTGGCATGGCCTGACCGCCCTGGTCCTGGTGGGCCTGGCGTTCAGCCTGTACCTGGCCACCTCGATGATTTCCTACGAGTGGCGCTGGAACCGCGTACCGCAGTACTTCGCCTACAAGGCCGAGGAGGCACAGCGCGCCGCCGGTTACGGTACCGTGCAGGAGATCGTCATCTCAGGTGACAGCGCTCGCGTCACGCTGAAGGACGAGAACGGTGACGAGCAGGTGCTCGACGTGGCCAAGGACAGCCTGCAACTGGCCCGTGGCGATGATGTCGCCGAAGGAGACCAGGTTGGCGTTACCCGCCACTGGGCCGCCGGCCCACTGGCCTGGGGCCTGTGGACCACCCTGTGGATTTCGGTGGTGTCCGGTGCCCTGGGCCTGGTCATCGGCCTGTTCGCCGGCCTCTGCCGGCTGTCCAGCAACCCGACCTTGCGTGACCTGTCGACGGTCTATGTCGAACTGGTGCGCGGTACTCCGCTGCTGGTCCAGATCTTCATCTTCTATTTCTTCATCGGCACCGTGCTCAACCTGTCCCGCGAGTTTGCCGGGGTGGCCGCGCTGGCGCTGTTCACGGGCGCCTACGTGGCCGAGATCGTGCGTGCCGGTGTGCAATCCATCGCCAAGGGCCAGAACGAAGCCGCCCGCTCGCTGGGCCTGAATGCGGGCCAGTCGATGCGCCATGTGATCCTGCCGCAGGCGTTCAAGCGTGTGCTGCCGCCGTTGGCCGGCCAGTTCATCAGCCTGGTCAAGGACACCTCGCTGGTCTCGGTGATCGCCATCACCGAACTGACCAAAAGTGGCCGCGAGGCCATCACCACCTCGTTCTCGACCTTCGAGATCTGGTTCTGCGTGGCAGGCCTGTACCTGCTGATCAACCTGCCGCTGTCGCACCTGGCCAGCCGGCTCGAGCGGAGGCTTGCGCAAAGTGATTGAAGTCCGTGACCTGCTGAAAGTCTTCGACACCCGTGGCCACGTGGTCCGCGCTGTGGATAACGTCACCACCCAGGTCGCCAAGGGCGAAGTGGTGGTGGTGCTTGGGCCGTCGGGTTCGGGCAAGTCGACCTTCCTGCGTTGCCTCAATGGCCTGGAGCATTTCGACCAGGGCCATGTGGCCATCGATGGCCTGCAACTGGCCGACCCGAAGACCGACATCAACGCCTACCGACGCGAAGTCGGCATGGTGTTCCAGCACTTCAACCTGTTCCCGCACATGACCGTGCTGGAAAACCTGTGCCTGGCGCAAAAGGTGGTGCGCAAGCGCAACAAGGCCGAGCGCGAGGCCAAGGCCCGGGCACTGCTGGAGAAAGTCGGCATTGCGCAGAAGGCCAACGAATACCCGTCACGCCTGTCCGGCGGCCAGCAGCAGCGGGTGGCGATTGCCCGTGCCCTGGCCATGGACCCGAAAGTGATGCTGTTCGACGAGCCGACTTCCGCGCTGGACCCGGAAATGGTCGGCGAGGTGCTGGACGTGATGAAGGCCCTCGCCCAGGAAGGCATGACCATGGTCTGCGTCACCCACGAAATGGGCTTTGCCCGCGAAGTGGCGGACCGCGTGCTGTTCTTCGACCATGGCAAGTTGCTGGAAGATTCGCCACCGTCGGCATTCTTCGCTGCGCCGAAGGACCCGCGTGCGCAGGCCTTCCTGCGCCAGGTGCTGTAACCACCGGGGCGCTTTGCGCCCCTTTCGCGACACAAGGCCGCTCCTACCGGGAAATGCGCGCGACCCCAGGGGAAACCGCGATCACCTGTAGGAGCGGCCTTGCGTCGCGAAAGGGCTGCAAGGCAGCCCCGGCAATCTCAAATGCTGAAGCGCCTCACCATCCCCCGCAGCTGTTGCCCCAACTGCTCCAGTTCCCCGCTCGAAGCCGCGGTCTGCTCACTGGCTGCGCTGGTCTGATCCGACACGTCCCGCACATTCAGCACACTACGGTTGATCTGTTCGGCAACCACGCTCTGCTCTTCGCTGGCCGTGGCGATCTGCTGGTTCATGCCCTGGATGTTCGACACCGTGTCGGTAATCTGGCTCAGCGCATGCCCGGCGCGGCGGCTCAGTTCCACGCTTTGCTCGGTCAGGCTCTTGCTGTTGTCCAGTAGTCGGGTCACTTCGTCGGTGCCATTGTGCAAGCTGTCGATCAGTTGGCCAATTTCTTCGGTCGCGGTCGACGTGCGCTGGGCCAGGCCACGGACTTCGTCGGCCACCACGGCAAAGCCGCGCCCGGCTTCACCGGCCCGTGCTGCTTCGATTGCTGCATTCAGGGCCAGCAGGTTGGTCTGTTCGGACACCGACTTGATCACATCGAGGATGCTGCCGATGCGCTGGCTCTCGCCAGCCAGGTGCTGCATGGCTGCCAGGCAATGGTCCATCTGCCCGGCCAGCTGTTCGATCCGGCCGATGGCCTCGGCCACCACCTGGTCGCCCATCTGCGCCTGCTGGTCGGCATTGGTCGCGGCCAGCGAGGCCTGTTCGGCGTTCTGCGCGACTTCCTGCACCGTGGCGCTCATCTGGTTCATGGCGGTGGCCACCTGGTCGGTTTCCTCGCGCTGCTGGTTGATGCGCAGCTTGGTATCCTCGCTGCTGGTGGCCAGCTCCGAGGCGGCCTGTGACAGCTGGCCGACACCCTGGTCGATGCCGCCGATCAGCTCGCGCAGGCTCAAGGTCATGTCGCGCATGCTGCTTTGCAGCTGGCCCATCTCGTCACGGCGCTGCACGGCTTCGACCTGGCTCAGGTCGCCCTTGGCAATGCGCGCGGCTACGGCCAGGGTCTGGCGCAGGGGCTGGGTAATCTGCAGGGTGATCAGCCAGCCGGCCACGACACCCACCAGCAGCGCCAGCAATGCCACGCTGGTCAGCAGCGAGCGGGCGGCCAGGGCTTCGCTGTCGCGTTGCTCGACCTTGCGCTTGCCCAGTCCCAGGCTCACGGCACGCAATTCGTCGCCCATGGTTTCCAGGTTGTTCTGCAGCTGCTCGACGCGCACGGCGGCGCGGCGGTACTGGTCCAGGCTGGCGCGGTACTTGGCCAGTTCGGCCCCAGGCTGTTCGATCAGGGCGCGGGGCAAGCCCAGCGGGGCAAGGCCTCTGAGCAGTTGTTCCAGGCTGCTGTCCGCGGCATCGAGGGCGCTGTTTCCAACCTTGGCGAAGTCCTCGACGGGAGAAAAGGTGTAGGCCGGCACCAGGCTCTGCTGGTTGGCACCGTCGATGTGCCGGCTTACGGTGTCCATCAGGCCGAGTACGCCTCTTTGCTGGCTATCGGCACCCATCCTCAGCAAGGCCTGGGTCTGCAGTTCGTCGATCGCATCGTTGAGTTTCTGCTCTTGGGCCTGCATGGCCTGGCGCAGGGCAATGCGGTCAGCGACGCTGCGTTGCAGTTCGCTGAAGTCGTCGCGCAGGCGCTGCAGCAAGGCCAGCTTTTCGCTGAGTATCTGCCTTGACTCGTCGACGTTGCTGCGTTGCTGCAGGGTGGCCAGCCTGTCGTTCAGCTGATCGAGAATGCTGGTTATCCGCGATCGGCTGGTGTCATCGTTGAGGACCCGGTAGGTGATGCGCTCTGCGCGCAGGTCCTTGGTCAGGTCGTTGATCAGGCCAATCTCGCTGAGTTGCTGCGAGCGCACGATAGCGCCATCCAGCGCGCGCCAGCCGCTGATCGTAGTGGCCAGGGTAAGCAGCAGCACCACGGCAAAGCCGAGGGCCAGCTTGGCACCGACACTGATGTTGCCGAGCTTGCGGTTGAGGTAGCCGAGCATGGTGAGTCTCCGTGCAATTGGGGGGAGGGCGTGCGGGCGCATTGCCAGCATCACACCTCTGCCAATCGGCAGCGGAGTTGTAGGACTTGACCTGATAATCAGGTAGGAAATTTCACTTCAGCAGGTAGGAATGATGTGCCTGTGCTGGGCCCTTCGCGGGTAGTGCACTGCCCTTGAGAGCGGTGGTATCCCTGTGGCAGCGGGTTTATCCGCGCAGAGGCCAGCACAGGCAGCCCATAGTTCAGGTCAGAGCCTGAACCGCCCCACCAAGCCCTGCAGGTGGGTACCCAGGCGCGCCAGCTCCACGCTCGAGCTGGCCGTCTCTTCACTCGCCGCCGAGGTCTGGTCGGAAATGTCCCGTACATTCATCACGCTGCGGTTGATCTCCTCGGCTACGGCCGTCTGTTCTTCCGCCGCCGTGGCGATCTGCTGGTTCATCGCCTGGATCGACGACACGGTGCGGGTGATGGTTTCCAGCGAGGTGCCGGCGCGGCGGGTCAGTTCGACGCTGCTGTCGGTCAACTGGCGGCTGCTGTCCATCACGCTGGCCACGCGCTGGGTGCCACTTTGCAGGCCGGCGATCAGCTCTTCGATTTCCTCGGTGGATTGCTGCGTTCGCTGGGCCAGGCTGCGTACCTCATCGGCAACCACGGCAAAGCCACGCCCGGCCTCGCCGGCACGGGCGGCCTCGATCGCCGCGTTGAGGGCCAGCAGGTTGGTTTGCTGGGCCACCGACTTGATGACATCGAGCACGCTGCCGATCTTGTCGCTCTCGGCCTTGAGCTGGTTCATCGCTTCGCTGGAATTGACCACTTCACCCGCCAGGCGCTCGATCTGCGCCACCGCTTCGCCCACCACGCGGTCACCTTCGCGGGCCTGCTGGTCGGCCATCAACGCGGCTTCCGAGGCCTGCTCGGCATTGCGTGCCACTTCGTGCACGGTGGCGGTCATCTGTTTCATCGCGGTCGCCACCTGATCGGTTTCGACCTTCTGGTTGTTGACCCCGGCGCTGGTCTGTTCGGTCACCGCCGACAGCTCCTCGGCGGCGCTGGCGATCTGCGTGACACCATCGCCGATACCGCTGATCAGTTCGCGCAGGCCCTGGGTCATGCGCTGCATGCTGGCTTGCAACTGGCCGAGTTCGTCGCGGCGTTGTACCTGCTGCTGCTGGGTCAGGTCGCCATTGGCCACACGTTCAGCGGCCTGCAGGGTCTGGCGCAGTGGGATGATGATCTGCCGGGAAATGCTCCAGGCCGCCAACAGGCCCAGGGCCAAGGCCAGCGCAGTGGCCAATGCCAGCAGGCGCTTGGCCTGGGCGGCGCCGGCATCGCGTACCTCGGTTTGCGAAGCGGTCATCGCCTGGCTGGTCTGCAGCAGCACCGTGCCGTGCTCAACCATGCTCTGCAGAGCATGCTCAGTGGCGGCCTGGGCATCGCCAAACTGGGTAAGCGCGTCGCGGTAGCCGGCCATGGCGGTGGCGGCATCGTCGAGGCTGGCGGCATGTTCTGCAGGTACCTTGGCCGGCAGCGCACGCAGCTCGGCCAGGGCCTGGTCAATCGCTTTCAATGCCGTTTGCTGGAAGTCGGCGTTGCCGCTGTAGGTGTAGCCGCGCACCTGGAAGCGCGCCTGCTGCAGCAATGCGCTCACTTCCACTGCATGCTGGTACTGGCTGATATCGCCGCCCTGTTGCAGCGCCCGTTGCACTTTGCCGACCAGTTCCGTGGCCTTGTCGGCGGTGTCGCCAAGCACACCGCGGCTGGCCTCGCGGCGCTGGCCGGCCTGCTTCAGCTCGCTGAACGCCTGCTGGTAGCCGCGCACGGCCTCACGCTGTTGCTCCAGCCGCTGGCGGTCGGCAGATTGCTCGATCTGGGTGAGCATCAGTTGCACCTGGCGGTCGAGATTGCCCAGGGCTTTTTCCAGCTCTGCCACCGAGGCGTCGTCACGCTGGCGTTGGTATTGCTGGCGGGCGATGCGCAGTTCCTGGGTATATTGCTGGATGAGCGAGATGTTACCCAGCTTGTCGCCACGGTTGACGATGCTGTCCATGCCGTACCAGCCAGTCAGGGTAATGGCTAGGGTCAATAGCAGCACGAGGCCGAACCCCAGCCCCAGTTTGCGACTGACGCTCACGTTGCCCAACGATTGGGCGATCCATTGATACATGTGAAACTCCCTGGCCGGCTTGGCAGCACAATATCTGTTGTTGTTGCCAAGGCCATCGGCGCGCGGGAGGGAAACTTTATGGGTAAAAGTTGACTTTTGCGTCAGAAAATTCGCGCGAGCAGCGCTGTCACTGCGGTCTCTACCCGCAGGATGCGCTCACCCAGTTGCACCGGCGCCAGGCCGGCCGTGCCCAACAGCTCCACTTCGTAGGGGATCCAGCCGCCCTCCGGGCCGATGGCCAAGGTCACCGCTTGCTCCACGGCACGCGGGCAGGCAGGGTAGGGGCCAGGGTGGCCGACCAGGCCCAAGGTGCCTGCGGCGATGGACGGCAGGCGGTCCTCGACGAACGGTTTGAAACGCTTTTCGATGATCACCTCCGGCAGCACGGTGTCGCGCGCTTGTTCCAGGCCGAGGATGAGGTTTTCGCGGATGCTGTCGGGGTGCAGGAAGGGCGTTTGCCAGAAGCTTTTCTCGACCTTGTAACTGTTCACCAGGATCAGCCGCGGTACGCCCAGGGTGGCTACGGTCTGGAACAGCCGACGCAGCATTTTCGGGCGGGGAACGGCGAGCACCAGGGTCAACGGCAGTTTGGCCGGTGGCTGCTGGTCGAAGACGACTTCCAGTTCGGCCTCGTGGGTTTCCAGGCGCACCACCGTGGCCTTGCCCATCAGGCCGTTGATACGGCCCACGCGCAGGTTGTCACCCACCGCCACGCGGTGGATCTCCTGCATGTGGGTGAAGCGCCGGTCGGCAAGAACGACGCGGTCGTCCGCGACGAAGTCGGCCTCTTCAAGGAGCAGCAGGTTCACGGTTGGGTCGCAGGTGGCTGGTCGTTATGGTCGTTGGCAGCATTGGCTTCGCTGCGCTTGCGGATCAGGCTGCCGCATAGCACACCGATCTCGAACAACAGCCACATGGGCACCGCCAGCAGGGTCTGGGAGAAGATGTCCGGCGGGGTGAGGACCATGCCGACCACGAAACAGCCGATGATCACGTAGGGGCGGATCTTCTTCAGGTACTTCACGTCGACTACGCCGATCCACACCAGCAGTACCACCGCCACCGGGATCTCGAAGGCCACGCCGAAGGCGAAGAACAGCGTCATCACGAAGTCCAGGTAGCTGGCGATGTCGGTCATCATCGACACGCCTTCCGGCGTGGCGCTGGCGAAAAAGCCGAAGATCAGCGGGAACACCAGGAAATAGGCGAAGGCCATGCCGGCGTAGAACAACAGGATGCTCGACACCAGCAGCGGGATGGCGATGCGCTTTTCATGACGGTACAGCCCGGGCGCGATGAAGCCCCAGATCTGCTGGAGGATGAACGGGATCGCCAGGAACAGTGAGACGATCATGGTCAGTTTGAACGGCGTCAGGAACGGCGAGGCCACGTCGGTGGCGATCATCGTTGCATTGGCCGGCAAATGTTCGCGCAGCGGTGCCGAAACCAGGGTGTAGATCTGCTGGGCGAAGGAGAACAGCCCGGCAAAGATCAGGAAAATGACGGCAACGCAGCGCAACAGGCGTGTGCGCAGTTCGGTCAGGTGCGATACCAGCGGCATCGGCTGGTCGTGTTCCGGGTTCTCGCTCATGGGGCTCGCGGCGGTTGGGGCGGTTCGGCAGGGGTGGCCGGGGCGGCAGCTGTGTCGACCGGCAGGGGCTCGAGCCCCGCAGGGGGCTGCACGGTTGCAGTGGTAACGGGCGGCTGCGCGGGTGGTGTCATCGGGTTGAGGATGCGCTTGGCTTCCTCTTCCATCTGCAGGATGTGTTCGTTGTGCAGCTGGCGACGGATCTCGTCAGCGCCGATTTCACGCTCCACTTCCATCTTAATGCTATTGAAGCTGCGCTTGAGCCGCCCGATCCACAGGCCTGCCGTGCGCGCGGCACCGGGCAGGCGCTCGGGGCCGAGCACCAGCAGGGCGACCAGGCCGACGAGCAGCAGCTCGCTGAAACTGATGCCGAACATGGGTCAGTCTTTCCGCTGTGGCTCTTGGACCGGCTGGGCCTGGCCTTCGATAGTGTGGCCCTGGTTCTGCTGGGCGGTGTTCTGCATTGGCGGAACGGGCTGGGCAGGCGGCGGGGTGTGCTCGGCCGGCTTGTTCTCTTCTTCGCTCATGGCCTTGCGGAAGCCCTTGATCGACTCGCCCAGGTCGCTGCCGAAGTTCTTCAGCTTCTTGGTGCCGAACACCAGGACCACGACGACCAGCAGGACGATCCAGTGTTTCCAGTCAAAGATACCCATTTTCGTACTCCTGAAAAATGTGTGTACAGCAAATCGATCCGGCAACACGCTCCCTGTGGGAGCGGACATGTCGAGGCGTCGAACCGCCGCGAGCACCGGCGTAGCCGGTGCCATGCACCGCGTCGGACTCTTCGCGGGCACGCCCGCTCCCACAGGCGCCCGTCAGGCAGTAGGCGTTCGTGCGGCCTTCTCATCGTGCCCGGACAGCCCGAAACGGCGTTCTAGTTCATCCAGCACGGCTTGCGGGTGCTGGCCCAGTGCGCTGAGCATCACCAGGCTATGAAACCACAGGTCGGCGGTTTCGTAGATGACATCGCTGTAATCCTTGCTGAGCGCGGCGTCCTTGGCGGCGATGATCGTCTCCACCGATTCTTCGCCGAGCTTCTCGAGAATCTTGTTCAGGCCCTTGTGGTACAGGCTGGCCACGTAGGAGCTGTCGGGTGCCGCCTGCTTGCGTTCTTCAAGCACTTCGGCCAGGCGATTGAGGGTGTCGCTCATGTCAGTGTCCTGCGCTGTAGATGGCATCCGGGTCCTTCAGGACCGGGTCGACGGTTTTCCACTGGCCGTCTTCGAAAACACGGTAGAAGCAGCTTTCACGGCCGGTATGGCAGGCGATATGGCCCAGTTGCTCGACCATCAGGATGATCACGTCGGCATCGCAGTCCAGGCGCATTTCATGCAGCTTCTGCACATGCCCGGACTCCTCGCCCTTGCGCCACAGCTTGCCACGCGAACGCGACCAGTAGATGGCGCGTTGTTCGGCGGCGGTCAGGGCCAGCGATTCGCGGTTCATCCAGGCCATCATCAGCACGCGTCCGGTCTTGTGGTCCTGGGCGATCGCCGGTACCAGGCCTTCGCTGTTCCACTTGATCTCGTCCAGCCAGTCTTTCATCGTCGACTCCAAGGCGGGCCCGCTCCTGTGCCGGGCCCTTTGCGCTAGTGTGCCAGCCATGCGCGCGGCTGGCTATTGGCGCACGATCAGGTAAAGGCCAGCGGCCAGCATCAACCAGGCCGGCCAGGCGCTTGGGGCGGCCAGGCTGGCAGCCTCGGCGGCGCCGGCGGCCAGCACCGCGCCGCCCCCCAGCAGGCCGGCACCGAGCAGGCGCAGCGGCCAGCGGTCGCCCTGGCGGCGACGTTCCGGCAGTTGCGGATCGTGCAGGTGCGGTTGCGACAGGCGTTCGAGCACGTCGCGGGCCATGTCGGCCAGGTGCGGCAGCTGTTCGACCTGGCTGTGGATGTTGCCAAGCACGGCTTTCGGGCTCATGCGGTCGCGCATCCAGCGTTCGAGGAACGGCTTGGCGGTACTCCACAAGTCCAGGTCGGGGTACAACTGGCGGCCCAGGCCCTCGATGTTGAGCAGGGTCTTCTGCAGCAGCACCAGTTGCGGCTGCACTTCCATGTTGAAGCGCCGGGCGGTCTGGAACAGGCGCATCAGCACCTGGCCGAAGGAAATATCCTTTAACGGTTTTTCGAAGATCGGCTCGCACACGGTGCGGATGGCGGCCTCGAATTCGTTGACCTTGGTATGTGCCGGTACCCAGCCAGAGTCGATGTGCAGCTGCGCCACGCGACGGTAGTCGCGCTTGAAGAAGGCGATCAGGTTGCGCGCCAGGTAGTCCTGGTCCTCGTCCGTCAGGCTGCCGACGATGCCGCAGTCGATGGCGATGTATTGCGGGCTCCAGGGCCGGACCGTGCTGACGAAGATGTTGCCGGGGTGCATGTCGGCGTGGAAGAAGCTGTCGCGGAACACCTGGGTGAAGAATACTTCCACGCCGCGCTCGGCGAGCATTTTCATGTCGGTGCGCTGGTCGGCGAGGGTGGCCATGTCGGTTACCGGGACGCCGTAGATGCGCTCCATCACCAGCACCTTCGGCCGGCACCAGTCCCAGTACACCTGCGGCACGTACATCAGCTCGGAGCCTTCGAAATTGCGCCGCAGCTGGCTGGCGTTGGCTGCTTCGCGCAGCAGGTCGAGTTCGTCGTAGATGGTCTTTTCGTAGTCACTGACGATTTCCACCGGGTGCAGGCGGCGGGCGTCGGCAGAAGCACGCTCGGCGCCTTTGGCGATCAGGAACAGCCAGGCAATATCGGCGGCGATTACCGGCTTGAGGCCCGGCCGGACCACCTTGACCACGACCTCCTCGCCGCTTTTCAGGCGGGCTGCATGAACCTGGGCCACCGAAGCGGAAGCCAGTGGCTCCACGTCGAAGCGGCTGAATACCTCACCCACCTTGGCGCCGAGCTGTTCCTCGATCAGCGCCACGGCCTGTTGCGGGTCGAATGGCGGTACGCGGTCTTGCAGCAACATCAACTCGTCGGCGATGTCGGTTGGCAGCAGGTCGCGGCGGGTGGACAGCAACTGGCCGAACTTGATGAAGATCGGCCCCAGGTCCTGCAGGGCCAGGCGCAGGCGTGCGCCACGGTTGAGCTCGGACGGCTTGCGGGGCAGCCAGCGCCATGGCATCAGCAGGCGCAGGCTCATCAGCCACCATGGCAGCGGGTAGTCGAACAGCAGGTCATCCAGCCGGTACCGGATGACTACGCGCTGGATGCGGAAAAGACGGCGGACGGCGAGCAGCTTCATGCGTTATCGCTGGTATCAAGGGATTGGGAGAGGCGCTTGATGCGCGCCTCGAGGCGTTCTGTCTCAAGCTTGAGGGCATCGAGTTCGCTGAAGGCGGCTTCGGCTTCGCGCTTGCCGACCAGGGTGCGGGATTCTTCGGCCAGGTATTCGGAGAGGTTCTGGCTGAAGCGCGCGAAGCCCTGACGGGTCCAGCGTGCACGCAGGCGGACGTGGCCTGCGAGCATGGCCGTGGCGACCGGGCCGAGCCAGCGCTGCAGCTCGTGTTCCCAGTCCAGTTCCAGGTCCTGCAGCACCCCGAACAGGTCGAGCAGCACGGCACTGTCGCCATGCAGTTCGACTTGCGGGCTGTGCAGCACGGCAGTCTTGTCCTTGGCCAGGGCCAGGTGCGCCAGGCTGCCGGCCGGGGCGCGCAGGCTGCAATCGACAGCGCCCTCCCAGTGGGCAGCCAGCATCAGGCCTTCTTCATCGGGCAGGATGAATACCTGCAGGGCCGGTTGGCGGCAGTCGATCTCGATGACCTTGCCTTCCAGCGCGGCCAGCCGCGGCAGGGCCGTGCTGTCCATGCGCAGGATGCGGTTCAGGCCATGTTCGACGCTGGCGAGCAGCCCGGCCAGCAGCATCAGGGCTTGATTCCCCGGTGCACGGCGACGATGCCGCTGGTCATGTTGTGATAAGTGACGCGGTCGAAACCGGCCTCGACCATCATGGCCTTGAGGGTTTCCTGGTCGGGGTGCATGCGGATCGACTCGGCGAGGTAGCGGTAGCTGTCCGCATCGTTGGTGATCAGCTTGCCGGCCAGGGGCATGAAGGCGAACGAGTAGGCGTCGTAGGCCTTGGACATCAGCTTGTTGGTCGGTTTGGAGAACTCCAGCACCAGCAGGCGGCCGCCCGGCTTGAGTACACGCAGCATCGAGCGGATCGCTTCGTCCTTGTGGGTGACGTTGCGCAGGCCGAAGGCGATGGTCACGCAGTCGAAATGGTTGTCCGGGAACGGCAGCTTCTCGGCATCGGCCTGGACGAACTCGATGTTGCCGGCCACGCCACGGTCGAGCAGGCGGTCACGGCCAACCTTGAGCATCGATTCGTTGATATCGGCCAGCACCACCTGCCCGGTCGGGCCGACCAGCCGCGAGAACTTGGCCGCCAGGTCACCGGTACCGCCGGCGATGTCCAGCACGCGGTTGCCGGCGCGTACGCCAGACAGCTCGATGGTGAAGCGCTTCCACAGGCGGTGCATGCCGCCGGAAAGCACGTCGTTCATCAGGTCGTACTTGGCCGCCACCGAGTGAAACACTTCGGCGACTTTCTTCGCCTTCTGGCTTTCAGGGACGTCCTGGTAACCGAAATGGGTGGTGGGTTCGGCTTGGTCGCCTTTGCGCTGGTCGTTCATATCGCTTCACCGGAAAAAATTACCGCCATTCTAGGGCGAACGGGCGGATTTGTCTTGGCGGGGTGTGCCAGTGGGCAGGGGCGGGCATAATGCCCATTATGTCTTCATCCTCAGGAACACCTGCATGACTCAGATCAGCGTCGAACGCAAACACTCCCTCGGCCGCGATGCCGCCCGTGCCAAGGCCGAAGCGCTGGTAGACAGGCTGGTCCGGGAATACGACCTCAAGGCGACCTGGAACGGCGACCGGGTCGATGTGGCGCGCAGTGGTGCCAACGGCAGCGTGCATATCGGCGAAGACAGCATCCGCGTAGAGCTGAAGCTCGGCATGATGCTGTCGATGATGAGCGGCACGATCAAGGGCGAGATCGAGCGGGCACTGGACAAGGCCCTGGCCTGATCGTTTGCCGAGCCCTGCAGTCACCTTAGGCTCTGTGTGAAAAGCCTTGATACTCGGTGGTGCTGCGTTGAAAACAGCCTCGGAATGCTCATTTACAACCCGTAAACTCCGCTTCCTCGGCTGTTTTCGCCTTGCCTGACCTTCGTCTCAAGACTTTTCACCCAGAACCTAGGGTGAAGATTCTAATTTCCCTCTCTATCTTGTGCTCAAGCCCAACCTCCATGGGCGGTTCCCCCCCCACTCATGAGCATGAGGTACAGAGCATGGCCAAAGTGACTGTGAAGAAAAAGGACGACGCCCCGGGTACGCTGGGCGAAGTGCGTGGCTACGCGCGCAAGATCTGGCTGGCGGGTATCGGCGCCTATGCACGCGTGGGCCAGGAAGGCTCCGACTATTTCAACGAGCTGGTCAAGGCCGGTGAAGGTGTCGAGAAACGTGGCAAGAAGCGTATCGACAAACAACTGGACGCGGCCAACAACCAGATCGATGAAGCGACCCAGGCCGTTAGCCGTGTCCCAGGGCGGGTCGAAATTCAACTCGACAAAATCGAAAAAGCTTTCGACGCACGGGTAGGGCGCGCCTTGAATCGCCTGGGCATTCCGTCTAAACATGACGTTGAGGCGTTGTCCATCAAGCTTGAACAGCTGCATGAGCTGCTCGAGCGCGTCGCGCACAAACCATAAGGAGAGCAGGATGGCTGGCAAGAAGAACACCGAAAAAGAAGGCAGCTCCTGGGTCGGCGGGATCGAGAAATACTCCCGCAAGATCTGGCTGGCGGGGCTGGGTATCTATTCGAAGATCGACCAGGACGGCCCGAAGCTGTTCGACTCGCTGGTGAAGGATGGCGAGAAGGCCGAGAAGCAGGCGAAGAAAACCGCTGAAGATGTTGCCGAGACTGCCAAGTCTTCGACCACTTCGCGGGTGTCTGGCGTGAAGGACCGTGCATTGGGCAAATGGAGCGAACTCGAAGAGGCTTTCGACAAGCGCCTGAACAGCGCCATTTCGCGCCTGGGTGTGCCGAGCCGCAACGAGATCAAGGCCCTGCACCAGCAGGTGGACAGCCTGACCAAGCAGATCGAGAAGCTGACCGGTGCTTCGGTTACGCCGATTTCGTCGCGCACCGCTGCTGCCAAACCGGCTGCGAGCAAGGCGGCGGCCAAGCCACTGGCCAAAGCGGCAGCCAAGCCTGCGGCAAAAACCGCAGCGGCCAAACCGGCAGCCAAGCCTGCGGCCAAGGTTGCTGCGGCCAAGCCAGCCGCCAAACCGGCAGCGGCCAAGCCTGCTGCGGCGAAGAAGCCTGCGGTGAAGAAGCCTGCGGTGAAAAAAGCCCCGGCCAAACCGGCAGCCGCCAAGCCAGCAGCCCCAGCGGCCAGCGCCGCCCCGGCCGCGACCGCAGCTCCGGCACCTGCCGCTGCCCCGGTCAGCAGCACGCCGTCGGCACCAGCGGGCACCGGTCCCCTGATCTGATACCGCGTCGCCTGCTTCGCGGGCATGCCCGCTCCCACAGGTTTATCGCAGAGCCCTTGGTTTGTGCGATCCCTGTGGGAGCGGGCGAGCCCGCGAAGGGCTGCAAAGCAGCCCCAGTCAAACGGGAGGACTCAGTTGGCTGGCATCATTGTTACCCCTCCAGATACCGCACCGCCAACTGCTCCGCCGCCGCTCGCGCCTGCGCCTGCAAATGCGGCGCCACCAGCATCATCACCTGATACACCACAATACCCACGTCCCCCTCGCGCCCCAGCACGCGCTGATAATCCAGCGAGAACATCAGGGTCAGGGTGATCTGCTCCACCAGTTGCCCCAGCGCCTGGGTCTCGCTTTCGACCTGCCCCTGGCCCTTGAGGCTGGCCAGCAACGCTGCGAGCGTACGCTTGAGCGCGTTGATCAGGCTGCGCATGCCGCGCGCCAGCTTGGGCAGGCGCCCGGTCAGGTTCGACAGGTCCTGGAACAGAAATCGGTACTGCGCCATGTGTTCGACGATCAGGTGCAGGAACAGCCAGTAGTCTTCGGCGTCCAGGCGCACCTCGAGCGGTGGGTCGAGCAAGGGCATCAGCGCCTCTTCGAAGCGCTCGAACAGGCCCAGTACCAAGGGCTCCTTGCCGTGGAAGTGGTAGTACAGGTTGCCCGGGCTGATGCCCAGTTCGTTGGCGATCTCCAGGGTGGATACGTTCGGCTCGCCCTGCTGATTGAACAGCTGCAAGGCGCACTCGAGGATACGGTCGCGAGTCTTCATCCCGTCGGCAGGCTCAGCGGGTCATCACGTAGGTACCCGGTGCGGGCCCCAGCGGTGGGTATGTGGCATTGCCCAGCTCGCTGCGCGGTGCCTTGAGCGGGCCGGAGCGCGGGGTGATCCAGTCCAGCCACAACGGCCACCAGCTGCCTTCGCTGCGCTTGGCGTCGTGGAACCAGGCGCGCGGGTCGCCGGGCAGCTTGGGGTTCGCCAGGTAATAGGCCTTGGGGTTGCCAGGCGGGTTGATGATGCTCTGGATATGCCCGCTGTTGGCCAGCACGAAACGCCGGTCGCCACCCAGCAGCAAGGCCGAGCGGTATACCGCGTCCCACGGGGTGATGTGGTCGTTGCTGCCGGCGACGGTGAAACTGTCCAGGTCGACCTTGTGCAGGTCGATGGGCGTACCGCACACCTCCAGACCGGCCGGATGGGTCAGCGGGTTGAGCTTGAAGAAGTCCAGCAGGTCGCCATGCAGCGCAGCGGGCAGGCGCGTGCTGTCAGCGTTCCAGTAGAGGATGTCGAACGCCGGTGGCGTCTTGCCGAGCAGGTAGTTGTTGACCCAGTAATTCCAGATCAGGTCATTGGGCCGCATCCAGGCGAATATCCGTGCCACCTCGGCGCCGTCCAGCACGCCACGCTGGTAAGAGCGGCGCTTGGCGGCCTCGATGGTTTGTTCGTCGGCGAACAGGCTGGCGGGGCTTTCGAACTTGCTGTCCAGCAGGCTTACCAGGTAGGTGGCGCTGCGCACCCGGCGCAGCTGGTGCCTGGCCTGCAGGTGGCCTTGCAGCGCGGCCATGGTCAGGCCGCCGGCGCAGGCACCCATCAGGTTGGGGTCGCGATTGCCGCTGATGCTGCGGCAGGCGTTGAGTGCCTCTTCCAGCGCTTGCACGTAACTGGACAAGCCCCATTCGCGGTGGCGCGGTTCGGGGTTGCGCCAGCTGACCATGAATACCTGCAGGCCGCTCTTGAGCATGTATTGCACGAAGCTGTTGGTCGGGCCCAGGTCGAAGATATAGAACTTGTTGATTTGCGGCGGTACCACCAACAGCGGGCGTGCATGTTGTTTTTCGCTCATCGGCTTGTACTGGATCAGCTCCAGCAAGTCGTTGCGAAACACCACTGCGCCAGGTGTAGCTGCCAGGTTGCCGCCCACTTCAAAGGCGCGCTCGTCCACCTGGCGGGGCAGGCCGTCGTTGTGGCGCAGGTCGTCGAGCAGGTGGGCCACGCCGCGCACCAGGCTCTGCCCGCCGGTATTGAACAGTTCCTTCACCGCCAGCGGGTTGAGCAGCGAGTTGCTTGGTGCCAGGGCGTCGTTGACCAGATTGAACAGAAAGTGCGCCCGCGCCCGGTCATCGTCGTCCAGATAGCTTTCCTCGATCCACAGGCGGGTCTGCTTCTGCCAGGCCAGATAGGCCTGCAGGCCGCGGCGGTAGAACGGATTCTGGCTCCAAGTAGGATCGTTGAAGCGTGGGTCGCGCGGGTTCGGCTGGTAAGGCGTGTCCCCCAGCAGCACGCGACCCAGTTGGCCGCCCAGGGCCAGTAGATGGTGGGCGGTATGCAGCGGGTGGCGCAGGCCATGGCGGCTGACATTGCGCAACGTGGACAACAGGTCACGCCCGCGCAGGCCGAGGATGGCGTTCTGCACATTCATGCGGGTGGCGGGAAGCGTTGGCGTTCCTTTGGCCGGTTTGTCTTTCATGGCAACACTCCCTCGTCTGAGCCGTTTCGCTGTCGAGACCTTCGCGGGCAATGCCCGCTCCCACAGGTTCAGCGCCGTCCCTGTGGGAGCGGGCGCGCCCGCGAACAAGGCCGCATCGATCTACCCGCCCGAAGCCGGGCGAGGGTGCATGACGGCGCGCTGTCGTTCTTGCTGAAGGAAACTCATGATGATCGGGGCGACGGCCTCGGCCCGGGTGATCAGGAACAGATGACCGTCGTCGATAATGTGTAGCTGGGCATTGGGAATCCGCCAGGCCAACAGGCGCATGTTGATCAGCGGGATCAGCGGGTCGTCGTCACCGGCCAGTACCAGGGTTGGCTGCTGGATCTTGTGCAGCCAGTGGATGCTGGTCCAGCCAAGCCCGGCGAACAGTTGCCAGTAGTAACCCATCTTGCCCCCGGAGCGCACCTTGGCGGCATGCTGCATGGCCAGGTCCGGATCGCGCCGGAAGCCACCGCCATAGATCAGCGGCGCAATGCGGATAACGTGCGACGGTTGTACGTAGCGGCGCGGGCTGGCCATCATCCACAGCACCTTGGGCTTGCCTGGCACCATCACGGCACCGGCGGCGGTAGCAGCGAGCACCAGCTTCTTGCAGCGTTCGGGGTAGTCGTGGGCGAACTGCTGGGCCAGGGCACCGCCCCAGGACACGCCGATGACGTTGACCTGGCCGTAATCGAGGTAATCCAGCATCCGTGCCGTGAGCTTGGCCAGCCCGGGGAACCGGTACGGGTGGCGAGGCGTTGACGAACCGCCGACCCCGGGTACATCGAAGGCGATCACTTCCAGGTCCGGGTCCAGTGCTTCGATGAACGGGAACACCAGCTCCAGGTTGGCGCCGATACCGTTGAAGATCAGCAACGGCGTCAGGTGCGGCTTGCCCGGGCGGACGGCGGTACGGATGGACTGGTTATCCAGCTCTACAGTCCTGAAGATATAGGGTTGCGGCATGCGCATGACTCTTGGGTGAATGAACACCGTGGCGCCCGCAGGTGGCCACGGCGCTGCAGCTCAACGCTCGTGAACGTACGTACCCGGGGCGGCTTCGCCGGCGGCGTAGGCCCGGTTGCCCAGGCGCGTCGGCGCCTTCTTCAGCTCACCGGCGCGCTCGGCCAGCCAGCCTTGCCAGTGCAGCCACCACGAGTCGGCATGCTTGGTGGCATTTTCCTGCCAGGCCAGCGGGTCACCCGGGCGGTCGGCACCGGTCATGAAGCGCGCCTTGGGGTTGCCCGGCGGGTTGAGGATGCTCTGGATATGCCCGCTGTTGGACAACACGAATTCGATCTTGCCGCCGAACAGGTGCGCCGAGCGGTAGCACGACTGCCACGGAGTGATGTGGTCAGCGGTGCCGGCCACGCTGAAGATGTCGCATTGCACCTGCTTCAGGTCGATCGGTGTGCCACACACTTCCAGGGCATTGGGGCGGGTCAGCGGGTTGCTCTTGAACATTTCGATCAGGTCGCCATGGAAGGCGGCCGGCAGGCGCGTGGTGTCGTTGTTCCAGAACAGGATGTCGAACACCGGCGGCTCGTTGCCAAGCAGGTAGTTGTTGACCCAGTAGTTCCAGATCAGGTCGTTGGGGCGCATCCAGGCGAACACCTTGGCCATCTCGCTGCCTTCGAGCACGCCGGCCTGGTAGGAGTGGCGCTTGGCGGCCTCCAGGGTCTGCTCGTCGACGAACAGCGCCACCTGGGTATCCACGGTGGTGTCCAGCACGCTTACCAGCAAGGTCAGGGCATTGACCTTGTTCTCGCCCAGGGCGGCATAGTGGCCCACCAGGGCGGTGCAGGTAATGCCGCCGGAACAGGCGCCGAGCATGTTCAGGTCCTTGCTGCCGGTAATCGCCAGCACCGCGTCGACGGCTTCCTTGAGCGCATCGATGTAGGTCGACAGGCCCCATTCGCGCTGGGCCTTGGTCGGGTTGCGCCAGCTGATGATGAAGGTCTGTTGCTGCGAGCGCAGGCAGTAGCGCGCCAGGCTCTTTTCCGGGCTCAGGTCGAACACATAGAACTTGTTGATCTGCGGCGGCACCACCAACAGCGGGCGGGCGTGTACCTGCTCGGTGATCGGGCTGTACTGGATCAGCTCCAGCACATCGTTGCGGTACACCACGGCACCTTCGCTGGTGCCCAGGTTCTTGCCCACTTCGAAGGCATCCATGTTCACCTGGCTGGGCATGCCACCGTTGTTGACCACGTCCTTGGCCAGGTTGGACAGGCCGTCCAGCAGGCTCTTGCCGCCGGTTTCGAAGAAGCGCTTGACCGCCGCGGGGTTGGACAGGGTATTGGTCGGCGCCATGGCCTCGGTCATCAGGTTGATGACGAACTGGCCGCGGCTGATGTCCTGGGGTGACAGGTCGCTGCTGCCGATCCAGTCCTGCAGCTCCTTGCGCCAGGCCAGGTAGGTCTGCAGGTAGCGGCGGTAGAGCGGGTTGTGGCTCCAGGCCGGGTCGTTGAAGCGACGATCATCGCTTTCCGGGGCCAGGCTGGATTTGCCCAGCAGCACATTCTTCAGCTCCAGGCCGAAGTGGGCCACATGCTTGGCGCTGTGCAGCGGTTGGCGCACGGCCTGGCGCAGCACGGTACGTGCCGAACTCAACAGGTCCTTGCGACGAATACCGATGACCGGGTTCAGCCCCAGGGTGTTTTCCGAGGCTTGCCGCTGCAGCTCATCGTTGTTCTTGTTACTCATCTACGACGCTCCGTTGTCCTGAGACGAGTACCGGTTTGCTGTGACGGGTGCACAGTGCTGAGCCCGGTACTGCTACTCGGGTGACCAGTGATAAGGAACAGCGGTGCTGCGAGGGTGCTGATTACCTGCAAGGTGATGCAGGGAACTTGCCACTCCCCATTGGTTACCCGACTTTCATGTAATGCGCAAGACAGCCCTTCATTGGGCTGTCTGTAGGGCATTCAAACAGATGATTCTAGAAAATGCGCTCTAAACCCCGGGGCCCTTGCGCTAGAGCATCAGTTTGACCACCGACTCGGCGGGGTCGCGGGATTTGCCGGCCTTGTGCAGCTCGTCGAGGTACTCGGCCCACAGTTGTTCCTGGCGCAGGCACAGCTGTTCGAGGTATTCCCAGGTGAACAGGCCGCTGTCATGGCCGTCGTCGAAGACCAGTTTCAGTGCATATTGGCCGGCAGGCTCCAGGCCGCTGAGGCCGACGTTGATCTTGCCGAACTGCAGGATGGGGTTGCCGTGGCCCTGGACCTCGGCGGAGGGGGAGTGCACGCGCAGGAATTCGGCGGGCAGGTGGTAGACCTCGCCGGGGGCATAGGTGAGGCTGAGGGTTTTCGAGGCTTTGTGCAGGTTGATGGCGGTGGGCAGGCGGGCCATGGGCAGAATCTCTCGGGAGCTGATGAAGCAAGCTTCCAGCTTATGATGGAGGGATTCAAGGGCCTCTTCGCGGGCACGCCCGCTCCCACAGGATCATCACATGCTTTGGGTCTGTGGTGATCCTGTGGGAGCGGGCGTGCCCGCGAAGCAGTCGACGCCGTTTTTACAGGATGTAACGCGACAGGTCTTCGTTCTGCGCCAGCTCACCCAGGTGGCTGTTCACATAGGCCGCGTCGATCTGGATCGGCGCTTCGTCATGGGTGCTGGCCAGGTCGCCGGCACTGAACGACACCTCTTCGAGCAGGCGCTCGAGCAAGGTGTGCAAGCGGCGGGCACCGATGTTCTCGGTCTTCTCGTTGACCTGGTAGGCGATTTCGGCCAGGCGCTTGATGCCGTCCGCCAGGAACTCGATGTTCAGCCCTTCGGTCTTCAGCAGGGCCTGGTACTGTTCGGTCAGCGACGCGTGCGGCTCCTGCAGGATACGCTCGAAGTCTTCCGGGGTCAGGGCCTTGAGTTCCACGCGGATCGGCAGGCGGCCTTGCAGCTCCGGCACCAGGTCGCTCGGCTTGCTCAGGTGGAACGCACCCGAGGCAATGAACAGGATGTGGTCGGTCTTGACCATGCCCAGCTTGGTATTGACGGTGCAGCCTTCGATCAGCGGCAGCAGGTCACGCTGCACGCCTTCGCGGGACACGTCGGCGCCGCCAACGTTGCCGCGCTTGGCAACCTTGTCGATTTCGTCGATGAACACGATGCCGTGCTGCTCGACCGCTTCCAGGGCCTTGGCCTTGAGTTCTTCCTCGTTGACCAGGCGGCTCGCTTCTTCGTCGCGAACCATCTTCAGCGCTTCCTTGACCTTCAGCTTGCGGGCCTTGCGCTTGCCTTTGCCCATGTTGGCGAACAGGCTCTGCAACTGGTTGGTCATTTCTTCCATGCCGGGCGGCGCGGCAATTTCGACGCCCACGGCATCGGCGACTTCGATCTCGATTTCCTTGTCGTCCAGCTGGCCTTCGCGCAGGCGCTTGCGGAACAGCTGGCGGGTGTTGGAATCGGTGCTGGTCTGCGCGGCTTCCTCGGCAAAGCTGCTGACCCGTGCCTGTGGCAACAGGGCATCGAGGATGCGATCTTCGGCGGCATCTTCGGCGCGGTGGCGCACGCGGATGATTTCTTGCTCACGCAGCATTTTCAGCGCGGCATCGGCCAGGTCGCGGATGATCGACTCGACGTCGCGGCCGACGTAGCCCACTTCGGTGAACTTGGTGGCCTCGACCTTGAGGAACGGCGCATTGGCCAGCTTGGCCAGGCGGCGGGCGATTTCGGTCTTGCCGACGCCGGTAGGGCCGATCATCAGGATGTTCTTCGGCGTTACTTCGGCACGCAGCTCGGCAGGGAGCTGCATGCGCCGCCAGCGGTTGCGCAGGGCAATGGCCACGGCGCGCTTGGCGTCATCCTGGCCGATGATGTGGCGGTTGAGTTCGTGGACGATCTCGCGGGGGGTCATGGACATGATCAGTTGGGTCCTTGGGCAGATGAGTCAGCGTGGAAAAGCCCCCGCACCGGGCGGGGGCGCCAGAACAGCTGAATCACTCGGCCAGGTCCTGCTCCTCGATGGTCAGGTTGTGGTTGGTGAAGACGCAGATGTCGCCAGCGATGTTCAGGGCGGTCTCGGCGATTTCCCGGGCGGAAAGGTCGGTCTTGTTCAGCAGGGCGCGTGCAGCGGCCTGGGCGTATGCACCGCCGGAACCCATGGCGATCAGGCCGTCTTCGGGTTCGACCACGTCGCCGTTGCCGGTAATGATCAGCGAGGCATCCTTGTTGGCTACCGCCAGCATGGCTTCCAGGCGGCTCAGGGAGCGGTCGGTACGCCATTCCTTGGCCAGTTCGACGGCAGCACGGACCAGGTGACCCTGGTGTTTTTCCAGCTGGCCTTCGAAGCGCTCGAACAGGGTGAACGCATCGGCGGTGGCGCCGGCGAAGCCCGCGATGACCTGGCCGTGGTACAGGCGGCGCACCTTCTTGGCGTTGCCTTTCATCACGGTGTTGCCGAGGGATACCTGGCCGTCGCCGCCCATGACGACTTTGCCATTACGGCGGACAGAAACGATGGTGGTCAAGGGAGAGTCTCCACGCAGCGGGGCGAAAGTGCCTGATGCAGACTCATATGGGGGTGGGGGGAAAGATTTCAACCGTAGGGGATGAATGGTCGCGCTTGGCAGGGGGCACCGTGCAAGGGCATTCGCGGGCATGCCCGCTCCCACAGGGGACAGTGATCTGCTGTGGGAGCGGGCGTGCCCGCGAATGGCTTTTACTCAGGCCTCGTGGCAGACATGCCCGTCGACCAAGGTATACCGCACCGCACCCGGCAGGCAGTGGCCGATGAACGGGCAGTTCTCGCCTCGCGAGAACCACTGCTCGCCAGCCACGGTCGAAGCTTGCGGGTCGAACAGCACCAGGTCGGCGGCGCCGCCCGCCTTCAGCTCGCCGGCCGGCAGGCGCAGGGCCGCTGCTGGGCCGCTGCTCAGGCGTGCCAGCAGGGTTGGCAGGTCGAGCAGGCCGTCCTGCACCAGGGTCATGGCCAGTGGCAGCAGCAGTTCGACGCTGCTGATGCCCGGCTCGGTGGCACCGAACGGGGCCAGCTTGGCGTCGCGCTCGTGTGGCTGGTGATGGCTGGAAATCGCCTGGATCACCCCCGACTTCACTGCCTCGCGCAGGCCGTCACGGTCGGCAGCGGTGCGCAGCGGTGGTTGCACGTGGTAGAGACTGGAGAACTCACGCAGCGATTCGTCGGTGAGGATCAGCTGGTACAACGCTACGTCAGCGGTCACCGGCAGGCCTAGCTGCTGGGCCTGCTCGATCAGCCGCGCGCCTCGGGCGCTGGTGATCTGGGTGAAGTGCGCACGTACGCCAGTCTGCTCCACCAGCAGCAGGTTGCGTGCCAGGGCCACGGTCTCGGCGGTTTCCGGGATGCCCGGCAGGCCGAGGAAGCTGGCCATGGCACCTTCATGGGCCAGGCCGCCCTGGGCCAGGTCGCGGTCCTGGGAGTGGAACACCACGGTCAGGTCGAAGGTGGCAGCGTATTCCAGGGCGCGCGCCAGGGTACGGTTGTTGGGGATTTCCTTCAGGCCGTTGCCGAAGGCCACGCAGCCGGTGTCGCGCAGGGCCACCAGCTCGGCCAGCTGCTCGCCTTCCAGGCCCTTGGTCAGGGCGCCGATCGGGTAGACCTTGCTGTTGGCGGCCTCGCGGGCGCGGTCAAGGATCAGCTCGGCCACCGCCGAAGTGTCCAGCACCGGCCTGGTCTGCGGTGGGCAGCACAGGCTGGTGACCCCGCCAGCCACGGCAGCGCGGGTTTCGCTGGCGATGTTGCCTTTGCGGCTGTAGCCCGGCTCGCGCAGCGACACGCCGAGGTCTACCAGGCCAGGCGCGGCGACCAGGCCGGCGGCGTGGATCGTGCGGCTGGCGTTGAACCCGGCCGGGGCGGCGCCGATGGCGGCAATGCGACCGCCGTCGAGGTGCAGGTCGGTGACCTGGTCGAAGCCACTGTTCGGGTCGATGACCCGGGCGCCGAGAATACTGACGGTCACTGGGCGTTCTCCTGCTCGAATTGACGTTGCGCGTTCTGCCCGCTCATGGCCATGGACAGCACGGCCATGCGCACGGCGATACCGTAGGTGACCTGGTTGAGGATCACCGAATGCTTGCCATCGGCCACCGCCGACTCGATTTCCACACCGCGGTTGATCGGGCCGGGGTGCATGACGATGGCATCGGGCTTGGCGCCGGCCAGGCGCGCGGTGGTCAGGCCGAACAGGCGGTAGAACTCGCCTTCGCTGGGCAGCAGGCCGCCGGCCATGCGCTCACGCTGCAGGCGCAGCATGATCACCACATCGACGTCCTTCAGGCCTTCGGCGAGGTCGGTGTAGACCTTCACCCCGTACTGCTCGATACCCACGGGAATCAGGGTTTTCGGGCCGACCACGCGAATGTCCGGGCAGCCCAGCGCCTTGAGTGCGAGCATGTCGGAGCGGGCTACGCGCGAGTGCAGGATGTCACCGACGATCGCCACCGACAGGTTCTCGAAGCTGCCTTTGTGGCGACGAATGGTGAGCATGTCGAGCATGCCCTGGGTCGGGTGCGCATGGCGGCCATCACCGCCGTTGATCACCGCAACCTCGGGGCACACGTGCTCGGCGATGAAGTGCGCGGCACCGGAGTCCGAGTGGCGTACCACGAACATGTCGGCGGCCATGGCTTCGAGGTTGCGCAGGGTGTCGAACAGGGTTTCGCCCTTGCTGGTCGAGGAAGTCGACACGTTCAGGCTGATCACGTCGGCCGACAGGCGCTGGGCTGCCAATTCGAAGGTAGTACGGGTACGGGTCGAGTTCTCGAAGAACACGTTGCACACGGTCTTGCCGCGCAGCAACGGGACTTTCTTCACGGCCCGGGCACCAACTTCGAGGAAGGAGTCGGCGGTGTCGAGGATCTCGGTGAGCAGTTCGCGGGGCAAACCGTCGAGCGAGAGGAAGTGGCGCAGCTGGCCCTGATCATTGAGCTGCAGCGGGCGCTTGGCGTCGATTGGCGTCATCGCGGGGGGGACTCTTAAAGGGCGGAAGCGTTGGCGAGGTCCTGGCGCTCGAGGGCGAGCGGTGCGGGTCCGGTCAATTTTACCCGTTCATGGGCCGCCAGGGACAGGGTGGCGCCGAGCACATTCGGGCGGATAGGCAGTTCACCGGCATCCAGGTCCAGCAGGCAGACCAGGGTGACGCTGGCCGGGCGGCCGTAGTCGAACAGTTCATTGAGCGCGGCGCGCACCGTGCGGCCACTCATCAGCACATCATCCACCAGCACCAGGTGCTGGCCCTCGACCTCGAATGGCAGTTCGGACGGGCGCACCTGGGGGTGCAGGCCGTTCTGGCTGAAGTCGTCGCGGTAGAACGAGACGTCCAGGGTGCCCATGGGGCTGCTGTCGCCCATGGCTTCCTGCAGGGCCTGGGCGACCCAGACGCCGCCCGTGCGGATACCGATATAGCGTGGCTCGGCAATTGCCCGGCGGGCCAGGTGGGCGCGAAGGTCGACAGCCATCTGCCGAATCAGCTCGGCGGGATTGGGTAGGCTCATTGCGGGCTCCTTGGAAGGGTGCGCCGGGCTGGCCCGGCGGCAAAGATGATCAGGTGTTGGCCTCCAGCCAGCCTTGCAGCAACAGTGCGGCAGCAATGGCATCGACCGGGTTGTCACGGTAGCTGCCGCGCTGGCCGCCACGGGCCATGCGCTCGCCTTTGGCCTCGAAGGTGGTCAGGCGCTCGTCGTGGGTGTGCACCGGCAGGTTGAAACGGCCGTTCAGGCGGCGGGCGAATTTTTCTGCGCGGGCGCTCATTTCGCTGGGGGTGCCATCCATGTTCAGCGGCAGGCCGACAACGATGGCATCAGGCTTCCACTCGACAATCAGCTTTTCTACCTGGGTCCAGTCCGGCACACCATTCTGTGCCTTCAAGGTGCACAGCTCGCGGGCCTGGCCGGTGACTACCTGGCCGACGGCTACGCCGATCTGTTTGCTGCCGTAGTCGAAACCCAGCAGCAGGCGTGGTTCGGGCTGCAGTTCGGCCATCAGGCGTGGCCCGCCTGACTGGTCAGCAGGTTCAGGTTGATGCCCAGGCTGGCGGCTGCGGCTTCCAGGCGCAGGTCGCTGGCCAGGCCGAAGATGATTTCCGGGTCGAACGGGCAGTTGAGCCAGGCATTGTCGGCAAGCTCGGCTTCCAGCTGGCCCGGTTCCCAGCCGGCATAACCCAGGGTAATCAGGCTCTTCTGCGGCCCCACGCCTTCGGCGATGGCGAACAGCACATCCTGCGAAGTGGACAGTGACAGGCCCTGGAGTTCGACGGTGGCCTGGTAGCTGCATTCGCTGCTATGCAGCACGAAGCCACGGTCGGTCTGCACCGGGCCGCCTTGGTAGATCGGCACCTGCAGGGTGCTGGCTGGCGGCGCTTCGTCCGGGCGCAACTGTTCGAGGATGTCGGCCAGGTTGAGTTCCTGTGGCCGATTCACCACCAGCCCCATGGCGCCATGGGCGTTGTGCTCGACGATGTACGTGAGGGTCTGGGCGAAGTTCGGATCGGCCATGTGCGGCATGGCGATCAGAAACTGATGCTTGAGGTAGCTCGGCGTGAGGTTTTTCATGGAGGATAGTGTGGCGCCAGGTGGCGAGGCTGACAAGGTGCGGATTTGTGTCGTCGTTTTGGTTCGGGCGTTAGGGGCTTGGCGTCTGTCAGGCCTGACGCCGCCTGCTCGCGATGCACCGCGCGGGCGGCGCTCGATATCCGTACCAACCCGTTCCCGTGTCCAGCGACAATGCTCAGTTACTGGACAAACGGTCCCCGCGGGCAAAGCGCCAAGTGCGGATGATTTCCAGCCGGTCGAACTCGGCCAGGTCGCCAGTAAACGGCGCGAACGGCGCCGCCAGCCGCACGATGCGCTGGGCCGCCTGGTCGAGCACCGGCTGCCCGGACGACTCCAGCACCAGCACCTCGTACAATGAGCCATCGCGGTTGATCGACACCATCATCCGCAGGTTGCCGTAGATCTGCTGCCGCCGCGCCTCCTCGGGGTAGTTGAGGTTGCCCACCCGCTCGACCTTCTTGCGCCACTCTTCCTTGTACCAGGCGCCCTTGTCGCGCATGGTCGATGCGGCATTCAGGCGATGGATGCGCGGGCGCTTGGCATACATCTGCTGTTCGTTGGACAGCTCGGCTTCGAGGCTGGCGATCTGGCTCGACAGTTGCGAACTGTCGAACTCCGGCGTGGCGGCTGCGGGTTTGGGTTGCGGCTTGCTTTCCTTGGGCTTGGGCTCGACCTTCTGCGCTTTCGGCGCCTTGGTCGCCACAGCGGATTTTTCCGGCACCGGCGGGGGCGCCACTTCGGGCTTGGCCGCAGGCGGCGGGGTGACCTTGTTGATCTTGCTGTCCTGGAACGGCGCCACCTCGGTGGTGGTGGGTACCGCCTTCTTGTCCAGGGTGCCGCTACCCTGCTGGTTGTCCTGGGCCTGGAAATCGGCCTTTTCCGGCCGCTTCTCGCTCTTGAACGAGGCCAGGGTGATGTCCATGGTCTGGCGGATTTCCGCTGGCTTGACCACGGTGAAACCCACGCCAAGGATCAGCGCCAGGTGCACCAGGGCAGCCAGGAACAGGGTAAAGCCAAGCCGATCCACCGGGCGAACGCGCGGTGGCAGCAGGTCGGCGGGGATGTCGGCAGGCAGCGTCATCAGGTATCCAGCAACCGCAGGGCGGGGCAGCAGCTCAGTCGAAAAGGACCGGCATCATACCCCACTCCGCGCATTTGCTCCGCGTCGGCGGTCAGCGCGCCTTGAGCTTGCGATCAATGGCATCCATCAGCTTGCCACCGATGTCGGTGTTGTAGGCCGCGTCGATCTCGCGGATGCAGGTGGGGCTGGTGACGTTGATTTCGGTGAGGTAGTCGCCGATCACATCCAGGCCGACGAACAGCAGGCCCTTTTCGCGCAGGGCAGGGCCGACCTGGGCGGCAATCCAGCGGTCGCGCTCGGTCAATGGGCGCGCCTCGCCACGGCCACCGGCCGCCAGGTTGCCACGGGTCTCGCCGCTGGCCGGGATGCGCGCCAGGCAGTAGTCGACTGGCTCGCCGTCGATCATCAGGATGCGCTTGTCGCCATCCTTGATTTGCGGCAGGTATTCCTGGGCCATGATCTGCTGGTTGCCGTGCTGGGTCAGCGTTTCGAGGATGACCGACAGGTTGGGGTCCTCCTTGCGGTGGCGGAACACCGAGGCTCCGCCCATGCCGTCCAGCGGCTTGAGGATCACGTCGCCACGGCTATCGGCGAATTCGCGCAAGATGTCGACGCGGCGGCTGACCAGGGTCGGCGCCATGCATTGCGGGAACTGCGTGGCGAACAGCTTCTCATTGCAGTCGCGCAGGCTCTGCGGGCGGTTGACCACCAGCACACCCTCGCGCTCGGCCTGTTCCAGCAGGTAGGTGCTGTAGACGAACTCCATGTCGAAGGGCGGGTCCTTGCGCATCAGCACCACGTCCAGCTCGGCCAGTGCGCTGTCCTGCTCCTCGCCCAGCTCGAACCAGCGGGCCGGGTCGGCGAACACCTTCAGCGGGCGCATTTGCGCGCGGGCCTGGCCGGCACCCAGGTACAGGTCGCGCTGCTCCATGTAGAACAGGCTCCAGCCGCGTGCCTGGGCGGCCAGCAGCATGGCCAGCGAGCTGTCCTTCTTGTAGGAGATGGACGCGATGGGGTCCATGACAATGCCGAGGCGAACGCTCATGGGGTGGTTCCTCTTGGCGGCGCGTGGCCGCGGTAGATCGAAAGTAAAGTGGCTCAGGGTGGCGCCGTGAACGCCGCTGGTCAAGGGGCGTGGTAGATGGAACGGGCACCCGGAGTGTGCTAAAAATGCCAGTCATAGCGCTGTGCAACAGGCCTTTGGGGCTGCTGCGCAACCCTATCGCGACGCAAGGCCGCTCCTACAGGAGATCGCGGTCCCTTGTAGGAGCGGCCTTGCGTCGCGATAGGGGCGCGCAGCGGCCCTACGATTTCCGCATTATCAGCGACGGTAGCCCAACAGATGGAACAACCCCTGAAGGTGATGGTGATCGACGATTCGCGCACGATCCGCCGCACCGCACAGATGTTGCTCGGCGAAGCGGGCTGCGAGGTGATCACCGCCAGCGATGGCTTCGATGCCCTGGCCAAGATCGTCGACCACCAGCCCAGCATCATCTTCGTCGATGTGCTGATGCCGCGCCTGGACGGCTACCAGACCTGTGCGGTGATAAAGCACAACAGTGCCTTCAAGGACACCCCGGTCATCCTGCTGTCGTCGCGTGACGGCCTGTTCGACAAGGCCCGCGGCCGGGTGGTCGGGTCCGACCAGTTCCTGACCAAGCCGTTCAGCAAGGAAGAATTGCTCGATGCGATCCGTGCCCACGTGCCCGGTTTCGCCGCAGCTCAACAACACGCACCCTGACTGCGCCCCGCCATGGCACGGTCTTTCTTTCCTGATGGGGAAACAGCATGGCCCGAGTTCTGATTGTCGACGACTCGCCGACAGAGATGTACCGATTGACCGGATGGCTGGAAAAGCACGGCTTCCAGGTGCTCAAGGCCAACAACGGTGCCGATGGCGTGGCCCTGGCCCGGCAGGACAAGCCAGACGCGGTGCTGATGGACATCGTCATGCCCGGCATGAACGGCTTCCAGGCTACCCGGCAGCTCAGCAAGGACCCGGAAACCAGCGCCATCCCGGTGATCGTGGTTACCACCAAGGACCAGGAAACCGACCGGGTCTGGGCTACGCGCCAGGGCGCCCGTGACTTCCTCACCAAACCGGTGGAGGAGGACGCCTTGATCGCCAAGCTCAAAGAGGTGCTGGGGGCTTGACCACCCGCCCGCAGGGCGCGTCGCTGACCGCCTTCGAGTTGTTGCTGGACATCGACCGGCGCTGCCGCCTGCTGGTCGCCGACCAGCCGCCGCAGGACCAGCGCCTGCAACAGTGGAGCGGCATCGGCTTCCGTATTGCCGGCCAGTGGTTCGTGGCGCCGATGGGCGAGGTCGCCGAGGTGCTGCGCGAACCGCGCAGTAGCCGTGTACCCGGCGTGCAACCGTGGGTGTGCGGGGTGGCCAACCTGCGTGGTCGGCTGCTGCCGGTGATGGACCTGAGCAGCTTCTTTGGCCTGGGCCAGGCCGCCCCGGGCAAGCAGCGGCGGGTGCTGGTGCTGGACCACGATGACCTGTTCGTCGGCCTGCTGGTGGACGAAGTCCTGGGCCTGCAGCACTTTGCCCTGGACAGCCTGCAGTTGTCGCCACCGCAACCGCTGATCCACGCCGCTGCGCCCTTCGTGCAGGGGCACTTCCCGCGTGAACGCAACTGGGCGATCTTCAGCCCCTTCGCCCTGGCCCAGGCGCCGGGCTTTCTCGATGTGGCGTTATAGGACCTGCGAACGTGAACAAGCCTGCCCCTCCCGTCACCGCGACCACCGTGACCCCACGTACCCGCAGCATTGCGCAGATCACCGTACTGTTCCTGATCCTGATCCTGTCGATCATCCTGCTGTTCGCCAACTTCGCCTACCTCAACACCCAGTCCAACTACGACAAGCAGTACATCGGCCATGCCGGCGAATTGCGCGTGCTGTCGCAACGTATCGCCAAGAATGCGACCGAAGCCGCCACCGGCAAGGCGCTGGCGTTCAAGCTGCTGTCGGACTCGCGCAACGATTTCGAACGGCGCTGGGGTTACCTGCGCGAAGGTGACAAGTCCACCGGCCTGCCACCGGCACCACCGGCGGTGCGTGACGAGATGGAAGCGGTACGCCGTGACTGGGAAAACCTGCGCAGGAACACCGACACCATCCTGGCCAGCGAACAGACCGTGCTGTCGCTGCACCAGGTGGCGGCGACCCTGGCCGAGACCGTGCCGCAGTTGCAGGTGGAATACGAAAAGGTGGTGGAGATCCTGCTGCAGAGCGGGGCCCCGGCCAGCCAGGTGGCGGTGGCCCAGCGCCAACTGCTGCTGGCCGAACGCATCCTCGGCTCGGTCAACACCGTGCTGGCCGGCGACGACAGCGCAGCCCAGGCGGCCGACGCCTTTGGTCGCGATGCCGGGCGCTTTGGCCAGGTGCTGGAGGGCATGCTCAACGGTAACGCGGCAATCCAGGTGACCCGCGTCGAGGATGCCGACGCCCGCACGCGCCTGGCCGAAATCGCCGAACTGTTCCAGTTCGTCGCCGGCTCCGTGGACGAGATCCTGGAAACCTCGCCCGAGCTGTTCCGGGTACGTGAAGCCGCAGGCAACCTGTTCAGCCTGTCGCAAACCCTGCTCGACGAGGCCTCGCACCTGGCCAACGGCTTCGAGAACCTGGCCGGCGGGCGTACCCTCGACACCGTTGGCGGCTACATCCTCGGCTTGCTGGCGCTGGCCTCGATCATCCTCATCGGCCTGGTCATGGTGCGCACCACCAACCGCCAGCTGCGCGAGACGGCGGAGAAGAACGAACGCAACCAGCAGGCGATCATGCGCCTGCTCGATGAAATCGAAGAACTGGCCGACGGCGACCTGACCGTGACTGTGTCGGTAACCGAAGACTTTACCGGCGCCATCGCCGATTCGATCAATTATTCGGTCGACCAGCTGCGCGACCTGGTCGCTACCATCAACCACAGTGCGTTGCAGGTCGCCGCCGCCGTACAGGACACGCAGAACACTGCTCGCCAGCTGGCCAAGGCCTCGGAACACCAGGCCGAGCAGATCAGCGAGGCGTCCGAGGCAGTCGGCGACATGGTCGAGTCGATCGATCGGGTTTCGGCCCACGCCTACGAGTCGGCGAAGGTGGCCGAGCGCTCGGTGGCGATCGCCAACAAGGGCAACGAGGTGGTGCACAACACCATCAATGGCATGGACAACATTCGCGAGCAGATCCAGGACACCGCCAAGCGGATCAAGCGCCTGGGCGAGTCCTCCCAGGAAATCGGCGATATCGTCAGCCTGATCGACGACATTGCCGACCAGACCAACATTCTTGCCCTCAACGCGGCGATCCAGGCCTCGCTGGCCGGTGAGGCCGGGCGGGGTTTTGCCGTGGTCGCCGATGAAGTGCAGCGCCTGGCGGAACGTTCATCTTCGGCCACCCGACAGATCGAGGCGCTGGTACGCACTATCCAGGCCGACACCAACGAGGCGGTGATCTCCATGGAACAGACCACCGCCGAAGTGGTACGCGGTGCGCGCCTGGCCCAGGATGCGGGCGTTGCCCTGGCCGAGATCGAAGGGGTTTCGCAGAACCTCGCCGACCTTATCCACAGTATTTCCGACGCTGCCCAGTTGCAGACTTCGTCGGCCGGGCAGATTTCCCACACCATGGCGGTGATCCAGCAGATCACCGCACAAACCTCCGCCGGCTCCAGCGCCACTGCCGACAGTATCCGCCACCTGGCTCGCATGGCCAGCGAGATGCGTCGTTCGGTGTCCGGGTTCACCCTGCCGCCACCTGCAGAGCCCATGACGAGCCCTAGTGAAGCGCCGCGCTGAGGAATGCCAATGGCCGTAGCTGCAATAAGCCCCGAACGCCACGATACCGTGGCGCTGGCCTGGACCAAGGCCGCCATCCTCGACTGCCTGGCCCAGGCGCGCCAGGCGCTGGAGCGCTTTGCCGGGGAACCGGGCGACCTGTCGATGCTGGCCTTCGTGGTCGACAACCTGCACCAGGTGCACGGTTGCCTGCGCATGCTCGAACTGCGCGGTGCCACCCGCCTGGCCGAGGAACTGGAATTGTTCGCCAAGGCCTTGGCCGAAGGCCAGGTCAGCCCCCGGGGTGATTGCCTGGGCGCTTTGTTTCGTGGTCTGGAGCAACTGCCGTCGTACCTGGAACGCCTGCGCGGTGCCCGCCACGACCTGCCGCTGGTGATGCTGCCGCTGCTCAATCAGCTGCGCGCGTGCCGTGGCGAGGAACCGTTGGCGCAGGCCAGCCTGATCAGCGGCGCCACTCAGCGCTTTGCCGGCGCCGACGACCTGGCCAACCTCGACCTGTCGCTGGGTAACTGGCGTGAGCAGATGCAAGCCGGACCGGGCCGCGATGCCCTGCGCTCGGTGGTGACCGCGCTGTGTGACGACCTGATGCGCATCAAGGAGCGCCTGGACCAGTTCGTGCGTGGCGACCGCCAGCACAGCGAGCAGCTGGATGCCCTGCTGGCCCCCCTGCGCCACGTGGCCGACACCTTGGCGGTGCTGGGTTTCCAGCAGCCGCGTCGGGTGATTATCGACCAGGTGCTGGCGCTGCAGGCTTTGGCCCAGGGCGAGCGAGCAGTGGATGACGCGGTGTTGATGGACGTGGCGGGGGCGCTGCTGTACGTCGAGGCTACGCTTAACGGCATGGTCGGCCCGCTGGAGGAAAACGGCCAGGGCGGCCTGCCGGGCTCGGACCTCGCCGAGATCCGCCAACTGGTGTTGAACGAGGCACTGAACGTGCTGCAACAGGCCAAGGACCTGATCGGCGATTGCCTGGAGTCCGGTTGGCCGCGGCAACGCCTGCAACCTTTGCCGGGGCTGTTGCAGCAGGTTCGCGGGGCGCTGGCGATGTTGATGCTGCCGACCGTGGCCGAGCTGTTCGAAGGCTGCGCCAGTTATGTACAGCGCTGGCTGCAGCACCTGGAGGTAGAGCCGCCAGCCGATGAGCTGACGCACCTGGCCGAGGCCTTGAGCGCAGCCGAATGCTACCTGCAGTGGCGAGTGGCCGACCCGTTGGCGGATGCCCAGCCGTTCATCGACATGGCCCGCGCCAGCCTGGCGACGCTGGGCGTGCAGTGCACCCAGGTCGATGCCACTGCAAGCCACGATGGTAGCGCCGATGGCATCGACGATGAGCTGCGCGAGGTGTTTCTCGACGAAGCCGGTGAACTGTTGCCGGAAATCGAGCGCCACTGGCTGCGCTGGCGGGCCGACAACCAGCAGCACGAGGCATTGAAGGAAATGCGCCGTGCGCTGCATACGCTCAAGGGCAGTGGCCGCATGGTCCATGCCGAGGCGGTGGCCGAGCTGGCCTGGGGCGCCGAGCATCTGCTCAACCGGGTGCTCGAGGGCCGCAGCGTGCTCAGCCCGGAAGGCGTGGTGGCCTTGCAACGGGTGTTCGTCCACCTGCCCGACCTGCTGGCCGATTTTGCCGCCGGCCAGTTGCCGCAACTGAGCGAAATCGAGCAACTGGCCGGGCACCTGCATGCCCTGGCCGAAAACGCTGCGCCGTTGGCAGCGGACCTGGGCGGCCTCGACCCGCAATTGCTGGACATCTTCCGCAGCGAGGCGCAGGGCCACCTGGCCAGCCTGGATGCTTTCCTGCGCGATGCCGGCGACCACGACACGCCGGTCAGCGATGGCCTGCAGCGTGCGTTGCACACGCTCAAAGGCAGCGCCGCCATGGCCGGAGTGATGCCGGTGGCCGAACTGGCGACTGCCTTCGACCGTCTGGCGCGTGAATACAAGGGCCACCAGCTGCCGCTGCAAATGGCCGAGATCGAATGGCTGGAAGCCGCACGCTCGCTGTTTCACCTGGGCCTGGCGCAACTCGACAGCACGCCGCTGGCAGCCATCCCCGGCGCCGCCGAGCTGATCGAGCAGGTCGGCCAGGTGGTGGACGAACGCCTGGCCAGCTTGCATGACGACCCGCAGCATGCGCGGCGCAGCAAGCGTGACCCGCAGCGGGTGGCCAGTTTCCTGGCCCAGGCCATGGATACCCTGCTGGATGCCGAATCGTTGCTGTCGCGCTGGCGTCAGCAGCCCGGCCAGCGCGACCCGTTGGACACCCTGCTCGACCAGCTCACCACCTTGGGCCACGCGGCACACCTGGCCGACCTGCGGCAAATGGACGATGTGTGCGAGGCCCTGCTCGACCTGTACGGTGCCGTGGAGGAGGGCAGCCTGCCCGCCGATGCGCGCTTCTTCGCCCAGGCCCAGCGGGCCCATGAAGCCCTGCTGGACATGCTTGACGAGGTGGCCGCCGGGCAGGACATTGCACCCCGCGCCGAGCTGCTCGACAGCCTGCGTAATCTGCTGGACCAGGCCCTGGCGCCGGAGGCCACTGGCCTGGTTGGCATCGACACGGTCACGCCGCTGCACCCGGACATGGACCTGGGCGCTACCCTGGGTCTGGGGCTGGCGCACAAGCCTGTGCCGCCGGCTGCGGCGGAGTTGCTGGTCGAAGAGCCGGAAAGCCCTGGCGCAGAGCTGCTGGAAGTGTTCCTTGAAGAAAGCTCGGACATCGTCGAGAGCGCTGCTGCGGCGTTGGCCCGCTGGCAGGCCGACCCGCGTAGCAGCGTCGAGGTGGACAACCTCCTGCGCGACCTGCACACCCTCAAAGGTGTGGCGCGCATGGTCGAGATCGCGCCAATCGGCGACCTGGCCCATGAGCTGGAGTTTCTCTACGAGCTGTTGGCCGCGGGGCGCCTGCCGCCGAGTGCGCCGCTGTTCGCCCTGTTGCAGAACTGCCATGACCGCCTGGCGCACATGCTCGATGCCGTGCGCCTGGGCCAGCCGCTGCATGCCGCCACGGCGCTGATCGACTACATCCGCAACTTCAGCAGCGCGGCGCTGACCGACAGTGCTGCGGGCCAGGGGCCGGTCGGTGCCGCTGCCAGCGAGGCGCCAGCGGCGGTACCGGAGCGGGCGCCAGGCGACATGGTCAAGGTCGATGCCGAGCTGCTCGACGAACTGGGCAACCTGGCCGGTGAACACTCGATCATCCGTGGGCGCATCGAGCAGCAGGTCAACGATGCCCAGTTCACCCTCAACGAGATGGAAACCACCCTCGAGCGCATGCGCGACCAGTTGCTGCGCCTGGACATCGAGACCCAGGGGCGGATTTCCAGCCGCCAGCAGTTCGAAGGCGATGCCTATGACGACTTCGACCCCCTGGAGATGGACCGTCATTCGCAGCTGCAGCAGCTGTCGCGGGCCCTGTTCGAGTCTGCCTCGGACCTGCTCGACCTCAAGG
The DNA here is from genome assembly GCF_016620375.1 of Pseudomonas sp. LAM2023. NCBI lineage: Bacteria > Pseudomonadati > Pseudomonadota > Gammaproteobacteria > Pseudomonadales > Pseudomonadaceae > Pseudomonas > Pseudomonas sp. LAM2023. The sequence goes on along the minus strand of NZ_JAENHV010000015.1, from coordinate 332,463 downwards.
AAACCCTGGCCCAGCGTGCCCAGGAGGCCCATAGCCTGCTGCAACAGCAGGCGCGGGTGAACAGCCAGTTGCAGGAAGGCCTTACGGCTACCCTGATGGTGCCCTTCGAGCGCCTGGTGCCGCGCTTGCAGCGCGTGGTGCGGCAGGTGGCCAGCGAGTTGGGCAAGCAGGTCGAGCTGGTGGTCGGCAATGCCGAGGGCGAGCTGGACCGCAGCGTGCTCGAACGCATGGTGGCACCGCTGGAGCACATGCTGCGCAATGCCGTCGACCACGGCCTGGAAAGCCGGGAAATGCGCCTGGCCGCTGGCAAGCCGGAGCAGGGCACCATTCACCTGAATCTACTGCACGAAGGCGCCGACATCGTCATCGAAATGACCGACGACGGTGCCGGCGTGCCGCTGGAAGCGGTGCGACGCAAGGCCATCAAGCGCGGCCTGCTGGACCCGCAGGCACATTTGAGCGATCACGAAATCCTCCAGTTCATCCTTCGGCCAGGCTTTTCCACTGCCGAGAAGATCACCCAGATTTCCGGGCGCGGCCTGGGCATGGACGTGGTCCACGAAGAGGTCAAGCAACTGGGCGGCTCGATGAGCATCGAGTCGGCCCCAGGCAAGGGCGCGCGCTTCCTGATTCGCCTGCCGTTCACCGTGTCGGTCAACCGTGCGCTGATGGTGCATCTGGGTGAAGAGCAGTACGCCATCCCGCTGAACACCATCGAGGGCATCGTCCGCGTGCCGCCCGCTGAACTGGCGGCATGCTACCAACTGGACGTGCCACGCTATGTGTACGCCGGCCATGAATACGAGTTGCGTTATCTGGGCGAACTGCTGCAAGGCATGCCGCGCCCGGCCTTGCTGGGGCAAAGTGTGCCGCTGCCGGTGCTGCTGGTGCATTCCCAGGAACAATCGTTCGCGATTCAGGCTGACGCCCTGTCGCCCAGCCGCGAAATCGTGGTGAAGAGCCTGGGGCCGCAGTTTGCTGCGGTTGCCGGTTTGTCGGGGGCGACATTGCTGGGCGATGGCCGTGTGGTGCTGATTCTCGACTTGTTGGGCCAGTTGCGTGGCCAGCAGCGGCGCCTGGCGCGCCTGCCGGGTGGTGGTGCGGCCCAGCGCCAGGTATTCGGGCCGGCACCGCGGCGGGCCTTGCTGGTGATGGTGGTGGACGACTCGGTAACCGTGCGCAAGGTCACCAGCCGCCTGCTCGAGCGCCACGGCATGAGCGTGCTGACGGCCAAGGACGGGGTCGATGCCATGGCCCTGCTGGAAGAGCACCGCCCGGATGTGCTGCTGCTGGATATCGAGATGCCGCGCATGGATGGTTTCGAGGTGGCCACGCGCATCCGCCGCGACGAGCGGCTGAAAGACCTGCCGATCATCATGATCACCTCGCGCACCGGGCAGAAGCACCGCGACCGAGCCATGGCCATCGGCGTCAATGAATACCTTGGCAAGCCGTATCAGGAATCGGTCCTGCTGCAGAGCATCGCCCACTGGAGCCAGGCCCATGCTTGAACTGATCGCCGGCCAGCGCAGCAGCCTGACCGGGCTGTTGCTGCCGTTGGGTGACCGTACCCTGGTGTTGCCCAATGTCGCGGTGGCCGAGTTGAGCGGCCAGCGCAACGTGCTGTGCCAGCGCGGCGAGCCGGCCTGGCACCTGGGCTGGATCGACTGGCGCCAGCAACGCCTGCCGCTGATCGGCTTCGAGGCCGCCTGCGGTGGCGAGACCCCCTGCGGCGAGCGGGCCCGTGTCGTGGTGCTGAATGCCCTGGGTGATACCGGCCTGCGTTACCTGGCGCTGCTGCTGCAGGACATCCCGCGCTCGTGCAAGCTCGACAGCCAGCTGAACTATGTGGACGTGGCACTGGGCCGCCTGGAACTGGCGGCGGTGCAGGTGGGCGAGCAGGTGGCGCGGGTGCCGGACCTGGTCGGGCTGGAGCGGCTGGTGCGTGACGCTGATCTGCAACCTGACCTTGGTTAGGATGTGAAGCAAAGCGCTTGGTCGTTTGGCTGACGCGGTCGTTGCAGGAGCGGCCTTGTGTCGCGAAAGGGTCGCGAAGCGGCCCCAGGATCTCATTGCCACGGCATAAATTGCAGGGGCTGCTCCGCAGCCCGTTCGCGACACAAGGCCGCTCCTACAGGGAGCGTGCGAGCCTGACGGGCCGCGGCGGAACAGACCGGCGCAGGAACCCAGCCCACCGCAGGAGGTCTGTGTTTGCATGTACTACGGTGAACGCTTCAACGCCTGGACCCACCTGGTCGGTGCTGTCCTGGCCTGTATCGGTGCCATCTGGCTGATCGTGGCCGCGGGCCTGCAAGGCGACCCGTGGAAGATCGTCAGCTTTTCCATCTACGGCAGCACCCTGCTGTTGCTGTACAGCATCTCTACCCTGTACCACAGCACCCGTGGGCGGGCGAAGGTGATCATGCGCAAGCTCGATCACCTGTCGATCTACCTGCTGATCGCCGGCAGCTACACGCCGTTCTGCCTGGTCAGCTTGCGTGGCCCGTGGGGCTGGAGCCTGTTCGGCATTGTCTGGGGGCTGGCAGTAATCGGCATGCTGCAGGAGATCAAGCCGCGCTCCGAGGCGCGCATCCTGTCGATCATCATCTATGCGGTAATGGGCTGGATCGTGCTGGTGGCCGTGCAGCCGCTGCTGCACGCGCTGGGCACTGCCGGCTTCGCCTGGCTGGCTGCCGGCGGTGTGTTCTACACCGTCGGCATCCTGTTCTTTGCCTTCGACAGCCGCTTCCGCCACTGGCACGGCATCTGGCATCTGTTCGTGATTGCCGGCAGCCTCATGCACTTTGTGGCGGTGTCGTTCTATGTGCGTTAGCTAGAAGTCGCCCCACAACTGCTGCGCCACCGACAGGGCTACCACGGGGGCGGTTTCGGTACGCAGCACCCGTGGCCCGAGGCGCGCGGCGTGGAAGCCAGTGGCTTTGGCCTGGTCGACCTCTGCCTCGCTCAGGCCGCCCTCCGGGCCGATCAGGAAGGCCAGCGTGGCCGGCCTGGCATGGCTGGTGAGGGGTTCGGCGACTGGGTGCAAAACCAGTTTCAGGTCGGCCTTGGCACAGTTCAACCATTCGCCCAGGGTTACCGGCGGGTGGATGACTGGCAAGGTCGAGCGACCGCACTGTTCGCAGGCACTGATCGCTACCTGGCGCCAATGGGCCAGGCGCTTGTCGGCGCGTTCGTCCTTCAGCCGCACTTCGCAACGTTCGCTGACGATCGGGGTGATTTCCTTTACCCCCAGTTCGGTGGCCTTCTGGATCGCCCAGTCCATGCGCTCGCCGCGGGACAGCCCCTGTCCGAGATGGACATGCAGCGGTGAATCAGCCTGGCCGGCAAGGGCCTGGTCGAGGCTGACGCGCACGGTTTTCTTGCCCACTTCGAGCAGCTGGCCACGGTACTCCTGGCCGCTGCCGTCGAACAGCTGCACGGCGTCGCCGGGGGCCATGCGCAGCACGCGGCCGATGTAGTGGGCCTGGGCTTCGGGCAGGTCGTGCTCGCCGAGGCTCAGGGGGGCGTCGATGAAGAAACGGGACAGTCTCATGGGGTGCTCGTAGGAAAAGGTGTACTCGTCCCCTGTAGGAGCGGCCTTGTGTCGCGAAAGGGCCGCGCAGCGGCCCCGGCGGTTTGTACATCACCGCTGAAATACTGGGGCTGCTACGCAGCCCTTTCGCGACACAAGGCCGCTCCTACAAGGGGTATGCGGTCAGGTCTGCAAGCCTAGCCCGGGTCGCGGAAGTCGGGGTGGAAGTTGGCCGGTACCGCCACGCTGACGCTTTCACGGGTTGCGATGTCGATACCCTCGCTGGCCACTTCGGCGAGGAAGTCGATCTGCTCCGGGGTGATCACATAAGGCGGCAGGAAGTACACCACGCTGCCCAGCGGGCGCAGCAGGGCACCACGGGTCAGGGCATGCTCGAATACCTTCAGGCCGCGTCGCTCCTGCCACGGGTAGGCAACCTTGCCGGCCTTGTCCTTGACCATCTCGATGGCCAGGGCCATGCCGGTCTGGCGGATTTCGGCGACATGGGCATGCTCGGCCAGGTGTGCGGTGGCACTGGCCATGCGCGCAGCCAGGCCCTTGTTGGCTTCGATCACGTTGTCCTGCTCGAAGATGTCCAGCGTCGCCAGTGCGGCAGCACAGGCCAGCGGGTTACCGGTATAGCTGTGCGAGTGGAGGAACGCGCGCAGGGTCGGGTAGTCGTCGTAGAACGCCTGGTAGACCTTGTCGGTGGTCAGGCATGCGGCCAATGGCAGGTAGCCACCGGTCAGGGCTTTGGACAGGCACAGGAAGTCCGGGCGGATGCCGGCCTGCTCGCAGGCGAACATCGTGCCGGTGCGGCCGAAGCCCACGGCGATCTCGTCGTGGATCAGGTGCACGTCGTAGCGGTCGCAGGCCTCGCGCAGCAGCTTGAGGTACACCGGGTGGTACATGCGCATGCCGCCAGCGCCCTGGATCAACGGCTCGACGATTACCGCACTGATCGAGGCGTGGTGTTCGGCCAGGGTCTGCTCCATGGCCTGGAACATGTTGCGCGAATGCTCCTCCCAGCTCATGCCTTCGGGGCGCAGGTAGCAATCGGGGCTGGGCACCTTGAGGGTGTCGAGCAGCAACGCCTTGTAGGTTTCGGTGAACAGCGGCACATCGCCGACCGACATCGCGGCGATGGTTTCGCCGTGGTAGCTGTTGGTCAGGGTGACGAAGCGCTTCTTGCCGGGTTTGCCGACGTTCTGCCAGTAGTGGAAGCTCATCTTCAGCGCCACTTCGATGCACGACGAACCGTTGTCGGCATAGAACACCCGGTCGAGCCCGGCCGGGGTCATGGCCACCAGGCGCTCGGACAGCTCGATCACTGGCTGATGGCTGAAACCGGCCAGGATCACGTGTTCCAGCTGGTCGACCTGATCCTTGATGCGCTGGTTGATACGCGGGTTGGCGTGACCGAACACATTGACCCACCAGCTGCTCACCGCATCCAGGTAGCGCTTGCCTTCGAAGTCTTCCAGCCACACGCCTTCGCCGCGCCGGATCGGGATCAGCGGCAGCTGCTCGTGGTCTTTCATCTGGGTACAGGGGTGCCACAGGACCTTGAGGTCACGTTGCATCCACTGATCATTGAGGCCCATGGGCACTTCTCCTGGCTTGCGGCTTGGTTCGACCGCGTAAGCCTAAGCAATGCCGCAGGGCAGGACAACCGCTGCGCTTTAATGGCGCTGGGCGCCGCTGCAATCGAGCCTGCGGGTGACCGCGGCAATGGCAAAAATGTCAGTTGGCAAAAGCACTTGATGTCGCTGTGCTGGCAGGGCCGACGGACCTGACGTATTCTTAACGCATCTCTCTCGGGGCATTCCTGCCTCTACCCGTTTCTGTAACCCCTGACTCGGAGTTCGCCGACATGGCTGCTGCTTGGGTGCGCCTGTGCGCGTTGGTATTGATTGGTGTGTCCAGCGGCGCCGCGCTGGCAAAGGACAAGACACCTTCGGCAATCGTCGTGGGTGGCGGCCTGGCGGGCCTCACGGCCGCCTATGAGCTGCAGAACAAGGGCTGGCAGGTGACACTGCTGGAAGCCAAGCCAGGCATGGGCGGGCGCTCGGGCCTGGCCACCAGCGAATGGATCGGCAATGCCAAGGCGCACCCGGTGCTCAACCAGTACCTCGAGCGTTTCAAGATTGAAACACAGCCGGCACCGGAATTCGTGCGCACCCCCGGCTACCTGATCGACGGCGAGTATTTCAGCGCCACCGACCTGGCCAGCAAGCAGCCGGCCACTGCCGAGGCCATCAAGCGCTACGAGAAAACCCTCGACGACCTGGCGCGGTCGATCGACGACCCGCTGAATCCGCAAGCCACCAGTACGCTGTTCGCCCTCGACCAGATCAACGTCTCCACCTGGCTGGACAAGCTGCAACTGCCGGCCACCGCCCGCCAGCTGATCAACCAGCAGATCCGTTCCCGTTACGATGAACCGTCGCGCCTGTCGCTGCTGTACTTTGCCCAGCAGAACCGTGTTTACCGTGGCGTCAGTGACCGTGACTTGCGGGCCGCGCGCCTGCCGGGTGGCAGCCCGGTGCTGGCCCAGGCCTTCGTCAAGCAGCTGAAGACCATCAAGACCAATTCGCCTGTGACGGCCATCGTCCAGGACAAGGACGGCGTCACGGTCAAAGTCGGCAATGTCGGTTACCAGGCGGATTACCTGGTGATGGCCGTGCCGCTGCGCGCCCTGGCCAAGATCCAGATGACCCCGAGCCTGGACAGCCAGCACCTGGCAGCGATCAAGGGCACCAACTATGGCTGGCGCGACCAGCTGATGCTCAAGTTCAAGAAACCGGTGTGGGAAAGCCGTGCGCGCATGTCCGGCGAAATCTTCAGTAACGCCGGCCTGGGCATGCTGTGGATCGAGCCGGCGCTCAAGGGTGGCGCCAACGTGGTGATCAACCTGTCGGGCGACAATGCCCGCTTGCTGCAAGCGTTCGGTGACAAGCAGATGGTCGACCAGGTGCTGATCCGCCTGCACGCGTTCTATCCGCAGGCCCGTGGTTCGTTCACTGGCTACGAAGTCAAGCGTTACAGCACCGATGCCGGTACCGGTGGCGCTTACCTGGCCTATGGCCCGGGGCAGATCAGCAAGTACTGGCGCTTGTGGGAGCGCCCGGTGCAGCGCATCGCCTTTGCCGGTGAGCATACCGACGCGCTCTACCCCGGTACCCTGGAAGGTGCCCTGCGCAGTGGCCAGCGTGCGGCAAGCCAGGTGCAGGACCTGCTGGCGGGCAAGTCGTTCGACCCGGCCAAGGCGGCACCGGTGGCGGCTGCTGCGGCAGGCGTCGTGGCGGCCAAGCAGAACAAGGACGGCGGGTTCTTCTCCAATCTGTTCGGCGGTTCTGCCGACAAGGGCGACAAGGCCCCCGCGAAAGCCGAGGCGAAAAAAGTCGAAGAGGCCAAGCAGGACAAGCCAGGCTTCTTCTCGCGGCTGTTTGGCGGCGCGGACAAGCCTGAAGTGAAAGCCGAGCCGATTGCCACGGCGGAACCGGTGTCGCCGACACCTGCGCCAGCGCCGCAAGTTGCACCGGCCCCGGTTGCGCCAGCACCTGCGCCAGTGGCCAAGGATGCGCCGGCCAAGCCTGCGGCAACCAAGGCCGCGCCCGCCAAACATGCCCCCGTGCACAAGCCAGCCCGCAAGCCTGCCGAAACCAGGAAGGCCACTGCCAAGTCTGCACCTGCCAAGAAAGCCGTGGTCGATACCCAGGCCAAGGCCGGTTGATTCGTTGATTGTATCGGCCCTATTGCCGCTTGCTGGCGATAGGGCCGATACAGTCAAGCACTGACTTCCCACCTATCGTTAATGTTTCCTTAATGGGAAGCTTTCACAATAAATATCGAATTTATCGATAATCCAGAGCAATTTTTTCCGCTTTTCTTCGATACGTTTCGCGTTAGTCTGTGCACAGCTTTCACGGGGAAACAGGTCAACATGCAACTGCGCAACTCACCTTCTCGCTACGGCGTGGTCAGCATCGTCATGCACTGGGGCGTGGCCCTGGCAGTCTTCGGCCTGTTCGGCCTGGGCCTGTGGATGGTCGGTCTCGACTACTACAGCCCTTGGCGCAAGGCTGGCCCGGACTTGCACAAGAGCATCGGCCTGGTCCTGCTGGCGGTGATGCTGCTGCGGGTAGTCTGGCGTTTCATCAGCCCGCCGCCACCGGCACCGGCCAGCCACGGCGCATTCACTCGCCTGGCCGCCAAGCTGGGGCACCTGGCGCTGTACGTCGGGCTGTTCGCGGTGATGATCGCCGGCTACCTGATCTCCACTGCCGACGGCGTGGGCATACCGGTGTTCGGCCTGTTCGAAGTGCCGGCACTGGTCAGCGACCTGCCTGACCAGGCCGACCTGGCTGGGGTGATTCATCTCTGGCTGGCCTGGGGCCTGGTGATTTTTGCCGTACTGCATGCCCTGGCAGCGCTCAAGCACCATTTTATCGACCGTGACGCGACCCTGACCCGCATGCTGGGCCGCAAAGCTTGACTCTCAACCTCAATTGCATAGGAAGGAAGTAAGGATGTTGAAAAAGACTTTTGCCGCTCTGGCGCTCGGTACCGCACTGATCTCCGCCGGCCAGGCCATGGCTGCCGAGTACAAGATCGACAAGGAAGGCCAGCACGCCTTCGTCGACTGGAAGATCAGCCACCTGGGCTACAGCTTCATCCACGGTACCTTCAAGGATTTCGACGGTAACTTCACCTGGGACAGCGCCAAGCCTGAAGCCAGCAAGATCAACGTCGACCTGAAAACCGCCAGCCTGTGGTCGAACCACGCCGAGCGTGACAAGCACATCGCCAGCGCCGACTTCCTTGACGTGAAGAAATATCCGCAAGCCAAGTTCGTCTCCACCAGCGTCAAGCCGACTGGCGACAAGACTGCTGACGTGAACGGCGACCTGACCCTGCATGGCGTGACCAAGCCGGTGACCTTCAAGGCCACCTTCAACGGCGAAGGCAAGGACCCATGGGGTGGCGAGCGTGCCGGTTTCAACGCCACCACCACGCTGAACTTGAACGACTTCGGCATCAAAGGACCGGGCGCTACCTCGCAGACCCTGGACCTGGATATCAGTCTCGAAGGTGTCAAGCAGAAGTAATTCAGACCTGCTGAAGACCGAGGGGCCGCTTTGCGGCCCTATCGCGACACAAGGCCGCTGCTACAGGGTATGAGCTGCGCCCCAGATGTTGGAAACCTGTCCACCATCTGGGGCGCAGCTCATTACGTTATTCCTGTAGGAGCGGCCTTGTGTCGCGATAGGGCTGCGAAGCAGCCCCTCGGTATTTCTCTCTGTCAGCCCTTGCGGGTCAGCAGTGCCGGGCGCTCACCACGCGGACGGCTTGGCAGGTCATCCAGTTGCTCGGGCGTCGGGTAACGGTCGAGCTTGGATTCCTTGCGGATGATCACCGGTTGTTTTTCCGGTTGGCGCGGGTTGCGCACGGCCGGCTCTTGCCGGGTTACATCATCGCGCGCGGGACGGCCACGGCCAGCGCCCCCATCACGACGGGCACCGCCACCATTGTTGGCGCGGGCCGGGCGTTTCTCGCCGCCACCGCCGCTGCGCTGCTGGCCGCCCGTACGACCTTGGCCGCCGCTGTTGCTGCGCTGGCCGGTGCCTTGGCCGGCATTGCCGCCCGGGCGGCGATTGCGACCCTGGCCCTTGCCGTTCTGGTACGGGCTTACGTAGTCGGCACGGTTGCCGAAGTTGTCGATTTCGTCGTCCAAGAACTCTTCCGGGTCGCGGTCGGCAGGCACTTTCGGCACGCTGGTGCTGGCTTGTTGCTGCTGCTGACGTGGCTTCTTGTCGCGCGGTTTGCGCGGCTGTTGCTTGTCACCCGCCTTGTCCTTCTCGGCCTGCTTGTCCGCAGCCTGCTGCTTGGCCTTGCCTTTATCCTTGCCCTTGTCCTTGCGGCCGCCGTTGGCGTCTTTGCCGCCTTCGCCACGGGCCTGCTGGTTACGCCCGCCACGGCCATTGTTCTGCGGGCGCTCGCGTACTTCCGGCTTCTCGGCTTCTACCTGGCTGGCGTCGAAGCCCATCAGGTCGCCGTCCGGGATCTTCTGCTTGGTTACCCGTTCGATGCTCTTGAGCAACTTCTCTTCATCCGGCGCGACCAGGGAAATGGCCTCGCCCGAGCGCCCGGCACGGCCGGTACGGCCGATACGGTGAACGTAGTCTTCCTCGACGTTCGGCAGCTCGAAGTTGACCACGTGGGGCAGCTGGTCGATGTCCAGGCCGCGGGCGGCGATGTCGGTAGCGACCAGTACCCGCACACTGTTGGCCTTGAAGTCGGCCAGGGCCTTGGTGCGGGCGTTCTGGCTCTTGTTGCCGTGGATAGCGGCAGCGGTCAGGCCGTGCTTTTCCAGGTATTCTGCCAGGCGGTTGGCGCCGTGCTTGGTGCGGGTGAACACCAGCACCTGCTCCCAGGCGCCGAGGGTGATCAGGTGCGCCAGCAGCGCGCGCTTGTGGCTGGCGGGCAGGCGATAGATGCGCTGCTCGATACGCTCGACGGTGGTGTTCGGCGGGGTCACCTCGATCCGCTCCGGGTTGTGCAGGAGCTTGTCGGCGAGGTCGGTGATGTCCTTGGAGAAGGTGGCCGAGAACAGCAGGTTCTGGCGCTTGGCCGGCAGGCGGGCAAGTACCTTCTTGACGTCATGGATGAAGCCCATGTCGAGCATGCGGTCGGCTTCGTCGAGTACCAGGATTTCCACATGGGCCAGGTCAACCTTGCCTTGGCCGGCCAGGTCGAGCAGGCGGCCCGGGCAGGCGACCAGGACGTCGACACCCTTGGCAATGGCCTGGATCTGCGGGTTCATGCCGACGCCGCCGAAAATGCAGGCGCTGACCAGTGGCAGGTCGCGGGCGTACACCTTGAAGCTGTCATGGACCTGGGCGGCCAGTTCGCGGGTCGGGGTCAGGACCAGCACGCGGGGCTGGCGTGGGCCGTGGCGCTGCGACTTGTCGGGGTGGCCGGCCGGGAACAGGCGCTCAAGGATCGGCAGGGCGAAGCCGCCGGTTTTACCAGTACCTGTCTGTGCAGCGACCATCAGGTCGCGGCCTTGCAACACGGCGGGAATCGCCCGCTGTTGCACCGGGGTCGGCTGGGTGTAGCCCGCAGCCTCGATAGCGCGGACAAGAGCCTCGGAGAGACCGAGGGAAGCAAAGGACATGGGCAATCCTGTTCTCGTGTGGGCTGGGCCCGTGTGGGATGTTCTGCCTGGCGCGACGGGCATCGGTGGGATGCGATCGCGTCCGGTCCAGCTGGGCTTTCACTGCACATCCAAGTAACGGAGGGTGGACGCTAAAAGGTGCGTCGATGCCGATCGGGATGCCTGTTGCGAGGCCGAGCGTCCGGGCGTGAGCCGGGCGGGAAGGCCCGAGTATAACAGAGCTATCGCGCCGTGCTGCTTTCCTGCTGCTCAACGGCGTTGGGAATGTTTCCGATGTCGCCTGTGTAGCGCTGGCTGATTGCTGCGTAGGCCGGTTCCTGCTTGAAACGCCGCAGTTCTTCGGCAAAGGCCTGGGCCAGCAACTCGCGCCCAGGCTTGCGTACCAGGGCCAGGTATTGCGCCTGGCGGTTGATCACCAGCGGCAATACCTCGACTTGCTGTTGCAGGCCCAGGTGCCGCAGCAGGTAATGGCCGACCCTGCGGTCGGTGACTGCCAGGTCGATGCGGCCCAGGACCAGCTTGCCGAAGTTGGCTTGGTGGGTAGGGGCGGCTTCGCGTTTGAAGTAGGCGGCCTCGTTGAACGCTGCACCATAGCTGTAGCCGGGCGAGGTGCCGACGGTGAAGCCGGCGAGATCGCCCAGCTTGCTGACCGGATGGCGACGTGCACTGGCCTGGAACAGCACGAACTCGACATCCGACATGGGCTCGGCGGCGTAAACCAGGTAGGGCTGGCGTGACTCATTCTGGAAGACGTCGAGGATGCCGTCGGCCAAGCCTTGCTCGATCATTGCCAGGCAGCGCTTCCAAGGCAGGATCTGCACCTCCACCTCGATGCCGAGGCGTGCGAACACCTGGGTGGTGACCTCGTAGTCGATGCCACGCAGCTGGCCGTCCTGTAGATACACGTAGGGTGCCCAGTCATCGGTCACCAGGCGCAGGCGCTCGCCCAGGGCCAGGGGGCTCAGGCAGGCGAACAAGAGGATCCACAACAGACGGGCGACGTACGGCATGGCCGGAGATTACAAGCTCGGTCTGTTCAAGACCAGCGCCCGCGACATCCAAAGTGAGCGAGGCCGCTCCTGCAGGCAGTTCAGCCCTGCGAAGACCGCAGCAGATGCGCCTCGATGTCCTTGCGCCGTTCGCCCAATGTCAGGCGCAGCCCCGGATGGCGCAGGCACTGGCGCAGTTGCTCGGGCTGCATGTGGCCATGACGGGCATTGAGGTTTTCCAGTGCCTTGTCCCACCAGGCCGGCGCACAGGCGCGGTCGAACTCGTTGGGGTAGTGGTAGCAGCCATACAGCAACTCGCGGGCGAACTGGCGTTCGTGGCTGGGCAGGGTCATGCTCAGTGCCTTGTAGCCCAGGCGTTGCAGGGCCGGCGGCCGTGGCAGCTGGTCGTTGACCAGGTACACGTCAGCCAGCGCGGCGTCGCTCAGCGGGTCATGGCCATGCTTGCGCAGCCAGGCCTGGATCTTGGCGCGGAACTGCGCCTTGCGGCTCCAGTAATGGTGGATGACGTCGGTGCATTCGGCCAGCTCCAGGGTGCGATAGGCTGCCACCGCCAGGCAGAATTCCTCGAGGGTATAGGCCTCGCGAGCCAGCGGGTGGAACTCGTCCATCATGGCGATGGAGCGGTCCAGGGTGCCTGCATCCTGCGCCGTGAGGCCGATCACCCCGGAGTTGACCAGCGGCATCTGGCAATCGGCAAGGCCGCGGGACTCGAGGATGGCCAGCAGGTTCTTGTACAGCAGGCATTTCTGGTTGCTGCCATAGCGTGCGCCGATGGCATTGCACAGCAGGCGCCCTGGGGCTACCCGGGCGAACAGCTCCAGCGGCGACTTGCGGAAGAACGTGTCGGTGTCGATCAGCACTGCCAGTGGGTGTTGCTGCAGCACTTGGCGCAGCAGCACATGCTTGCTGCGAAAGTGATACCCGTGAGGGGCGTTCCAGGCCTGGCGCGTGGCTTCGTCGAGCACGTGCACGGTTACCGGCAGGCCGGCATAGGGCTGCGGGTTGTCGGTGTAGACCTGGATGTCCATGGCTTCGCCTGCTGCGCTGTCCAGGTGGGCCAGGGCGCTGATGATGCTGAAGCAGGCTTCCTGATGGTAGGTCGCCGGGCCAAAAGCCAGGTAGACGAGCTGTGGATGCGAGTGCTGCATGGCAGGCAAGACCTGTGTAACCGAAAAAAATAAGGCTTTAGTCTATGACCAAAGCCTTAATCGGTTGTTAAACAGGTTTTGCAAAAAATTTCAGCGCGGCAGCTTCAGATTGTTCCAGATGGCCAGGCTCGGTTCGGCCTGGTTCAAGGTATAGAAGTGCAGGCCCGGTGCGCCGCCCTGCAGCAGTTGTTCGCACATGCGGGTGATCACCTCTTCACCGAATGCCTGGATGCTGGCGGTGTCATCGGCATAGGCTTCCAGCTGCTTGCGGATCCAGCGCGGGATCTCGGCGCCACAGGCGTCGGAGAAGCGTGCCAGTTTGCTGTAGTTGGTGATCGGCATGATGCCGGGCACCACCGGGATATCCACGCCCAGCTTCTGTGCGCGCTCGACGAAGTAGAAGTAGCTGTCGGCGTTGAAGAAGTACTGGGTAATGGCGCTGTCGGCACCGGCCTTGACCTTGTGCACGAAGTTGGCCAGGTCGGCCTCGAAGTTGCGCGCTTGTGGGTGCATCTCCGGGTAGGCGGCCACTTCCAGGTGGAAGTGGTCAGCGGTTTCCTGGCGGATGAACTCGACCAGGTCGCTGGCGTAGCGCAGTTCACCACTGGCCATGCCCATGCCCGAAGGCAGGTCGCCACGCAAGGCGACGATGCGCTTGATGCCGGCAGCCTTGTACTCGGCCAGCAGGGTGCGCAGTTCGGCCTTGGTGTCACCCACGCACGACAGGTGCGGCGCGGCGGGCACCTTCACTTCGCTTTCCAGCTGCAGCACGGTGTTCAGTGTGCGGTCGCGGGTCGAGCCACCGGCACCGTAGGTGCAGGAGAAGAAGTCCGGGTTGTAGGCGGCCAGCTGGCGGGCGACGCCCATCAGCTTTTCGTGGCCGGCATCGGTCTTGGTCGGGAAGAACTCGAAACTGTAGCGGCGTTCCTGGGACATTAGACGTTCCTCTAGCAGCCAGCCTCAAGCAGCAAGCTGCAAATAGAAGCCAGATCGGTGATGGCCGATCTGGCTTGGGCATCGTTCAACAAGTTTGAGCCTGGGCTGCAAGCGGCATGGGGCGTTTTCGCACCTGTCTGCCGCCTGCAGCTTGCCGCTTGTCAGTAGCGGTAGGCGTGCGGCTTGAACGGGCCTTCTACGGTAACGCCGATGTAGTCGGCTTGCTGCTGGGTCAGCTGGGTGACCACGCCGCCGAAGCCGCGGACCATTTCCAGGGCCACTTCTTCGTCGAGCTTCTTCGGCAGCACTTCAACGGTCAGGCGTTCGGCTTTCTTCTCGGCCGACAGGTCGGCGAACTTCTGCTGGAACAGGAAGATCTGTGCCAGTACCTGGTTGGCGAACGAACCGTCCATGATGCGGCTTGGGTGGCCAGTGGCGTTACCCAGGTTGACCAGGCGGCCTTCGGCCAGCAGGATCAGGTAGTCGTCGTTCTGTGGGTCGAAGCTGCCGGCGCCGGTGCGATGGATCTTGTGCACCTGCGGCTTGACCTCTTCCCAGGCCCAGTTCTTGCGCATGAAGGCGGTGTCGATCTCGTTGTCGAAGTGGCCGATGTTGCAGACCACGGCGCGCTTCTTCAGGGCCTTGAGCATGTTGGCGTCGCAGACGTTGACGTTACCGGTGGTGGTCACGATCAGGTCGATCTTGCCCAGCAGGGCCTTGTCGATGCTGGCTTCGGTGCCGTTGTTGATACCGTCGATGAACGGCGAAACCACTTCGAAGCCGTCCATGCAGGCCTGCATGGCGCAGATCGGGTCGACTTCGGTGACCTTGACGATCATGCCTTCCTGGCGCAGGGACTGGGCCGAGCCCTTGCCCACGTCACCGTAGCCGATCACCAGGGCCTGCTTGCCCGACAGCAGGTGGTCGGTACCACGCTTGATGGCGTCGTTCAGGCTGTGACGGCAGCCGTACTTGTTGTCGTTCTTGCTCTTGGTGACCGAGTCGTTGACGTTGATCGCCGGGACTTTCAGCTCGCCCTTGGCCAGCATGTCCAGCAGGCGGTGCACGCCTGTGGTGGTTTCTTCGGTGATGCCGTGTACGCGCTCCAGTACCTGCGGGTACTTCTTGTGCAGCAGTTCGGTCAGGTCGCCACCGTCGTCGAGGACCATGTTGGCATCCCATGGCTGGCCATCCTTGAGGATGGTCTGCTCCAGGCACCACTCGTATTCTTCCTCGGTTTCACCTTTCCAGGCGAACACCGGGATGCCGGCGGCGGCGATGGACGCGGCGGCCTGGTCCTGGGTGGAGAAGATGTTGCAGGACGACCAGCGCACTTCGGCACCCAGGGCAACCAGGGTTTCGATCAGCACGGCGGTCTGGATGGTCATGTGGATGCAACCCAGGATCTTCGCACCCTTGAGCGGTTGCTCGGCCAGGTACTTGCGACGCAGGCCCATCAGTGCAGGCATTTCCGATTCGGCGATGATGGTTTCGCGACGGCCCCAGGCGGCCAGGGAGATGTCGGCGACTTTGTAATCGGTAAAACCAGCAGGCATGTTTGCAGCGCTCATGAGAGCCTCCATTCGTAATGTGCGAATGGGCGCCGTTGTGCGTTGAGCGTCCGCGGGAGCGGACAACGCCCCATCCGAGCCTGACAGGCCTAGCCTGCTGCAGCGCCCCTCGGACGGGTGGCGGGCATGGCACCGCTGTGGGCAACCATGTGAAGCGGCGGAGATTATAGCCGCGCCCGCTGGCTTGCCCAAGGTTTTCTGTCGATTAATCGCGACGATAGTCGATGTTCAATGGAGCGACAGCGACCGCTCTGCCATCATTGCTACACCGTAGCCAAGCAGGTCAGGAGTACAGATGAACTTTCACACCCGCAAATGGGTTAAACCCGAAGACCTCAACCCCAATGGCACGCTGTTCGGTGGCAGCCTGTTGCGCTGGATCGATGAAGAGGCGGCGATCTACGCCATTGTCCAGCTGGGCAACCAGCGCGTGGTGACCAAGTACATATCGGAAATCAACTTCGTCAGTGCCTCGCGCCAGGGCGACATCATCGAGCTTGGCATCACCGCCACCGAGTTCGGCCGCACCTCGATCACCCTCAAGTGCGAAGTGCGCAACAAGATCACCCGCAAGGCCATTCTCACCGTCGACAAGATGGTCTTCGTCAACCTGGGCGAAGACGGGCTGCCGGCGCCTCACGGGCGCACCGAGATCAAATATATCCAGGACCAGTTCCCGGATTCGGCGGTGGAGTGACGATTTCGGGGCTGCAAAGCAGCCCCGAAAACCTCATGGCTGGGCGCTGACCTTGCGCACCACCCGGCCAATGCTCAAACCCTGCACCAGGATCGACGACAGCACCACGATGTAGGTGATCGACAGCAGCAGGTCACGTTCCTCGCCCAAAGGCAGCGACAGCGCCAGGGCCACCGACACCCCACCGCGCAGGCCACCCCAGGTCAGCACCCGTACCGTGCCCTTGGGCACCGGGCGCCAGCGCCGCAGCAGGACGATCGCCGGGGCCACGGTCAGTAGCCGCGACAGCAGCACCGCCAGGGCCAGCACGCCACCGGCTGCCAGGTGCAGCCAGTTGAACGGCAGCAGTAACAGCTCCAGGCCGATCAGCGCGAACAGCAGGGCATTGAGCATGTCGTCGATCAGCTCCCAGAAACCGTCCATGTAGCGGCGGGTCATGTCGTTCATTGCCAGGTTGCGTCCCAGGTTGCCGATGATCAGGCCGG
Source organism: Pseudomonas sp. LAM2023 (assembly GCF_016620375.1). Classification (NCBI taxonomy): domain Bacteria; kingdom Pseudomonadati; phylum Pseudomonadota; class Gammaproteobacteria; order Pseudomonadales; family Pseudomonadaceae; genus Pseudomonas; species Pseudomonas sp. LAM2023. The sequence continues at coordinate 315,904 of NZ_JAENHV010000015.1, read as the reverse complement.
CCACCACCATGGCGATCGGCGCCGAAACGTGCAGTTCGTAGCACATGGCCGAGCCACCGATGACCAACGCCAGGGTCAGCATCACTTCCACCTGGTACTGCTCGACGCTCTTGATCATGCGGTAGGTGGCGTAGCCGATCAGGCCGCCGAACACTACCCCGCCGATGGCCTCGCGGGCGAACAGGATCGCCGTGTCGGTCATGCTCGGGGTTTCGCCCAGGCGGATGATGCCGAGCAACACGGTGAACACCACCACTGCGGTGCCATCGTTGAACAGCGATTCGCCGACAATGGTGGTCTTGAGCGGCTTGGAGGCATTGGCGGTACGCAGCGCGCCAAGCACGGCGATCGGGTCGGTGGGCGAGATCAGGGCGCCGAACAACAGGCAGTAGATCAGTGGCACCTGCCAGCCGAACAGGGCGAACACCCAGTGCGACAGGTAACCGATGACCACGGTGGCGATCAGCACACCGACGGTGGCCAGCAGGCCGATCGGCCAACGGTAGCTGCGCAGGTCGGCGAGGTTGACGTGCAAGGCGCCGGCGAACAGCAGGAAGGCCAGCATCCAGTGCATCAGCAGGTCGTTGAAGTCGATCTGGTTCATCAGCCCTTCGACGCGTGCTTCCAGGCCGGGGAAGCCGATCAGGCTCAGGCCCTGCAGCATCAGGGAGAACAGCAGCGCCGTAACCATCACGCCAATGGCGGGGGGCAGGCCGATGAAACGGTAATTCACATAGGTGAGGAGGGTGGTGAGGCAGATAAATGCGGCAACTAGTTCAAGCATCCCGAATCCTGTAGCAGTGGCTTCCAAGTCATAACCCGAATGGCTCGGGCAGTTCTTTGATGATCTGGCGAGGGCTTCGGGGCACAGGATTTGACCAGAATTGCTGGAAGCGTTCCGGGTGTTTACAGCTGGAGGGTGCAATTATGGCGGCGAGGTGCAGGTCACGATATTTTCAGCGCCGAACACATCCCAGGCAACCCGACCACCAACGCTATATATTCATCCCTCGAAAACGTCACAAGGACCCAACGGTGTGCTGGCAACTTCCCTGGTACTGATCGCCGCCTTGCTGCATGCGACCTGGAATACCCTGATCAAATTCAGTGGTGAGCGCCTGCTGGTGATCGCCAGCATGGACACGGTGGCGCTGGCTTTCGCGGTGCTTGCCGTGGCCTTCGCCGAGGTGCCGCCGGCCAGCGTCTGGCCTTGGCTGCTGGCGTCGGCGTTGGCCGAGCAGTTGTACCGCTTCCTGCTGATCCAGGCCTACCGCGTCGGCGATCTGGGGCTGGTCTACCCGCTGATGCGCGGGCTATCGCCCCTGGTGGTGCTGGCACTGACCCTGGCCTTTGCCGGCGAATCGCTGAGCCAGCAGCAGATCATCGGCATCCTGCTGATCCCCTGCGGCATGGCCTGCCTGTTGTGGCAGGGCGGTGGCGGTGAGCGGCTACCCTGGTCGATGCTACCGGTGGTCGCCCTGATCGGCCTGTGCATCGGCTGCTACACCTGGTTTGACGGCCAGGCCGTGCGCCTGTGGGGCAAGCCCTGGGACTACCTGGTGTGGCTGACATTGCTCAGCGCCTGGCCCTTTCCATTGCTGGCCAGCGTGGCGCGACGTGCGCCGTTCGTGCTGTTCTGGCGCCTGCAGTGGCGCCTGGGGCTGGCAGTCGGGCTGTGCGTATTGCTCAGTTACGCCCTGGTGCTGTGGGCCATGCACCTCGGCTCGGTGGCTGAGGCGGCGGCACTGCGGGAATTGAGCGTGATCCTGGTGGTAGTGCTGGGCATGCGCTACCTCAAAGAACCTTTTGGCCGGCCCAGACTCCTAGCTTGCGGGCTGGTGTTGGCCGGCATGTTGATAATGAAGCTTTGACCTCGAGACTGAACAAGGAGTCCTGCCTATGACCGTTGCCCTGTGGTGCATTTTGATCGCGTTGGTGCTGCCACCCCTGTGCGGGCTGATCGCCAAGGTAAGTGGCCGTTTCGGCCTGAAAGACAACCACGACCCGCGCGCTTTCCTGGATACGCTTTCCGGCCTGCCACGCCGTGCACATGCCGCCCAGCAGAACAGCTACGAGGCCTTTCCGGCGTTTGCCGCGGCGGTGCTGGTGGCCGATATCGTCGGCAATGCCGAGCAGGTGACCCAGGATGTGCTGGGGGTGATGTACATCACCAGCCGCTTGCTTTACATCATCTGCTACCTGGCGGACTGGGCCGTGCTGCGCTCGCTGGTGTGGTTTGCCGGGATGGCGATGATCGTGGCGTTCTTTGTAGTTTCCATCTGAAAACCGGGGGGCCTGATTCGCGGGCAAGCCCGCGAAGAGCCCACCGCCGATCAAGGCACCTTTGGTACTTCAGGCAACGGCTTGCCCTTGGGCCACAGCATCCAGATCTGCCCTTGCTGCTTCATGTTCCCGGCCAGTTCCCCGGCTTCCGGCCCGGTGCCCCAGAACAGGTCGGCCCGCACCTCACCCGTAATTGCCCCTCCGGTATCCTGAGCCGCCACCGGGCGTACCACCGGAGTTGCGTCCGGGCGGGTGGTGGATAGCCAGAGCAGGCTGCCCAGCGGAATCACCTTGCGGTCGATGGCTACGCTGTACCCAGCGGTCAGGGGCACGTTCAGTGAACCACGCGGGCCTTCGTTGCTGTCGGGGCGGGTGCTGAAGAAGACGTAGCTGGGGTTGCTGGCAAGCAGCTCCGGTACCCGCTGCGGGTTGGCCTGGGCCCAGGCGTGAATGGCGCCCATGCTGACTTCTTCCTTTTTCAGCTGGCCTTGTTCCACCAGCCAGCGCCCGATCGGCCGGTATGGATGGCCGTTCTGGTCGGCGTAGCCCAGGCGCAGCTGGCGGCCGTCTTCCAGTTGCACCCTGCCGGAACCCTGCACCTGCAAGAATTGCAGGTCCATAGGGTCGGTCAGCCAGGCCAGCACCGGTGCCTTTACGCCGTTGCGGTTGATGACCTCGGCGGTGTCGTAAGGCTTGAGCACCCGCCCGTCGAGGCGCCCGCGCAGGCGCTTGCCCTTGAGCTCGGGGTACACGCTGGCCAGGTCGACCACGATCATGTCATCGGGAATACCGTAGACCGGCACGTGGTTGGTTGCCGATTGCTTGAGGCTGCCGGGGTAGACCGGTTCGTAGTAGCCGGTAATCAGGCCATGGGCGTTGTTCTCGGCGGAGCGCAGGCCGTATACCTCCAGGTTCTGCTCAAGGAATGTGCGCACCTGGGCGGCGCTGGCCGTGGCACTGCCGGCGGCTTCGCAGGTGGCGGCCCACACCGGGTCGCGCGCGAGCTTCTCGCAACCGCTGCGCCAGGCATAGAAGCCGGCCAGCAAGTCTTCGTCGCTGACTGCCGGCAGGTCATTCCAGGTGGCCGGGACGTAGGTGGCAATGGCGTGGGGCTCCGGCTTGGCGTTCTCGCCGCCGTTGCAGCCGGCCAGCAAAGCCAGCACCGGGAGCGTCCAGGCCAGATGGCGCAGGGCTGATTTCATGTGTGCATTCCTGTCATGGGCGAAGATGAATATTCACCCCTGTATTTCATGTGGCTATTGGTCTTTGGCCCGCGGGCAGCGATACTGGCCGCCCATTTGCGCAGGCCGAAGTGAGTGTGATGTTGAAGCGATTGACCGTTGTTCTGCTGGCAGCATTGGCCCTGGGCGGCGCCTTGAGTGGTTGCGACCGGGTCGACCCCAACTCGCCGCTGGGCAAGCGCAAGGTAATCTTCAAGGACATGCTCAGAACCAGCGAAGACCTGGGCGGCATGTTGCGTGGCCGGCTGCCTTTCGATGGGGTGAAGTTCGCCGACGGTGCTCAGAAGCTGGACAACCTCGCGCACCAGCCCTGGCAACACTTTCCACAGGTGCGTGATGGTGGCGACAGCAGCGCTCGCGCCGAGGTATGGGAACGCCAGGCACGCTTTCACGACCTGGCCCGGCAGCTGGAAGGCGTCACAGGCGAACTGGCCGATATCAGCCGTAGTCAGCCGCTCGATGCTGCGCAGTTGAAGGCGCCGATGGACAAGGTCGAAGCGGCGTGCAAGGCCTGTCATAGCGAATTTCGTAATCATTGATGGCTTGCATGGCTCTGTCTGCAGGCGCGACACAAGGCCGCGCCTGCAGTGATCGCGTTTGCCGCTGGCCTTAGCGGTCCAGGTCCTCCACCGCTTCCTGCAATTCCTTGCGCGACTCGGCCAGCTTGTCCTTGCGCTTGTTGATTTTCTCCGAGTCGCCTTTCTTCTCGGCTTTCTTCAAGTCCTTTTCCCGTTGTGCCACTTCGTGACGGGCGTCGAGCACCTTTTGCTCACGTTCCTTGCGCAGGCCGGCATCGGTGCAATTGTCGACCCCGCGCAACGCCTCTTCCAGCCCTGTGACCTGGCCGGTGTTGCCATGGTCGCGGGCAATCTTCAGCTGGTTCTCGATGGCGCTGCGCTTGGCGGCGCAGCCGGTCAGGCCGGCATCCGGCTGGGCTGCCTGGGCAGTGCCAGCGGCCAGGCCAAGTGTCGAGAGCAGGAAAAGGGTCGAAATACGTTTCATGAAAAGCCTCCTTGACGGGGCGGGGCAGCAAAAGTTGGGGGAAATCCTGCCTTGGTTTTGCCCTTTTAGGAACCCTTGTCGGGTTTTTCCGGTGGAATCTCGGTTTATCCCCACAGGTAAATTGGTAAAAATTCATTGCTCGATGCCATGCCCGTCGATCCGGAAACCGTCGATTCCTGCCTTGGCCAATTGCCTGGCAATGGCCTGAACCTCGGCGCTGGCAAAGAACTCGGCAAGCTGCTGCGCACGCTTTTCGCCTATGCCGGGCAAGGCTTGCCATTCGCGACCTGTGCGCGCCGCCAGGTCCTGCCAGCCACCGGTCACTTGCAAGCCTGTCGGTGTGGGCGCGCCGAGCGCGCGCAACCATTGCGCAAAGGGCCGTGAGCGGGCGGCGTCGAAACTGGTCTGCAACTGCGTAGCCGTCGCCTCGCTGATACCCGCTACCTGGCCCAGGCGCTCGCCATCCAGGTGCAACCAGTCGGTCATCGAAGTCACCAGCCCGGCCGTTACCAGTCGGCGCCATGTGCCAGGGCCGGTGCGCGGCAAAGCCAGCCCCTGCTTGCCGCTGAGCCAGGCAAGGCGAGCGACAAACTGTTCCTCGCAGCCCTCGCTGGCCTGCCAGCAGCTGTGTGCGTGATGTTCGCCGGGCGCCGGCGCGGATACCGGCGTGCGCTCGACAGCGCGGTGCACCACTTGCTCCAGGCGCGGGATGGTCAGCCCGGCAAGGCTGACGGCCACTTGGTCACCGGGGCGGATGTCGAGCTGGAACCAGCGGGCCAGCGAACCCAGGCTCACCTGGCTAATCCGGCGGTCATCGAGAGTAACCGGCAACAGATGCAGTACCGGCGTGATCCTGCCAGTGCGGCCGACGCGGAAGCGTACTGCGCGCACTTCGGCCAGGGCCTGCGTGTAGGGGTATTTCCACGCGGCGATCCAGTAGGGGGCCTTGGCCTGCCAACGTTCGGCCGGTGGCCGGCTGCCCTGGCGCAGCACCACGCCATCGGTGGCAAAGGGCAAGGGCGAGCGGTACCAGTGCTCGCGCCAGTGCGCTGCATCGTCCGCTGTGGCGATGGCAACGGTGTATGGCTGACTGTGCGTGAAGCCCAATTTTGCCAGTTGCGCGAGGCGTTCGGCCTGCTGCTCGGGGCCGTGCGGCCAGTCCCACACGAACAGGCCGATGCTCTCGCCTTGCTCGTCCTCCAGCTGCTTGCGGGCCAGCAGCCCGGCCACCGTACCGCGGGCATTGACACTGCCCGCCTCAGCTTGCACATGCGCCTCCCGGCGCAGGTAAAGTTCGCCCTGCAACTGCAGGTCGATGGCCACGGGCAACTGCCGGTTGATCGCGCCAAGCTGTGGTATGTGGCGACTCCAGTCGTGCCCCTGCACGCCATCTCCGCGGCTGATCACCTGCACCAGTCGGCCCTGCCTGTATATGAGCGAAACCGCAACGCCATCGACCTTGGGCTGTACCCATACGCCGGTCTTCCCGGACATCCAGCGTTCCACCGCCCGCCGGTCGGGCAGCTTGTCGACGCCGGTATGCGGCACTGGGTGGGGGAGCGGGCCGCGAGCGCTGGCCAGCGGCGACTGGGCGCTCGCCAGGCCGAAGCATTGCTGCAGATGCGTCAGCCGCAAGCGGCTCTGGTCATACAGTTCGTCGGGCACCAGCGCAACGCCCTGGCGATGGTAATGGTCGTCCCAGCGGGCGAGGGTGGCACGCAGCTGGGCCACTTCACTGTCGATTTGTTGCGGGTGCCAGTCGGGGCACTATGCGGCCCAGGTTACTGGGGTATGGAACATCAGCAGGAGGGCGAACAACAGCATTAGCGGCATGGCCAGCATCCTTGCATGGCGGGTGGGAACTCCCAGCCTAGGCAGCCAGCGCACGGGCAGCCATGCAGCGTTTGTCAGCCAATATGTCAAAAAAAAAGCCCCTGCCGATTACTCGGCAGGGGCTTTTGCCCAGCGCTGCAGGAAAAGTTACAGGCCGGCAGCGTCACGCAGCGACTGGGCGCGGTCGGTACGCTCCCAGGTGAAGGTGGTGAAGGTGTCGTCGCCGACAGTCTTCTGTTGCGGGGTACGACCGAAGTGGCCGTAGGCGGCGGTTTCCTGGTACATCGGGTGCAGCAGGTCGAGCATGGTGGTGATGGCGTATGGACGCAGGTCGAAGCACTCGCGCACCAGCTGGACGATCTTGTCATCGGAAACCTTGCCGGTACCGAAGGTGTTGATCGAGATGGAGGTCGGCTGGGCCACGCCGATGGCGTAGGAAACCTGGATCTCGCAACGTTCGGCCAGGCCGGCGGCAACGATGTTCTTGGCCACGTAACGGCCAGCGTAGGCGGCGGAGCGGTCGACCTTGGACGGGTCCTTGCCGGAGAACGCGCCACCACCGTGGCGGGCCATGCCGCCGTAGGAGTCGACGATGATCTTGCGCCCGGTCAGGCCGCAGTCACCCACCGGGCCACCGATGATGAAGCTGCCAGTCGGGTTGATGTGGTACTGGGTACCCTTGTGCAGCAATTCGGCCGGCAGGGTGTGCTTGACGATCAGCTCCATCACCGCTTCCTGCAGGTCTTTCTGCGAAACCTCAGGGTTGTGCTGGGTCGACAGCACCACGGCGTCGATGCCGACCACCTTGCCGTTTTCGTAACGGCAGGTGACCTGCGACTTGGCGTCCGGGCGCAGCCATGGCAGCAGGCCGGACTTGCGCGCTTCGGCCTGGCGCTCGACCAGACGGTGCGAGAAGCAGATCGGTGCCGGCATCAGTACTTCGGTTTCGTTGCTGGCATAGCCGAACATCAGGCCCTGGTCACCCGCGCCCTGGTCTTCCGGCTTGGAGCGGTCCACGCCCTGGGCGATGTCCACCGACTGCTTGCCGATGATGTTCATCACGGCGCAGGTGGCGCCGTCGAACCCGACGTCGGAGCTGTTGTAGCCGATATCGATGATGACCTTGCGCACCAGGTCTTCGAGGTCGACCCAGGCCGAAGTGGTGACTTCGCCGGCGATGATGGCAACACCGGTCTTGACCAGGGTTTCGCAGGCTACGCGGGCGTATTTGTCCTGGGCGATGATGGCATCAAGGACGGCGTCCGAAATCTGGTCGGCGATCTTGTCCGGATGCCCTTCGGACACGGACTCGGAGGTGAAAAGGGAGTATTCGCTCATCTCGAAGGTTCCTGAAATTTACCGATGGTGTATGTCGCCAGCCGTCCGCTGAAAATGGCGGACCTGGATCTGGAAACCGTTACGCAAGCCCACGTACAGGCTGTCCCCCGGGGCCAGCCCGGCTGCCGTGGCCCAACGGGCCAGGTCGTCCTGTTCAAAACCGAGCCAGAGGTCGCCGCAGGCTTCCCGCGCCCAGCCCTGGTCATGGCTGCACAGTTCGGTGACCAGCAGGCTGCCGCCTGCCTTCACCCGTTTGGCCAGCTGGCGCAGGGCCAGGGCCGGATCGCTGAAATGGTGCAGGACCATGTTCAGCACAACGCAGTCGGCTTCCACATCCGTTGCACCCAGTGCATCGGCCAACTGCAGGTTTACATTACCCAGACGTTCACGTTCGCAGACCTGGCGTGCCAGTTCGAGCATGGTCGGGCTGTTGTCCAGCGCGGTGACCCGGGCAAAGCGGCGTGCCAGGTCTGGCAGGAAGCCGCCGTCACCGGGGCCGACCTCCAGGGCACTGGCGGCCGGGTCGAAATTCAGCTTGTCGAGCAGCGCCAGCAGGCTTTCGCGATACTGCGGCAGGCCGGCGATCAGGTCCTGCTGGGCGCGAAACTTCTCTTCCACACGCAGGAAGAAATCCTGGCTGGTGGCGGCACGACGTTGCTGTACCTGGGCAATGCGCGCTTGCACCTCGGCTGGCAGGGCCAGGTCGTCGACCTCTTCGAGCAGTGCCGCATGCAGCCTGCCGCCCAGGCGCAAGCTGTCGGGCAGGGCACGGCGGTAGAAGATGGCGTTGCCTTCGCGGCGGGTGGCGACCAGCTCGGCCTGGGCCAGCACCTTCAGGTGGTGGCTCATGCCCGATTGGCCAACGCCGAAGATCTGCGCCAGTTCCAGCACGCCGAACGAGTCGTTGGCCAGGGCGCGCAACACGTTCAGGCGCAACGCGTCGCCACTGGCTTTGCACAAGGCAGCCAATGCTTCGCATTGCTCGGGGATCAATTGCGCACGAAGGTTCATGGGGCGGCAGTCTAGACAGGCATCGTTGCCCTAGCAAGGGCAATATCAAAAAGTTTTGATATTGGGTGATGAGCGGGACGGTTCGCCCGGTTTTGCCCCGAATTGAAGCCCGATCACAGGAAAATCCCCCGACTGCGACCATACGTCATTGCCCCAAGCCCCCCCAGTGGGCGAAAATGGCCGCCTTTTTCGTGACACCACCTATTCAAGCCCCCAGGAGATCAGCGATGCCCAGCCGTCGTGAACGTGCCAACGCCATTCGTGCCCTCAGCATGGATGCCGTGCAAAAGGCCAACAGCGGCCACCCAGGTGCCCCCATGGGCATGGCGGATATCGCCGAAGTGCTTTGGCGCGACTATCTGAAGCACAACCCGAGCAACCCGAATTTCGTCGACCGCGACCGCTTCGTGCTGTCCAACGGCCACGGTTCGATGCTGATCTACTCGCTGCTGCACCTGACCGGCTACGACCTGTCGATCGACGACCTCAAGGCCTTCCGCCAGCTGCACAGCCGTACCCCGGGCCACCCGGAATACGGCTACACCCCGGGCGTCGAGACCACCACCGGCCCGCTCGGCCAGGGTATCGCCAACGCCGTGGGCTTCGCCCTGGCGGAGAAAGTGCTGGCCGCCCAGTTCAACCGTGACGGCCACAACATCGTCGACCACAACACCTACGTGTTCCTTGGCGACGGTTGCATGATGGAAGGCATTTCCCACGAAGTCGCCTCGCTGGCCGGCACCCTTGGCCTGAACAAGCTGATCGCCTTCTATGATGACAACGGCATCTCCATCGACGGCGAAGTGCACGGCTGGTTCACCGATAACACCCCAGCGCGCTTCGAAGCGTACAACTGGCAGGTGATCCGCAATGTCGACGGCCATGACGCCGACGAGATCAAGACCGCCATCGAGACCGCCCGCAAGAGCGATCGTCCGACCCTGATCTGCTGCAAGACCATCATCGGTTTCGGCTCGCCGAACAAGCAGGGCAAGGAAGACTGCCACGGCGCACCACTGGGCAACGACGAAATCGCCCTGGCCCGCCAGGCGCTGAACTGGAACCACGGCCCGTTCGAAGTCCCGGCCGACATCTACGCCGAGTGGGACGCCAAGGCCGCCGGTGCCAAGGCTGAAGCCGAGTGGAACCAGCGTTTCGAGGCCTATGCCAAGGCTTATCCGGAGCTGGCTGCCGAGTTCCAGCGTCGTGCTGCCGGCGAGCTGCCGGCCGACTTCAGCGAGAAGGCCCAGGCCTACATCAACGAAGTGGCGGCCAAGGGCGAAACCATCGCCAGCCGCAAGGCCAGCCAGAACGCCCTGAATGCCTTCGGCCCACTGCTGCCCGAGTTCCTCGGCGGTTCGGCTGACCTGGCCGGCTCCAACCTGACCCTGTGGAAGGGCTGCAAGGGTGTCGAAGCCAACGATGCCAGCGGCAACTACGTGTTCTACGGTGTGCGCGAGTTCGGCATGACCGCCATCATGAACGGCGTTGCCCTGCACGGTGGCCTGGTGCCTTACGGCGCGACCTTCCTGATGTTCATGGAATACGCCCGCAACGCCGTGCGCATGTCGGCGCTGATGAAGCAGCGGGTGATCCACGTCTATACCCACGACTCCATCGGCCTGGGCGAAGACGGCCCGACCCACCAGCCGATCGAGCAGCTGACCAGCCTGCGCAGCACGCCGAACCTGGACACCTGGCGCCCGGCCGACGCGGTAGAATCCGCCGTGTCCTGGAAATACGCCCTGGAGCGCAAGGACGGCCCTTCGGCACTGATCTTCTCGCGCCAGAACCTGCAGCACCAGGCGCGTGACGCCCAGCAGATCGCCGCCATCAGCCGCGGCGGCTACGTGCTCAAGGACTGCGCCGGCGAGCCTGAGCTGATCCTGATCGCCACCGGTTCGGAAGTGGGCCTGGCGGTTCAGGCGTTCGACAAGCTGACCGAGCAAGGCCGCAAGGTGCGTGTGGTTTCCATGCCGTGCACCAGCGTGTTCGATGCCCAGGACGCTGCCTACAAGCAGTCGGTATTGCCGCTGGAAGTGGGTGCGCGCATTGCCATCGAAGCCGCCCATGCCGACTTCTGGTACAAGTACGTTGGCCTGGAAGGTCGCGTCATCGGCATGACCACCTACGGTGAGTCGGCGCCGGCTTCGGCTCTGTTCGAAGAGTTCGGCTTCACCGTCGAGAACATCCTCGGTACTGCCGAAGAGCTGCTGGAAGACTGATGTGAAGATGGAGGGCGGTGACGTCCTCCAGGTCGTGCAAGGGGAGGGCTTTGCCCTCCATCGCGATACAGGGCCGCGCCTACAGGGTACTGCGCATGCAGCCCCTTGTAGGCGCGGCCTTGTGTCGCGATGGGCCGCAACGCGGCCCCAACAGCCATCATGCGTTAGCGAGCCAACGAATGTCCCACCCGCGTCCCTACAAAGTTGCACTCAACGGTTATGGCCGTATTGGCCGCTGTGTCCTGCGCGCGCTGTTTGAGCGGGGGGCGAAGGCCGGTTTCGAGATCGTCGCGCTGAACGACCTGGCCGACCAGGCCAGCCTGGAATACCTGACACGCTTCGACTCCACCCACGGGCGTTTTCCCGGTGAGGTGAAGGTCGATGGCGACTGTCTGCATATCAATGGCGATTGCGTGAAGGTAATGCGCAGTGCCACCCCGGAAGGCATCGACTGGGCCGCCCTGGGCATCGACCTGGTGCTGGAGTGCTCCGGCGCCTACCACACCCGCGCCGATGGCCAGCGCTTCCTCGACGCTGGTGCACCGCGGGTGCTGTTCTCGCAGCCGATGGCCAGTGAGGCCGATGTCGACGCCACCGTGGTCTACGGCATCAACCAGGCCTGCCTGACCGGCCGTGAGCGCCTGGTGTCGAACGCCTCGTGCACCACCAATTGCGGCGTGCCGCTGCTGCGCGTGCTGGACCAGGCGTTCGGTATCGAGTACGTGCAGATCACCACCATCCACTCGGCAATGAACGACCAGCCGGTGATCGACGCCTATCACCACGAAGACCTGCGCCGCACGCGTTCCGCCTTTCAATCGGTGATCCCGGTGTCCACTGGTCTGGCGCGTGGCATCGAACGCCTGCTCCCGGAACTTGCCGGGCGAATCCAGGCCAAAGCGGTACGCGTACCGACCGTCAACGTCTCGTGCCTGGACATCACCCTGCAGACTGCCCGTGATACCAGTGCGGCCGAGGTCAACCGGGTGTTGCGCGAGGCGGCGCTGGAAGGCCCGCTGAAAGGCTTGCTGGCCTATACCGAGTTGCCGCATGCCAGCTGTGATTTCAACCATGACCCGCATTCGGCGATCGTCGATGCCAGCCAGACCCGTGTTTCCGGCCCGCGCCTGGTGAACCTGCTGGCCTGGTTCGACAACGAATGGGGGTTTGCCAACCGTATGCTCGACGTTGCCGAACACTATCTGCACGTCGTCCACCCCACCCGCAACAAACAGCCCTGAAGGACTGCATTCATGACCGTGTTGAAGATGACCGACCTCGACCTGCAAGGTAAACGCGTACTGATCCGCGAAGACCTCAACGTGCCTGTGAAGGACGGTGTGGTTGCCAGCGATGCGCGTATCCTGGCAGCGCTGCCGACCATCAAGCTGGCCCTGGAGAAGGGCGCGGCGGTAATGGTCTGCTCGCACCTGGGCCGTCCGACCGAAGGTGAATTTTCGGCCGAGAACAGCCTCAAGCCAGTTGCCGACTACCTGAGCAAGGCCCTGGGCCGTGAAGTGCCGCTGGTTGCCGACTACCTCGAAGGTATCAAGGTCCAGGCCGGTTCCCTGGTGCTGTTCGAGAACGTGCGCTTCAACAAGGGCGAGAAGAAGAACGCCGACGAGCTGGCGCAGAAGTACGCCGCCCTGTGCGACGTGTTCGTCATGGACGCTTTCGGTACCGCCCACCGCGCCGAAGGCTCGACCCACGGTGTTGCCAAGTTCGCCAAGGTCGCTGCTGCCGGCCCGCTGCTGGCAGCCGAGCTGGACGCCCTGGGCAAGGCCCTGAAAGCCCCGGCCAAGCCGATGGCCGCCATCGTTGCCGGCTCCAAGGTGTCCACCAAGCTGGACGTGCTGAACAGCCTGAGCGCAGTCTGCGACCAGCTGATCGTCGGCGGCGGCATCGCCAACACCTTCCTCGCCGCCGCTGGCCACCCAGTGGGCAAGTCGCTGTACGAGCCTGACCTGGTCGACACGGCCAAGGCCATCGCTGCCAAGGTCAGCGTGCCGCTGCCGGTCGACGTGGTGGTTGCCAAGGAATTTGCCGAAAGCGCCGAAGCCACCGTCAAGGCCATTGCCGAGGTTGCCGCCGACGACATGATCCTGGACATCGGCCCGCAAACCGCTGCCAACTTCGCCGAGCTGCTGAAGTCGTCGAAAACCATCCTGTGGAACGGCCCGGTCGGTGTGTTCGAGTTCGACCAGTTCGGCAATGGCACCAAGGTGCTGGCCAAGGCCATCGCCGATAGCGCCGCATTCTCCATCGCTGGCGGCGGTGACACCCTGGCGGCGATCGACAAGTATGGCGTTGGCGCCGATATCTCCTACATTTCTACCGGTGGGGGCGCCTTCCTCGAGTTCGTCGAGGGCAAGGTCCTGCCGGCCGTGGCAATTCTGGAAGAGCGGGCCAAGGCCTGATGACGCCGGCGCTTGGCAAAGGGAGTGGCCTGATGGTCAAGCAATTGCCTGTGATGATGCTGGCTGGCCTGCTGAGCGCCTGCGCCGGCAGCCCGGCCTCCGACAGCGACCCGGCGCAACCGCCCAAGGGCGGCTGCTACCAGTCCGAGTGGCAAGCCGAGACCGTGCCGGTCATCAGCAAGCGCGTGGGCCCGGAAGGCCTGGAAAAGTACGACGAAGACCACCAGCGCAAGGCGCCGGGTTGCCCTTGATCGGGTAACAGGCAACCTGAAGGCTGATTTGTGGTCTTGAGGTAGGGCCCGCTGTGCGGCCCTTCGCGGGCTGCACAGTAGCCCCAAATCGAGGAAGCTGAATGAAAGCGCTTTTGGCCGTGACGGCCCTGGCGACACTGGCAGGATGCTCGCTGCTGCAGCCGGCGCAGCCCGCCCCGGCGGATGACTGGACCCGTTGGGTCTGCGACAGCCAGGCTGAAGTGCTGTGGCGCTTCGCCGATGCGCAACGTGACCAGGTCGATGTGCGCCTGGGTGGCGGCGACCAGGTCTACCGGCTCAAGGCCGAGCCCGGTGCATCGGGTGCGCTGTACAGCGATGGCATGCTGGCCTTCCATACCAAGGGCGAAGAGGGCCTGGTGTATTGGGTGGCGACCAACGATCTGATTGGGCGGGGCTGCAAGGCACCGTGACTGGCCGGGCCGCGAGGGTGGCCCACACTACTTGAACAGCAACCGCCCCTGCGGCAGGCTTGCACGAAACAAACGACGCTTGTCGGGAGAGAGATACACCATGGCACTCATTAGCATGCGCCAGATGCTGGACCACGCCGCCGAGTTCGGTTACGGCGTACCAGCTTTCAACGTCAACAACCTCGAGCAGATGCGCGCCATCATGGAAGCGGCCGACAAGACCGACTCGCCGGTGATCGTCCAGGCTTCGGCCGGTGCGCGCAAATACGCCGGCGCGCCGTTCCTGCGTCACCTGATCCTGGCTGCCATCGAAGAATTCCCGCACATCCCGGTGTGCATGCACCAGGACCACGGCACCAGCCCTGACGTCTGCCAGCGTTCGATCCAGCTGGGCTTCAGCTCGGTGATGATGGACGGCTCGCTGGGTGAGGACGGCAAGACCCCGACCGACTACGAGTACAACGTCCGGGTTACCCAGCAGACCGTGGCCATGGCTCACGCCTGCGGCGTTTCGGTAGAAGGCGAGCTGGGCTGCCTGGGTTCGCTGGAAACCGGCATGGCCGGTGAAGAAGACGGCATCGGCGCCGAAGGCGTGCTGGACCACAGCCAGATGCTGACCGACCCTGAAGAGGCTGCGGACTTCGTCAAGAAGACCCAGGTCGACGCCCTGGCGATCGCCATCGGTACCAGCCACGGTGCCTACAAATTCACCAAGCCACCAACCGGTGACGTGCTGGCGATCGACCGCATCAAGGAAATCCACAAGCGCATCCCCAACACCCACCTGGTGATGCACGGTTCGTCCTCGGTACCGCAAGAGTGGCTGGCGATCATCAACCAGTACGGCGGCGACATCAAGGAAACCTATGGTGTGCCGGTCGAGGAAATCGTCGAAGGCATCAAGTACGGCGTGCGCAAGGTCAACATCGACACTGACCTGCGTCTGGCTTCCACCGGTGCCATCCGCCGCCACATGGCCATGCACCCGAGCGAGTTCGACCCACGCAAGTTCTTCGCCGAGACCGTGAAGGCCATGCGTGACGTGTGCATCGCCCGCTACGAAGCTTTCGGCACCGCCGGCAATGCCTCGAAGATCAAGCCGATCTCCCTGGAAGGCATGTTCCAGCGCTATGCCAAGGGCGAACTGGCCGCCAAGGTCAACTGATCGACTGGCAACACGAAAAACCCGCAGAAATGCGGGTTTTTCATTTTTCGCGTTCAGAATATTGCTGCTGCCGTACAGGCTCGGCCCACAGGCGCTGGATAAACCACGGCGAACCGACCGTTAGTCGGCTACGGTACAGTTAAGTCCCTGATAGCGTTCTGATTGCATTGCGTGTTATTCGCGTAGAGCTAGAGTACTAATGGATCCAAGTGTATTTTGAAGTCGGTCACATAATAGAGAAGCAGCATGGATGGCGCTCACGCTCTACCACAGCCACTGGATGGCAATTCGGTTCTCCTGGTGGTAGACGATTACCCCGAGAACCTCATCAGCATGCGGGCGTTGCTGGCCCGTCAGGATTGGCAGGTGTTAACGGCAAGTTCGGGTATGGAAGCCTTGAACGCATTGCTCGAACATGAAGTCGATCTGGTCTTGCTGGATGTACAGATGCCGGAAATGGATGGCTTCGAAGTCGCCCGGCTGATGCGCGGCAGCCAGCGTACCCGGCTGACGCCGATCATCTTCCTCACCGCCAACGAACAGTCCGAAGCGGCCGTGCTCAAAGGCTATGCCAGCGGCGCCGTGGACTACATGTTCAAGCCGTTCGACCCACAGATCCTCAAGCCCAAGGTCCAGGCCCTGCTCGAGCAGCAGCGTAACCGGCGCATGCTGCAACGCCTGACCCGCGAGCTGGAAGCGGCCACGGCGTTCAATGCGTCGATCCTGGAAAACGCCGCCGAGGGCATCCTGGTGGTGGATGCGCAGGGCATCATCAGCTTTGCCAACCCGGCCATATCCAACCTGTTGTCCACGCCGGTAGCACAGCTGCAGGGCGCCCGCCTGCTCGATCTGGTGCAACTGGCCAATGCCAGCTCGTGGGAGGACTCGGGCTTCTACCAGGCCTACCTGGGCAGGCAGATCTTCCGTGTGCATGATGCCCAACTGCGCACCTCTGGCGCTGAGCTGTTGCCCGTGGCGTTGTCCTGCGCACCGCTGCCGGTCGACCAGCAGGCCGTGGTGGTGACGGTGCTGGACATGTCGGTGGTGCGCAACCTGCACCAGCAGCTGGAGTACCAGGCCGTGACCGACCCGCTTACCGGCCTGCTCAACCGCCGCGGTTTCTACCAGGCCGCCGAAGGCGCGCTGTTGCGCAACGAGCGCTCGGACAAGTCGCAGGCATTGATGTACATGGACCTGGACGGCTTCAAGCGCATCAACGACTCGCTTGGCCACGACGCCGGTGACCGGGTGTTGCGCTGGGTCGCCGAGCAGCTCAAGGACTGCCTGGGCAGCGAGGCGCTGCTCGCGCGCATGGGCGGCGATGAATTCACCGCGCTGTTCGACGGCCTGCCCTATCCGGAGCAGGCCGGGCGGTATGCCGAGCGGCTGCTCGAACGCGTGTCCATCAGCCACGAGGTGGACGGCTTCGATGTGTGCC
The DNA here is from genome assembly GCF_016620375.1 of Pseudomonas sp. LAM2023. Taxonomy (NCBI): domain Bacteria; kingdom Pseudomonadati; phylum Pseudomonadota; class Gammaproteobacteria; order Pseudomonadales; family Pseudomonadaceae; genus Pseudomonas; species Pseudomonas sp. LAM2023. The sequence continues at coordinate 299,269 of NZ_JAENHV010000015.1, read as the reverse complement.
TTGGGGTCAGCATCGGTATCGCCACCTACCCGGACTGCGGCGCCAACGTCGAAGGCCTGTTGCGTGCTGCCGATGCGGCGATGTATGCGGCCAAGCAGGCGGGGCGCCAGCAGTACCGCTTCTACGACCAGGAACTCAATGGCCGGGCGCGGTCACGACTGATGCTGGAAGACAGCGTGCGCGCGGCTATCGAGCAGCAGGACTTCACCCTGGTGTACCAGCCGCAGGTCGCCTTCGCTGACGGTCACCTGCGTGGTTTCGAGGCGTTGCTGCGCTGGCAGCACCCCAGTGTTGGCGATGTGCCGCCGGGGTTGTTCATTCCGCTGCTGGAGGAAGCGCGCCTGATCAACCGCCTGGCCAGCTGGATCTACCGTCAGGGTGCGGCCCAGCGCCAGGCCTGGTGCCAGCGCTTTGCCGCAGACCTGGTGCTGGGAATCAGCCTGAGCCGTGCGCAATTCGTCATGCCGGGCCTGGTCGAGGAATTGCAGCGGGTAATCCAGCTGTACCAGCTGGACCCGACGCAGCTGGAAGTGGAAGTGGCGGAAACTTCGTTGATGTACAACATCGATGCGGCGGTGAAACAGATCCACCGTTTGCGCGAACTGGGTGTCCGGGTAGCGCTGGACGATTTTGGTGCTGGCGACTGTTCGTTGCGCATGTTGCGCGACCTGCCGATCGATACGCTCAAACTCGACCGCCACCTGGTGGCGCGCCTGCCCGACTCGGCGGTGGATGCCGCGCTGGTGCGCAGCGTTATCAGCCTGTGCGCCGACTACCGCATCACGGTGATCGCCGAAGGCGTGGAAACCCCGGTTCAGGCGGCCTGGCTGAAGGCCAATGGTTGTCAGTACGTGCAGGGTTTCCTGGTGGCTTACCCGATGACGGCAGCGGATGCCAGCAGTTTCCCGGCGATTTTCTCCTGGCCCCAGCCTTGATTGGCTAGAATCGGCATTCGCCATACCGAAAGCCGCGCCATGACTGTATTACGTTACCTGCAAGCCTACCCCCCGCACCTGCAGCAGCAGGTGCGGCAGATGATCGACAGCGACCGCCTGGGCGAGTATCTGCAGCGCCGCTACCCTGACCGCCATGATGTACAAAGCGACAAGGCGCTGTACGGCTATGCCCAGGACCTGCGCCAGCAATACCTGCGCAGCGCGCCGAACCTGGACAAGGTGCTGTTCGACAATCGCCTCGACCTGACCCACCGGGCCCTGGGCCTGAACACGGCGGTGTCCAGGGTGCAGGGCGGCAAGCTCAAGGCGAAGAAGGAAATCCGCATTGCCTTGCTGTTCAAGGAGGCAGCGCCGCAGTTCTTGCGCATGATCGTGGTGCACGAACTGGCACACCTGCGCGAGCGTGATCACAACAAGGCGTTCTACCAGCTCTGCCAGCACATGGAGCCGGACTACCACCAACTGGAATTCGACCTGCGCGTCTACCTGACCTATCGGGAGCTGCCGGGCAACTGTTAAGGACCATGCAGCATGGAAGTGAGCAAGACCAAGAGCAGCTTCTACCGCCGTCTGTACGTGGCCTGGCTGATCGACAGCCAGACCGCGACCAGCGTGCCCGCCCTGATGGAGGCCACCGGCATGCCACGGCGTACCGCCCAGGACACCATCGCCGCGCTGGCCGACCTGGATATCGTCTGCGAGTTCGAGCAGCAGGCAGGCGCGCGCAATCACGCCGGGCACTACCGTATTCATGACTGGGGGGCGATCGACAAGCAGTGGATCATCCGCCACCTGCGGCAGATTCGGGAAGTGCTGGGTTACCCCTGAACAATCCGCGCCGTATGCGCAATGTCGCCTGCTGGATATGGGCTTCGGCCAAAATAGAGGCTAAATGACACTATTGGCCGCTGTCCTGCACACGCGCTTTGTGTAATCTCATCGGCAGTTGCAAAGAAGACCGCGCTGACAATGTGTGCTCCCTCATTGCGAAAAGGACTTGAGCATGCGGCCACTGCTATGTGTTCTGGGATTACTGGCAATGATGCTGGCAACTCCCGCCCTGGGTCTGGACAAGCTGCGCCTGGTGGCAGACAACTGGCCACCGTTCACCGACGCCGGTATGCCGGGCGGCGGCCTGGCGACCAGTATTGTCACCACCGCGCTGACCCGGGCCGGCTATACCAGCGAGTTCGAAGAGGTGCCGTGGGCGCGGGCGTTGCTCGGCATAGGCGAAGGGCGCTACGACGTGCTGATCAACGCCTGGTACAACGATTCGCGTGAACGTATCGGGCAGTTTTCCTCCCCCTACCTGAATAACCGCATTCGCCTGCTGCAGCGCAAGGGCGAGGCGTTCCGCCATGAACGCCAATCCGATTTGTACCCCTACAGTATTGCGGTGGTGCGTGGATACGCCTATTCCCCGGAGTTCGACAACGACGCCCAGCTGCACAAAGTGCCGGTGCGCAACTTTTCCTCGGCGGTGCGCATGCTGGCAGCAGGTCGGGTGGACCTGGCAGTGGAAGAGGAGTACGTGGCCCGTTACAACCTGCAGCGCGAACCGCAGGCGGTGCGTGACGCAGTGATGCTGGTGGAACCGCCGCTGGGAGAGAACACCCTGCACATCCTGGTCAGCTTGAAGCATCCCGAGCATGCACGGATCGTCGAGCGGTTCGAACGGGCGATTACGGCGATGAAGGCCGATGGCAGCTATGCGCGGCTGCTGCGCCAGTATGGTTTCTGACCCCTGGCGCCTGTACGGGCCGCACAACAATCAGCCCGGGGCACCTTCCTTGATCAGGTGCGCTGCCAAGGTCCGCAGGGGTGCCAATTGCCGGCAGATCAACGCCAGCTGCGTCTGCACCAGGCGTTGGTGCTCGTCCAGCTCTTCCGGCATCTGCTCCAGGGTATTGGCCAGCGCCTCTTCGGCATCACTGTGAATCGCCACCGGCGACCGCGCGGCCAGGCCATTGGCGATCTCGTCCAGGCTGCTGGCCAGGCTTTGCCCGGCACCTTCGATCAATTGTTCCTGCACCTCCGCCGGCAAGGCGGTATCGCGGTGCGCGCCCAGCCCGGAGAGGTAGCTGAGCAAGGTATGCGACAGTACCAGGAAGCGGAAACCGACGTCGGCTTCCTTGCGGAAGTGCCCCGGCTCCATGAGCATGTTGGCCAGGGTGGTGGACAGTGCCGCGTCGGCGTTGTGGGCGTTACGCCGGGCCAGGCGGTAGGCCAGGTCGTCGCGCTTGCCGTGGGCGTACTGCTGCATGATCTGGCGCAGGTACACGCTGGCGCAGGTCAGGGTATTGGCCAGCACCTTGTTCAAGCGTCGCCCCTGCCAGTCGGGCAGGAACAGGAATACCGCAAGAATGGCGATCAGGCTGCCCACCAGGGTATCGAACAGGCGTGGCAGGAACAGGCCGTAGCCATCGCCGATCTGGTTGAAACAGAACAGCACCATCAGGGTGATGGCTGCCGTGGCCAAGGTATAGCGGGTGGTGCGGTTGACGAAGAACACCACCCCGGCGACCACGGCGAACAACGACTGCACGACCGGGTTGGGGAACAGGTCGAACAACGCCCAGCCGACGGTAAGGCCGAACGCGGTACCGACTATCCGCTGCCCCAGCTTGCGCCGGGTTGCACCGTAGTTGGGTTGGCAGACGAACAGGGTGGTGAGGATGATCCAGTAGCCTTGGGTCGGGTGGATCAGGTGCACCATGCCATAGCCGATCGACAATGCCAGCGGCAGGCGCAAGGCATGGCGGAACAGCAGTGAGGTCGGGGTCAGCTGGGTGCGCAAGCGCGTCCACACGTCCTTCAGCGAACGTGGCGAGCGGTCGAGCAGGCTGCTGTCGCTGGCATCGGCCAGGCTGTCCGGGTTGCTGGCCGCACTGAGCAGGCGGTCCAGCGTCGCCAGGTTGGCCGCCAGCGCCCTCAGCGAGCGCAACAGGCTGCGCCACGCCGGGTTGCTCTGGATGCGCAGGTGTTCCAGCGAGGCGTTGAGGTCCTCGAGGGCTTCGGGATAACCGCTGGCCAGCACGAACGGCTGGCGCAGGCGGATCGAACGGGCCAGCTCCTGGCAGGACGAGCCCTGTTTGCGCAGCAGGCGTTGACAGCGGAACATCACGTCGCTGTGGAAGAACGCCTCGGTCAGGGCATTGTATGGGTAATGCGAGGCGCTGACCCGCTCATGGATGTCCTGCGCCAGGAAGTACAGCTTGAGGTAGCGGCTGACCTTGGAGTTGGGCTGGCTGTTGCCTACCCGGTGCAGGATGATTTCCTTGGCCGTGTTGAGGGCCGCCACCACCTTGCCGTTCTGCTGGGCCAGCTCCAGGCGCCGCGCTTCGATATCGAGGGTGCGGATGGGCTCGAACAGGCTGGCCTTGAGCTTGAGGTAGCTGCCTAGCTCGAAGAACAGCTTGGCCAGGCTCTGTTGCACCGGCTGGTTGGAAAACAGCGCTTGCCACAGCACCGACAGCAGCCCGTACCAGGCCGCACCTGCCACCAGCAGCAACGGTTCGTGCCAGAAGTCGGTGACCAGGCCGCCGCGCTGGTCCACACCGATCATGGTGTAGACCGATGTGATCAAGGTCGCCGAGGCGATGGCGCCGTAGCGCTCGCCCAGCGCCCCGAGCATGGTCAGGCTGAAGGCGGCGACCGCCAGGGCGATGACGAAGATCCAGGGGTAGGGGAACAGCAGCTCGACTGCCAGCGCGGCGATCGCGAAACACACCAGGGTAACGGCCAGGGCGCTGAGACGGCCCTGCCAGCTGTCATCGGTTTCCGCCAGGGCGCTGGCGATGATGCCGAGGAACAGTGGGATCAGCAGGGCCATCTCGTTCTGGTACCAGCACAGGGCCAGGCTGCCGGTGAGGGCGATGGTGACCCGGATGCTGTAGCTGAACTTGTCTTGGCCCCACAGGCGACGCAGTGACTGACGGAACGAGCTCGATGACATGATGGCCTGCTGGGCAGTGAGCGATTGAATGCATGGCGGCACGGTCAGCAAGAAGCGTTCCGTGCTGCTGAATGGATTCTACTCTACACGAACTGCGCAGCGGCATTGGCGGAGGCCCAGGCCCACTGGAAATTGAAACCGCCCAGGTGGCCGGTGACATCGAGTACTTCACCGATGAAATACAAGCCAGGGCTCTTCAGCGACTCCATGGTCTTGGACGATACTTCGCGGGTGTCCACCCCACCCAAGGTCACTTCGGCGGTGCGGTAGCCCTCGGTGCCGGCCGGTACTACCTGCCAGTTCGCCAGCTTGTCGGCGATCTGCGCCAGTTCTGCCGGGGTGTACTGCTTCATGGGCCTGGACTCGAACCACTGCTCGGCCAGCAGGTTGGCCAGCTTGCGGGTGAACACCTCGCCCAGCACGGTCTTCAGTTCGGCGTTGGCGCGTTCGGCCTGCATCTGTTGCAGCCAGGCCAGCGCATCGCGGTCGGGCAGCAGGTTGATCTCGACCGTGTCACCGGCTTCCCAGAACGACGAGATCTGCAGGATCGCCGGGCCGCTCAGGCCGCGGTGGGTGAACAGCAGGTTCTCGCGGAAGCTGGTGCCGTTGCAGCTGGCGGTGCAATCCAGCGAGGTGCCGGACAGCTCGGTGCACAGTGCCTTGAGTTGGGGCTCGGTGATGGTGAATGGCACCAGGCCGGCGCGGGTCGGCAGCAGGGTATGGCCGAATTGGCGCGCCACCTGGTAGCCGAAGCCGGTGGCACCCAGGGTCGGGATCGACAGGCCGCCGGTGGCGATCACCAGCGACTGGCAGGCGAACTGGCCGCTGCTGGTCTGCAGCAGGTAGCCGCCTTCGGTCTTCTCGATCTGTTCGATGCTGGTGTGCATGCGGATCTCGGCACCGGCCTCGTCGCATTCGGCCAGCAGCATGTCGAGGATGTCGCTGGCCTTGTTGTCGCAGAACAGCTGGCCGAGCTTCTTCTCGTGGTAGGCCACGCCGTGCTTGCACACCAGTTCGATGAAGTCCCACTGGGTGTAGCGGGCCAGCGCCGACTTGCAGAAGTGCGGGTTGTGCGAGAGGAAGTTGCCGGGTTCGGTGTACAGGTTGGTGAAGTTGCAGCGCCCGCCACCGGACATGAGGATCTTCTTGCCCGGTTTGTTGGCGTGGTCGAGTACCAGCACCCGGCGGCCGCGGCGGGCGCTGAGCTGGGCGCACATCAGGCCGGCGGCGCCGGCGCCGAGGATGATCACGTCGGTGGAGTACACGGTGTAAACCTTATGAGAAAGAAACACAGAACCCTGTGGGAGCGGGTTCACCCGCGAAGGCGGCAGTGGGGCCACCATCGCATTCGCGGGTAAACCCGCTCCCACACGGACCTTGCCTGGCTTTAGATAATGCGGACTTTCAGCGAGCGCCCCTTGATCTTGCCGCTGTTCAAACGCTGCATCGCCTGCTTGGCCAGCGGTCGCTCCACGGCCACGAACGCCTGGAAGTCGAAGATCGCAATCTTGCCCACCTGCTTGCCCGGGATCCCGGCATCCCCGGTCAGCGCGCCAAGGATGTCGCCCGGGCGCAGCTTGTCCTTGCGCCCGGCGGCGATGCACAGGGTGCTCATCAGCGGCAGCAGCGGCTCGCCGCCCTTGCTCTTCAGGCTGTCCAGCTGGTCCCAGCGCAGCGGGCTTTTCTGCAGCGCTTCGATGGCCTGGGCGCGGTGGCCCTCGGCAGGTGCCACCAGGCTGACCGCAATACCTTTTTCGCCCGCACGGCCAGTACGGCCCACACGGTGCACATGGATTTCCGCATCACGCGCCAGCTCGACGTTGATGACCATGTCCAGGCCGTCGATGTCCAGGCCGCGTGCAGCCACGTCGGTGGCCACCAGCACCGAACTGCTGCGGTTGGCGAACATGGTCAGCACCTGGTCGCGGTCGCGCTGCTCCAGGTCGCCGTGCAGGGCCTGGGCAACGATGCCCTTGGCGGTCAGATGGGCGACCACGTCCTCGCACTGCTGCTTGGTGAAGCAGAACGCCACGCAGGACTGCGGACGGTAGTGGCCGAGCACACGGGTGACGGCCTCCAGGCGCTGTTGCGGGTCGATTTCGATGAAACGCTGCTCGATCTGGTTGTCAGTATGCAGGCTCTCGACCTTTACCTGTTGCGGGTTGCGCATGAAGTCGGCGGCCAGTTGCTTGATACCGGCCGGGTAGGTGGCCGAGAACAGCAAGGTCTGGCGGCGCGACGGGGTCTTGCCGATGATGCTGGCGATGGCGTCGAAGAAGCCCATGTCGAGCATGCGGTCGGCTTCATCCAGCACCAGGGTGTTCAGGCCGTCGAGTACCAGGGTGCCCTTGTCCAGGTGCTGCTGGATGCGCCCCGGGGTACCGACGATGATGTGCGCGCCATGCTCCAGCGAAGCGATCTGCGGGCCCAGCGAAACGCCGCCGCACAGGGTCAGGATCTTGATGTTGTCCTCGGCGCGGGCCAGGCGGCGCAGCTCCTTGGCCACCTGGTCGGCAAGCTCGCGGGTGGGGCACAGCACCAGCGCCTGGCAGCCAAAGTAGCGCGGGTTGATCGGGTTGAGCAGGCCGATGCCGAAGGCGGCGGTCTTGCCGCTGCCGGTCTTGGCCTGGGCGATCAGGTCCTGGCCCTTGAGGATGACCGGCAGGCTCTCGGCCTGGATCGGCGTCATCGAGGCATAGCCGAGGGCGTCCAGGTTGGCCAGCATGGCGGCGGACAGCGGCAGGGAGGCAAAGGCGGTGGAGTCGGTGGTCACGAGGCGGGCCTGCGTTGCGAAGCGAAAAATGCCGCATAGTCTACCAGCCTCGTGGCCATTCGCCCTACGACTCCATGTGTTGTTCCGGACGACGGGCACGCCTTCCGTCCGTCGGCGCCAGCTGCAGGAAGATCGCCGCCGCGAGCATGGCCATCACGCCAATGGTCACGAAGGTCAGCTGGAATGCTCCCAGGGTGGTTTCCACACCCTCGGCGCTGCCGGCAGCGGTAAAACCGCCAAGCAATGCGCCGGCGCAGGCCACGCCCAGGCTCAAGGCCAGCTGCGCCACCACCGACAGCAGGCTGTTGCCGCTGCTGGCGCTGGCGTCGTCAAGGTCGATCAGGGTCACCGTGTTCATCGCCGTGAACTGCATGGAGTTCACGGCTCCCAGCAGGCCGAGCTGCAGCAGCAACACGGCATAAGGGGTTTGCTCATCGACCAGGCCGAGGCTGGCCAGCAGCACGCCCAGCAGCAAGGTGTTGCCGGTAAGAATGATGCGGTAGCCAAAGCGTTCGATCAGCGGCCTGGCGATGGACTTGGCGAGCATGGCCGCCGCAGCCAGCGGAATCATGCTCATGCCGGCCTGGGCCGGCGAGTAGCCCAGCGCCACCTGCAGCAGCAACGGCACCAGGAACGGCAGGGCGCCACTGCCCAGGCGGGCGAACAGGTTGCCGAGGATGCCGATGGCAAAGGTGCGCACGCGGAACAGGCTGGGCGAGAACAGGGGCTCCGGGTCGCGCCCGGCGCGCAGCCAGTAGGCCGCCAGGCAGGCCATGCCGGCGAACAGCAGCAACATCACCCGCAGGTGTGGCAGGTGCAGTTCACCCAGGCCCTCCATGGCGATGGTGATCAGCACCATCGCCGCGCCAAACAGCAGGAACCCCGGGCCGTCGAAGGTGGTGCGTTCGGCGCCGCGCAGGTCGGGGATGAACTTCCACACGGCATAGCAGCCGACCAGGCCAACGGGCAGGTTGAGCAGGAAGATCCAGTGCCAGCTGAGAATTTCCACCAGCCAGCCGCCGACCGTCGGGCCCAGCAGCGGGCCGAGCAGGCCGGGAATGGTGATGAAGCTCATGATGCGCACCAGCTCGGTGCGTGGGTAGGCGCGCAATACCACCAGGCGCCCGACCGGCAGCATCAGCGCACCGCCCAGGCCTTGCACGACACGGGCGAAGATCAGGAAGCCGAGGCTGTTGGCCGCTGCGCACAGCAGCGAGCCGAAGCTGAACAGCAGGATGGCGCTGAAGAAGATGCGCTTGGTACCGAAGCGGTCGGCGATCCAGCCCGAGGCGGGGATCAGCAGGGCCACGGTGAGCATGTAGGCGACGATCACGCCTTGCATGCGCAGCGGGTCTTCGGCCAGCGAGCGGGCCATGGCCGGCAATGCGGTATTGAGGATGGTGCCGTCCAGGGACTGCATGAAGAAGGCGATGGCCACCACCCAGGGGATCCAGCGGGCGGTAACGGGGTCCAGCGGGGTGCGTTCGGGCATGACTTCCTCGTTTGTCAGTGCCGGCCTCTTCGCGGCTGAAGCCGCTCCCACAGGGGTATAACCACACTCAAGGGCGGTGGAGATCCTGTGGGAGCGGCTTTAGCCGCGAAAGGGCCGGCAAGTCCAGTCACAATGTCAGCGTCAGGCCTTTGACCAGCGCCCCCGGCAAATGACTCGACCCGGTACTGCGCTGCCCATAGGTGCTGGTCGACAGGATCATCTCGCGCTCGCGGGTCAGGTCCTCCAGTTGGCTACCGAGCAGACTGTACAGGCTGTCATCGAAGCGCATGGTGCCTACTGGCCCCTGGATCTGCCCGTTCTCCACCCAGAAAGTGGCGAAGCGGGTCAGCCCGGTCATCCGCGCTGCCGGCAGGTCCGAGTAGTTCAGGTACCACAGGTTGCTGATGTACAGCCCGGTGCCGAGCCGCTCAAGCACCTGTTCGTTGGGCAAGCCACCTGGTGCAAGGCTGAGCGCGCATGGCGATTCGTAGCTGTCGGCGCCATTGGCCAGCAGCTCGAATTCGGCCGAGCTGCGTGCGCTGACCAGACGTTGCCGTGCCTCGCCTTGCTGGATCAACGGCACGTCCAGGCGCGGCGAGCCTTCATCGGAGAACGCCGGGCTCAGTGAGCCGCTGACCTGCTCGCTGAAACTCACCAGCGGGCTCAGCCGCGCATCGCCGTTGTATAGGCGCTGCAGGGCGCTGCTGCCGGTGGCCAGGGCCTGCGCAGAAAAGCCGCCCCAGCACAACATGCCAGCGATCTCGTCCATCGCCGCCGGGGCCAGGTAGGCGCGGTAGCTGCCAGGCTCCAGGGTAACTGCCGGGCGGCCGAGGAAGCCCAGTTGTTCTCGTGCCTGGCGCAGGCGCGTGGTGAAGTCGTCAGCACGCCACAGCTGCCCTGCGTAGTTGGCCTTCACCGCCTCGGCGTTTTCGTGGAACAGGCTCCAGTCAAAGTTGAAGCTGTTGGCCTGGTGCCAGCCAAAGGCCCCGAACGAGCTGGCGAAGCCCCGGCAGATGGGGCCGGCGGCATAGATGCCGACCAAGTCCAGGTCGCCGGCTTCGCGCTCGAGCAGGGCCAGTACTTCATGCAGTTCGGGCAGCGGCTGTTGCTGCTGGCTGTGGCTGTGCCAGGCGCTTTGGTCCAGGCGCAGGTATGGGTCGACGGCCAACAGCGGCAAGGTCTGGCGCAGTTGTTCAAGGGCAGTGTCCAGGCGCTGGCTGTCGAGTAGCGGGTCACCACTCAAGGTCACCTGTTGCTCCGCCTGACGGCCCTCGCGGATCAGGCGCAGTTGCGCACTGGCCTGGCTCACTTCGCCGGCCTGGCGCACCTTGGCGTGATTGAAGCGTACGAACTGCGACTGCTCGGCACTGTAGCCGAGGGTGAACTGCTCGCCCGTCTGCAAGGCTTTGTTCAGCGCCGCGACCAAGGTTTCGAAAGCGTTCTTCACGAGGCGTCTCCTCCGAATACATCGATCTGGCGGAACACGCAGGCTGGCGAGGCGTGACCAACCCGTACCACCTGGTTGGGTTCGCCCTTGCCGCAATTGGGTGTACCCAGCACCTGGAAGGTGCTGCGATCACCGACCGCCGCCAGGTTACGCCAGAAATGCGCGGAAATGCCGCGGTAGTTGGGGTTCTTGACGATGCCCCTGAGTTGGCCCTCTTCGATCAGCTGACCCCATTCGCAGCCGAACTGGAATTTGTTGCGGGCGTCGTCGATGGACCAAGAGCGGTTGGTGCGCATCAGGATGCCGTGCTCGATACCTTCGATCAGCTGGCTCAGCGACTTGTCCCCCGGCTCGATGTTGAGGTTGGCCATGCGGTCGATCGGCGCACGGTTCCAGCCGCAGGCGCGGCTGTTGGCCACGCCGTCGAGGCCGGAGCGGAACTGCGACAGCGCACCGCCCAACGGGCGCAGCAACAGGCCGTCGCGGATCAGGAACTGCTTGCTGGCCGGGGTCCCGTCGTCATCGAAGCTGTAGCTGGCCAGCTCTTCGCCGATGGTTGGGTCGAAGGTCACGTTCAGCAGGCTGGAGCCGTATTGCAGGTGGCCGAAATCGCTGTTTTTGACGAAGCTGGTGCCGGCGTAGTTGCGCTCGTCGCCGAGGATGCGGTCCATCTCCAGCGGGTGGCCGATCGATTCGTGGATCTGCAGCATCATCTGGTCCGGCATCAACAGCAGGTCGCGCGGGCCGCTGGGGGTGTTCGGCGCCAGCAGCAGTTGCAGCGCCTCGTCTGCCACCCGGCGGGCGGCACCCACCAGGCCGCAGCGCTCGATGACCTCGAAGCCGCCCTGCTGGCCGAAGTTGTCACGGCCCAGGCTGCGGCTCTGACTGTCCTGGCCGTCGCTGGCGGTGACCCCGACGCCGGGGAACAGGAAGCGTTGAGCATGGCGCAGTTGCGCGCCGGCCGAATTCAGGTAGGTCTGCTCGACCAGGCTCATGCCCAGGCTGGCTTGCCAGTCCACCAGGCGACTGTCCTTGGGCACGCTGGCCGATTCTGCCGCGAGCAGGCCAAGGCAGTCGGCAAGGGAGGGCACAGGCTGGTCGAAGTTGGGCGAAACGTGGTCATGATGGGCACTGGTCACTGCCTGCCCGCGCAGGTCCAGCAGGCTGTGCCGGGCGATCTGCCGGGCCAGTGCCTCGGCTTGCTCCAGCGCGCGTTGCAGGCCGGCCTGGGACAGGTCGGCGGTAGCGGCATAGGCTTCCACGCCGTTGATCCGCACGGTGAGCATGGCGCCTTCGTCCTGGCTGAACAGCGGTGGCTCTGCGACATTGCGGCGTACCGACAGGGCCTGGTGCGACTGTTTCACATGACGCAGGGAAAACAAGTCGGCCGTACTGCGCAGCGCGGCAAAGCGCTGGCGCAGCAGGGCGCTGGAATCGAACATTCGGAAGCCTCCGTGTACACGGTGGCTCCCCCTAGAACCACCCGTCTTGCATGGCGAGGCAGGTATCGTCGCGCGCCTCGAGCAATGCCAGCTCATTATGGCAGCCTGGCACTTCCCAGGTCAGGAAATAACGTGCGGCCTGTAGCTTGCCGAGGTAGAAGTCGCGGTCGGTGGGGTTGTCTTTCATCAACCCGAGTTCGGCGTGGATCGCCTGCTCCAGCCAGCGCCAACCGATCACGCAATGGCCGAAGGCCTTGAGGTATAGCGCCGAGTTGGCCAACGCATTGGTGACCTTGCCCTGGGCCAGGTCGCCGAGCAGGGTCAGGGTTACCGCTTGCAGGCGGTTGACCAGTTGCTCAAGTGGCTGGCGCAGTGGGTCGAGGTTGGGGTGATGGCTGGCGCGCTCGCCGGTGGCGGCGATCAGGCGGATCAGTTGCTTGAGCCCAGCACCGTTGTGCTGTGCCAGCTTGCGGCCCAGCAGGTCAAGCGACTGGATGCCCTCGGTGCCTTCGTGGATGGGGTTCAGGCGGTTGTCGCGATAGTACTGCTCCACCGGGTATTCCCGGGTGTAGCCGTGGCCGCCAAGAATCTGGATCGCCAGTTCGTTGGCCTTGAGGCAAAACGTCGAAGGCCAGGACTTGACGATCGGGGTCAGCAGGTCGAGCAGCTCTTGCGCTTGTCTACGGGCGCTTTCATCGGCGGCGGTATGGCTGTCGTCGAACAGGCGTGCGGCGTACAGGCCCAGGTCGAAGGAGCCCTCTACATAGGCCTTTTGTGCCAGCAGCATGCGTTTCACATCCGTGTGCTCGACAATCGGCACCGCCGGGCTGTGCGGGTCCTTGTTGTCCGGTAGCCGGCCCTGCGGCCGCTGGCGGGCATATTCCAGCGAGTACAGGTAACCTGCGTAGCCGAGCATCACTGCGCCCATGCCAACGCCGATGCGTGCTTCGTTCATCATCTGGAACATGCAGGCCAGGCCCTGGTGCGGCTGGCCGACCAGGTAGCCGACGCACTGGCCGTTGTCGCCGAAGTTCAGCGCGGTGGAGGTGGTGCCACGCCAGCCCATCTTGTGGAACAGCCCGGCCAGCAGCACGTCGTTGCGTGGGCCGCGCCTGCCGTCCGGGTTGACCAGGTACTTCGGCACGATGAACAGCGAGATGCCTTTCACCCCGGGCGGGGCGTCCGGCAACTTGGCCAGCACCATGTGCACGATGTTTTCCGACAGTTCGTGGTCGCCGCCGGAAATGAAGATCTTGTTGCCCTTGAGCCGGTAGCTGCCGTCACCGGCAGGCTCGGCACGGGTGCGGATATCGGCAAGCGAAGAGCCGGCATGAGGTTCGGTCAGGGCCATGGTGCCGAAGTAACGGCCCTCGATCATTGGCTGCAGGAACAGGCGCTTCTGTTCTTCACTGCCGAAGCTTTCGATCAGGTTGGCTGCGCCCATGGTCAGGAACGGGTAGGCCGTGGTGCCTGCGTTGGCGGCCTGGAAGTGGGCGAAGCAGGCCTGTGAGACCAGGCTGGGCAACTGCATGCCGCCGACCTCGAAGTCGCGGTTGGCGTTGAGAAAGCCGGCTTCGAGGAAGGCGTCGATGGCGGGTTTCACTTCCGGGATCAGTTCGGCGCGGCCGTCCACATAGCGCGGCTCGTTTTCATCGGCTTTGCGGTTGTGCGGGGCGAAGAACCTTTCGGCGATGGTGCGGGCGGTGGTGAGCGCCGCATCGAAGGTTTCGCGGCTGTGCTCGGCAAAGCGCGGGCGCTGGGTCAGGGCTTCGGCGTCGAGCACTTCGTAGAGCTCGAAGGCCAGGTTGCGGGGGCTGAGCAGGGTCTCGGGCATGGTCGCGGTCCTGAGGCGGAATGCTGCGAGTCTAGGCGGATAGGGTGGGGTGGGGGAGGTTAATAGGTTTGGGTGATGTCGGTTTAGAAATGGGTTGGGCATTCAGGCTCTCGCCTTCAGTCTTTTGGCGCTTTTGAGATCGAGCGCCGCCCGCGCGGCGCTCGATCTCATGGGCGCAAAAGATCTCAAGACATGCGCGTATAAAAAAGGAGAGCCGAGGCTCTCCTTTTTTCTTCAACAACCCTCAGCCATCAGCCAATGGTCATCAGGCTGGCGTTACCACCCGCCGCCGCAGTGTTCACACTTACCGCCCGCTCGATCACCAGGCGTTCCAGCGCAATCTGATGATCCCCGCTGGACAGCCCGTGTACACCGACGATCGCCCCGGCACGCTTGGCCACCTGCTGGCACACGCCGCGCAGCTGGTCCGAGTCGCCATGGTGGATCACGGCGTCGAACGCCACTTCGTCCTTGCTCCAGTCCGCCACCAGCTTGACCTTGGCCTGCAGCTCTTTCGGCAGGCGAGCGCGCAGGGCCTTGCCAGGTTCGCCGTCTACCCACACCGCCGAGCTACCTACAGCCAGCACTGCGGCGAACTGCGCCAGCAGGTCGGCTTCGTTGTCAGCCAGGCACAGCACGTGCTCACGCGGCAGGATGGTATAGCTGTTGCGCTCGCCGGTCGGGCCTGGCAGCAGGCGGGCGATGCCGCTCTGCGACTGGCTGGCAAACTGGCTGCACAGCGCGCTCAGGTCGGCATGCTGGTTGCTCTCGGCCCAGGCTTTCAGACCGTGCAACGGCCTGATCAGCTGCTCGTGCAGGCTGCGGTCCGGCTTGCCTTCGCCGTCCTGCTGCTGGAAGTGGCGGCCGATCGCGTCCGCCGGGCGGGTCGAGAGCAGGCGGTACAGGTACAGCGGGCCGCCGGCTTTCGGGCCGGTGCCGGACAGGCCTTCACCACCGAACGGCTGCACGCCAACTACGGCACCGACAATGTTGCGGTTGACGTACATGTTGCCGGCTTTGGCGGTTTCCACCACCTTGGCGATGGTCTCGTCGATGCGGGTGTGCACGCCGAGGGTCAGGCCGTAACCGGAGTTGTTGATCTGCTCGATCAGCTGGTCCAGATTGCGGCGGTTGTAGCGCACCACGTGCAGCACCGGGCCGAAAATCTCACGCTTCAGTTCGTCGAAGCTTTCCAGTTCGATCAGGGTCGGCATGACGAAGGTACCGCGCTTGATCTCGGCAGCATCGGCAATCGCCACCTGGTAGACCGGGCGGCCTTTCTCGCGCATGCCCTGGATGTGCTTCTCGATGCCGGCCTTGGCTTCGGCGTCGATCACCGGGCCGATGTCCACGGCCAGGCGGTCCGGGCTACCCAGGCGGCTTTCGGCCATGGCGCCCTTGAGCATTTCGATCACGCGGTCGGCGGAGTCTTCCTGCAGGCACAGCACGCGCAGTGCCGAGCAACGCTGGCCGGCACTGTCGAAGGCCGAGGACACCACGTCGATCACCACCTGCTCGGTCAGCGCCGAGGAGTCGACGATCATCGCGTTCTGGCCACCGGTTTCGGCGATCAGCGGGATTGGTCGGCCCTGGTTGTCCAGGCGGCCGGCGACGTTGCGCTGCAGCAGGCGGGCGACTTCGGTGGAACCGGTGAACATCACGCCCTTGACGCGCTCGTCACCGACCAGGCCGGCACCGACGGTTTCGCCGCGGCCTGGCAGCAGTTGCAGCACGCCTTCCGGAATGCCGGCTTCCAGCAGCAGGCGCACGGCCTGGGCGGCGATCAGCGGGGTCTGCTCGGCCGGCTTGGCCAGCACCGGGTTACCGGCGGCCAGGGCCGCGGCCACCTGGCCGGTGAAGATCGCCAGCGGGAAGTTCCACGGGCTGATGCACACCACCGGGCCCAGTGGGCGGTGGGCGTCGTTGCTGAAGTCGTTGCGTGCCTGCACCGCGTAGTAGCGCAGGAAGTCTACCGCTTCACGCACTTCGGCAATGGCGTTGGCGAAGGTCTTGCCGGCTTCGCGGATGAGCAGGCCCATCAGCGGCTGAATCTCGGCTTCCATCAGGTCGGCGGTGCGTTCCAGGATGGCAGCACGTTCGGCTGGCGGGGTGGCCTGCCAGATCGGTGCGGCATTCAATGCGCACTGGATGGCGTTGTCGACGTCGGCGACAGTGGCTTCCTGCACATGGCCGACCACGTCGCGGTGGTCCGCCGGGTTCAGCACGGCGACGGCAGCGCTCTCGCTGGCGGCGCAGGCCAGCAGCGGGGCGGCTTTCCAGTCGTTGTGGGCAGTGGCCAGCATGGCGCAGGACAGCGACGCCAGGCGGTGTTCGTTGGCCATGTCGATGCCGGCCGAGTTGGCCCGCTCGCTGCCATATAGCTCACGCGGCAGCGGGATGCGCGGGTGCGGCAGGCCGATGCTGCCTTCCTGGGTGCCCATGCGCTCGATGCTGGCGACCGGGTCGGCGACCAGCTCCTGGATGGAGATCGAATGGTCGGCGATGCGGTTGACGAACGAAGTGTTGGCGCCGTTTTCCAGCAGGCGACGCACCAGGTAGGCCAGCAGCGTTTCGTGGGTGCCGACCGGTGCATAGACACGGCACGGGCGGTTCAGCTTGCCTTCGGAAATCTTGCCGACCACCTGCTCGTACAGCGGCTCGCCCATGCCGTGCAGGCACTGGAACTCGTACTGGCCCGGGTAGTAGTTCTGCCCGGCAATGTGATAGATGGCCGACAGGGTGTGGGCGTTGTGGGTGGCGAACTGCGGGTAGATGGCTTCAGGCACGGCCAGCAGCTTGCGGGCGCAGGCCACGTAGGACACGTCGGTGTACACCTTGCGGGTGTAGACCGGGTAGCCTTCCAGGCCTTCGACCTGGGCGCGCTTGATCTCGCTGTCCCAGTAGGCGCCTTTTACCAGGCGAATCATCAGGCGGTGGCGGCTGCGCTTGGCCAGGTCGATGACATAGTCGATCACGTAAGGGCAGCGCTTCTGGTAGGCCTGGATGACGAAGCCGATACCGTTCCAGCCGGCCAGCGAAGGTTCGAAGCACAGGCGCTCGAGCAGGTCGAGCGACAGCTCCAGGCGGTCGGCTTCCTCGGCGTCGATGTTCAGGCCGATGTCGTACTGCTTGGCCAGCAGGGTCAGCGACAGCAGGCGCGGGTACAGCTCTTCCATCACGCGCTCGTACTGGGCGCGGCTGTAGCGCGGGTGCAGGGCCGACAGCTTGATCGAGATGCCCGGGCCTTCATAGATGCCACGGCCATGGGAGGCCTTGCCGATCGAGTGGATGGCCTGCTCGTAGGACGCCAGGTACTTCTGCGCGTCATGCTCGGTCAGTGCGGCTTCGCCGAGCATGTCGTAGGAATAGCGGAAGCCCTTGGACTCGAAGCGGCTGGCGTTGGCCAGGGCTTCGGCGATGGTTTCGCCAGTGACGAACTGCTCGCCCATCAGGCGCATGGCCATGTCGACGCCCTTGCGGATCATCGGCTCGCCGCTCTTGCCGATAATACGGGTGAGCGAGGCAGTGAGGCCGGATTCGTTGTGGGTGGAGACCAGCTTGCCGGTCAGCAGCAGCCCCCAGGTGGCGGCGTTGACAAACAACGACGGGCTGTTGCCCAGGTGTGGCTGCCAGTTGCCGGTGCTGATCTTGTCGCGGATCAGCGCGTCACGGGTGCCCTTGTCGGGGATGCGCAGCAGGGCTTCGGCCAGGCACATCAGTGCCACGCCTTCCTGGGACGACAGCGAGAACTCCTGCAGCAGGCCCTGGACGATACCGGCACGGCCACCGGCGCTCTTCTGGTTACGCAGTTTTTCCGCAAGGCCGGCGGCCATCTTGTTGGTCGCCTCGGCCAGCGGGGCGCTCAGGCGAGCCTGCTCCAGCAGCATCGGCACCACTTCCTGTTCGGGGCGGCGGTAGGCGGCGGTAATCGCCGAGCGCAGCACCGACTGCGGCAGGATGCTCTCGGCGAACTCGAGGAAGCACTGGTGGCTGTGGTCGGGCTGGATTTCGCCGGCGTCGTCGGCCAGGTTGCTGGCGTGACCGTTGAGTTCGGTCAGGGTGGCACCACCCTCGAGCTTCTCCAGGTAGTTGAAGATCGCTTGCTTGATCAACCAGTGCGGCGTGCGGTCGATGGACTGCGCAGCTGCCTTGAGTCGCTCACGGGTCGGGTCATCGAGTTTGACCCCAAGGGTGGTCGTCGCCATTTCTTATCCTCGTTATTGCCACGGCTGTGGCCTAAGCTGGCGCCAAGAGTAGCTGTAGGACAATTCGGGTGCAACCAGGTGCAACCCTAATTTTCGATGAAAAAGGTGCAACTCGTCAGCTGCTCGGCCGTGCCCGCTGAAAAGGCGTGTTTTCGGTGCGTTTTATTCTGAAAAACGCCCTCATTGCTCCAAAAAGGAGCAAAAAACGGGCTTTATCGGAAAATGCGCTGGCAGGTGCAACTTGCAGGTGAAAAATGGTTGCACCCGCTTCGCGTTGTTGCATAGCATTCGCCGCCTGGGTGCAACCGCCATGGCTGCGGTTGTGCATGAGATAAAAACAAACGCCAGGGCACACATATGGGCAACCCACTAACGATCACGTTCGTGATCTACATCGCGGCAATGGTGCTGATCGGCTTCGCGGCCTATCGCTCCACCAAGAACCTTTCCGACTACATCCTTGGCGGTCGCAGCCTGGGCAGCGTGGTTACCGCGCTCTCCGCCGGTGCTTCCGACATGAGCGGCTGGCTGCTGATGGGCCTGCCAGGCGCCATCTACTTCGCCGGTTTGTCCGAAGCCTGGATTGCCATCGGCCTGACCGTCGGCGCCTACCTGAACTGGCTGTTCGTCGCTGGCCGCCTGCGCGTGCAGACCGAGCACAACGGCGATGCACTGACCCTGCCGGACTACTTCTCCAGCCGTTTCGAAGACCACAGCGGCCTGCTGCGGATCATTTCGGCCATCGTGATCCTGGTGTTCTTCACCATCTATTGCGCTTCCGGCATCGTTGCCGGTGCCCGCCTGTTCGAAAGCACCTTTGGCATGTCCTACGAAACCGCCCTGTGGGCCGGTGCGGCGGCGACCATTGCCTACACCTTCATTGGTGGCTTCCTGGCGGTGAGCTGGACCGATACCGTGCAGGCATCGCTGATGATCTTCGCGCTGATCCTCACCCCGGTTATCGTGCTGATTTCCACCGGCGGCTTCGATCAGACCTTCGCCGCTATCGAGGCGGTGAACCCGGCTCACTTCGACATGTTCAAGGGCGCGACCTTCATCGGCATCATTTCGCTGATGGGTTGGGGGCTGGGCTACTTCGGCCAGCCGCACATCCTGGCGCGCTTCATGGCCGCCGATTCGGTGAAGTCGATCGCCAAAGCTCGTCGCATCTCCATGACCTGGATGATCCTGTGCCTGGCCGGTACCTGTGCCGTGGGCTTCTTCGGCATCGCCTACTTCTCGGCTCACCCTGATCTGGCTGGCCCGGTCACCGAGAACCACGAGCGTGTGTTCATCGAGTTGGCCAAGATCCTGTTCAACCCGTGGGTCGCCGGTGTGCTGCTTTCGGCCATCCTGGCCGCCGTCATGAGTACCCTGAGCTGCCAGCTGCTGGTGTGCTCCAGCGCCCTGACCGAGGACTTCTACAAGGCCTTCCTGCGCAAGAACGCTTCGCAGGTCGAGCTGGTGTGGGTCGGTCGCCTGATGGTGCTGGCCGTGGCCCTGATCGCCATCGCCATGGCCGCCAACCCGGAAAACCGCGTGCTGGGCCTGGTGGCCTACGCCTGGGCCGGTTTCGGTGCCGCATTCGGCCCGGTGGTGCTGATTTCGGTGCTGTGGAAAGGCATGACCCGTAACGGCGCGCTGGCCGGTATCGTGGTCGGTGCGCTGACCGTGATCCTGTGGAAGCACTTCGACACCCTCGGGCTGTACGAGATCATCCCGGGCTTCCTGTTCGCCAGTATCGCCATCGTCTTGGTGAGCAAGCTGGGCAGCCCTTCGAAAGCGATGGTACAGCGCTTCGAAACGGCTGATGCGGCGTATCACGCTGACAAGTAATACCGGTTGAATCGGCGGCGCCTGCTTCGCGGGCCTGCCCGCTCCCACAGGAACTCCACAGCATTTGAGATCTGTGCAGGCCGTGTGGGAGCGGGCAAGCCCGCGAAGCAGCCCCCGCCGATCGACAGTCAGGCCTGACTCCGCCTGCAAGGCAAGGTAAACTTGCCACCCCCGCAGGAGTTGCCATGAATTATCGTCACGCCTTCCACGCCGGCAACCACGCCGACGTCCTCAAGCACATCGTGCTGACCCGCCTCATCGCCCTGATGTCGCGCAAGGAGCAGCCGTTCGCCTACATCGATACCCACGCAGGGCTCGGCTTGTACGACCTGCAAGGTGACCAGGCAACCCGCACCGGTGAATACCTGGAAGGGGTGGCCCGCCTGTGGAATCGCGATGACCTGCCGGCCATGGCTGCTGACTACCTGCGCATCATCAAGCGCCTGAATGCTGATGGCGAGCTGCGCTATTACCCTGGTTCGCCCGAGCTGGCCCGCCGCCTGATGCGCCAGCAGGACCGCGCCCTGCTCAACGAGAAGCACCCTGAGGACGGGCCGCTGCTCAAGGACAACATGAAGAAGGACCCGCGCGTGGTCGTGCACCTGGGCGAAGGTTGGCATGTGCCGCGCGCCCTGCTGCCGGTGCAGGAAAAGCGCGCGATCATGCTGGTCGACCCGCCGTTCGAACAGGCTGATGAATTGAAGCGCTGCACCACGGCGATGAAAGAAGCGATCAGCCGCATGCGCCAGACGGTCGCGGCCATTTGGTATCCGATCAAGGACCAGCGCTCGCTGATCCGTTTCTACCAGGACCTGACCAGCACCGGCGCACCGAAACTGCTGCGGGTCGAACTGTACGTGCACCATCAGGACAGCCCGCAGGGCCTCAATGGTTCCGGCCTGGCCATCGCCAACCCGCCGTGGGGGCTGGAGGACGAGCTGAAAGAGCTGCTGCCCTGGCTGGCCAAGGAGCTGGCGCAGACCGCCGGCAGCTTCCGCATGGACTGGCTGATCGCCGAGTAGGCTGCACCGCGATCCCTGTAGGCGCGGCCTCGTGTCGCGATGGGCCGCAACGCGGCCCTGGCAGTTTTTGCTGCGAAGCTGAAAAACTTGGGGCCGCTTTACGGCCCATTCGCGACACAAGGCCGCTCCTACAACGACCGCGCAGTTCGTGATGTTTGCGTTATAATCCCGCCCTTTAGCCGCCACCCGCCCAATGGGCCGCTGGCGCATTTCTACCGAATGAAGAGGCTGATCCCTTGGCATTGACGATTCTTGGCCTGTCCGGCGCCCTTAGCCATGACCCTTCCGCGGCCCTGTACATTGACGGCAAGCTGGTTGCCGCCGCCGAAGAAGAGCGCTTCGTGCGTGACAAGCATGCGAAGAACCGCATGCCCTACGAGTCGGCGAAGTTCTGCCTGGAGCAGGCCGGCATCAAGCCATCCGATGTCGACGTGGTAGCCATCCCGTTTGCCCCGATCAGCCTGTTCGGCAAGGCACGCTGGCACTACGCCAAGCGTTACTGGTACGCCCCGGACCGGGCCCTCGACGCCATCCTGATGGGCAACCGCCGCTACAAGCGCTACCGCAAGAAGATCGTCTGGTGCCTGGAGCAGCTGGGCTTCGACCCGAAAAAGGTCAAGATCGAGCCGGTCGAGCACCACCTGGCCCACGCCTCCAGCGCCTACCACTGCTCGGGCTTCAAGGAAAAGACCGCGATCCTCGGCATCGACGGTAAAGGCGAGTACGCCACCACCTTCTTTGGCTACGGCGAAAATGGCAAGATCCACAAGATCAAGGAATTCTTCGATCCGGATTCGCTGGGTGGCCTGTACGGGGCAATCACCGAGTTCCTCGGCTTCGAGATGCTCGACGGCGAGTTCAAGGTCATGGGCATGGCGCCGTATGGCGATGCCAGCAAGTACGACTTCTCGCGCCTGGCCAGCTTCGAAAACGGCGAACTGGTGATCAACACCGAGTACGCCAACGTGATCGGCCTGCGCCGCTATAAAGAGAAGGGCAAGGGCTTCTACTTCTCGCCGAAGCTGATCGAATGGCTGGGCCCCAAGCGCGAAGGCGACATCGCCGACGAGCCCTACATCCATTACGCGGCCAGCATGCAGGCGCTGTTCGAGAAAATCGCCCTGCAGATGATCGACCATTACCTGGGCGACACCCTGCGGGAAACCGGCAAGCTGGCCTTCGCTGGCGGCTGCGCGCTGAACGTCAAGCTCAACCAGAAGATCATCGCCCGTTCCGATGTGAAGGAACTGTTCGTGCAGCCGGCCTCTGGTGACGCCGGTACTGCCGTGGGCGCTGCCGCCTACGTTTCCCACGCCCGTGGCGTGCCGGTCGAGAAGATGGAACACGTCTACCTCGGCCCGTCGTACTCCAACGAAGACGTGATCGCCGCCTGTGCCCGCCACCCGAACGCGCCGAAGTGGCGCAAGCTCGACGACATGCCGCAGCGCATCGCCCGGATCATGGTCGATGGCAACCCGGTAGCCTGGTTCCAGGGCCGTATGGAGTTCGGTCCGCGTGCCCTGGGTGGCCGTTCGATCATCGGTTGCCCGAGCGTGCCGGGCGTGGCCGACCGCATCAACGAGCAGATCAAGTTCCGCGAGCGCTGGAGACCTTTCTGCCCGTCGAT
Organism: Pseudomonas sp. LAM2023; assembly: GCF_016620375.1. Lineage (NCBI taxonomy): Bacteria > Pseudomonadati > Pseudomonadota > Gammaproteobacteria > Pseudomonadales > Pseudomonadaceae > Pseudomonas > Pseudomonas sp. LAM2023. Next base: position 276,680 of record NZ_JAENHV010000015.1, on the reverse strand, counting down.
GCTCGACACCGTCGCCCCGCAGATGATCAAGGTCGACCACCCGGCACCGTTCATGACCTTCACCTTCGAAGTGGCTGAAGAGTGGAAGACCCGCGTACCGGAAGTCGTTCACGAGGATGGCACGTCGCGGGCCCAGGTGCTCAAGCGCGAATACAACCCGCGCTACTATGACATGATGAAGGCGTTGGAAGACCTCACTGGCAACGGCGTGTCGCTCAACACCTCGCTGAACCGCCGTGGTGAACCGATGATCTGCTCGCCGACCGACGCCTTGAACATGTTCTTCGGCTCGGACCTGCAGTACCTGATCATGGAAGACATCCTGGTTGTGAAGGACGGTGCGGCCGCGTATGACCAGCCGCTCTGAACCGCGCATCCTGCAGTTCTGCCATGGCTATGACGGGCCGTTCCTGGACTGTGCCCGTCAATACGCCAGCCTGTTCCAGGGGCATGGCTACCAGGTGACCACGGTGTTCCTCACCGGTACTGCCGACCCGCAAGTGGCGGCTGGCTGTGCGTCGGACGAGGTACTGTTCCTCGAGTTCAGCTCCAAGGCCGTGCGTGGCCTGAAGCTCGGCGCTATCCGCGCGTTGCGGCGGATAGCGGCCGAGCGCAACTTCGCCTTCTGCATTGCCCATCGTTTCAAGCCGATCTATGTGGCGCTGCTCGGTACCAGCCTGCCGGTGATTGGCGTGCACCATGCCTTCGGCGACTATCAGCGCAAGGGCCGCCGGCTGTTCGCCAACCTGTTCAGCAAGCGCTTGAGCCTGCTCGGGGTGTCGGACGCCGTGCGTGATGACATGCGCCGCTGTCTGCCGCAGTGGCCGGCAGAGCGTATCCAGACCTTGTACAACCGCATCGATATCGACGCCCTGCAAGCGGCCCTGGCGCCGCGCGCCGAGGCTCGCCAGGCCCTGGGCCTGGATGCGCAGGCGTGGATTGTCGGCAATGTCGGGCGCCTGCACCCGGACAAGGACCAGGCCACCCTGTTGCGTGGCTTTGCCGAAGCGCTGCCGGGGCTGCCGACTGGCGCACGCCTGGCGATCCTCGGCAAGGGCCGCCTGGAGGCCAGGCTCAAGGCGCTGGCCGCCGAGCTGGGCATTGCCGGGCAGGTCGATTTCCTTGGCCAGGTGCCGGACGCGCGCCGTTATTTCCAGGCGTTCGACGTGTTCGCCCTCAGTTCCGACCATGAGCCGTTCGGCATGGTCCTGCTCGAGGCCATGGTTGCCGGTGTTCCAGTGCTGGCCACGGCCTGTGGCGGTGCGCGCGAAGTGGTCGAAGGGGTTGGCGTGCTGTTCCCGCTCGGCGATGCCGGGCAGCTGGCCCAAGGCCTCAAGCACCTGGCCGTGCTCGATGTGGCGCAGCGCCAGGCCTGTGCCGAACACATGCTGCAGCGCCTGCGTGAGCGTTTCTCCGACCAGGCGGTGCGCGAGGCCTTCTGGCAACTGCCACAGGTCCGCTCACTGGTAGGGAAGGCCTGATGCTCAACCGTATCCAGGCTTTCCGCGAGCGCGGTTGGCAAGCCATCGACGCCACGGCCTACGCCGAGGCATGGGCGCGCTTTGGCGGCAGTGTCGCCACCCATCCGCGGGTCGTCGAACAGTTGGCCGACCTGGCGCAGATCCCGGTGCGTTATCTCGGCTGGTACCAGGCCGGCGAGCTGAGGGCTGCCATCCCGACCTGGGGGCGCCACCTGGCGCTATCCAAGGAGGTGCTCAAGCGTGCCGGCAAGAAAGCCCTGTTCGACCTGGGCAATGCCGAGATCATCCTGCCGGCGGCGGCCGATGCCGCGGCGCCGTTGCGCCATGCGGCGCGCTACCTGTCCGAACTGAACCAGGGTCGTTTCAGTGGCCTGAAGGTGCAGAAGGAACAGCTGGCCATGGCTCGCGCCCCGGAAGACCTGTCGAAGAAGTTCCGCTACAACCAGCGCCGCGAGCTGCGCCTGCTGGAGGAGGCGGGCGGCGTGGTGCGCCCGATCAGCGACTTCACCGCGCAGGAAATTGCCAGCATGTACTGCGAGCTGTTCCAGCGCCGCTGGGGCTTCCCGGCCACCGGTGCCGAGCGCATGGCTGACGTACTGGAACGCCTGCACGAGCTGCTGATCGGCTCGGTGCTGCTGCTGGACGGCAAGCCGATTGCGATCCAGCTGGTATACCGTGTCGAAGCGCCGGAGTGGCTCAGCGTGGAGTACATCAATGGTGGCGTCGACCCGGAAACCAAGGCCTTCAGCCCTGGCAGCGTACTGAGCTTCCTCAATACCCAGGCCGCCTGGGAGGACGCCCGTGCGCGCAACAAGCCGCTGCGGTTCTCGTTCGGCCGTGCCGATCGCGAATACAAGGACCGCTGGTGCAACCCAGTGCCGGTGTATCAGGCGTGAGCCGCAAGCAGCAGTTGCTCAAGCGCCATCGGCGCAACAAGCGCCTGGGCTTGCTGGTGGGCCTGGTCGCGCTGGTTGCGCTGGGCGCGTTCACCTGGTGGTGGCTACCGCTGCTGCTGTTGCCGCTGTTGTGGGCGGGTCATGAAGCCTGGTTTGCCGACCATCTGTTCTATGCGCCTGGCGAGGATTACGCCTACGACTTCGGCGATCAGGCCCGGGCGGTTGCCGCCAGCCTGGACGCTGGCCTGCTCAAGGCCGATTGCGCGCTGCAGGGCAACGAAACCTTGGTCCTCGAATTGCACGTGAAAAGCACCTGGCTGGGGCGCTTCTTCGACCCGTGGGTCGAACTGCTGGCTACCGGGCAGGACGACCGGCAAACTTTCGAGCGCGGTGTCGATGGCCTGCGCTTTCTCAACCTGAGCGGCCTGGCCGCGCCCCTGCAAGCCGGTTCGTTGCGCCTGCGTGGCCGTCATTGCCGGTTGCAAGGCCAGCCGCGCCTGTGGATAACCCCGCCGGTCGAACTGCAACGGCGTCGGGTCATGGTGATCGCGCCGCATGCCGATGATGCCGAGCTGGCCGCTTACGGTCTCTACAGCCAGGCCGACGAAGCTTGGGTGGTGACACTGACCGCCGGTGAAATCGAGGCTGAGCACTACCAGCAGATGGGCCTGGCCAAGGCCGAGGCTGCGCGATTGAAGGGCCGTCTGCGGGCCTGGGACAGTATCGCCGTGCCACGCTGGGCCGGTGTGCCGCAGTCGCGTTGCGTGCAACTGGGCTATTTCTGCCTGCAACTGCCTGCCATGCAGGCCGCGCCAGACCAGCCGGTTGCCTCTCGTGAGGCCGAGCTCGCCGATGTCCGTGTATTCCGCCAGTTCAACCCGTTCCCGCTGCCGGCCGACGCTGATGGTGCACCGACCTGGCAAAACCTGCTGGCCGACCTGCGGGCCGTGCTGGAAATGGCCAGGCCGCAGGTGCTGGTGATGCCACACCCGCAGCTCGACCCGCACCCTGACCACATCTGCGCCCAGGCGGCAGTGCTGGAGGCCTTGCAAGGCCTGGCCTGGCAGCCGCAAACCGTGCTTTGCTACGCCAACCACCTGCATGACAACGACCGCTGGCCGATGGGCAACAGTGGCGATGGCGTTGCCTTGCCACCGCAGTTGCGCACTGATCAGGCCTGGGCACCCTGCAGCCTGGTGCTGGACCTGCCGACCCAGCGTGACAAGGCCATGGCCTTGGGCATGATGCACGACCTGCAGCCGCCAGCGCCGTTCAAGCGCCGTGTGCGCCGCTTGTTGCAACGCTGGCTGGCCGGGCGGCGGCCATCGCCTTATGGGGAGAACGAATTCTTCCGCAAGGCCGTGCGCCGACATGAACTGTTCTGGCGGCGTGAGCTGTAGCTTCCCCATGGTTGACCGCGATGGCGCAGAGCGCCCAAGGAAAGCAATGAAAGTCCTATTTCTGGTGCAGAAGGAACAGCGGGCGATTCTTGACCGCCTGTACGATGGCGTCGCGGCCAACTGCGAATGCGACCTGCGCTGGCTGACCAGCGAAGACCAGCGCAACCTGCGCCGCTATTTCAAGCGGGAAGTGCAGGTCGAGCGCTATGACCGCATCGTGTTCTTCCTGCGTTTCAAGCAGGAGATTCGCCAGGCGGCGTTCATCCGCACGGTGCCGAACCTGGTCATCCTCGAGCATGACGCCTACCAGAACTACATCCCGTGCAAATACACCGGCAAGTTCAGTGCGCACTACCGTAAGCTGCCATGGGCGCGAGTGATCAGCTCTGGCTACATGGTCAGCGAGCGCCTGCGCCAGGAAGGTTTCGATGCCGTGTTCGTGCCCAAGGGCTACGACGAGCAGTTGCTGAGTGACCAGGGGCGTGAGCGTGACATCGAACTGGCCTTTGTCGGCAGCACCAACAGCGTGGCCTACAGCGGCCGCAAGGCGTTGCTGGACGAGCTGGGCCGGGTCGAGAACCTGGTGGTGACCCGCACCAAGTCGGGTGAGGACTACTGCAACACGCTCAACCGCATCCGCTTCTTCGTCAGTGCCGACGTCGGCATGGGCGAATACATGATCAAGAACTTCGAAGCCATGGCCTGTGGCTGTGTGTTGCTGGCATATGACCAGGGCGAGCAAGAGAACCGCGCGCTGGGCCTGCAGGACATGCACAACGTGGTGTTCTATGACAGCATTCCGACCTTGCAGGAAAAGCTCCGCCGCTTGCGCGCGGAACCTGAACTGGCCCGGCGGATTGCTGAAAATGGCCGCCATCTGGCGGTTTCCCGTTTTAGTTTCGCCGCAGTTGGACGTAGCATCGTCGACCATATGCGTCCGGCGCTCAGGCCTCACCCGCCGTTGTCTGCATGGCAGCGGTTGCGCCTGAAGCTGGGCATCTAACATAAGAGCTTTCGCACCTACGGAGCGGGTGTTGAAAGTTGATAGTCGCAAGGCGGAGGGAGTCCGGTGCGCTTTTCAAATGAGAGTGACGTCACGCTCGTCGTGACCAGTTGTGGGCGGTTCGATCTGCTCAAAGATACCCTTGAGAGTTTCGACCGCTGCAACACTGCGCCGATTCGTGAGGTATTCATCACCGAAGACTCCGGTGACGATGCCGTGCATGCCGCTGTGCCGGAGCACTGGAAACCGCACTGCAAGGTGTTCGTGAACCGGCCCAAACGCGGCCAGTTGCCGTCTATCGACCTGGCCTACAGCCATGTCAAGACGCCCTATATCTTCCATTGTGAGGACGACTGGCATTTCTATCGCCAGGGTTTCGTCGAAGATTCCCAGGCCATTCTGGATGTCAGCCCTGAGCTGTTACAGGTCTGGTTGCGCAGCCATGCTCATGATCTGGCCATCCATAGCCCATACATTCACCTTGGTGATCGCCAAGTGATCGCCGGTGTGCCTTGTTACCCGTTGCTCTCCGATAAGGCCGAGTGGCAGGCGTTTTCGCTTAACCCCGGGCTGCGTCGTTTGAGCGATTACCAGCGCTGCGCACCATTTGCCGCCTATGCTGGAGAAAAGGCACTTTCTCGACGTTACGCTGAACTAAATCTGACAGCGGTCACCTTGGAGGGTGACGCAGTATTGCACACTGGATTTGGTAATCATGTGACCTTGCCCATTGAAGTGGAGCGCAAGACCAAACGCCGTAAACGTGATCGCATAAAGTTGGCATTGACGCTGGTGGCGGGTGCCGTGATCGGCATGGGAATCACCATTCTTGTTCAATGAAGTCGCTGTCCCACCTGACGTGAGCGGGAGAGGGCCCATGAACATCGTCAATATGATGTGGGCGGGTGGAACGCCGTACCTGTCCATCCACAAGGTACATCGGCAGGTGCTGGCGCATGCAGGCGTCGATGCCCGGATCAGTAACTGGCTGCTGCTGGGTAGCGGCCTCTGCTGTGGACTCGGTTCTACCCGGGAGTGGCACATGCCGTCGCGGGCATTGAAGGGGCGCCATCTCTGGCGCCTGTTGCGCCCATGGTTGCGCATGCGCTTGCGCAGGGCATTGTACGAGGCCCAGGCGGAAGTCGTGCTGCTCGACGGTGTCGGAGTGGCACGGCTGGTGCTGCCGTTGTTGCATCAGGTTACGCACCTGCGTGCCAAGGTGCTGTTTCATGGCAAGACGCGCCTGAGCGCCAGCGATTTGCGCTTACTGCGCAGTTTTCCGACAGAGCGGCTGAGCATCGCTGCCGTTTCGCAGACGCTTGCCACATCGCTCGAGCATGAGCTTGGCAGGCCGGTGCAGACTTTGCGCATGGCCCTTGATCCGCTGGCTTTCGCCGAGCTGCTTTTGAGCCGGGAGGCTGCCAGGCAGGCCTTGCAGTTGCCACAGGCAACCGGGGTGACGCTGGGCGCGGTGGGGCGGCTGGTTGAGAGCAAAGGCTTCGAGATGTTGATCGAGGCGTTCGCCAAGGCCAGTGTGGGCCGGTCGGACCTGCAATTGGCAATCATCGGCGAAGGTCCCCAACATGCCCTGTTGCAGGCCCGTATCGACGCACTGGGTCTGGCCGGGCGTGTTCATCTCAGCGGGCACCGCGACGACCTGCAGCAGTTGTACCGGGCATTCGATTGGCTTTTGGTGCCTTCACGTTCCGAAGGCCTGGGGCTGGTGGTGCAGGAGGCTGTCATGGCCGACGTGCCGGTGATATGCAGCGACCTGCAGGTGTTCCGCGAACAGTTGCAGGATACCGGCGGTTATTTGCCCATTGCCAATGAAGACGCCTGGGCAGAGGCAATCGAGCGTTGTACTGCGCTCAATGCCTCGGCGGTAGCTGCCCGGCAGCGTAAGGCGTTGGCTCCGGAGCAGGCCTGGCAGGCGTTCCGCAACGGATCGCAGAGCCTGCTGCGCAGTTAACCCTCAGCGCACCAGCAGGGCTGCCTCGAAGGCAGCTAGGGGGAAGCGGTCACCGAGATTCTCTCGTTCGATATAGCGCACCATGTGCTGGACGTTGCGCCGAATCATGCGCCCTGACAGCGGCGGACGCAGGAAGCGCATGTCAGCCACGTCGATCAGCCCCAACTGCTGGTCGGGCGTGACCACTACATTGCCCAGGTGCAACGAGCGGAAGTACACCCCGCTGCGGTGCAGTTGGTGAACCAGTTCGATCAGCTGCGGCAGATAAGCGTCCCAACTGAACCCTTCATCACGCGACATCTGCAACAAGGTGCGTCCTGGCAGCGGCCGATACAGCACGGCGGTACGGCCAGGCAGGTCGAGCTTGTGCTGGCTGATCACCTGCAAGGTGGGAATACCCATTTGCGCCAGGCGCGCGGCGTTGTCGACGAAGCGTTGCGAGTATGGACGCAGCAGTGCAGATGAAATCAGTCGCTTCCTGCGAAAAACCTTGAGGAAATTACCATCCGCGAGCAGGTAGACTTTGGCGCCATGGCTATCCGCCTCTAGCACCTGGGCGCCTAGTGTCAGCTGATCGAAGTCGACCTGGTTGAGCCGGGAGCATTGCATGAAAAGAGCCTTGTCATCGGGCGAACGAAATGACCGGCAATAATGCCGAAAATAATGTTGTTGCACCATTGGATGGTGTATTTGATTCATCGGGGGAAAGGATGTTGTATCAGAAAAGCTGGGCGAAGGCCTGGTTGGGCTTTGGTCTGGTCTGGTTCCTGGCAGCGATTGCCCTGGCGCCGAGCAACAAGGTCTATCAGCAAGGCCTGGTGTTGTTCCTGTGGTTGCCGACGCTGGTCCTGGCATGGTCTGCCAGGCAGGTATTGGTGCAGGCCTGGAAGCTTCAGCCCGCTTTATGGGGGAATGTGCTGTTGCTGTTGGCGTGGAGCGCGCTGAGCCTGGCATGGTCGGTGGGCGAAGAGCCGGGACGTGAGGCCAAGCGCCTGCTCTACATTCTGGTCTTCCTGTTGGCGTTTCCGTTGCTCGCGCAGCTTGGCCAGGCACGCATTCGCCAGTTGTTGTTGGTCGGTAGCGCGTTGCTGGCCGTTGCCGCGCTGGTTTCGGTAATTCGTTTCTACGGCATGCAGGGCTACCCTTTGCTGGCTCGCCTGCAAGGCATCGGCGAAATATCGCACCCGATCCTGGGCGCCTACGTCATCGGTTCGGCGGTGTTATTCCTGCTTTATCAGCCGCCGCAGCAGCGCGGCTTGCAGCTATTGTGGCTCCTGGCACTGGCTTGCCTGGGCTTTTTTGTCATGCTTAGCCAGAGCCGTGGGGCGGTCCTGGCTCTGGTACTCACGGTGATCTTGGCCCCGCTGTGGTTCCGTGACCGTAATAGTCGAATATTTTCCATCCTGGCGGCTATCGCCACCGGCCTGGCCTTCTATTTCATCTATGACCTGATTGCCGAGCGCGGCTCCTCCTACCGGCCGGAAATCTTCCATTCCGCGATCGACATGATTGCCGCGCATCCCTGGACCGGCCTCGGCCTGGGTGCAGCCTACGAGGTAACCGCCGTGGGCAAGCACTTCGACCATACACACAATATGTTCACCCATGTCGCTGTTGAGCTGGGCCTGCCCGGCATGCTGCTGTGGGTCATGGTATGGCTGTACACGCTGGGTGAAATCGTGCGGGCACGTGGCACCCTGTTCGGCAAGGTCCTGCTCGGTTTCTGGGTGTACTCGACGCTGGCCATGCAATTCGATGCCGCCAGCCTCACCGGTACGCCGCGTGCCGAATGGTTCATCAGCTGGCTGCCGGTGGGCCTGGTCATGTTGCTGCCATGGGGGCGTGCCGAAAATGATGCCTGTGGTAAAATTTCCGGTTCAACCTGAACAGCGAGCTCGATAATGGCCGAAACACCGCGACCGGCGGAACACACCTCCAGCCTGAAGATCTACTTCCGGCTGTTGAGCTATGTGAAACCCTATGTCGGCATTTTCCTGCTGAGCATCATTGGTTTCGTGATCTTTGCCTCGACCCAGCCCATGCTGGCCGGCATCCTCAAGTATTTCGTCGATGGGCTGAGCAACCCCGAAGCGGTGTTGTTCCCCAACGTCCCCTACCTGCGCGACCTGCAACTGTTGCAGGCGGTGCCGCTGCTGATCATCCTGATCGCCGCGTGGCAGGGCCTGGGTTCGTTCCTCGGCAACTACTTCCTGGCCAAGGTGTCCTTGTGCCTGGTGCACGACCTGCGCGTGGAGTTGTTCAACAAGTTGCTGGTACTGCCCAACCGCTACTTCGACAACCACAACTCCGGGCACTTGATCTCGCGCATCACCTTCAACGTGACCATGGTCACCGGTGCGGCCACCGATGCGATCAAGGTGGTGATCCGTGAAGGCCTGACGGTGGTGTTCCTGTTCGCCTACCTGCTGTGGATGAACTGGCACCTGACCTTGGTGATGGTTGCCATCCTGCCGGTGATCGCGGTAATGGTCAGCGTCGCCAGCAAGAAATTCCGCAAGCAGAGCAAGAAGATCCAGGTGGCCATGGGCGACGTGACCCATGTTGCCTCGGAAACCATCCAGGGCTATCGCGTGGTCCGCAGCTTTGGCGGCGAAGCCTACGAGGAGCAGCGTTTCGCCAAGGCCAGCCAGAGCAACACCGACAAGCAGCTGCGCATGACCAAGACCGGCTCGCTGTACACGCCGATGCTGCAACTGGTGATCTACTCGGCCATGGCTGCGCTGATGTTCCTGGTGCTGTTCCTGCGCGGTGAGTCCACTGCCGGTGACCTGGTGGCCTATATCACCGCCGCCGGCCTGCTGCCCAAGCCGATTCGACAGCTTTCCGAGGTCAGTTCGACCATCCAGAAGGGCCTGGCCGGTGCCGAGAGCATCTTCGAGCAACTGGACGAAACGCCTGAAGTGGACACCGGTACCGTCGAGAAGGAGCGGGTGGAAGGGCGCCTGGAAGTGCGCAACCTGAGCTTCACCTACCCCGGCACCGAGCGCGAAGTGCTCAGCGACATCAGCTTCGTCGCCGAGCCTGGGCAGATGATCGCCCTGGTCGGCCGCTCGGGCAGCGGCAAGTCGACCCTGGCGGCGTTGATCCCGCGCTTCTATCATCACGACCAGGGGCAGATCCTGCTCGATGGCGTGGAGATCGAGAACTACCGCCTGCGCAACCTGCGGCGCCACGTTTCGCAGGTGACCCAGCACGTCACCCTGTTCAACGATACCGTGGCCAACAACATCGCCTACGGCGACTTGGCCGGGGCACCGCGCGCCGACATCGAAGCTGCTGCGGCCGATGCCTATGCCAAGGAGTTCGTCGACCGCTTGCCGAAAGGCTTCGATACCGAAGTGGGCGAGAATGGCGTACTGCTCTCCGGCGGCCAGCGCCAGCGCCTGGCCATCGCCCGGGCATTGCTGAAAAACGCACCGCTGTTGATCCTCGACGAAGCCACCTCGGCGCTGGACACCGAGTCCGAGCGGCATATCCAGGCTGCCTTGGACCATGTGATGCAAGGCCGTACCACGCTGGTGATCGCCCACCGCCTGTCGACCATCGAGAAGGCCGACCAGATCCTGGTAATGGATCAGGGCCGTCTGGTCGAGCGCGGCACCCATGCCGAGTTGCTCGCGGCCAATGGCCATTATGCCCGCCTGCATGCCATGGGCCTGGATGAGCCGGCCAAGGCCGATATCACCTGAACCTTCGTTGATCGGGGCCGTCACGGCCCCGATTGTCACGGGAATTTTCCTGGGCTGATATGGCCGTAAAGCCGTCGCCAACCCTGTGCTAATATCCTGCCCCTGTTCATTATTTTCATATGGGTTGCCCATGAAGTTGTCCATGCCGCGTTTCGATCAAGCCCCGGTACTGGTGGTCGGCGATGTCATGCTCGACCGCTACTGGCATGGCGGTACTTCGCGTATCTCGCCTGAAGCGCCGGTCCCGGTGGTCAAGGTCGATCAGATCGAGGATCGCCCCGGCGGCGCGGCCAACGTTGCCTTGAACATCGCCGCCCTGGGTGCACCGGCGGCGCTGATCGGCGTTACCGGCCAGGACGAGGCTGCCGACAGCCTGGCCAACAGCCTGCAGGCTGCCGGTGTGCGCTCGGTGTTCCAGCGCATCGCGCACCAGCCGACCATCGTCAAGCTGCGGGTCATGAGCCGTCACCAGCAGCTGCTGCGCATCGATTTCGAAGAACCGTTCGCCACCGACCCGCTGTCGCTGGGGGCCGAGGTCGACAACCTGCTCGAAGGCGTCAAGGTGCTGGTCCTGTCCGACTACGGCAAGGGCGCACTGAAAAACCACCAGAGCCTGATCGAGGCGGCACGGGCCAAAGGCATTCCGGTGCTCGCCGACCCCAAGGGCAAGGACTTCTCCATCTACCGTGGCGCGAGCCTGATCACCCCGAACCTCAGCGAGTTCGAGGCCATCGTCGGCCGTTGCGCCGATGAGGCCGACCTGGTCGCCAAGGGCCTGCAACTGTTGCAGGATCTGGACCTGGGCGCCTTGCTGGTGACCCGTGGCGAGCACGGCATGACCCTGTTGCGCAGCGGCCAGCCGGCGCTGCACCTGCCGGCGCGGGCGCGGGAAGTATTCGACGTGACCGGTGCCGGCGATACCGTCATCTCCACCCTCGCGGCAGCCATCGCTGCCGGTGAGGACCTGCCGCACGCGGTGGCCCTGGCCAACCTGGCGGCGGGCATCGTGGTCGGCAAGCTGGGTACGGCGGCAATCAGCGCCCCTGAACTGCGCCGGGCCATCCAGCGTGAAGAAGGCTCCGAGCGCGGTGTGCTGGGCCTGGAGCAACTGCTGTTGGCGATCGACGACGCGCGGGCGCACAAAGAGAAGATCGTCTTTACCAACGGTTGCTTCGACATCCTGCATGCCGGGCATGTCACCTACCTGGAGCAGGCCCGTGCGCAGGGCGACCGCCTGATCGTCGCGGTCAACGACGATGCCTCGGTCAGCCGCCTGAAAGGGCCGGGCCGGCCGATCAACAGCGTCGACCGGCGCATGGCCGTACTGGCCGGGCTGGGCGCGGTGGACTGGGTGATCAGCTTCCCGGAGGGTACCCCGGAGAACCTGCTGAGCCAGGTCAAGCCGGATGTGCTGGTCAAGGGTGGTGACTACGGCATCGACCAGGTGGTTGGCGCCGATATCGTCAAGGCCTATGGCGGTACCGTGAAGGTGCTGGGGCTGGTCGAGAACAGCTCGACCACGGCGATCGTCGAGAAGATCCGCAAGCACTGACCTGCCCTTGGGGGTCGCTTCGCGGCCCATCGCGACACAAGGCCGCTCCTACAGCAGGCAGCGCAACGCCCAGGTTTGCGCGGTCCCCTGTAGGAGCGGGCTTGTGTCGCGATGGGCTGCGCAGCAGCCCCCTGGATCCTACTTGTGCAGCGAAGTGCGCGCCCGCTCCAGCAGCGCCCGCGCCTTGTCTCCAAAGCGCTGCAGGTGCGAGGCCCGCACCGGCTTGCTTTCCACCAACCCCTGCTGCTTCACCCAATCCTTCCAGCGCACCCGCTCTTCCTTCACCACCCAACCCTCCTGGTGAGCAAAACTCTCAGCCAGGTGTATCCCCCGCGTGCTTGCCGGTACCAGCTCATCCTTTTTCAGCGTATACAGCTCGGCCAGTGGCTGGCCGTCCTGCAAAGGCATCAGGTACAGGTCCGGCCGTTTGCGGTTGAGCCGCGCCACCAGTTGGTCACCTTCGAGCCGCTCATCGACGTGGAACAGGCTGAGCTTCTTGGCCTCCCGAGGTACCTGCAGGCGCATGTCATAGATCAGCTGCAACGAAGCGGTAGGCAGGTGTACATAGGCTCGTGGCCGCTCCAGCAGCATCAGTTTGCCGCAATGCACCGGGCGCGCAGCACCGGACTGCGGCGTCAGCACAAAGTGTGGGTTTTCGCGGTAGTGCAGGGCAGCGGCGTAGGGCACTGGCAGCCAGGTATCGTTGAAGCGCCCGCCCAGCCAGCCTTCCGGGGTTTCCAGCAGGCATTCCTCGGCCACTTCCTGCACCGCAGTGTGCAACGGCAGGTTCAGTTCCTGCGCCGGCACGTAACCGGAAATCAGCTTCAGCACCACATCGCCTCGGTCCTGCCGGCGCTGGCGTACCAATACCCAGTAGTCACGGTTCTGCCAATGCAAGGTCAGTCGCACCGACACGCCCAGGTTGGCCAGTTCCACCACGAAGCGCTGCGCGTCGGGCAACTGGATGGCCTTGCGCCGCTGTTGGGTCTGGGCGAAATTCAGCGGCATGCCGATGCTCTGGTAGATCAGCCCCTCGGGCGTGGCCTCGACATGCAGCGGCAGGGTCTTGAAGTTGCTCGGGTTCTTGCGGATCAGCGTACGCGCCACGAGGCTCCTCCTTGCGTCGGGTCAGTCTCCAGGCCAGTAGGCCAGGGGCAACTCAATGCCGGCCCAGAATACGGGCGACGGTCGCCACGTTATGGGCCAGGTGCAGCGGATTGATGGTGCCGACGATAGCACTGCTGACACCCGGATGGGCAAACAGCAGCTCGAAGCTGGCTTGCACCGGGTCCACCCCTGGGGCCAGGCAGATATGCCCGCTGGCCAAGGCCTTCTTCACCAGAATGGCCTTGCCGTGCTCGGCAGCGTAGTCCAGCACCGGGCGTTCTGCCTGCTCGTTGAGGTTGTAGGTGACCATGGCGCAATCGCCTTGCTCCAGCGCCTTCAGGCCGCCGGCGACAGTCTTGCCGGACAGGCCATAGCCGAGGATCTTGCCCTCCTGCTTGAGCTCGGCGAGGGTCTGGTACACCTCCTGCTGTTCGAGTATGGCCAGGTCGTTGCCGTCGGAGTGCACCAGCACCAGCTCGATGCGGTCGGTTTCCAGGCGCTGCAGGCTGCGCTCGACCGAACGGCGGGTGTGGGCAGCACTGAAGTCGAAGTGTGACTGGCCGTTGTCGAATTCTTCGCCAACCTTGCTGACGATCACCCATTCATCACGCTGGCCGCGCAGCAGCGGGCCCAGGCGCTCTTCGCTGCGGCCGTAGGCAGGTGCGGTGTCGATCAGGTTGATACCCAGCTCGCGGGCCTGGGCCAACAGCAGGCGGGCGTCGTCATCATCGGGGATGGTGAAGCCGGTGGGGTACTTGACGCCCTGGTCGCGGCCCAGCTTGACCGTGCCCAAGCCCAGCGGCGAAACCTTGAGGCCAGTGCTGCCCAAGGGGCGGTGGAAGTCGTGCAGGGTTGGCAGGCTCATGGCAGCAGTTGCTCCCAGGCCGGTACGCCCAGTGGTGGGCGTGGCAGGTCGGGCAGGTCCGCCTGGGCCTGTGGGTGGATGCCGTCACGCTCCAGGTGGGCGATTACCCGGTCGCTGAAGTCCGGCGCCAGGGCCAGCTTGGTCGGCCAGCCGACCAGCAGGCGTTGCTGGTCGGCGAGGAAGGCGTTGTCGGGGCGCACCAGGCCAGATTGTGCTGGTTCCGCGCGGCTGACCCGCAGGGTGGCCCAGCGCACCTGGCTCTGGTCGACCCATGGCAGCAGGCTGGCGATTTCCTTCTGTGCCGCCGCGATTTGCGCCGACGGCTCGCGGGCGACGCCATCGGCCTCGGCCAGGTCGCCGCCCAGGTACCAGACCCACTGGCCATCGGCGGCCGGATGGGTGGTGACGGTCACCCGCGGCTTCGGCCCGCCACCCAGGCAGTGGGCATAAAGCGGCTTCAGGTTGGCGCCTTTGGCCATGACCATGTGCAGTGGGCGGGTCTGCATGGCTGGCTGGTTCAGGCCCAGGGCATGCAACAAGTCTTCGGTGCCGGCGCCAGCGCTGAGCACGATGCGCTGGGCGCGGATGTCGCGGCCATCCACGCACAGGCCGACCAGCTCGTCAGCCTCGCGCAACGGTTCGATGCGCTCGCCGGCCAGCAGGCTGTCACCCGCCAGTTCGGCCAGGTTGGCCAGCAGGCTGGGCACGTCGACGACCAGTTCGGCCAGGCGATAGACCTTGCCCTTGAAGGCGCGGTCCTGCAGTGCCGGTGGCAATTGCTCGCCCTTCACCTGATCGACCCGGCCGCGCACGGCCTTGCTGGCGAAGAAGCTGGTGAGGTTGCCGGCCAGGGTGCCTGGCGACCACAGGTAGTGGGCGTCGGACAACAGGCGGGTATGGGTAAGGTCCAGCTCGCCGCTGCCATTCAGCGCTTCGCGCCAGCGGCGCGGCATGTCGGCGATGGCTTCCGAGGCACCGGTGAGGGCGCCGTGCAGGGCGTATTTGGTACCGCCATGGATGATGCCCTGGGACTTGATGGTCTGCTCGCCGCCAAGGCTGGCGCGCTCCACCAGCACTGTCGAATAGCCCAGGCGACGCAGGCGGGCATTGAGCCAGAGGCCTGCGACCCCGGCGCCGACGATCAGCACGTCAGT
The DNA here is from genome assembly GCF_016620375.1 of Pseudomonas sp. LAM2023. Lineage (NCBI taxonomy): Bacteria > Pseudomonadati > Pseudomonadota > Gammaproteobacteria > Pseudomonadales > Pseudomonadaceae > Pseudomonas > Pseudomonas sp. LAM2023. Next base: position 261,543 of record NZ_JAENHV010000015.1, on the reverse strand, counting down.
GGAAATGGCGGATGGCATGGCGGTACCTCGAAGTCTGGGACAGCTGGCAAGTATACAGGGTCGGGCACAAGGGGGGCTGCTGTGCAGCCCTATCGCGACACAATGGGCGTGTACAGCCTCGGGGTTTTCTGAAATTGCCTTGAATGGCTGGCCGGAATGAGGATGGTCGAGACGATACTCGATGGCATCGAGTAGCCGTCTGAGCCGCAGAAGAAGGTGTCAGGCTGGGGGGCTTGGCTGGGATTGTGTGAGGGCTGACAGGGGCCCGCCTTGATGCTTGCTGCGCCTGTGAAATCGAGCGCCGCCCGCGCGGCGCTCGATCTACGCGACACCATAAAAATCAAGGCAAGCACCTGGCAGCTCTGACCCAACCTCCCGCCAGGCACAAGGCAACCATCAATGCCCAGCCGTCTTCGAAAACAGCTGGATCACCACCACCCCACCCACGATCATCGCCATGCCCAGCATGGCCGGCACATCCAGCTTCTGCCCATAGATCACCAGCGCCGCTACACTGATCAGCACGATCCCCAACCCAGACCAGATGGCATAGGCGATCCCTACCGGAATGCTACGGACTACCAGGGTCAGCATCCAGAACGCGATGGCGTAGCCAATCACCATCAGCAACAGCGGCAGCGGCGTGCTCAGGCCTTTCACCGCTTTCATCGAGGCGGTGGCAATGACTTCGGCGCAAATGGCGATGGCGAGGTAGGTGTAGGCATTCATGACGGGATCCTCCGGTAACAGGCCGCAGATTCTAGACTCACCCTGGATGGGGTAAAGTCATTACCTATCAACAGTGGAGATAGGTGATGGCCGAACAGTGGAACCTCGAACAGTTGCGCACGTTCCTGCGGGTCGCCGAATTGCGCTCGTTCTCGGCCGTGGCCCGCGAACAGCGCAAAGCCCAGTCGGCGATCAGCAGTGCGATTGCCATGCTTGAAGCCGACCTCGGGGTCACCTTGTTCGAGCGCAGCAGTGGGCGCCAGCCCAAGCTGACCGAAAACGGTAGCGCTCTGCTGCAAGACGCCCGTGAACTGTTGCGCCAATGCGAGCGCCTGGATGGGCGCGCGCTGGCGCTGATGCGCGGGCAGGAGGCCTTGCTGCGGGTGGCCCAGGACGAAGCCATGCCCTACCAGCCGGTCATCGACAGCCTCGACGAACTGGCCAGCCGCTACCCGTTCCTGGAAGTGCAACTGGCCAGCGGCGCGCAAGGCGATGTCGCGCGCAAACTGGTGGAGCGACGTGCCGACCTGGGGCTGTTTTTCAATCACGAAAGCATCCCGGCCTCGTTGGACCGGCGTGCCTTGGGCAGCGTGGAAATGGTTACCGTGTGCGCGGTCGGCCACCCGCTGGCAGGCGAAGGCCGGGTCACCCGCCAGCAACTGGCCCGCCACCGGCAGTTGCTGATCACCCCGCAGCAAAGTGGCTACCCGGGCGGTGAGGCGATCAGCCCGCAGGTGTGGCGCGCCGACAGCTTCTACGCCATGGCCGAACTGTTGATGCGCGGGCTGGGCTGGGCCTGGCTGCCGCGACACGTGGTGCAATACCCGACCTACCAGGCGCACATGGTCGAACTGGACAGCGAGTGGCGACCGCCGGCCCTGGTGGCGGAACTGGCCTGGCGCCGTGACGCGCCCTTGGGCCCGGCCGCACAGTGGTTGGCCGAGCGCTTTGCAGTGCACCTGCGCGCGATCGGGTAAACTCCGCCGCCATGAACAGAACACTCTATACCTTGCTGTTTCACCTGGGCCTGCCGCTGGTTGCGCTGCGCCTGTACCTGCGCGCGCGCAAGGCGCCGGCCTATGGCCAGCGCATCGGCGAGCGCTTTGCCTGCAAGCTGCCGGCCATGCACCGGGGCGGCATATGGGTACATGCCGTTTCGGTGGGCGAGAGTATCGCTGCGGCGCCGATGGTGCGTGCCTTGCTCAAGGCCTACCCTGGGCTGCCGATTACCCTGACCTGCATGACGCCCACCGGTTCCGAGCGTATTCGCGCCCTGTTCGCCGACGAACCACGCGTGCAGCATTGCTACCTGCCGTACGACCTGCCTTGGGCGGCGGGGCGTTTCCTCGACCATGTGCGGCCGAAGCTGGGCATCATCATGGAAACCGAGCTGTGGCCCAACCATATCCACCAGTGTGCCCGGCGTGGCATCCCGGTGGCCTTGGCCAACGCGCGTCTTTCCGAGCGTTCGGCCCGTGGCTATGGGCGCTTCGCCAAACTGACCCGGCCGATGCTGGCCGAGATGAGCCTGATCGCCGTGCAGACCGAAACCGAGGCCCAGCGCTTCCGTGAGCTGGGCGCGCGCCCCGAGTGCGTGCAGGTCACCGGTTCGATCAAGTTCGACCTGAAGGTCGACCAACAACTGCTGCCACGGGCCAGGGCATTGCGTGAACAGTGGGGGGCCGAGCAGCGACCAGTGTGGATCGCCGCCAGCACCCACGAAGGCGAGGATGCCTTGATCCTGCAGGCGCATCGGCAGTTGCTGCAGGTACATGGTGATGCGTTGCTGATCCTGGTACCGCGTCACCCCGAGCGGTTCGCTGCGGTGCACGCGCTGTGCAGCGAACAGTTCACCAGCGTGCGTCGCTCGGCCGGTACCCCGGTCGATGCGCAGACGCAGGTATTGGTCGGCGACACCATGGGCGAGTTGCTGTTCCTCTATGCACTGGCCGACATTGCCTTCGTTGGCGGCAGCCTGGTAGCGACCGGTGGGCACAACCCGCTGGAGCCCGCAGCGCTGGCCTTGCCGGTGCTGATGGGGCCGCATGTGTTCAACTTCCTCGAGATCAGCGCCATGCTGCGCGAGGCGGGGGCGTTGCAACAGGTGGACGATGCCGACGGTTTGGCCGAGGCCGTGCGCCGGTTGATTGAGCTGCCGCAGGATGCCCAGCGCATGGGCGAGGCGGGCAGGGCGGTGATGCGAGCCAATCAGGGGGCGTTGCAGCGGCTGCTCGATGGCCTTGGCAATCTCATCAACTGATTTCCAGATAGATCCTCACAGCGAAGCGATTCCTGTAGGAGCGGCCTTGTGTCGCGATGGGGCGCGCAGCGGCCCCGAGTACAGCAAACCCGGTCCATCTCAACGACCGAATGTGCTTTCCCAGGGCCGCTGCGCGCCCCATCGCGACACAAGGCCGCTCACGCTTCAGGGGCGCCGTTCGAAGTTCTTCGCCGCCGCCGCAGCCAGGTCCGGCGGCAGGAAGTCCTTGTCCGGGTTGTAGTCCGGTTTCAGGTACTGCTTGAGGTCCTGCAGGTCCTGCGGGCTCAGGGTGCCGGCCGCCTGCTTCAGGCTCAGGTTGTCGAGGATGTAGTCATAGCGGCTGTTGTTGTAGTCGCGCACCGAGGTATACAGCTGGCGCTGGGCGTCGAGCACGTCGACGATGTTGCGGGTACCCACCTGGTAGCCGATTTCGGTGGCTTCCAGTGCGCTCTGGTTGGAGATGATCGACTGCTTGCGCGCCTGCACCTGTTCCACATCGGTGTTCACCGCGCGATGCAGGTTGCGGGTGTTCTCCACCACCTGGCGGCGCAGGCTCTCGCGTTGCTGCTCGCTCTGGCTCAGGCGCTGGTAGGCCTCGCGCACCTGCGAGCTGGTCAGGCCGCCGCTGTAGATCGGGATATTCAGCTGCAGGCCGACGCTGGTCTGCTCGACATCACCGCTGTAATGCACCCCTGGCAGGGAAGGGTTGGTGAAACCGAGGCTGTCGTTATCACCTTTCTGGTACTTGGCCACCGCATCCAGCGTCGGCGCATGGCCGGCCTTGCGCTGGCGCAGCGTCTCCTCGGCAGCGGCAACCGCATAGTTGGTCGCCAGCAGGTTGAGGTTCTGGCGCCCGGCAGTCTCGACCCAGGCCTTGGCGTCGTTCGGGGTAGGTACCTGCACCGGCAATGTGTGGACCACGCCCTGGATCGACGTGTAATCACGGTTGGTCAGCGTCACCAGGGCCTCGAAGGCATCCTGTACCTGGCGTTCGGCAATGATCCGGTTGGCGCGTGCAGTGTCGTAGCTGGCCTGCGACTGGAGGACATCGGTCTTGTCCGACAGGCCCACATCGAAGCGTTCGTTGGATTGGTCCAGCTGGCGCTTGAACGCGGCTTCCTCGGCCTTGGTGGCGGCCAGGTTGTCCTGGGCCCGAAGGACGGCGAAGTAGTTCTGCGCAGTTTGCAATATCAGGTTCTGCTCGGTGGCCGACAGCTCCAGTGCCGCTTGTTCGTTGACGGCTTCGGCGGCCTGCAACTGGAACCAGCGGTCAGCGCGGAAGATCGGTTGGGCCAGGGTTGCGCTCCAGGCGTTGCCGCTGCGGTTGGAGGTCATCGATGGCTCATCCAGCTTGGTGCGGGTGTTCATCATCTCGGCACCGGCCGACAGGTTCGGCAGCAACCCCGCACGCGCCTGCGGCACCACTTCGCGACGGGCGCCGTAATCGGCGCGGGCGGCGGCCAGGTCAGCGTTGTTGTCCACCGCTTCCTGGTAAACGCTGACCAGGTCGGTTTTCACTGTAGAGGGCACGTCCGCTGCCCAGGCCACTCCGTTGGACGCACAAGACACGGCTATTGCCAGTGAGAGTTTGCGCAGCATAGAGGCAATCCTTGTACGAAGTTTAATTACTGAACTGTTGAGTATCGAGCGACGGGCCAGTGTAGTGCCATGCGCACCCGGCAACAATGCTCGGCGTACCTTTCATCATCCGCGCATTTACCCGCTTGGCTTTGCCGACCACTCCAGTCTAGACTGCGCATGTTCTTGTCGGGGTGCCTTGAAGCAAAGGCTGAGATCGCAAAGTTGCGGATCCCGTTGAACCTGATCAGGTTAGCGCCTGCGTAGGGAACAAGATTGCTCGCCTTCCCGGCCAGCCTCTTGTGCCAGGTCCGGGAATGTCACAGCTGCGTGCAGCTTCAGGCACCCCCATATCCGGCACTGCACCCGTAAAGGGGTGCGTCCGCGCCTTTCAGGTTCACCCCGACATTCCACTGCCCGGAAGCCGTCTGGAGAGCCTGTGATGACCAAACAAGAAAAAGCGATAAACCTCAGCGAATCGGCACAAGTCGATCAGCAGTCCGTACAACCGTTCCCGCGCTCGCGCAAGGTATATGTCGAAGGCTCGCGCCCTGACATCCGCGTACCTATGCGTGAAATCAGCCTGGACGATACCCCGACCGATTTTGGTGGCGAAGCCAATGCCCCGGTGCTGGTCTACGATACTTCGGGCCCGTACACCGACCCCAACGTGGTCATCGACGTGCGCAAGGGCCTGGCCGATGTGCGTTCGGCGTGGATCGAAGCACGCGGTGATACCGAACGCCTGGACGGCCTGAGCTCCAACTTCGGGCAGCAGCGCCTGAACGATGCCGAGCTGGCCAAGCTGCGTTTCGCCCACGTGCGCAACCCGCGCCGTGCCAAGGCCGGCGCCAACGTCTCGCAGATGCACTACGCCCGCCAGGGCATCATCACCGCCGAGATGGAATATGTGGCCATCCGTGAAAACATGAAGCTGCAGGAGGCCCGCGCCGCTGGCCTGCTGAACGAGCAGCACGCCGGCCACAGCTTCGGTGCCAATATCCCCAAGGAAATCACCCCCGAATTCGTTCGCCAGGAAATCGCTCGTGGCCGCGCGATCATCCCGGCCAACATCAACCACCCGGAACTGGAGCCGATGATCATCGGCCGCAACTTCCTGGTGAAGATCAACGGCAACATCGGCAACAGTGCCCTGGGTTCCTCGATCGAGGAAGAAGTGGCCAAGCTGACCTGGGGCATCCGCTGGGGTTCGGACACGGTCATGGACCTGTCCACCGGCAAGCACATCCATGAAACCCGCGAGTGGATCATCCGCAACTCGCCGGTGCCGATCGGCACCGTGCCGATCTACCAGGCCCTGGAAAAGGTCAATGGCGTGGCCGAAGACCTCACCTGGGAGCTGTTCCGCGACACCCTGATCGAGCAGGCCGAGCAGGGTGTGGACTACTTCACCATCCATGCCGGCGTGCTGCTGCGTTATGTGCCGCTGACCGCCAAGCGCGTCACCGGTATCGTCAGCCGCGGTGGCTCGATCATGGCCAAGTGGTGCCTGGCGCATCACAAGGAAAACTTCCTGTACACGCATTTCGAAGAGATCTGCGAAATCATGAAGGCCTACGACGTCAGCTTCTCGCTGGGCGACGGCCTGCGCCCGGGCTCGATTGCCGACGCCAACGATGCTGCGCAGTTCGGTGAGCTGGAAACCCTCGGTGAACTGACCAAGATCGCCTGGAAGCACGACGTGCAGTGCATGATCGAAGGCCCCGGCCACGTGCCGATGCAGTTGATCAAGGAAAACATGGACAAGCAGCTGGAGTGCTGCGACGAGGCGCCGTTCTACACGCTCGGCCCGCTGACCACCGATATCGCCCCAGGCTACGACCACATCACCTCGGGCATTGGGGCCGCGATGATCGGCTGGTTCGGTTGCGCCATGCTCTGCTACGTCACGCCCAAGGAGCACCTGGGCCTGCCGAACAAGGATGACGTGAAGACCGGCATCATCACCTACAAGATCGCTGCGCATGCTGCCGACCTTGCCAAGGGCCATCCGGGCGCGCAGATTCGTGACAATGCCTTGTCCAAGGCGCGCTTCGAGTTCCGTTGGGAAGACCAGTTCAACCTGGGCCTGGACCCGGACACCGCCCGTGCCTTCCACGACGAGACCCTGCCGAAGGAATCGGCCAAGGTCGCGCACTTCTGCTCGATGTGCGGGCCGAAGTTCTGTTCGATGAAGATCACCCAGGAAGTACGTGAATACGCTGCCAAGATCGAGACCGTGGACGTGACGGTCGAGCAGGGCATGCGCGAGCAGGCCGAGCGGTTCCGCCAGGAAGGCAGCCAGCTGTACCACAAGGTCTAAGCCGCAGCGCTAACCCTGTAGAAGCGGCCTTGTGTCGCGATGGGCCGCAAAGCGGCCCCGGCAATTTCAGTCGCGAAGCTGAAAACCCGGGGCCACTTTGCGGCCCTTTCGCGACACAAGGCCGCTCCTGCCACGACCGCGTCCAATCAAACTACCTTGCCGAGAGCCTGCAAGCATGACATCACCCAGCCAATTCTCCCCCGAACACCCGGTCCCCACCGCCCAGCGCATCTTCGGCGCCCGCGACCTGTTCTCGCTGTGGTTCTCCCTGGGCATTGGCCTGATGGTGTTGCAGGTCGGCGCCATGCTGGCGCCTGGCCTGGGCCTGGCCAGCGCGATGCTGGCGATTGCCCTGGGCACTGCTGTCGGGGTGTTGTTGCTGGGCGCCGCCGGGGTCATCGGTAGCGATACTGGCCTGTCGGCCATGGGCACCCTGAAACTCAGCCTGGGTGGCTACGGCGCGCGCTTGCCGGCGCTGCTGAACCTGTTGCAGCTGGTAGGCTGGGGCGCGTTCGAAATCGTCGTCATGCGCGATGCCGCCAGCCTGCTGGGCGCGCGCGCATTCGGCGACGCCAGTGCCTGGAACAGCCCGATGCTCTGGACCCTGTGCTTTGGCGCCCTGGCCACCTTGCTCGCGGTCAGCGGGCCGCTGGCGTTCGTGCGCAAGGTGTTGCGCGCCTGGGGTATCTGGCTGCTGCTGGGCGCCTGCCTGTGGCTGACCTGGAACCTGTTCGCCAAGGCCGACCTGACCGAGTTGTGGCAGCGTGCCGGCGACGGCTCGATGTCGCTGGCGGTGGGCTTCGACATCGTCATCGCCATGCCGTTGTCCTGGCTGCCGCTGATCGCTGACTACTCGCGCTTCGCCCGCAACGGCAAGCATGTGTTCGGCGGCACGGTAGTGGGCTATTTCATCGGCAACACCTGGCTGATGAGCCTGGGTGTGGCCTACACCCTGGCCTTCGCCGCCAGTGGCGAAGTCAACGCCTTGCTGCTGGCCCTGGCGGGCGCAGGCATGGGCATTCCACTGCTGCTGATCCTGCTGGACGAGGCGGAGAAGGCCTTCGCCGACATCCACTCGGCGGCAGTCTCCACAGGCGTGCTGGTGCGCCTGAAGGTCGAGCACCTGGCGCTGATCATTGGCGTGCTGTGTACCCTGATCGCCCTGCTGGCGCCACTGGCACAGTACGAGAACTTCCTGTTGCTGATCGGCTCGGTGTTCGCACCGCTGTTCGGCGTGGTGCTGGTGGACCATTACCTGATCCGTCGTCGGCGCCTGCCGGTACAGGTGCGCAACCTGCACTGGCAGGCGTTGCTGGCGTGGGTGGTGGGCGTGGCGGCATATCATGTGATCGCCGCACAGGCGCCGGACCTGGGGGCGACCCTGCCGGCATTGCTACTGGCAGGGCTGGTGCATGGGCTGCTGGGTTTCAGCCGCGGCCGGGAAACAGCTCAGGCTTGAGTACGCCATTCAGGCGCGGGTAGGGGATTTTCAGTTCCACGTGGCCCATGGAGTAGGGCGCGATGGCGTAGACCTCGTACTTCACCACCACCGCGCCGTAGGTCAGGGCGATGTGCGGCGAGTGCTTGAATGGCCAGGTCTTGATGAATTCGGCGTCCTTGTCCATGCCCACGCTCATCAGCCAGGCACGGTGCGATTCCTCGACGGTTTTCCAGAAGGTGTCTTCCTGGCCGGGCAGCAGCATGTCCTGCAGGGTCAGTACCTTGTCGAGCTTGCGCGAATAGTTGATGAAGCCGCGACCGGGCATGCCGTGGGCGCCGCCGCTGTCCAGGTAGCTGGACAACTCGATGATCACCAGTCCGTCATGCTGTTCACGTACCTTGGCCTGCAGGTAGCTGCTGTTGCGCTTGTCGGCAGTGGCCAAGTATTGCTGCTCGTAGGCTTGCAGGGTAGTCGGCGTGTTGCCGTGCTGGTTGTCTTCGGTCAACTGCAGCAGGCGTTTTTCGACGATGCCATCGAGTTTGGGCAGGGCTGGGAAGTGGATGGTGTCGATGTTCACCAGCGGGCAGTCACTTTCGCTGCAGCCGGGTTTGACATGCTCCCAGGCATCGCGCTTGACCTCGAGCGGCGCCCGGTAATTGGGCGTGAACAGGCTCTGGCAGGCGCCCAGGGCCAGGGCCAGCACGGCCACGGAAGTCAGTTTGACAAGTGTCATGGTGATCCTTGCAGAACAGGGAAAGTCGGCCTTTGACCGTCTGCGCGGCCTTCAGTTCGCCACTAAGCTAACAGAGAGCGAGCGCGCTGTCCCGACTGCGCGAACGGTAACCGGAAAGGGGTGAAACCCGCTGGCGTGCGGAGTAGGATGGCGCGATGCTGTAAACGAGGTAATGAGGATTTCCATGTCAGACACGTTGAACTCAGTGCCCAAGGCGATCGAGATCGTCAAGCGGGATAACTGCTTCCAGGGCTTCTACCGGCTCGACAAGGTGCACCTGCGCCACGAGTTGTTCGCCGGGGGCATGGGCCGCGAGATCAGCCGCGAACTGTTCGTGCGCCATGATGCGGTGTGCGTGCTGCCCTATGATCCGCAACGCGATGAAGTGGTGCTGATCGAGCAGTTCCGGGTAGGGGCCCTGGGCAAGATCGACAACCCCTGGCTGATCGAGATGGTTGCCGGGTTGATCGACAAGGACGAGCAACCTGAACAGGTCGCCCACCGCGAAGCCGAAGAAGAGGCCGGCCTGGCCTTCAGCGCGCTGTGGCCGATGACCCGTTACTTCCCGTCGCCCGGTGGCAGTGACGAATACGTCCACCTGTACCTCGGCCGTTGCAGCAGCGAAGGCGCGGGTGGCCTGCACGGCCTGGAGGAAGAAGGCGAAGACATTCGCGTGCGCGTGTGGTCGTTCGAGGATGCCATGCAGGCGGTGCGCGACGGGCGCATCTGCAACGCGGCGACCATCATCGGCCTGCAATGGCTGGCGCTGAACCGTGACGAAGTACGAGGTATGTGGAAGTGAACCTGCTGCGCGAGCGTTATCGGGTCGACCTGGTCGGGCTGCAGGCAGCCTGCGAGGCCAACTACGCCCGGCTGATGCGCCTGTTGCCAGACATGCGCACCACCCAGAGCTCGCGTCGCATCGGCATGACCCAGGGCGACCAGATGCTCGGCGTACTGGTGCTCGACGTGGTGCTCGCGTGCCCGTACACCACCACCCTGCACGTGCGCCAGGAGCACAGCCTGCCATGGTTGCCGGTACCGCACCTGGAAGTGCAGGTGTACCACGATGCACGCATGGCCGAAGTGGTCAGCGCCGAGCATGCCCGGCGCCTGCGCAGCATCTACCCCTATCCCAACGCGGCCATGCACCAGCCGGACGAAAAGGCCCAGCTCAACCTGTTCCTGGGCGAATGGCTGAGCCACTGCCTGGCCTGCGGCCACGAGCTCGCAAGCGTTCGCTGAATTGTGACGTGGTTTGGCTGCGGGTGTTTGCTCGCAACCGTTGTACCGCCATAATCCGTGCTGAATCCGTTCGAGGAGACGGCCGTTGCCGCAGCCAGATCAATCGCGCCCCGTGCATGTGGTGCAACTGACCGATGCCCACCTGTTCGCCGACCCGGCCGGCAGCATGCTGGGCCTCAATACCCGCGACAGCCTGCACCATGTAGTAGCCCAGGTGCGCCGCGAGCAAACACTTGTCGACCTGCTGTTGTGCACCGGTGATCTGTCCCAGGACGCCAGCGTGGCGTCGTATGAAGCGTTTCGCCAACTGACCGCGCCGGTCGCCGTGCTCACTCGCTGGTTGCCAGGCAACCATGACGAGGCGCGGCTGATGGCGCAGGTTGCCCCCGAGCTGATGCAGGCGGTGACCGATATCGGTGCGTGGCGCATCGTCATGCTCAACACGGCGGTGCCCGGGGCGACCCACGGGTGGTTGCAGGATGATCAGCTGGCGCTGCTGACAGCGGCCTTGGCGTCGGCGGGCGACCGGCACTGCCTGGTGTGTTTGCACCATCAGCCGGTGGACATCGGCTGCGCCTGGATCGCGCCGATCGGCTTGCGCAATGCGCAGGCGCTGTTCGCTATCGTCGACGCTTATCCACAGGTGCGGGCGCTGCTCTGGGGGCATGTGCACCAACCCTGGGATGAAATGCGCGCGGGTCGCCGTTTGCTGGCCACGCCGTCCACCTGTATTCAGTTCGCGGCAGGCAGCGAGGACTTCAAGGTCAGTGAAGAGCAGCCTGGGTACCGCTGGTTGCGCCTGCACGCCGACGGGCGGCTGGAGACCGGAGTGGAGCGGGCGTTGGACTTCGAGGTGAAGCTCGACTTCGATAGCCCGGGGTATTGAGGATCTTGCGGCTGCTGCGCAGCCGATCACCGGCGATGGGCGCGCAGCGACCCCGGCGCTCTTGACGAAATTGTTGCGAAAGCCGTGACACTGCGTCAAAACCCGGCGAACGCGCTACACTGCGCGTCCCTGCGCCCGCATCATCAGGCGCCAAGCCACAGATAACCGGGGGCAGCATGTCGGGTTCCATCCTCTATATCCATGGCTTCAACAGCTCGCCACTTTCGACCAAGGCGCGCCAGCTCGCGGCTGTCATGCAGCAGCTCGGCATGGCCGACCAGTTGCGCGTGCCCGCCTTGCACCACCACCCGCGCCAGGCCATCGCCCAGCTCGAAGCGGCCATCGCCGAACTGGGTGCGCCACTGCTGGTAGGCAGTTCGCTCGGCGGCTACTATGCCACCCATCTGGCCGAGCGCCATGGCCTCAAGGCCCTGCTGGTGAACCCGGCGGTAGCGCCGCACAAGCATTTCGACGGGTACCTCGGCACCCAGCGCAATCACTACAGCGGTGAAACCTGGGAACTGACCCATGATCACGTGCAGGCCCTGGCCGAGCTGGAAGTACCGGCCCCGGTGGACGCCAGCCGCTATCAAGTGTGGCTGCAGACCGCCGATGAAACCCTGGACTATCGCCACGCCGAACGCTATTACCTTGGCTGTGCCCTGCGCATCCAGGCTGGCGGCGACCACAGTTTTCAGGGCTTCGCCGAGCGCCTGCCGGCACTGCTGGCCTTCGCCGGCATTGCCCGTGGGCAGTATGCAGCGCTCGATTTTTCTGTATTTTGACTTTTTGCATTCACCAGACTGACGACGAGACCCCATGGCCAATCCCAGCGCTAGCGCCTATAACGCAGACGCCATCGAAGTCCTCTCGGGCCTTGACCCGGTCCGCAAACGGCCGGGCATGTACACCGATACCAGCCGCCCCAACCACCTGGCCCAGGAAGTCATCGACAACAGCGTCGACGAAGCCCTGGCCGGGCACGCCCGTTCGGTGCAGGTCATCCTCCATGCCGACCACTCGCTGGAAGTCAGCGACGATGGGCGCGGCATGCCGGTGGACATCCACCCGGAAGAGGGCGTGTCCGGCGTCGAGCTGATCCTCACCAAGCTGCACGCCGGCGGCAAGTTTTCCAACAAGAACTACCAGTTTTCCGGCGGCCTGCATGGTGTGGGCATCTCGGTGGTCAACGCCTTGTCGACCCAGGTGCGCGTACGCGTCAAGCGCGACGGCAACGAATACCAGATGACCTTCGCCGATGGCTTCAAGGCCAGCGAACTGGAAGTGATCGGCTCGGTTGGCAAGCGCAACACCGGCACCAGCGTGTACTTCAGCCCCGACCCCAAGTACTTCGATTCCCCCAAGTTTTCCATCAGCCGCCTGAAGCACGTGCTCAAGGCCAAGGCCGTGCTGTGCCCGGGCCTGCTGGTCAGTTTCGAGGACAAGGCCAGCGGCGAGAAGGTCGAGTGGCACTACGAAGACGGCCTGCGTTCCTACCTGGTCGACTCGGTCAACGAATTCCAGCGCCTGCCCGACGAGCCGTTCTGCGGTAGCCTGGCGGGTAACAAGGAAGCCGTCGACTGGGCCCTGCTGTGGCTGCCCGAAGGTGGCGACAGCATCCAGGAAAGCTACGTCAACCTGATTCCCACCGCCCAGGGTGGCACCCATGTCAACGGCCTGCGCCAGGGCCTGCTGGACGCCATGCGCGAGTTCTGCGAATTCCGCAACCTGCTGCCGCGTGGGGTGAAGCTGGCGCCGGAAGACGTCTGGGAACGCATCACCTTCGTGCTGTCGATGAAGATGCAGGACCCGCAGTTCTCCGGGCAGACCAAAGAACGCCTGTCGTCGCGCGAAGCGGCGGCGTTCGTTTCCGGTGTGGTCAAGGACGCCTTCAGCCTGTGGCTCAATGCCCACCCCGAGCTGGGCATGCAACTGGCGGAGCTGGCCATCAGCAATGCCGGGCGCCGCCTCAAGGCCAGCAAGAAGGTCGAGCGCAAGCGCATCACCCAGGGCCCGGCGCTGCCCGGCAAGCTGGCCGACTGTGCCGGCCAGGACCCGATGCGGGCCGAGCTGTTCCTGGTCGAAGGTGACTCGGCCGGTGGTTCGGCCAAGCAGGCACGCGACAAGGAGTTCCAGGCGATCCTGCCGCTGCGTGGCAAGATCCTCAACACCTGGGAAGTGGACGGCGGCGAAGTACTGGCCAGCCAGGAAGTGCACAACATCGCCGTGGCCATCGGCGTCGACCCGGGTGCCACCGACCTTGCACAACTGCGCTACGGCAAGATCTGCATCCTCGCCGACGCCGACTCCGACGGCCTGCACATCGCCACGCTGCTCTGCGCGCTGTTCGTCCAGCACTTCCGTGCCCTGGTCGAGGCTGGCCATGTGTACGTGGCCATGCCGCCGCTTTACCGCATCGACCTGGGCAAGGAAATCTACTATGCCCTCGACGAGGCCGAGCGCGATGGCATCCTCGACCGCCTGGTGGCCGAGAAGAAGCGCGGCAAGCCGCAGGTCACCCGCTTCAAGGGCCTGGGCGAAATGAACCCGCCTCAGCTGCGTGAAACGACCATGGACCCGAACACCCGGCGCCTGGTGCAACTGACCCTGGACGACGTGCAGGCCACCTGCGAGCTGATGGACAAGCTGCTGGCCAAGAAGCGCGCGGGCGACCGCAAGAGCTGGCTGGAAACCAAGGGCAACCTGGCCGAGGTCATGGTTTGATTCGGTGGCTTCTGGCTGCCTGCCTGGCGCTGCTTGCCCTGCCGAGCCTGGCGGGCAACTGGCCAGAGCTGAAAATGAGCGGCGAACACCCAATCGACGGCATGCGCGGGGGCAACCTGTCCGGCCTGGTGGAATGCCGGGGCGGGTTGTGGGGCGTGTCCGACCGCGACGACGATCGCATCTACCGCTTCGACCGGCAGGATGCGACCTGGCGTGCGCAGCCGCTGGCCTTCACCGCGCCGCCGGTGCCGGAAAGCGGCCTGCCCTGGGGCCTGAAGTCGCGCAACTGGGCGGCCTCGTATATTCGCGGCGGTGAGCTGGACTTCGAGGGCATCACCTGCGACCAGGCGGGTAACCTGTATCTGGTCAGCGAGGCCCATGCCGGCGTACTGCAGCTGCCGCTGGACGGCCAGGTGGATTGGCTGAAGATCGACCCGGCCATGGTCCGCCAGGCCCGAGCCAGCGGCATGCTGCTGAACTTCAATGCCTTGTTCGAAGGCCTGGCCATCAACCCGGCAGGTGACCGCCTGTGGCTGGCCGCCGAACGTGAGCGGCGTGGCCTGGTGGCTATCGAGCGCCAGCAGTCGGTGTGGACCTGCGGGCGCAGCTGCGTCCTGCTGAGCGAAGCCGGGGTCGAGATGCAACCGCCACAGATGCCCGATGCCCAGGCCCAGTCGCGTGACTTTGCCGACCTGGCCTGGTTCGAGGGCAAGTTGTTCACCCTCGAACGCAACGCCTACCGCATCTGCCGGCGTGCTGCCGACAACGGTGAAGTCGAGCGCTGCTGGTCGTTCGCTGCCGACGCGCTGGTCGAGTCGCGCCGCTATCAGCAACCGTACGGCCTGGCCGAGGCATTGGTAATCGATGCCGAAGGTGCCTGGATCGGCGTGGACAACAACAACGGCGCCCGCGCTGATGGCGAGACGCGACCGATCGTCTGGCGTTTCGATGCACCGCAGGGCGGCTGGAGCGCCAAACCATGAGCCAGGCACCGGGCAAGCGGGCTGGCAAGGTACTGATGATCGTCGCCTGGGCGGCGGCGCTGTTCCTTGCCACGCGCTTCTTCGGCCAATGGGAAGACCGCCAGCGCAACCCCAATGCCCAGGTGCAATCGTCGCATGGCGAAGGCTTCATCGAAGTGCGCTTGCTGGGTAACGGCCAGGGCCACTTCGTGATGGATGGCGCGATCAACGGCCAGCTCGTGCACTTCATGCTCGACACTGGCGCCACCGACGTGGCGATCCCCGAGGCGTTGGGCCGCGAGCTGGGCCTGGAGCGCGGCAGCCCGGTGCAGCTCAGTACCGCCAACGGCCGCACCGAAGGCTACCGGACGCGCCTGGCCAGCCTGCAGCTGGGCGATATCCGCCTGCAGGACGTGCGCGCTATCGTGGTGCCGGGCCTGGATGGGCAAACCGTATTGCTGGGCATGAGTGCCCTGAAACAACTTGAATTTACCCAGCGCGGCGGCACCATGCTGCTGCGCCAGAACCTGAAATGACGAGGCCCGCATGAGCGACTCACTGGAACTCAGCCTGGACGGCGTCGAACGCCGCTCGCTGGCTGACTTCACCGAACAGGCCTACCTCAACTATTCCATGTACGTGATCATGGACCGCGCCCTGCCGCACATCGGCGATGGCCTGAAGCCGGTGCAGCGACGCATCGTCTACGCCATGAGCGAGTTGGGGCTCGATGCCGACGCCAAGCACAAGAAATCGGCGCGTACCGTCGGCGACGTGCTCGGCAAGTTCCACCCCCACGGCGACTCGGCCTGCTACGAGGCCATGGTGCTGATGGCGCAGCCGTTCAGCTACCGCTACACCCTGGTCGACGGCCAGGGCAACTGGGGTGCGCCGGATGACCCGAAGTCGTTCGCCGCCATGCGCTACACCGAGGCGCGGCTGTCGCGCTATGCCGAAGTGCTGCTCAGCGAAGTCGGCCAGGGCACCGTGGACTGGGTGCCGAACTTCGATGGCACCTTGCAGGAGCCGGCCGTACTGCCGGCGCGCCTGCCCAACATCCTGCTCAACGGCACCACCGGTATTGCCGTGGGCATGGCCACCGACGTGCCGCCGCACAACCTGCGGGAAGTGGCCACGGCCTGTGTGCGCCTGCTTGACGAGCCCAAGGCCAGCATCGAGCAGCTGTGCGAGCACATCCAGGGGCCGGACTACCCGACCGAGGCCGAGATCGTCACGCCGCGGGCAGAAATCCTCAAGATGTACGAAAGCGGCCGCGGTTCGATCCGCATGCGTGCGGTGTACCGCGTGGAAGACGGCGATATCGTTGTCACCGCGCTGCCGCACCAGGTTTCCGGGGCCAAGGTGCTGGAGCAGATTGCCGCACAGATGCAGGCCAAGAAGCTGCCGATGGTCGCCGACCTGCGCGACGAGTCGGACCATGAGAACCCGTGCCGCATCGTCATCATCCCGCGCTCCAACCGCGTGGATGTCGACGAGTTGATGCAGCACCTGTTCGCCACCACCGACCTGGAAAGCACCTACCGGGTCAACGTCAACATCATTGGCCTGGACGGCCGCCCGCAGCTGAAGAACCTGCGTGCGCTGCTGCTGGAGTGGCTGGAGTTCCGCACCGCTACCGTTCGTCGCCGTCTGCAGCACCGTCTGGACAAGGTGGAGAAGCGCCTGCACCTGTTGGAAGGTTTGCTGACCGCGTTCCTCAACCTGGATGAAGTTATCCACATCATCCGTACCGAGGACCAGCCAAAGCAGGCCCTGATCGCCCGTTTCGAATTGACCGAGATCCAGGCCGACTACATCCTCGAGACCCGCCTGCGGCAGCTGGCGCGCCTGGAAGAGATGAAGATCCGCGGCGAGCAGGACGAGCTGCTGAAAGAACAGGCCAAACTGCTGGCCCTGCTGGGTAGCGATGCCAAGCTGCGCAAGCTGGTACGCAGCGAGCTGATCAAGGATGCCGAGACCTATGGCGACGACCGTCGTTCGCCGATCGTCGAGCGCGCCGAAGCCAAGGCCCTGTCGGAAAACGAGCTGATGCCGACCGAGCCAGTCACCGTGGTGCTGTCGGAAAAGGGCTGGGTACGCTGCGCCAAGGGTCACGACATCGATGCCACTGGCCTGTCGTACAAGGCTGGCGATGGTTTCAAGGCCGCAGCCACCGGGCGCTCCAACCAGTTTGCCGTGCTGATCGACTCCACCG
Source organism: Pseudomonas sp. LAM2023 (assembly GCF_016620375.1). Classification (NCBI taxonomy): domain Bacteria; kingdom Pseudomonadati; phylum Pseudomonadota; class Gammaproteobacteria; order Pseudomonadales; family Pseudomonadaceae; genus Pseudomonas; species Pseudomonas sp. LAM2023. The sequence continues at coordinate 244,447 of NZ_JAENHV010000015.1, read as the reverse complement.
GGCGCAGCTACTCGTTGGCCGCCCACAGCCTGCCGTCGGCGCGGGGCCAGGGTGAGCCGCTGACTGGCCGCCTGACGCCGCCGGCAGGGGCTACGTTTGAATGCGTGCTGTTGCCGGATGACGACGCGCTGTACGTGGTGGCCTCTGATGCCGGCTACGGCTTCGTGGTCAAGGGCGAAGACTTGCAGGCCAAGAACAAGGCCGGCAAGGGCTTGCTCAGCCTGCCCAACGGTGCCAAGGTCATGACCCCACGCCAGGTCGCCAACCGCGAGCAGGACTGGTTGGCGGCAGTGACCACCGAAGGCCGCCTGTTGGTGTTCAAGGTCAGTGACCTGCCCCAGCTGGGCAAAGGCAAGGGCAACAAGATCATCGGGATCCCCGGCGATCGGGTGGCCAGTCGTGAAGAATTTGTTACCGATCTGGCGGTGATTGCCGAGGGTGCGACACTTGTATTGCAAGCCGGCAAGCGTACCCTATCCCTGAAAGCGGACGACCTGGAGCATTACAAGGGCGAGCGTGGACGGCGCGGCAACAAACTGCCGCGAGGGTTCCAACGAGTCGACGGATTGCAGGTGGAAGTGCCGGCATAACCGGCTGAAATGTCTGGAGCGGCAATTTCAGCGCCGTTCCGGGCAGAAATGCTGGAGTCGGACGGTTATTTCGCGGATGATATGGCCCTTGCGGTGCCGGCGTGGCCGTGTGCCCGTTTGAATTTATATGTATCACTGCGGTTGGCCTGTTGGCGGCCGCCTGGATGGGATGATGAAACTTCTGCGCCTTCCATTTGCGCTGTTGATGACTGGCCTGCTGGGCCTGGGCGGGTGCACCATGCACCAGCCGGTTGCCCTGTACCAGCTTGACAGTGGTGATCCTGGCCAGCCTTCGCAGAGTGCAGGCATGGCCGTTGTGCTCGGCCCGGTATCGGTAGCCGATTACCTGCAACGCGAAACATTCCTGCAGCGCCAGGCCGACGGCAGCCTCAGTTCGGCGACCGACGGTCGTTGGGCCGGTAGCCTTTCGGCGGATATCGACCAGCTGCTGGTGCGCCAGCTTGCCTGGCGCCTGGACAGCCAGCGTGTGGTACTGGCGCCGGCGACCGCCGGCTTCACCCCGGACGTGCAGGTGCTGCTGTCGATCACGCGTCTGGATTCGGGCAAGGATCAGCCAGCCATCCTGGACGCCCAGTGGCGCCTGCTGGACCGCCGTGGCCATGTACGCGACAACCGCATCGTCCACCTCGAGCAGCAGCACGAGGGCAGCGAGGCGTCGCAGGTGCAGGCGCAGGGCCAGTTGTTGCAGAAGCTGGCCGAGCAGTTGAGCTCCGCAGTGAAGCCGTTGGCCAACCAGCCTGCCATTGCCGAAGAGGCGCCGAAGAAGGCAGCTGCACCGGTGCAGGTGAAAAAGGCTCCGGAGAAGTCCAAGATCCCGATGGCTGCGCCGATTCGTACCGATATGGAAGTCTATCGGTTCTGATCGAACTGCCAGCCACAAAAAAGCCCGCATCGTTGCGGGCTTTTTTGTGGCTGCAAGGTTGGCGCCGTCCTGTAGGAGCGGCCTTGTGTCGCGATGGGCTGCGCAGCAGCCCCAGCAATCTTCGCGACACCAATGAATCTGGGGCTGCTGCGCAGCCCATCGCGACACAAGGCCGCTCCTACAGCGCGTCAGCCTGTGCCGGTCAGGCCCGGTGCTCGTGCATCCGCGCCAACTGCCGTTCCAGCATCGACGGGTAGGGCTCCATCAACCGCTCCACGCAGCAGGCGCCTTCCGGGCTGGCAATCGGGCGAATGCGGGCGCGCTGGCGAATCAGTGTGTCATCGCTGATCTGGCGCTCCACCAGCAACAGGTTGCGGCTGTGCTGCGACAGCGCCAGCGCGTCCTGAGCCTTCTCGGCCATCAGCAGGTCCACCAGTTCCAGCCCTTGCAGGTCGTTACCCAGGGCCAGGCCCAGTTGCAACTGCAAGGTGATGCCGCTGTCCGCCACTTCGATCTGCAGGGCATGCCCCAGGGCGCGCAGCAGCTCGCCGCAGCAGATGGCGTTGGTCAGGTAGTCCTCGCCACAGTCGCGGCTGTGGAACAGCACCAGGGTGCTGCCGTCGTTGAGCGTGTGGGTTTCACCGTCGTAGAGCGAAGCAGCGTGCTCCAGGCAGTCGCGGTAGCGCTCGGTCAGCTCGGTCAGGCGCGTGCGTGGCAGGCGGCGCAGCTGTTCCTGCGAACCCAGCTGCACGGCCAGCACGGCACTGTACTGCGGCTCGTCGGACTCGACGACCGAGGCCTTGGGCATGTTGTCGTCGTCGAGCAGGCCGGCGAAGGCCTCGTCGTCATCCTCGTGCGCCTGGGTGGCAACCCTGGCGCGCGGTGCGGCCTTTGCCGCCGGGGCATCGCCGTGCAGGTCATCGAACGGCTCGTCGTCGTCTTCCTCTGGCTCCGGCTCGGGCGGCGGTGGCGGGGCCAGGCGCGCGTGCAACTGGCGGGCGATATCGCCGATTTCGTCCTGGCGATCGGTGGCCGGCGTGTAGGGTTGCGGGTCACGCAGCCACACCCGCAGTTGCAGCAGCGGCAGGGTGATGAAGCGGCCCTGGCGCAGGCTCAGGGTCAAGGCCAGCACCAGCAGGATGGCGGCAAGGATGCCCATGCTCTGCAAGCTGATCAGCATCGGCTGCTGGAACTGGCTCATGTCCAGGCTGATGCGCAGTTGCCCGGCGGTCACGTCCTGGAAGGTGATCTTGGTCTGGTACAGGCCCTCGGCCTCGCCCAGCAGGCTGTTGCGCGGGCGCTGGCCGGCTTCGGCGAGGATGCGGTTGTCCACGCTATAGATGGCGGCATGGGCTACCAGCGGGTTCTTCACCAGGTTACCCAGCAGCACGTTGAGGCTGAGGATATCGTTGGCCACCAGCAGCTCGGTCGCCGAGGTGGCGGTCTGGGTGGTCAGGCTCTGGCCCAGGGCATCGGCCTGTTCGTGCATGGCCTGCTTGAATTGCAGGCCCATCACACAGGCATAGATCACCAGCGCCAGCGCCACCAGGAAAATGTTGGTGCAGGCGATGCGCAGTGCCAGTGGCACGCGACGTTGACTCAGGGCACGATAGATCATCAGGAAGAAGTTGTCTGGTTTGACGGGCGTGGGCCGGTTCACTGAGCTCGGCTCTTAATGGCATGAAGTGTGGGGAGTATAGCGAGCCGGGTTTTGTCGGCAAAGTATCGTTGGCGCCCGATGGTCACGGAAAATCGGTAGAATGCGCATTTTTCATCGAAGTCGGAGCCAGGTTGTGCGCGAAATCGTCCTGATCAACATCACCGGTGAGGACCGTCCCGGTCTCACTGCGGCCATCACCGGCGTCCTGCTGCAGGGCGGTGTGAGTATCCTCGACATCGGCCTGGCCGTCATGCACGGCACCCTGTCGTTCGGCATCCTGGTCGATATCCCGGACAACGAAGTGGCTACCGCCCTGCTGCAAAGCGTGCAGGCCAAGGCCCACGAACTGAACCTGCAGGCCCGCTACACGCCGATTTCCGAGGCGGACTACCAGCACTGGGCCGACGGCCAGGGCGAGGCGCGCCACATCGTCACCCTGCTCAGCCGCAAGATCACCCCCGAACAACTGCAGCGGGTGAGTGCGGTGATCAGCCAGTACGGCCTGACCATCGAGCGTATCGAGCGCCTGTCGGCCCGTGTGGCGCTGGACGCCCACGTCGACAAAGGCAAGGCGGCTATCGAGATTTCCGTGCGTGGCGTGCCGAGCGATGGCCAGGCCCTGCGTGCCGATTTCTTCGCCCTGGCCGAGGAACTGAGCATCGACATCGCCTTCCAGAAGGACGACCTGTTCCGCCGCAACCGCCGCCTGGCGGTGTTCGACATGGACTCGACGCTGATCGAAGCCGAAGTCATCGACGAACTGGCCAAGGCTGCCGGGGTAGGCGAGCAGGTGGCGGCCATCACCGAGCGCGCGATGCGCGGCGAGCTGGATTTCCGTGCCAGCTTCAAAGAGCGCATGGCACTGCTCAAGGGCCTGGATGTGGGGGTATTGGACGAGATCGGCGCGTCGCTGCGCCTGACCGAGGGGGCCGAGAACCTGTTCGCTGAACTCAAGCGCCTGGGTTACAAGACCGCGATCCTGTCCGGTGGCTTTAGTTACTTTGCGCGCCAGGTGCAGGCGCGCCTGGGTATCGACTACGTGTTCGCCAACGAGCTGGAAGTGGTCGATGGCAAGGTGACCGGCGTGGCCGTGGAGCCGATTGTCGATGCCCAGCGCAAGGCCGAGCTGCTGCAGAAGCTGGCCAGCGAAGAAGGCCTGGAACTGGAGCAGACCATCGCCGTGGGCGATGGCGCCAACGACCTGCCGATGCTGTCGTTGGCTGGCCTGGGCGTGGCGTTCCGCGCCAAGCCGCTGGTACGCCAGTCGGCCAAGCAGGCGATTTCCACCCTGGGGCTGGATGGGGTGTTGTACCTGCTGGGCGTACGTGACCGCGACGCGCGCGGCTGATTCGAGAGTCTTGGGGCTGCTTCGCAGCCCTATCGCGACACGAGGCCGCTCCTACAGGGCAGTGCAATATTTGAAACTGCGAAAATCCTGTAGGAGCGGCCTCGTGTCGCGATAGGGCCGCAAAGCGGCCCCAGGTTCTATCAGGCAATCAAGCCTGCGCAGGCATCGCCAACTGTTGCCCCATGCGCACCGCAGAGCCGGCCCCCAGCGTCTCGGCCCATTTCACCTGCTCTGGCCCGAACAGCACGATAGCGGTCGAGCCCAGCTTGAAGCGGCCCAGCTCGGCGCCTTTTTCCAGGTGGATCGGCGCGCGGCTGGCTTCGTCGTAACGGAAGGTCTTCAGCTCGCGCTTGGGCGGCGTCACCAGCCCGGCCCACACGGTTTCGATCGAGGCGACGATCATCGCCCCCACCAGCACCACGGCCATCGGCCCGCGTTCGGTATCGAACAGGCACACCACGCGTTCATTGCGGGCGAACAGCTCGGGGACGTTCTCGGCGGTGGTCTGGTTGACCGAGAACAGGCGGCCCGGCACGTAGACCATTTCACGCAGGGTGCCAGCCAGCGGCATGTGCACGCGGTGGTAGTCCTTGGGCGACAGGTAGATGGTGGCGAACTCGCCGCCCATGAATGGCGCGGCCATCGCCGGGTCGCCGCCCAGCAGTTCCTGCGCGCTGAAGCCGTGGCCCTTGGCCTGGAAGATGCGGCCGTGCTCGATCGGGCCAAGCTGGCTGACGGCACCGTCGGCCGGGCACAGGATGGCACCCGGGGTTTCATCCAGCGGGCGCGCGCCTGGCTTCAGGGCACGGGTGAAGAACGCGTTGAAGTGCTCGTAGGCGCTCAAGTCTTCGACCAGGGCTTCGGCCATGTTCACCTGGTAGCGCTTGGCGAACCAGGCGGTAAAGGCATTCTTGAACCAGCGCACGCGGCATTCGGCGATGCAGCCGGCCAGGCGCGACAGCAGATGGTGCGGCAGCAGGTACTGGCTGATGATGAACAAACGGGATTTCATGCAGGTTCCTTAAACTTCTACAGGCGTGTCCGGGTGGTTGCCCCATTCGCTCCACGAGCCGGCGTAGGCCTTGACGCGTGGGTAGCCGAGGGCCTTGGCCACCAGGTAGGTGAAACCGGAGCGGCGGTGGGATTGGCAATGGGTGATCACTTCCTTGTCGGGGGTGATCCCCAGGTTCAGCAGGACTTCGGCGATGTCCGGGCGGATGCGCAGGTGGTCGTTGAGGTCCATGCCGGCTGTCCACTCGAAGTTGATCGCGCCGGGAATATGGCCGCCCCGAGCTGCCAGCACCTTCTCGCCGCGAAACTCCTGCGGACCACGGGCATCCCAGATGACCAGGTCGTGCGCGCCCAGGCGGCTTTGCAGGTACTCACGGGTGGCGGTGGGCGCCGTGTCGATGCGCAGCTGCACAGGGGAATTACCGCTGGCGGGCACTTCGGTGGAGAGCTTGTCGGCCGGCCAGGCCTGAATGCCGCCATTCAGGTAGTGATAGTGCTTATGGCCGATCACATCGAGCAGCCAGATGAAGCGCCCGGCCCAGCCACCGCCTTCGTCGTCGTACACCACGTATACCGCGTCGTCGCGGTGGCCGAGTTCACTGAACAGCTTCTCCAGATCGGCCTGGGCCGGCAGCAAGCCGGGCGCAGGCGGCTGGCCGAGCTGGGTGCGCTTGCCTTCGACGAAGCGTGCGCCGGGGATATGCCCGCTGACATAGCGGTTGCTGCTGCTCAGGTCGACCAGGATCAGCTGTTTCGAGTCCAGGCGTGGCAGCAGGTCTGCGGCTTCGATCACCAACGGCAGGCCGGAAAAGTCAGTCATCCACGGTCTCCAGTGTGGAAAGAGGGGCGATTGTAGCGCAAGGCTCAGGCCTTGCGGTTGGCGAACACCGACAGCGCCCGCTCGGTGCATTGTGCCGTCTTGCCGAAGGCTTGCACGCTGACATCGGCCAATGGTCGGCTGCCTTGGTCGGCTACCACCAGCATCAACACTTGGTCATTGACCGCCAACGAGCGTAGCAGTGCGTGTTCGCTGTTGAACAACGCCCGCAGCGGGGCCGGCAGCAGCGCCGAGAGCTGGCTGTGGTTTTCCGGGGTGATGCGCAATTGGCCGGCCTGGGCCAGCAGCTTTTGCAGCAGTTTGTTCTCTGACACTTGCAGGGCAAGCGCCCCGGCCTCCTTGGGCAGGCCGGCGAACTGCTGCACACGCAGCTGATCGCTGGCCTTGTCCAGGCTCAGCAGCAGGACGCGCTGCATGCCGCAGGCCAGCAGGGCCTCGAGGGCCTGGGTGGCCAGGTGCACGCTGTTGGTGAACGGGCTGGGCTGGGCCAGCAGGTGCTGGCACAGCTTGCGCCAGCGTGTCAGCTCGTCGTTGCTGGGCGGTGGCGGTGCCAGCATGTCCGGGTGCGGACGGCGCTGGTGCCAAGGCCAGATCAGCGCTTCGGCCGGGTGGAACAGGGCGTGCTGGGCGTGGCGACGCGCACTTGCCGCAGCCTGCTGGTGCACCTGTTGCTGCACGTCTTCCAGCGAGGTCTGCAGGTACAGTGCGGTTAATAGCTGCCAGCGCAGCAGGTGCGGGTTGTCCCAGCCCACCTGCGCCGCCAGGGCCAGGTTGTTGGCCAGCAGCACGGTGTTGGCCGGCTGGTTGAACCAGCGGCGCAGGCCAGGCTCGGCGTCCAGGCGATGCTGTTGGCTGAGCAGGTCCGGGTCGCGGGCGATGGCAAGCACCTGGGCCAGTTGTTCGCGCTCGTCCAGCAGCAGGTGATAACCCTGGGTCACCCATTGTGGCAGGCGCCAGAACTCTGCCATGGCCTGGCACAGCGTGAGAATGCGCACGCCAAACAGCTCCTGCTCGACATGGGCGGCGTCCTCGCCCTTGTGGATAACCCGCAGTTCCCAGGTGTCGAGCAACTTGGGGTAGGCCAGCGCCAGCGGCCAGAGTGGCGACAGGAACAGCAGGCTGCCCCAGTGGATTTCCTGCCACAGCCGTGCCAGGCGGCTGGCGAACAGGCCGCTGGCCTGCTGCGAGGCGTGCTGGCTGATCAGCTGGAACTGGCACAGTACCGGTGGGATCTCTTCGGCGGGCACCGCCGGCAGGCGCTTGAGCAGCTGTTCGCTGCGCTCCAGGCCGAGGCGGTTGAGGGCGATTTCCAGGCTCTCGGCCGGTTCGGCGAGGCTGGCGTTGGTGGGGTGATTGGCTTCGCGCATCACCGACAGCACCAGTGCCGGGCTATCCTGCATCAGTTCGGCGATATCGCGCAGCGAGCGGCGGCTATCGTGGATGGCGTTCATGACCCGGTCGTAGCTGTGCTTCGGCACGGGGATGCGAATACTCTCGAGCAGCTTTACCCAGGCCTCTAGCGTACGCGGGGCCTGAGCGGGCACCTTGGTTTCAATTGTCATTTTGACATCAGTCCGAACTGGCTTTTCGCAATGAGTGGCTATAGTCTGGCGCAGTTCTGCCGATAAGTAGAAGAAGAGTTTTCAGGCTCCCGTCTCTTCCCCTGACCACGACAGCAAGTGCTTTGAACCTATGGCTAAAATTATCGGCATCATCGTCGTATTCGCGAGCGTGCTCGGCGGATACGTACTCTCCCACGGTAAGATCGCGGCACTGATCCAGCCGTTCGAAGTACTGATCATCGGCGGTGCGGCCTTCGGTGCATTCCTGCAGGCCAACCCTGGCCACATGACCATGCACGTCATCAAGAAGTCGATGAAGATGTTCGGCTCGCGCTTCAGCCATGCCTTCTACCTGGAAGTGCTGGGCCTGGTGTACGAGATCCTCAACAAGAGCCGTCGTGAAGGCATGATGGCCATCGAGGCCGACATCGAGGATGCCGCAGCCAGCCCGATCTTCGCCAAGTACCCGACAGTGCTGGCCGACGAGCGCATGACCGCATTCATCTGCGACTACCTGCGCATCATGTCCACCGGCAACATGGCGCCGCACGAGCTCGAAGGCCTGTTCGACATGGAGCTGTTGAGCATGAAGGAAGAGCTCGAGCATCCGTCGCATGCGGTGAATGGCATCGCCGACGGCATGCCAGGCTTCGGTATCGTTGCGGCGGTACTGGGCATCGTGGTGACCATGGCCTCGCTCGGCGAGGGTGACCAGGCCTCCATCGGCCTCCATGTGGGTGCGGCGCTGGTAGGTACCTTCTTCGGTATTCTGGCGGCCTACGGCTTCTTTGGCCCGCTGGCCAAGTGCCTGGAGCACGATGCCAAGGAAGAACTGAACCTCTACGAATCGATCAAGGCTTCGCTGGTGGCCTCGGCCTCGGGCATGCCACCTTCGCTGGCGGTGGAATTCGGGCGCAAGGTGCTGTACCCCAAGCACCGTCCAAGCTTTGCCGAACTGGAACAAGCGGTTCGCGGTCGCTGAGTCATGGAGAACAATCAGCCCATCATCGTCAAGCGCGTCAAGCGTTATGGCGGCGGCCATCACGGCGGCGCCTGGAAAATCGCCTTTGCCGACTTCGCCACGGCGATGATGGCGTTCTTCCTGGTGCTGTGGCTGTTGTCCACGGCCACGCCGGAACAGAAGATCGCCATCGCCGGTTACTTCAAGGACCCGATCGGCTTCTCGGAAAGCGGTACGCCCTACATCATTGACCTGGGTGGCTCGCCGCAGCTGGCGCCGGAAAAGACCATCAACCCCGAAGCCAAGTCCGAGCCGACGCCTGATACCAGCATCCAGCTGGACAAGGACCAGGTCGAGACCATGGCCGAGCAGGTCGAGCGCGAGCGCCTGGAGTTGTTGCTGCAGGAGCTGCAGAACAAGGTCGAGGAAAACCCGCAGCTGCAGAAGTTCAAGGACCAGATCCTGTTCGAGATCACCCAGGACGGCCTGCGCATCCAGATCATGGATGCCGAGAACCGGCCAATGTTCGACATCGGCAGCGCGCGCCTGCAGCCGTACTTCGAAGACATCCTGCTGGCCATGGCCGACACCATCAAGGCGGTGCCGAACAAGATCAGCATCAGCGGCCACACCGATGCCAAGCCGTATGCAGGCAGTGGTGAGTTCGGCAACTGGGAGCTGTCGGCCAACCGCGCCAACGCCGCGCGTCGTGCGCTGGTGGCCGGTGGCTATCCGGATGGCCAGGTGGCGCGGGTGGTGGGTTATGCCTCGTCGTCGCTGTTCGACCGCAACAACCCGTTCAACCCGGTCAACCGCCGCATCGACATCATCGTGCTGACCAAAAAGGCCCAGCGCAACATCGAGGGTGAGCAGGGCGCGCCAGAAGCACCGGCTGCCGAGCCTACACCTCCGGCCACTGCGGCACCGGCTGTGCCAGGGGGGACCGAGCAGGCACCCATGCAGCCGCGTGAACTGCGCCAGAAGCTGAACATCTTCGAAGAGGGGACGTTGAAGATGGATGAGTCCAAGGAGCAGTAAACCCTACAGGATCGCGCTGTAGCTGAAGCAAGCGCGGAACCTGTGGGAGCGGGCTTGCCCGCGAACACGGGCGAAGCCCGTGCCAACCACCGCGGTGCCTGCTTCGCGGGCACGCCCGCTCCCACAGGATCGGCGTGGCCCTTGAGCCTTGTGTAGTACCTGCGGGAGCGGGCAGGTCAGTAAGCGTCTTCCGGCAGGCTGGCAATGATGGAGCGGTAGCTGCTCATGCGCTGCGGCTTGATGCGCCCCTCATCCAGCGCCTTGAGCAGCGCACAGCCCGGTTCGCGATCATGCTTGCAATCGCGGAAGCGGCAGGTGCCGAACAGGTCGCGGAACTCGATGAAGCCATCTTCCACATCGCTGCGGCTGACGTGGCCGAGGCCGAATTCGCGGATGCCCGGTGAGTCGATCAGGTCCCCGCCATTAGGGAAGTGGTACAGCCGCGCGGTGGTGGTGGTGTGGGTGCCCTGGCCAGACCATTCCGACAGGTCGCCGACGCGGGTACCGGCGTCCGGCAGCAGGCTGTTGACCAGCGACGACTTGCCCACCCCCGACTGGCCGACGAACACGCTGATGTGGCCGTCGAGCATCTGCTGCAGGCGTTGCATGCCGTCACCCTGGTGTGCCGATACTTCCAGCAGCGGGTAGCCCAGCTCGCGGTAGACCTCCAGCAACGCCTGCAGGCCCGGGCCGTTCTGCTCATCGATCAGGTCGGCCTTGTTCAGCAGCAGCAGCGGGCGAATACCGGCGTGCTCCGCCGCGACCAGGTAACGGTCGATCAGGTTGGGGTGCGGTTCGGGAGCGGGAGCGAAGACGATCACGATCAGGTCGACGTTGGCCGCCACCGGCTTCAACTGGCCGTGGTTGTTCGGCCGACACAGCTCGGTGCTGCGCGGCATCTGCGCGACGATCACGCCGATGCCCTGGTTGCCCGCGCGCCAGACCACGCGGTCGCCGGTGACCAATGCCGGCAGGTTGGCGCGCAGATGGCAGCGGAACACCTGGCCTGCGGCTTCGCCGTCCTGAGCCTCCACTTCTACCTGCACACCGAAGTGCGCGATCACCAGGCCCAGCTGCTCCGGCCCCAGGTCGCCACCCTCCAGTTCCTGCAGCACGTGCTGCTCGCGTTTGGCCGCACGCGCGGCGCGCTCGTTCTGGATTTTTTCGATGCGCCAGTTCTGGCGGCGGTTGAGCTGGCGTTTGGCCATGAAGGTTCCGTGCGTGGTGGGGCGGGTTGAAAACGGCAGGCAGTTTAGCACGCCAGGCAGCGGATCATTTCGCTGGCCTTCGTGCCGTGAATGGGCGCGCCCTGGCCACTACGCTACTATGAACGCCTATACGAGGAGCCCCTGCATGCAAAACCCACAGAACCTGATCTGGATCGACCTGGAAATGACCGGCCTGGATCCGGACAGCGACGTCATTATCGAGATGGCCACCATCGTTACCGACAGCGAGCTGAACACCCTGGCCGAAGGGCCGGTGATCGCCATCCACCACAGTGATGAAGTGCTGGCACGCATGGACGAGTGGAACACCCGCACCCATGGCGCTTCGGGCCTGACCCAGCGCGTGCGCGAGAGCAAGGTGGGCATGGCTGAAGCCGAGGCGCAGACCATCGCCTTCCTCGAACAGTGGGTGCCAAAAGGCAAGTCGCCGATCTGCGGCAACAGCATCTGCCAGGACCGGCGCTTCCTCTACCGCCATATGCGCAACCTGGAAAACTACTTCCACTACCGCAACCTGGATGTCTCGACCTTGAAGGAGCTCGCTGCACGCTGGGCGCCATCGGTGCGTGACAGCTTCAAGAAAGGCAACACCCACCTGGCGCTGGACGACATCCGCGAATCGATCGCCGAGCTGCGCCACTACCGCGAGCACTTCATCAAGCTGTGAGTCGAAAAGGCGCAGATATTCTCTCTGCGCCCCCTTTTGGTGCCATGTGCAACTGGTTAGACTGCGCGCCTTTCTCGCCTGCCCGCACGGACCCCGCGCCATGTTGTTGATGCTCTACCTGATTGCCATCACCGCCGAAGCCATGACCGGTGCGTTGTCTGCCGGCCGTCGTGGCATGGACTGGTTCGGCGTGGTGCTGATCGCCTGCGTCACCGCCCTGGGTGGCGGCTCGGTGCGTGACGTGCTGCTCGGGCACTACCCGCTGACCTGGGTGAAGCACCCGGAGTACCTGGTACTGACCAGTTGTGCAGCGCTGCTGACCATTTTCATCGCGCCGATGATGCGCCGCTTGCGCTCGCTGTTCCTGGTGCTCGATGCCCTGGGGCTGGTGGCCTTTACCCTGATTGGCTGCATGACTGCGCTGGAGATGGGGCAGGGCATGCTGGTGGCATCCCTCAGTGGGGTCATTACCGGGGTGTTTGGCGGGATCCTGCGGGACATCTTCTGCAACGACATTCCCTTGGTGTTCCGTCGCGAGTTGTACGCCAGTGTCTCGTTTGCGGCGGCCTGGTTCTACCTGGGCTGCGTGTACTTCAAGGTGCCGGCGGAGCAGGCGATGCTGCTGACGTTGTTTGGCGGCTTCCTGTTGCGCCTGCTGGCGATCCGCTTCCACTGGGAAATGCCCAAGTTCCACTACAACGACCAGCAGTAACGCAGTTCTGGCACAACATGGCCCCTGTGGGAGCGGGCGTGCCCGCGAACACCGGCAGAGCCGGTGCCATCCACCGCGTTGTCTGATTCGCGGGCACGCCCGCTCCCACAAGGGTGGCGTAAGCTCTGGGGCTGGTTCGCTATTGAACGCCGTGCTGCGCCAACGCCCACTCCACATGTTCGCGCACCAGCTCCGAGGCATCCTCGCGCCGCGCTTTCAAGGCTTCGATGACCGGGATCGTCGACGGCGCATTGCCCAGCCCCACCGCCAGGTTGCGCAACCAGCGCTCGTACCCGGCCCGGCGCAGCGGCCCGCCCTCGGTCTTGCGCAGGAAGGTCCGTTCATCCCACAGGAACATCTCGGCCAGTTCGGCGTTTTCCAGGCCATGGCGTGGCTGGAAGTCCTGCTCCTGGCTGGGCCTGGCAAAGCGGTTCCACGGGCAGACGATCTGGCAATCATCGCAACCGAACACCCGGTTACCCATCTTGGCGCGCAGTTCGACCGGGATCGGCCCCCTCAGCTCGATGGTCAGGTAGGAGATGCAACGCCGTGCATCGAGCACATAGGGCCCGACGAATGCCTGGGTCGGGCAGATGTCCAGGCAGGCCTGGCAACGCCCGCAATGCTCGCTGGCAGTGGCCTCGTCCACCGGCAGCGGCAGGTCGACGAACAGTTCGGCGAGGAAGAAGTAGCTGCCTGCCTTGCGGTTGAGCAACAGCGTGTTCTTGCCGATCCAGCCCAGCCCGGCCTGCTCGGCCAGGGCCTTTTCCAGCACGGGGGCGCTGTCGACGAAGGCGCGGTAGCCGAACGGGCCGATGGCTTCCTGGATGCGGTCGGCCAGGAACTGCACGCGTTTGCGCACCAGCTTGTGGTAGTCCCGACCCAGGGCATAGCGTGACACGTAGGCTTTTTCCGGCTGTGCCAGGCGCTGCGCCATCTGCGTGTCGCCGGGCAGGTAATCCATGCGCAGCGATACCACACGCACCGTGCCGGGGATCAGTTGCTCCGGGTGTGCGCGTTTGCTGCCATGGGCGCCGAGGTATTCCATCTCGCCCTGGTAGCCGGCATCGAGCCAGCGTTGCAGGTGATGTTCGTGCTCGCCAAGGTCGACCCCGGCGATGCCAACATGGGCAAAACCGAGTTCTTGGCCCCAAATCTTGATGGATTGGGCCAGTTGGGCGAGGTCAGGCGTACAAGCGGACATGGATGGGCAAGGCATAACGGGCTCAGGTGCGTATAATTCTGCCAGACATTGGAGCCTTTGACCGCATGCCGCAGACCAAACACCCCAGCCATGCCCCGCAACTGCTCAGCAGCGTGAGCGTCGCCCGCCTGCCGGCGCGGCAGGCGCAGGCCCACAAAGGCGACTTCGGCCATGTGCTGGTGGTCGGTGGCGACCTCGGTACCGGGGGCGCCGCGTTGCTCAGTGCCGAAGCCGCGCTGCGCTGTGGTGCCGGCCTGGTCAGTGTGGCAACCCGCCCTGAACATGTTGCTGCCGGCCTGACCCGCATGCCCGAGGCCATGTGCCTGGGGGTCGAATCGGCCAACCAGTTGATGGCGGTGCTGGAGCGTGCTTCGGTGCTGGTGGTCGGCCCCGGCCTGGGCCAGGCGGCCTGGGGCCGCAGCCTGCTGTCGGCGGTGGCCAATGCCGAGCGCCCGCAGGTGTGGGATGCCGATGCCCTGAACTTGCTGGCGCGCACCCCGCTGGCCTTGCCCAGTGGCAGCATTCTCACCCCGCACCCGGGGGAAGCGGCGCGGCTGCTGGGGATTTCTACCGAGGCGGTGCAGGTCGACCGCCAGGGCGCCGCGCGCAAGCTGGCGCGGCGTTACAACAGTGTCTGCGTGCTCAAGGGCGCTGGCACGCTGGTCGCCGACCCGGCCGGGCAGCTGCTGCTGTGCGAGCGCGGCCACCCGGCCATGGCCGGTGCCGGCCTGGGCGATGTGCTGACCGGCGTGCTGGCGGCGCTGTTGGCCCAGGGCCTGGATGCCTGGCAGGCCGCTGGGCTGGGGGTATGGCTGCACGCCTGTGCGGGCGAACGCCTGGGCGTCAAAGGTAGAGGCCTGGCCGCCAGCGATCTGGCACCGGTCATTCGAGAGTTGTTGGAGGAGCATTCTGCGTGTCTGGCTTAAACCTGTTTCTGGCCGATGAAGCGGCCACGGTCAAATTCGGCGCACAACTGGCCGAGGTGACCGGCGGTCACGGCGTGATCTTTCTGGAAGGTGACCTGGGCGCGGGCAAAACCACGCTGTCGCGTGGCCTGATCCGTGGCCTGGGCCATACTGGTGCAGTGAAAAGCCCGACCTTCACCGTGGTCGAACCCTACGAAATCGGTGAGGTCCGAGCTTTCCACTTTGACCTGTACCGCCTGGTCGATCCGGAAGAGCTGGAATTCATGGGCATTCGTGACTATTTCGAGGGCGACCCGCTGTGCCTGTTCGAGTGGCCACAAAAGGGTGCGGGCGTTTTGCCAAAGCCTGACCTGACCATTACCATAAGCCCCCAAGCGGGCGGACGCTCGCTGAACCTTTCGCCGCAGGGGGCTCGCGGCGAGGCCTGGTGCGTGGCACTGGCCGAACATCATAAACAGTAAGTGGGGTAGGTATGCGCATACGCGCACTGGTCGCCATCGTTGGGCTGCTGCTGACAACGGTGACCGTTGACGCTCTGGCCGTCACTCAAGTCAAGAGCATGCGCCTGTGGCGCGCGCCAGACAACACGCGGCTGGTCTTCGACCTGTCTGGCCCCGTGCAGCATAGCGTCTTCACCTTGAGCGCACCGGATCGCCTGGTTATCGACATCAATGGTGCGACCCTGGCCGCGCCATTGAACGTGGCCACCTCCAACACGCCGATCAGCAGCGTGCGTTCGGCCCAGCGCACCCCGACCGACCTGCGTGTGGTGGTCGACCTGAAAAAATCGGTCACCCCGAAAAGCTTTACCCTGGCGCCCAATGCCCAGTACGGCAACCGCCTGGTGGTCGACCTGTACGACCAGGAAGCCGACGCTATCGCCGCCACCGCGCCAACCCCGCCGCCGACGCCGGTGCAAGCGCCTGCAACCACGCCAGCCGTGCCGGTCACCCCGGCCCAGCCTGCCATCAAGCTGCCGCCGGTGCCCAACGGCAAACGCGACATCGTGGTGGCCATCGACGCCGGCCACGGCGGCGAAGACCCGGGCGCTTCCGGCTCGCGTGGCCAGCATGAGAAGGACATCGTGCTGCAGATCGCCAAGGAACTGCAGCGCCAGATCAACAGCGAAAAAGGCTTCCGGGCCGAGCTGACCCGCACCGGCGACTATTTCATCCCGCTGCGCAAGCGCACCGAGATCGCCCGCAAGAAGGGCGCTGACCTGTTCATCTCGATCCATGCCGATGCCGCGCCGTCCCGTGCCGCCTTCGGTGCCTCGGTATTCGCCCTGTCCGACCGCGGCGCCACTTCCGAAACCGCGCGCTGGCTGGCCGACACGGAAAACCGTTCCGACCTGATCGGCGGTGCCGGTAACGTCAGCCTCGACGACAAGGACCGCATGCTCGCCGGGGTATTGCTCGACCTGTCGATGACCGCCACGCTCAGCTCCAGCCTCAATGTCGGGCAGAAGGTGCTGGGCAACATGGGGCGTATCACCTCGCTGCACAAGCAGCGTGTGGAACAGGCCGGCTTCATGGTGTTGAAGTCGCCGGACATCCCGTCGATCCTCGTTGAAACCGGGTTCATCTCGAACAACAACGAAGCCGCCAAGCTTGCTACCGCGAGCCACCAGCAGGCCCTGGCCCGTTCGATCCACACCGGTGTGCGCCAGTACTTCCAGCAGAACCCGCCGCCTGGCACCTACATTGCCTGGCTGCGCGACACCGGCAAGATCGCCGCAGGCCCGCGTGAGCACACGGTCCGTCCTGGCGAGACCCTGGCGATGATCGCGGTCCGCTACCAGGTCAGCGTGACCAGCCTGCGCAACGCCAACAGCCTCAAGAGCGATGAGCTGAAGGTCGGCCAGCGCCTCGATATCCCTGCCACCACCTTGGCCGCGCAATGAGTGGCGGTTCGCGCATCCAGCTGCTCAGCCCGCGGCTGGCCAACCAGATTGCCGCCGGCGAGGTTGTCGAGCGGCCGGCTTCGGTCGTCAAGGAGCTGCTGGAGAACAGCCTGGACTCTGGTGCCCGACGCATTGATGTGGAAGTAGAGCAGGGCGGCGTCAAGCTGCTGCGGGTGCGTGACGATGGCAGCGGCATTTCCGCCGATGACCTGCCACTGGCCCTGGCCCGCCACGCCACCAGCAAGATCCGCGAGCTGGAAGACCTCGAAGGGGTATTGAGCCTGGGCTTCCGCGGTGAGGCCCTGGCCTCGATCAGCTCGGTGGCACGCCTGACCCTGACCTCGCGTACCGCCAGTGCGAGCGAAGCCTGGCAGGTGGAAACCGAAGGCCGCGACATGACCCCACGGGTGCAGCCGGCGGCGCATCCGGTAGGCACGTCGGTGGAAGTGCGCGACCTGTTCTTCAACACCCCGGCGCGGCGCAAGTTCCTCAAAGCCGAGAAAACCGAATTCGACCACCTGCAGGAAGTCATCCGGCGCCTGGCGCTGGCGCGCTTCGATGTCGGCTTCCACCTGCGCCACAACGGCAAGAGCATTCTCAGCCTGCACGAAGCCCACGACGAAACCGCCCGTGCACGGCGGGTAGGCGCCATTTGCGGCCCAGGCTTCATGGAGCAGGCGCTGCCAATCGACGTAGAGCGCAATGGCCTGCGCTTGTGGGGCTGGGTCGGCCTGCCAACCTTCTCACGCAGCCAGGCCGACTTGCAGTATTTCTTCGTCAATGGCCGTGCGGTGCGCGACAAGCTGGTCGCCCACGCCGTGCGCCAGGCCTACCGTGACGTGCTGTTCAATGGCCGGCACCCCACCTTCGTGCTGTTCCTGGAGCTGGAGCCCAACGGCGTCGACGTCAACGTGCACCCGACCAAGCATGAGGTGCGTTTCCGTGAAGGGCGCTCGGTGCACGACTTCCTCTATGGCACCCTGCATCGCGCCTTGGCCGACGTGCGCCCGGAAGACCAGCTGGCCGCGCCTGCCGCCGTGCCTGAAATCATCCGCCCAACCGGGCCGCAGGCTGGTGAGTTCGGCCCTCAGGGCGAAATGCGCCTGGCCTCGCCGGTGCTCGAACAGCCACGTGCCCCGCAGCAGTCATACGCCGGTGGCGGCGGTGGCGCGGGTTACCAGTACCAGTACACCCCGCGCCCCGCGCAACCGCTGCCGGCCGCCGAGGCGCAGGCGGTGTATCGCGAGTTTTACAAACCGCTGGATGAAGGCGTGGTTCCGGCGTCGACGCTGCCCGAAAGCCAGGGGGATATCCCCCCGCTGGGCTACGCGCTGGCGCAGCTCAAGGGCATCTACATCCTGGCCGAGAACGCCATTGGCCTGGTGCTGGTGGACATGCACGCGGCTCATGAGCGCATCATGTATGAACGCCTGAAGGTGGCCATGGCCAGCGAAGGCCTCAGCGGCCAGCCGCTGCTGGTGCCCGAGACCCTGGCTCTGAGCCAGCGCGAAGCCGATTGCGCCGAAGAACACGCGCAGTGGTTCCAGCGCCTGGGCTTCGAACTGCAGCGCCTGGGCCCGGAAACCCTGGCGATTCGCCAGATCCCGGCGTTGCTCAAGCAGGCCGAGGCCAACCGCCTGGTGCAGGATGTGCTCGCCGACCTGATGGAATACGGCACCAGCGACCGTATCCAGGCGCACCTGAACGAGCTGCTCGGCACCATGGCTTGCCATGGGGCCGTGCGCGCCAATCGGCGCCTGGCGATCCCCGAGATGAACGCCCTGCTGCGCGACATGGAAAACACCGAGCGCAGTGGCCAGTGCAACCACGGCCGTCCCACCTGGACCCAGATGGGCCTGGACGACCTGGACAAACTCTTCCTGCGCGGTCGATGACATGAGCGGCAAGCCCCCTGCAATATTCCTGATGGGCCCGACGGCGGCCGGCAAGACCGACTTGGCCATCGAACTGACCAAGGTCCTGCCCTGTGAACTGATCAGCGTCGATTCGGCCCTGGTCTACCGCGGCATGGACATCGGTTCGGCCAAGCCTTCGAAGGAAATCCTCGCCGTCTACCCGCACCGGCTGATCGACATTCGCGATCCGGCCGAGAGCTACTCGGCTGCGCAGTTCCGTGCCGATGCCCTGGAGGCCATGGCTGAAATCACTGCACGCGGCAAGATCCCCTTGCTGGTGGGCGGCACCATGCTCTATTACAAGGCGTTGATCGAAGGGCTGGCCGACATGCCGGCCGCCGATGCTGCGGTACGTGCCGAGCTGGAAGCCCAGGCCGAGGCCCTGGGGCTGGCCGAGCTGCACCGCCAGCTGGCCGAAGTCGACCCGGAGTCGGCGGCGCGCATCCACCCCAACGACCCGCAACGGTTGATCCGGGCGCTGGAGGTATACCGGGTGAGTGGCGAAAGCATGACAGTCCATCGTCAGCGTCAATTCGCGGAAAGTCGCGGCGCAGACGCAGGCGCTGGCGGACATTTGCCCTATACTGTCGCGAGTTTGGCGATTGCTCCTACAGATCGTCACATTTTGCATCAGCGAATTGCGTTACGATTTTCGCAAATGTTGGAACAGGGCTTTGTCGAGGAGGTCCGATCGCTGCGAGCCAGAAGTGACTTGCACGCCGGGCTGCCGTCTATACGGGCAGTGGGGTATAGGCAGGTCTGGGACTACCTTGACGGCAAGCTGACTGAGAATGAGATGCGTGAACGCGGTATCATTGCTACCCGGCAGCTGGCCAAGCGGCAGTTCACCTGGTTGCGTGGCTGGCCGGAAGTGCATTGGCTTGACAGCCTGGCCTGCGACAATCTGTCCCGCACCTTGAAATACCTTGGGGCCATCTCCATATTGAGCTGAGTCCCTGCTGATTGCCGTCTATTCTTGCGAAGGGGCGGCCTAATTTATCGATTTTCTTGATTTTCTATTATTGATCCTTACAGGAGTGCGGCATATGTCAAAAGGGCATTCGCTACAAGACCCTTACTTGAACACCTTGAGAAAAGAAAAGGTCCCGGTATCCATCTACCTGGTCAACGGCATCAAACTGCAGGGCTCGATCGAATCCTTCGACCAGTTCGTGGTACTGCTGAAGAACACCGTCAGCCAGATGGTCTACAAGCACGCCATCTCGACCGTGGTTCCTGCACGTCCGGTTCGCCTGCCAAGCCCGTCCGATTCCGATCACGGCGACAGCGAGCCAGGCAACGCCTGATAGGAGCCTGCATTGTTCTTTGAGCGCCACGGTGGTGGTGAACGGGCGTTGCTCGTTCACTTGGAAGGTCAGAACCCTGAGGCGCGCGAAGACCCGCAGGAGTTTCAGGAGCTGGCATTGTCGGCAGGTGCCGACATCGTCTCGCTGGTCACGGTGTCAAGGCATCAGCCTTCCGCCAAATACCTGATTGGCACTGGCAAGGTCGAGGAGTTGCACGACCTGGTCCATGCCGAACAGGTAGACCTGGTGATTTTCAATCACACCCTCACGCCCAGTCAGGAGCGCAACCTCGAACGCGTTTTCGAGTGCCGTGTGCTCGATCGTACCGGGCTGATCCTCGATATCTTCGCCCAGCGGGCGCGTACCCATGAAGGCAAGCTGCAGGTCGAACTGGCCCAGCTCGAACACATGAGCACGCGGCTGGTCCGCGGTTGGACCCACCTTGAACGGCAGAAGGGTGGTATCGGCCTGCGCGGCCCGGGTGAAACCCAGCTGGAAACCGACCGCCGCCTGTTGCGGGTACGGATTCGGCAGATCAAGTCACGCCTGGAAAAGGTGCGCAGCCAGCGTGAGCAGGCGCGTCGCGGGCGCAAGCGCGCGGATATCCCGTCGGTGTCGCTGGTGGGTTATACCAACGCCGGCAAATCCACGCTGTTCAATGCCCTGACCGCATCCGAGGTGTATGCCGCGGACCAGCTGTTCGCCACCCTCGACCCGACCCTGCGCCGGCTCGAACTGAACGACCTGGGGCCGATCGTGCTGGCTGACACCGTGGGTTTCATTCGCCACCTCCCGCACAAGCTGGTCGAGGCATTTCGGGCTACGCTCGAAGAGTCGAGCAACTCCGACCTGTTGCTGCATGTGATCGACGCCCATGAGCCAGAGCGCATGGAGCAGATCGAGCAGGTGCTGGCGGTGTTGGGCGAGATTGGTGCCGAAGGGTTGCCGATCCTCGAGGTGTATAACAAACTCGACTTGCTCGAAGATGTCGAGCCGCAGATCCAGCGCAATGCCGATGGCAAGCCTGAGCGGGTCTGGGTATCGGCACGCGATGGGCGTGGCCTGGAGCTGGTCGGCCAGGCGATTGCCGAGTTGCTGGGGGATGATCTGTTTGTCGGTACCCTGTGTCTGGAGCAGCGTTTTGCCCGCTTGCGCGCGCAATTCTTTGCCCTGGGTGCCGTGCAGAGTGAAGCGCATGATGAAGAAGGGCGCAGCCTGCTGAGCGTGCGACTGCCCAGGGTGGAACTGAATCGCCTGGTCAGCCGCGAAGGCATGGAGCCGCAAGTGTTTGTCGAGCAACACACTTTGCAATAAATGCTCGTCGAGGTCGCCGGGCAGCAGTGACAGGCATTCTGTAGCATTGGACGGCGCGCCGTGGGCGCGTCTTTGCTTTATCAGATGGAGAGCGCTATGGCTTGGAACGAGCCGGGTGGCAACTCGAACAATCAGGATCCCTGGGGCGGCCGCCGTGGTGGCGGTGGCGGCGGTGGTGACAAGAAAGGTCCGCCGGATCTGGACGAGGCCTTCCGCAAATTGCAGGACAGCCTGAACGGCATGTTCGGCAGTGGCAAGAAACGTGGCGGCGGCGACCGCAATGTCGGCAAGGGCGGTGGCCTGGGCCTGCTGGGCATCGGCCTGGCGGTACTGGCGGCCATCTGGCTGTACAGCGCCGTGTATGTCGTCGACGAGCAGGAGCAGGCCGTGGTGCTGCGCTTCGGCAAGTACTATGAAACGGTCGGTCCCGGCCTGAACATTTACTTCCCGCCGATCGATCGCAAGTACATGGAAAACGTCACGCGTGAGCGTGCCTACACCAAGCAGGGCCAGATGCTGACCGAAGACGAGAACATCGTCGAGGTGCCGCTGACGGTGCAGTACAAGATCAGCAACCTGCAGGACTTCGTGCTCAACGTCGACCAGCCGGAGGTCAGCCTGCAGCACGCGACCGAAAGCGCCCTGCGCCACGTGGTGGGTTCCACCTCGATGGACCAGGTGCTGACCGAGGGCCGCGAGCAGATGGCCGTGGATATCCGCGAACGCCTGCAGCGCTTCCTCGACAACTACCGCACCGGTATCACCGTTACCCAGGTCAACGTGCAGAGCGCGGCAGCCCCGCGTGAAGTGCAGGAGGCCTTCGACGACGTGATCCGTGCCCGTGAAGACGAGCAGCGTGCGCGCAACCAGGCCGAGTCCTACGCCAACGGCGTGGTGCCGGAAGCGCGTGGCCAGGCCCAGCGCATCATCGAGGATGCCAACGGTTACCGTGACGAAGTCATTGCCCGTGCCAAGGGCGAGGCCGACCGCTTCACCAAGCTGGTTGCCGAGTACCGCAAGGCACCTGACGTGACCCGTCAGCGCCTGTACCTGGAGACCATGCAGGAGGTCTACAGCAATTCGAGCAAGGTCATGGTGGCAACCAAGGACGGGCAGAACAACCTGCTCTACCTGCCGCTGGACAAGATGGTCGAAGGCAGCCGCAACCCGTCCGCGCCAACCACCAGCGTGTCGCCATCGGTCAACGATGCGGCCGCCCGTGCGGCGCAGGACCTGCAACAGCAACAGCAGCCGCTGCGCACTAGGGAGAGCCGCTGATGAGCAACCGATCGCTGATCGCCCTGATCGCCGCCGTGGTCCTGGCCATCGTTGCCTGGAACAGCTTCTATATCGTGTCGCAGACCGAGCGTGCGGTAATGCTGCGCTTCGGTAAGGTAGTCCAGGCGGATGTCCAGCCGGGCCTGCACGTGAAGATTCCGTACGTGAACCAGGTACGCAAGTTCGACGCCCGCCTGATGACCCTCGACGCCCCGACCCAGCGGTTCCTGACCCTGGAGAAGAAAGCGGTGATGGTCGACGCCTACGCCAAGTGGCGCGTCAAGGATGCCGAGCGCTTCTATACCGCTACCTCCGGCATGAAGCAGATTGCCGACGAGCGTCTGTCGCGTCGTCTGGAAAGCGGCCTGCGTGACCAGTTCGGTAAACGTACCCTGCACGAGGTGGTTTCCGGTGAACGTGACGCGCTGATGGCTGACATCACTGCATCGCTCAACCGCATGGCCGCCAAGGAGCTGGGTATCGAGGTGGTGGACGTACGCGTCAAGGCCATCGACCTGCCGAAGGAAGTCAACCGCAGCGTGTTCGATCGCATGAGCACCGAGCGTGAGCGTGAAGCCCGCGAGCACCGCGCCAAGGGTAACGAGCTGGCTGAGGGTATCCGTGCCGATGCTGACCGTCAGCGTCGTGTACTGCTGGCCGAGGCCTATCGCGAGGCAGAGGAAACCCGCGGTGACGGCGACGCCCAGGCGGCCGCCATCTACGCCAAGGCCTACACCCAGGACGCCGATTTCTATGCGTTCTACCGTAGCCTGCAGGCGTACCGCGAGAGCTTCTCGAGCAAGAGCGACGTGCTGGTCCTGGACCCGAAGAACGAGTTCTTCCGCTTCCTGGACAAGAGCAAGCCGTGATGCTCAGGCCCTGATTCCAATGCAGCGGCCCCCGCCTGGCAGCTAAAACGCCTGGCGGGGTGCATCCTGATGGAAAAGGGGTGTATGATGAGGCAGCCGGGAAATTTCCCGGCTTTTTTGCGTCTGCAAGGTTGATTGGCAAACCGCCAGTTGACGGTTTGGTCAGGTCGCATGGCAATTCGAGGGTATCGGGTACGGTGGCTGCGCTGGGATCAGTGCTGCCCGCTGCTGTGCGCGATACCGGCTTTACTGACGGCTCGCCTGCTGGCAAGCCACCCGGACCAGAGGGGAAATGGCGTAATGGCAACGGTAGACCGCTGGCTGCTGCCAGATGGCATCGAGGAAGTACTGCCACCTGAGGCTGCGCGCATCGAAATCGCGCGCCGCCAGGTGTTGGACCTGTTCCAGAGTTGGGGCTACGAACTGGTCGTCACCCCGCATATCGAGTACCTGGAGTCGCTGCTCACCGGCGCCGGCCAGGACCTGGATCAGCGCACCTTCAAGGTGGTGGACCCGCAGTCCGGCCGCCTGATGGGCTTCCGCGCCGACTTCACCCCGCAGGTGGCACGCATCGATGCCCACACCCTGCGTCGTGAAGGCCCGAGCCGCCTGTGCTATGCCGGTAGCGTGCTGCACGCCCAGCCGCGCGCCCTGTCCACCTCGCGCAGCCCGATCCAGCTGGGTGCCGAGCTGTACGGCGATGCCAGCCCTACCAGTGATGTCGAAGTCATCAGCCTGATGCTCGCCACGCTGCAACTGGCCGACGTGCCGGATGTGCACATGGACCTCGGCCACGTCGGTATCTACCGCGGCCTGGCCCGTGCTGCCGGCCTGTCTGGTGCGGTCGAGCAGCAGCTGTTCGACGCCCTGCAGCGCAAGGCCGTCGATGAGGTCCAGGCGTTGACCGCCGACCTGCCAAATGACTTGGGCAACATGCTGCGCGCGCTGGTCGAGCTGTGCGGTGGTCGTGAGGTGCTGGCCGAGGCCCGCGTGCGCCTGGGCCGTGCCCCGGCCAGCGTGCTGGCGGCGCTGGATGACCTGCTGGCGATCGCCGATCGCCTGGCATCGCGCTTCCCCGAGCTGCCGTTGTACTTCGACCTCGGCGAACTGCGTGGTTACCACTACCACACCGGCGTGGTGTTCGCCGTGTTCGTGCCTGGCGAAGGCCAATCGATCGCCCAGGGCGGGCGCTACGATGACATCGGCGCCGACTTTGGCCGGGCGCGCCCGGCCACCGGCTTCTCCACGGATTTGAAGACCCTGGTCACACTGGGGCGAGCGGAGGTCGTATTGCCAGCTGGCGGCATCTGGATGCCGGACAGTGGCGACGCGGCCCTCTGGCAGCAAGTCTGCCAGTTGCGCAACGAGGGCCAGCGTGTGGTTCAGGCCCTGCCTGGCCAGCCGTTGAGTGCTGCCCTCGAGGCGGATTGTGATCGGCAATTGATTCAGCAAGACGGGCGCTGGCAGGTTCTGCCGCTGACCCAGTGAGTTTCTGCGTCGGCAACAGGCCGACAACCAAGTTTGCGTGAATGAGGACCAATGTAATGGGTAAGAATGTCGTCGTCCTGGGTACCCAGTGGGGTGATGAGGGCAAAGGCAAGATCGTCGATCTGCTGACCGAACATGCTGCCGCCGTAGTGCGCTACCAGGGTGGCCACAACGCGGGTCACACCCTGGTGATCAATGGTGAAAAGACCGTTCTGCACCTGATTCCCTCGGGCATCCTGCGTGAAGGCGTACAGTGCCTGATCGGCAACGGCGTGGTCGTTGCACCGGACGCGCTGATGCGTGAAATCACCAAGCTGGAAGAGAAGGGCGTACCGGTGCGTGAGCGCCTGCGCATTTCCCCGGCTGCGCCGCTGATCCTGTCGTACCACGTGGCCCTGGACCAAGCCCGCGAGAAAGCCCGTGGCGAAGCCAAGATCGGCACCACCGGCCGCGGTATCGGCCCAGCCTATGAAGACAAGGTTGCACGTCGCGGCCTGCGCGTCGGCGATCTGTTCCACCGCGAGCGTTTCGCTGCCAAACTCGGTGAGCTGCTGGATTACCACAACTTCCAGCTGGTGAACTACTACAAAGAGCCGGCCATCGACTTCCAGCAGACCCTGGACGAATGCATGGCCTACGCCGAACAGCTCAAGCCGATGATGCTCGACGTCACTGCCGAGCTGCACAACCTGCGCCGCGCCGGCAAGGACATCATGTTCGAAGGCGCCCAGGGTTCGCTGCTGGACATCGACCACGGTACCTACCCGTACGTCACCAGCTCCAACACCACCGCTGGCGGTATTTCCACTGGTTCCGGCGTTGGCCCGATGTACCTCGACTACATTCTGGGTATCACCAAGGCCTACACCACTCGCGTGGGTTCCGGTCCGTTCCCGACCGAACTGTTCGACGAGACCGGCGCTACCCTGGCCAAGCGTGGCCACGAGTTCGGTTCCACCACTGGCCGTGCGCGCCGTTGCGGCTGGTTCGATGCCGTCATCCTGCGTCGTGCCATCGACGTCAACAGCATCTCGGGCATCTGCCTGACCAAGCTGGACGTACTGGACGGCCTGGAAACCATCAACATCTGCGTGGGCTACAAGAACGAGAACGGTGCCGTCATCGACGCGCCTTCCGATGCCGACAGCTACATCGGCCTGGAGCCGGTGTACGAAGAGATGCCAGGCTGGAGCGAGTCGACCCTGGGCGTTAAAACCCTGGAAGAACTGCCAGCCAACGCTCGCGCCTACATCAAGCGCATCGAAGCGCTGATCGGTGCGCCGATCGACATCATCTCCACTGGCCCGGACCGCAACGAGACCATCGTGCTGCGTCATCCGTTCGCCTGATCTGCCTTCCAGGCTGATCTGACGCCGTGGCCCTGAAAGGGGCTGCGGCGTTTTCATTTGTGCTTTCCTGAACCGGCCTCTTCGCGGGCTTGCGCGCTCCCACAGAGCCTCCACAAATTTCAGAATGTGCGGGGTCCCTGTGGGAGCGGGCAAGCCCGCGAAGAGGCCGGTTCAGGAAAACCCATTGCTAAACCTTGGCACTTATCCCTGCTGCCCCCGGCACAACCCTTGCTGTAAGAAGCTTCTGAAGATGCCATCAAAGTAGTGGCGCCAGAATACACGAGGGTTTCACCGTGTCTGCCATTCTCTCACTGTTACGAAGCCGCCTTTTGCGGCCTGTGTTTGTTGCCCTTGGTATCGCTCTTTTGGTGCAGGTGCTGGTGGCCGTTGCGCTTACCCGCAGCACGGTCACGGCCCTGGAGGCCGAACTGGGCGAGCGCCTGGGTAACGACAGTCGCGAACTCGCCGGCGACCTCGAGCAAGCCGGGCAAGATGTCCGCTCGGGCCTCGACAGCCTGTCCAGCAGCACCCGCCAGCGCCTGAGCGCCGGCTTGTCGGCGCGCCTGCAAAGCGAACAGCAGCAACTGCGCAGTACCCTGGAAAAGAACCTCAAGGACTCCGCCAACGACATGGCCGAACTGCTGGCCTCGGTCGCCCCGCGTGCGATCTGGGATAACGATGTGCCAGTGCTCTCGGACTTTGCCCGCCGTGCCCAGCGCAACCCCAACGTGTTGTTCGTGGTCTATGACGATGCCCAAGGCCAGCACCTGACCCGCTACCTGAACCGGCAAAACCCGATCAACCAGGCGCTGATGGACAAGGGTCAGGGCGAGCGTGCGCTGGACAAGGTGATCGATGCCGCCCGGCATGACCCGGCGGTGTACTTCGTCGAAGCCTCGATCAGCCCCAATGGCGCGGAAATCGGCAAGGTGGTGATGGGGGTGTCCACCGCTGGCATCGACCAGGAACTGAAAGCCCTCGACCAGCGCTTCGCAGCCCTGATCGCCAGCGGCGAGCAGCTGGTTGGCGATAGCCTGGTCGGTGCGGCTGCCGACAGTGGCAAGACCCTGCGTGAGCGCCTGGAAAAGGCGCAGGGCAGTGCTGCTGCCATGCAGGCCAACACCGCCCAGACCGTGCGCGATGCCGCCGCCGAGCTGCGCTGGCGGATCGGCCTGGGCCTGGTGCTGGTGGGGCTGGGCGTTCTGTTGGTGGTGGCCGTGGTGCTTGGCCGTCGGGTGCTGAGCAAGTTGCGCCTGTTGATTGCTGCGCTCGATGACCTGGCGGCCGGCGAAGGCGACCTGACCAAGCGAGTGCCGCTGGACAGCCGTGACGAAATCGGCGACATGGCCTCGGCGGTAAACCGCTTCGTCGACAAGCTGCAACCCATCGTGCGCGAGGCCGGCGAGGTGGCCCAGCGTACCGGGGTCGAGATCGGCGCGATGGCCCAGCGCAATGCGGGCGCCGATGCCGCCGCTGCGTTGCAGCGCGATGAAGTGGCGGCCAGCCTGCGCGACCTGTCGAGCATGGCTGATGAGGCCCAGGCCGAAAGCCATGCGATGCAGGCGGCGCTGCAACAAGTCGTGGATATCCGCCAGGCCACCAATGAAAACAGCCGCACTTCGACCCAGCTGGCCGGCTTGATCGAGAACCTGGCCGAGCAGGTGGAGACCGGCTCGCAGGTGATCGAGCGGCTGGCCAAGCAGAGTGAACAGATTGAAGTGGTGCTGACGGTGATCCACGGTATTGCCGAACAGACCAACCTGTTGGCCCTCAACGCTGCCATCGAGGCTGCCCGGGCGGGCGAGACCGGGCGCGGGTTTGCCGTCGTGGCTGATGAAGTGCGGGCGTTGGCGAGCAAGACGCAAAGCTCCACCGGTGACATACAGGCGCATATCGCCGCCTTGCAGAAAGGTGCGAAGGAAGCCGTGGCGACCATCAGCCAGGCCGGGCTCAAGGCCAGCGAAGGGCTGCTGGTGCTGCGCGACAACGAGCGCCGCCAGCAGTCGGTGCAGGTGGCGGTCGAGCAGGTGCATGCGGCGATCGGCCTGGCGACCCGGGCCGCCGAACAGCAGGCCCATGGCGCACAGGCGGTACGCGGGCGGGTGGAGAACATCCATGCACAGGCCGAGCGCTCGGCCGAGGTGGTGATGCAGACCACGGCCAGCAGCAAGGTACTGGATGACCTGGCCGCGCAACTGCGGGCAAGCCTGGGCCAGTTCAGGGCCTGATGCGATCGCTGTAGGAGCGGCCTTGCGTCGCGATGGGCTGCTCCTACAAGGGGCTGCGTTGCTATGATGGCGGCGACAGATGGCAAAGGGAGTTGTTCATGTCTGCGCAACTGGTCGCCGCCCCGGCGGAACTGGATTTTCTTCATTGCGATGGCACCGTCGTCACTGCGCCAATGACCGCCTTCCAGGCCTACTGCGCCATGACCTCGCACGTCCCGGGCTGGCTGGCCGTGGCCTTCCGCCTGCGCGATGGCATCTCGCGGCGGTTCCATGTTGCCGCCATCCACGGTTTCTCGTCACGCAGGCCGCAGCAGGTGCCGGCAGTGGGCGAGCTTCTGGATTTCTTCACTGTCGAGGCGATCAGTGACCGGCAACTGGTGCTGACTTCGCGCGACACGCACCTGGCGGTAATGGTGAGCCTGGACCTGGCTGAAGCAGGGCTGGGGCGGCAACACTTGCGCGTTACCACCTCGGTGCAGTGCTTCAACAGGTTCGGCCGCCTCTACATGCTGCCGGTCGGCAAGGCTCACGGGCCTATCGTGCGGCGCATGCTGCGCAACATCGCCTGAAGGCTGTTTCGCGGGCAAGCCCGCGAAGCAGGTTACGCCTTGTTCAGATACATCCGCGTAGTCAGCAGGTAAACCGGCAACCCTGACACCACGATCAGCAATGCCGCGTAAGGCGCTGCTGCCGCGAACTCGACGTTGGCGGTATGGGCCCACACCTCGGTTGCCAAGGTGGTCATGCCGGTAGGGCTGAGCAGCAATGTCGCGGTCAATTCCTTCATGGCATCCAGAAACACCAGCGCAAAGGCCGCTGCCATGGCCGGGAAGATGATCGGCAAGGTCACCCGGCAGAACGCGGCAAAGCTGTTCGCGCCCAAGGTACGTGCGGCTTCCTCCAGCGTCGGCGAAGCCTTGTTCAGCGCAGTACGCACTGGCGACTGGGCCAGTGGCAGGAACAGCAGCGCGTAGGCGAGCAACAACAAGGCCGTGGTCTGGTACAGCGCCGGTACATAGTGCAGGGCGAAAAACACCAGGGTCAGGGCAATCACCAGGCCGGGCAGGGCGTGCAGCAGGTACGGCAGGCGTTCGGCCCAGATTGCCAGGCGGCCTTTGTAGCGCACCACCAGGAAGCTGATCGGCAGGGCCAGGAGCACGCAGAAGCCGGCACCACCAAGCGACACCGACAGTGAGGTGAACAGCGCCTTGGAGATGGCCGCTACCGGGAAGGCCGCTGATGAGCCCACGCTCAGCCAGTAGCCGAGCATGGCCAGCGGAATGCCGCTGCCCAGCACTGCCAGGGCGACACAGAACAGCTGCGCCAGTACGGCCCAGCCGCGTAGCCGCACCGGCTGCGCGCGGCGTGCCACGCCCTGGCCGATGCGCACGTGGCGGGCCTTGCCGCGCACGCGCAATTCCAGCCACAGCATCACCAGGCACAGCGCCAGCAGTACTGCCGAGAGCATGGCCGCATTGGCATTGCTGAACTCCAGTTCGAACTGCTGGTAGATCGCCGTGGTGAAGGTCTGCAGGCCGAGGATCGACAGCGCGCCGAACTCCACCAGCATGTGCAAGGCAATCAGCAGTGCGCCGCCGAGCATCGATGGCCACAGCAGCGGTAGCGTGACCTTGACGAATACGCCCCAGCGGCTGCAACCGAGGGTGCGTGCCGACTCCTCCAGCGAGGTATCGAGGTTGCGCAGGGTCGCCGCCACCGGCAGGAACACCAGCGGGTACTTGGACAGGGCCATGACCAGGATCGCCCCGCCCAGGCCTTCGAAGTCCGAGCTCAGCGATACCCAGGTGAAGCTGCTGACGAACGACGGTACGGCGAACGGCAGGCACAGCACCACGCCCCACAGCCTGCGCCCGACCAGGTTGCTGCGCTCCAGCAACCAGGCCAGGGCCAGGCCGACCACCATGCAGGCCAGCGTCACCCCGACCATCAGCATCAGGGTGTTGCGCATCAGCCCCCAGACAAACGGCCGCCACAGCAGGTGCAAGGCTTCGCGCCAGCCGGCTTCCCAGGCTTTGATGGCGACATAGGCCAACGGCAGCAAGCTCATGGCCACCAAGAACAGCACAGGCAGCACCACCCAGACGGAAGGGCGCTTGCGGCGCGGTACGAAGCGTACCGGTACCGGCTCGGACAGGGCGGCAGTCATCAGAGCAGGCCGACCTCGCGTTCAAGCTCGATGGCTTCCTCGGCATTGCCCAGGTCCGCCGGCGAGATCTTTGGCGGGCGCAGCTCTTCGAACGGCTTCAGGCCACGGTCGGAAACCATGCCCTTGTGCAGCGGGTACTCGGCGGTGGTCTGGGTGATCACGCGCTGGCCTTCTTCGCTGGCCATCCAGTTGAGCAGGGCCTGGGCTTCCTTCGGGTGCTTGCTGGCCTTGACCGCTGCAGCGCCGGAGATGGTTACCAGGTTGCCGGCATCGCCGTCGGCCAGGTAGTACAGCCTGGAGTCGAGCTTGCCGCGCTCGCGTTCCAGTGCATACCAGTAGTAGTTGTTCACCAGTACGGCAGCGACTTCGCCTTTTTCCACGGCCTTCAGGGCGACCATGTTGTTGGTGTAGGTCTTGCCGAAGGCTTTCAGGCCGGTGAGCCATTCTTCGGTGGCTTCGCGCCCATGCATCTTCAGGATGGCCACGGCCTGTTCCTGGAATGCGCCGCTGGTGGGTACATAGCCGACGCGGCCATCCCATTCAGGGCCGGCAAAATCCATGACGGTGGTTGGCAGGTCTTTCTCGTCGATCTTCTTCGGGTTGTACACGACGACCCGGGTACGTGCAGTGACGCCCATCCAGGTGCCGTTGGCGCCAACGTACTCCTTGGGCAGCATGTTCAGCGTGGCATCGTCGATCTTCGCCAGCAGGCCCAGCTCGCCCAGGTTGTTCAGCGGCGGCGACTCTTCGGTGTAGATGATATCGGCCGGCGAGCGGTCGCCTTCCTCGATGATCTGGCTGGCCAGCTGGTTGCTGCTGCCCTTGCGAATATTGATGTGGATACCGGTCTTGGCCTCGTAGGCCTTGGCGATGGCTTCGCCGATTTCCTTGTGCTGGCCGTTGTACATGGTCAGGGTGACCGGTGCATCTGCCATGGCGGCCGGAGCGCCGATGACCAGGCTCAGCACGGCGGCGGCCAAGGTACGCATCAGCGGTTGCGGGCGGATCGTCATGCGGGTACTTCCTCGCTTACGGCTACATATTTGGAAACAATGGTAAACGAAATCGTTTCTCAAGTGGCCGGATGAGGAGAAATTCATGGTCAGACCATGGTGCAAGAGTCTGAAGGTGTGTTGGCTGTGCTGGCCTCTTCGCGGGTAAACCCGCTCCCACAGCTGCATCACGGGTCTTGAGGGGGTGAAATACCTGTGGGAGCGGCTTTAGCCGCGAAGAGGCCAGCACAGGTTTGCACCTATGACCGAAAAGAGAAGGGATACAAAAATCGCAGGCAAGAAAAAACCCACTAGCAAGCTAGTGGGTTTTTGTATGGTGCCCAGGAGAAGACTCGAACTTCCACGACCGTTAAGTCACTGATACCTGAAACCAGCGCGTCTACCAATTCCGCCACCTGGGCAAAGCTTTGCATCATCTGGAGAAGGCGACTATCGTTCGCTTTCACACAGTAGTAACAGATCCTTGGTCATCTATTACTTGAAAATATTTGGTGCCCAGGAGAAGACTCGAACTTCCACGGCCGTTAAGCCACTGATACCTGAAACCAGCGCGTCTACCAATTCCGCCACCTGGGCACACATTCGAGATTAAAAGATGCTTTACAGCGTCGTTCATCTCTACTACAACTTCGGGGTTGTCCGTCGTTGTGGTGCGCACTATACGGACGGTCCGGGGGGCTGTAAACCCCCTGAGCGAAAAAAATTTCAAAAAATTCAACTTGTTGATTCCGCAGGCCTATTCCTGCCCGCCGGAGATGCCGGTGGGGCTGTCCAAGGCTGACATTTCCGGTTTCAATACGCCTATGCCAGAATTCCTATCTATATACCCCAAGGTGAACCCCTTCTGATGGCCGATTGGCAATCCCTCGATCCCGAGGCCGCTCGCGAAGCGGAAAAATACGACAACCCCATTCCCAGCCGTGAGCTGATCCTGCAGCGCCTTGCCGACCGTGGCGAACCGGCCGCGCGCGAGGAGCTGGCGGCCGAGTTCGGTCTTCACGACGAAGACCAGATCGAAGCCCTGCGCCGTCGCCTGCGCGCCATGGAACGTGACGGCCAGCTTATCTATACCCGGCGCGGCACTTATGCCCCGGTGGACAAGCTGGACCTGATCTGCGGCCGCGTCTCCGGCCATCGTGACGGCTTCGGTTTCCTGATCCCCGATGACGGCAGCGAAGACCTGTTCCTCAGCCCGGCGCAGATGCGCCTGGTGTTCGATGGCGACCGCGGCCTGGCCCGCGTGTCTGGCGTCGATCGCCGTGGCCGCCGCGAAGGCGTGCTGGTCGAGATCATTTCCCGTGCCCACGAAAGCGTGGTCGGCCGTTACTTCGAAGAAGGCGGCATCGGCTACGTGACCCCGGACAACCCGAAGATCCAGCAGGAAGTGCTGGTGACTGCCGGGCGCAATGGTGGCGCGAAGATCGGCCAGTTCGTCGAGATCAAGATCACCCACTGGCCAACCCCGCGCTTCCAGCCGCAAGGCGATGTGGTCGAAGTCATCGGCAACTATATGGCGCCGGGCATGGAAATCGACGTTGCCCTGCGCAGCTACGACATCCCGCACGTCTGGCCCAAGGAAGTGATCAAGGAAGCGCGCAAGTTCCGCTCCGAAGTCGAAGAGAAGGACAAGGAGAAGCGGGTCGACCTGCGCCACCTGCCGTTCGTTACCATCGACGGCGAGGACGCCCGCGACTTCGACGATGCCGTGTATTGCGAGCCGCTGGGCAAGCTGCGCCTGTTCTCCGGCGGCTGGCGCCTGTATGTGGCGATCGCCGATGTGTCCAGCTACGTGCGCCTGGGCTCGGCCCTGGACGTCGAGGCGCAGCAGCGCGGCAACTCGGTGTACTTCCCCGAGCGTGTGGTGCCGATGCTCCCCGAGGAACTGTCCAACGGCCTGTGCTCGCTGAACCCGCATGTCGATCGCCTGGCCATGGTCTGCGAAATGACCATGAACAAGGCCGGCCAGATGGTCGGCTACCAGTTCTATGAAGGTGTCATCCACTCCCACGCCCGCCTGACCTACAACAAGGTCAGCAGCATGCTCGAGCACTCCCGCACCCGTGAGGGCAAGGCGCTGCGCGAGGAGTACAAGGCAGTCGTGCCGGACCTGAAGAACCTGTACAACCTGTACAAGGTGCTGGTAGCTGCCCGCCACACCCGTGGCGCGATCGACTTCGAGACCCAGGAAACCCGCATCATCTTCGGCGACGAGCGCAAGATCGCGGAAATCCGCCCGACCGTGCGCAACGATGCCCACAAGCTGATCGAGGAATGCATGCTGGCGGCCAACGTGGCCACCGCCGAGTTCCTGCAGAAGCATGGCGTGCCTGCGTTGTACCGCGTGCACGACGGCCCGCCGCCAGAGCGCCTGGAAAAGCTGCGCGCCTTCCTCGGCGAGCTGGGCCTGACCCTGCACAAGGGCAAGGATCCGTCGCCGAAGGATTACCAGGCCTTGCTGGCGAGCATCGCCGGGCGCCCGGACTTCCACCTGATCCAGACCGTGATGCTGCGTTCGCTGAGCCAGGCGGTGTACAGCACCGAAAACAACGGCCACTTCGGCCTGAACTACGAGGCGTACACCCACTTCACCTCGCCGATTCGTCGCTATCCGGACCTGCTGGTGCACCGCGCCATCCGCAGCATCATCCGCTCCAGGGTCGATACCCCGCACGTCAAGCGTGCCGGCGCCATGAGCATTCCCAAGGCGCGTATCTACCCGTATGACGAGAACACCCTCGAGCAACTCGGCGAGCAGTGCTCGATGACCGAGCGCCGGGCCGATGAAGCCACCCGTGACGTGGTCAACTGGCTCAAGTGCGAGTTCATGAAGGACCGCGTGGGCGAGACCTTCCCGGGCGTGATCACCGCAGTGACCGGGTTCGGCCTGTTCGTCGAGCTGACCGATATCTATGTAGAAGGCCTGGTGCACGTCAGTGCGCTGCCGGGTGACTACTACCACTTCGACCCGGTGCACCACCGCCTGTCTGGCGAACGCACCGGGCGCAGCTTCCGCCTGGGCGACACGATCGAGGTCAAGGTCATGCGCGTCGATCTGGACGAGCGCAAGATCGATTTCGAAGTGTCGGAAAGCACCCTTGCCGCGCCGATCGGCCGCAAGCAGCGTGGCGCCGCACCGGCTGCCGGCCAGGCCGAGCAGGCCCCGGTCGAGGCCAAGGCCACGCCGAAGCCGCGCAGCCGCAAGAGCGAGACCGCCGAGGCGTACTTCCCGAAGGACGCCGTGCAGCGTAACGCCGAAGTGCGCAAGAGCCGCGAAATGAAGAAGGCGCTGATGAGCGAGGCGCGCAGCAGCGGCCATGCCGGCAGCAAGTCGGACAAAGGTGGCAAGGCCTCTGGCAAGCCGACCAAGCACCGTAAAGGGCCGTCGAAGTCCGGCGCGCCACGCAAGAGCAAGAACAAGTCATGAGTCAGCTGGAAAAGATCTACGGCGTGCACGCCGTGCAGGCATTGCTGCAGCACCATCCGAAGCGGGTCAAGCAGATCTGGCTGTCGGAAGGGCGCAGCGAGCCGCGCATCCAGGCGTTGCTGGCGCTGGCCGCAGAAAACCGCGTGGCGGTTGGCCAGGCCGAGCGTCGCGAGCTGGATGCCTGGGTCGAAGGCGTGCACCAGGGCGTGGTTGCCGAGGTGAGCCCAAGCCAGGTGTGGGGCGAGTTGATGCTCGAGGAGCTGCTTGAGCGTAGCGAAACGCCACCGCTGATCCTGGTGCTGGACGGCGTCACCGACCCGCATAACCTCGGTGCCTGCCTGCGTACCGCCGATGCGGCCGGTGCCACGGCGGTGATCGTGCCCAAGGACAAGTCTGCAACCCTGACCCCGGTGGTGCGCAAGGTGGCCTGCGGAGCGGCGGAAGTGATCCCGCTGGTGGCCGTGACCAACTTGGCGCGCACCCTGGAGAAGTTGCAGCAGCGTGGCCTGTGGGTGGTCGGTACCGCTGGCGAAGCCGAGCAGGAGATCTACCAGCAGGACCTGACCGGGCCGCTGGTGATGATCATGGGCGCGGAAGGCAAGGGCATGCGCCGGCTGACCCGCGAGCATTGCGATTTCCTGGTGAAGCTGCCGATGGCCGGTAGCGTCAGCAGCCTGAACGTCTCGGTGGCGACCGGGGTCTGCCTGTTCGAGGCCGTGCGCCAGCGGCAGGCCAAGCGCTGATCGATAGCCTGTACCGGCCTCTTCGCGGGCACGCCCGCTCCCACAGGTAATCTGCAATGCCAAAGGCTGCGCTGAGCCTGTAGGAGCGGGCGTGCCCGCGAATGGGGCCTTGCACATTGTGAATATGTTTCTGGCTGTTCAAATAATCGCCAATTTCCTTGCTTGTGTGTCCCGCCTTCTCTACAATTGCGCCCCTTGCCGAGCTGGCAGGTGCGCATGTGCCTCTACTCCCTGGCAAGACACACCAGTGTCATTCACTCCTTGTCTGACCAGATCCACTGGCAGACTACTAACCCGTAAGGAGCATTCATGCGTCATTACGAAATCATCTTCCTGGTTCACCCGGACCAGAGCGAGCAAGTCGGCGGCATGGTTGAGCGTTACACCAAGCTGATCGAAGAAGATGGTGGCAAGATCCACCGCCTGGAAGACTGGGGCCGTCGTCAACTGGCCTACGCAATCAACAATGTTCACAAGGCTCACTACGTGATGCTGAACGTTGAGTGCACCGGCAAGGCCCTGGCCGAGCTGGAAGACAACTTCCGCTACAACGATGCCGTTATCCGTAACCTGGTCATCCGTCGCGACGAAGCCGTTACCGGCCAGTCCGAGATGCTGAAGGCTGAAGAAAACCGCAGCGAGCGCCGTGAGCGTCGTGAGCGTCCTGAGCATGCTGAATCCGCCGACGGCGACGACAGCAATGACAGCGACTCCAGCGATAACGCTGACGAGTAATCCACGGACCTTTAGAGGAGCCTATTAAATGGCACGTTTCTTCCGTCGTCGTAAATTCTGCCGCTTCACTGCTGAAGACGTGAAAGAGATCGACTTCAAAGATCTCAACACCCTGAAAGCTTACGTATCCGAAACCGGCAAGATCGTTCCAAGCCGTATCACCGGTACCAAAGCTCGTTATCAGCGTCAGCTGGCTACCGCTATCAAGCGCGCCCGCTTCCTGGCCCTGCTGCCCTACACCGACAGCCACGGCCGCTGAGACCGGGTCGTCGACAAGCAGTAAGGGATTAGCATGCGAGCGTTAGCAAGTT
This sequence comes from Pseudomonas sp. LAM2023, assembly GCF_016620375.1. NCBI lineage: Bacteria > Pseudomonadati > Pseudomonadota > Gammaproteobacteria > Pseudomonadales > Pseudomonadaceae > Pseudomonas > Pseudomonas sp. LAM2023. The sequence goes on along the minus strand of NZ_JAENHV010000015.1, from coordinate 207,773 downwards.
TCATCATGCGCGGTCGTGTGCAGGCCACCCTGGTGGTGGTCATCAGCGCGGTATTGCCGCTGCTGTTCTGGTTGAGTGCCGCTGCCAGCAGCCTTGTGCTGCTGCGGCGTGGGTTCAAGGATGCTACTACGGTCATCGCCGGCGGCCTGCTGGCCGGGCTGGCCGTGTGGGTCATGGGCGATCCGATCACCTTCCTGGTGATCGCGGGTGCCCTGGGCCTGGCTGCGCTGCTGCGCGCCGAGCATCCCTGGAGCCGGGTGTTGGTGGTCAGTGCCGTGTTCGCCGTGGCTTTCAGCCTCGTGCTCGATCTGGCGCTGGCGCAAACCTTCGACGGGCTGGCCAAGGCGTTTGCCGAAGCCATGCCGAAAATCGAAGGGCAACCGGTGCTTTCCGGTGAGCTGATCCGCCCTGTGCTGGTCGCTTCCACAGCAGTGACGGTGCAATTGTTCAGCGTGTTGGCCCTGGTGCTGGCGCGCTACTGGCAGGCAGCGTTGTACAACCCTGGAGGCTTCGGTCGCGAGTTTCGCGCCCTGAAGTTGCCGAAACAGACCATGGCGGTCTTGGTGGCAGTGATGGTGGTGGCCCCGTTTATCGGGCCGCAGTTCATCGTCCTGGCATCGGCCTCGAGCCTGGTACTGGTGCTGGCCGGCATCGCCTTGATGCACGGGCTGGTGGCACAGGGCCGACTGGCCGGTTTCTGGCTGGTGGGGATGTACGTGACGTTGCCGCTGATCATGCAGCTGATTTATCCGTTGCTGGTGGTTTTGGCCATTGTCGACAGCCTGATTGATTTTCGCGGTCGCAAGTCCCCCAAGGGGAATGACTCCGCGAACGGTGAAGGTTAAAAGTTAAGAGGTTTTACCAAATGGAACTGATCCTGCTGGAAAAAGTCGCTAACCTGGGCAACCTGGGCGACAAAGTAAAGGTTAAGGCTGGTTACGGCCGTAACTTCCTGCTGCCATTCGGCAAGGCCACCGTTGCCAACGCCGCCAACCTGGCTGCGTTCGAAGAGCGTCGTGCCGAGCTGGAAAAAGCAGCCGCTGACAAGAAAGCTTCGGCTGAAAGCCGCGCTGCCCAACTGGCCGAGCTGGAAGTGACCATCACTGCCACCGCTGGCGACGAAGGCAAGCTGTTCGGTTCGATCGGCACCCACGACATCGCTGACGCCCTGACCGCCTCCGGCGTTGAAGTGGCCAAGGCTGAAGTTCGTCTGCCGAACGGCACCATCCGTCAGGTTGGCGAATACGACGTAGCCGTGCACCTGCACAGCGACGTTGAAGCCACCGTACGCGTGGTCGTCGTAGCTGCCTAAGCTGCGCTGACTGGCTGGCTCCTCGTGAGCCGGGCGGTTAACATCGGGCACGGTCCTGTTTTTGACAGGCCGTGCCCTTTGTCTTTTTCATCCTCAAGAATTCTTTCGTGGCCATGAACGAGATCACCACCCCCGAACAGCTTGACCTGCAAACCGCAGCCCTGAAGGTGCCGCCGCATTCCATCGAGGCCGAACAGGCCGTGCTCGGTGGCCTGATGCTGGATAACAACGCCTGGGAGCGGGTACTGGACCAGGTGTCGGACGGCGATTTCTACCGGCATGACCACCGCCTGATCTTCCGCGCCGTGCACAAGTTGGCTGATGCCAACCAGCCATTCGACGTGGTCACGCTGCATGAGCAACTGGACAAGGAAGGCCTGTCATCGCAGGTCGGTGGCCTGGCGTACCTGGCCGAACTGGCCAAGAACACCCCATCGGTCGCCAACATCAAGGCCTACGCCGCGATCATTCGCGAGCGTGCCACCCTGCGCCAGCTGATCAGCATCAGTACCGACATCGCCGATAATGCATTCAACCCGCAAGGGCGCAATGCCGAAGAAATCCTCGACGATGCCGAGCGGCAGATCTTCCAGATCGCCGAGGCGCGGCCGAAAACCGGCGGCCCGGTAGGGGTCAACGAACTGTTGACCATGGCGATCGACCGTATCGACACGCTGTTCAACTCTGACAGCGACATCACCGGTGTTTCCACCGGCTTCACCGACCTGGACGAGAAGACCAGTGGCCTGCAGCCGGCCGACCTGATCATCGTTGCCGGCCGTCCGTCGATGGGCAAGACCACCTTCGCCATGAACCTGGTGGAGAACGCCGTACTGCGTACCGACAAGGCGGTGCTGGTGTTCTCCCTCGAGATGCCAGGTGAGTCGCTGATCATGCGTATGCTGTCGTCGCTGGGCCGTATCGACCAGACCAAGGTGCGTTCCGGTCAACTGGACGACGATGACTGGCCGCGTCTGACTTCGGCTGTGAACCTGCTCAACGACCGCAAGCTGTTCATCGACGATACCGCCGGCATCAGCCCCTCGGAAATGCGCGCGCGCACCCGTCGCCTGGCCCGTGAGCACGGCGAAATCGCCATGATCATGGTCGACTACCTGCAGCTGATGCAGATCCCCGGTTCGGCCGGTGACAACCGTACCAACGAGATCTCCGAGATCTCCCGCTCGCTCAAGGCCCTGGCCAAGGAGTTCAACTGCCCGGTCATCGCCCTGTCGCAGCTGAACCGTTCCCTGGAACAGCGGCCGAACAAACGCCCGGTGAACTCCGACTTGCGTGAGTCCGGTGCGATCGAGCAGGACGCCGACGTGATCATGTTCGTCTACCGCGACGAGGTGTATCACCCCGAGACCGAGCACAAGGGCGTGGCGGAAATCATCATCGGTAAACAGCGTAACGGCCCCATCGGCTTCGTACGCCTGGCATTCATCGGCAAGTACACCCGCTTTGAAAACCTTGCGCCGGGCATGTACAACTTCGACGACGACGAATAACCGGGCCCGTGCAGGAGCGGCCTTGTGTCGCGATCGGGCGCGAAGCGGCCGTAAAACCTGCGAACCAAGTTATCGCTGGCAATTGCGGTCCCCTGGCTTGCGGCCTTGTGTCGCGCCCGATCGCGACACAGGCCGTTCCAACAGAGCGGCCTTGCTCATCGGTATCCATGAATCCGACAACCATCGTCGGATTTGGTCAAAATTTGTGCTATATTCCGCGCCCGCGATTTTCCTGCACACCAGAACCGGTCACTGACATGCAAGCAGCCAAACCACTCTACGACTATCCCAAGTACTGGGCCGAATGCTTCGGGCCAGCACCTTTCCTGCCGATGAGCAGGGAGGAGATGGATCTGCTCGGCTGGGATTCCTGCGACATCATCATCGTGACCGGCGATGCCTACGTCGACCACCCATCGTTCGGCATGGCCATCATCGGCCGCCTGTTGGAGGCCCAGGGCTTCCGTGTGGGCATCATTGCCCAGCCGAACTGGCAGTCGAAGGACGACTTCATGAAGCTCGGCGAGCCGAACCTGTTCTTCGGCGTGGCTGCGGGCAACATGGACTCGATGATCAACCGCTACACTGCGGACAAGAAGATTCGTTCCGACGACGCCTACACCCCTGGCGGCCTGGCCGGCAAGCGCCCGGACCGCGCCAGCCTGGTCTACAGCCAGCGCTGCAAGGAAGCCTACAAGCACGTGCCGATCGTGCTGGGCGGCATCGAAGCGTCGCTGCGCCGGATCGCCCACTACGACTATTGGCAGGACAAGGTGCGCCATTCGATCCTGATCGACGCCAGCGCCGACATCCTGTTGTTCGGCAACGCCGAGCGTGCAGTGGTTGAGGTAGCTCAGCGCCTGGCCAGCGGCGAGAAGATCGAAAGCATCACCGACGTGCGCGGTACGGCCTTCGTGCGCCGCGACACGCCCGAGGGCTGGTACGAGATCGATTCCACGCGCATCGACCGCCCGGGCCGCGTGGACAAGATCATCAACCCGTACGTGAACACCCAGGACACCCAGGCCTGCGCCATCGAGCAGGCCAAGGGCGAGGTGGAAGACCCGAACGAAGCCAAGGTGGTGCAGATTCTCGACAGCCCGCGCATGACCCGGGACAAATCGGTCATCCGCCTGCCGTCGTTCGAGAAGGTGCGTAACGACCCGGTGCTGTATGCCCACGCCAACCGTGTGCTGCATCTGGAAACCAACCCCGGCAACGCCCGCGCCCTGGTGCAGAAGCATGGTGAAGTGGATGTGTGGTTCAACCCACCACCTATCCCCATGACCACCGAGGAAATGGACTACGTGTTCGGCATGCCTTACGCCCGCGTGCCGCACCCGGCCTATGGCAAGGAGCGCATCCCGGCCTATGAGATGATCCGTTTCTCGGTAAACATCATGCGCGGCTGCTTCGGTGGCTGCACCTTCTGCTCGATCACCGAGCACGAAGGCCGCATCATCCAGAACCGTTCGCACGAATCGATCCTGCATGAGATCGAGGAGATGCGCGACAAGGTGCCGGGCTTTACCGGCGTGGTCTCCGACCTGGGCGGCCCGACCGCCAACATGTACCGTATCGCCTGCAAGAGCCCTGACATCGAGAAACACTGCCGCAAGCCGTCGTGCGTGTTCCCGGGCATCTGTGAAAACCTCAACACCGACCACAGCTCGCTGATCGAGCTGTACCGCAAGGCGCGTGCCCTGCCGGGGGTGAAGAAGATCCTGATTGCCTCGGGCCTGCGCTACGACCTGGCCGTGGAGTCGCCGGAGTACGTCAAGGAGCTGGTCACCCACCATGTCGGCGGTTACCTGAAGATTGCCCCGGAGCACACCGAGCGTGGCCCGCTGGACAAGATGATGAAGCCGGGCATCGGTACCTACGACCGCTTCAAGCGCATGTTCGAGAAGTTCTCGAAAGAGGCGGGCAAGGAGCAGTACCTGATCCCGTACTTCATCGCCGCGCACCCGGGCACCACCGACGAAGACATGATGAACCTGGCCCTGTGGCTGAAGGGCAACGGCTTCCGCGCCGACCAGGTGCAGGCCTTCTATCCGTCGCCGATGGCCTCGGCCACGGCCATGTACCACTCGGGCAAGAACCCGCTGCGCAAGGTGACCTACAAGAGCGAAGGCGTGGAGATCGTCAAGAGCGAGGAGCAGCGCCGCCTGCACAAGGCGTTCCTGCGCTACCACGACCCGAAGGGCTGGCCGATGCTGCGTGAAGCGCTGCAGCGCATGGGCCGCGCCGACCTGATCGGGCCGGGCAAGCACCAGCTGATTCCGCTGCACCAGCCACAGACCGACAGTTACCAGAGCGCGCGCCGCAAGAACTCGACCCCGGCGGGTAGCCACAAGGTCGGCAAGGAGCAGAAGATCCTTACCCAGCACACCGGCCTGCCGCCACGTGGCAGTGATGGCAGCAAGCCGTGGGACAAGCGCGAGAAGGCCAAGGCCGAAGCGTTTGCGCGTAACCAGCAGGCGGCCAAGGAGCGCAAGGAAGCGGGCAAGGGCGGCAAGGGCAAGAAGAAGCCGCGTCAGCCAGTTCTCCCGCGTTAACTGGCGATTTTGGGGCTGCTTTGCAGCCCATCGCGACACAAGGCCGCTCCTACACCGACCGCGAGCACCCGGAACTGTAGGGTTTGCACGCTCATTGTAGGAGCGGCCTTGTGTCGCGATGGACCGCAAAGCGGTCCCAAAATCACAGGTTCAGTCAGGTTTCCTGTCGACCCACTTCGGCGCCACCGGCGCGACGAAGTTGTCCATTCCGTCCAGCAGTTCATCAGGCTGCTGCGCCAGCAGCAGCATCGCCCGATGCTGTGGGCGCACGAAGCCTTCTGCGACGATATGGTCGAGGAACCCGCCCAGCTTCTCGTAGAAGCCATCCACATCGAGCAGGCCCAGCGGCTTGGCGTGATATCCCAGCTGCCCCCAGGTCCATGTTTCAAACAACTCTTCCAGCGTACCCAGCCCACCCGGCAGGGCAATGAACGCATCGCTCAGCTCGGCCATGCGTGCCTTGCGCGCGTGCATGCCGTCGACCACTTCCAGGCGGCTGAGGCCCTTGTGGCCGATTTCGGCATTCATCAGGCTCTCAGGGATGATCCCGACCACTTCGCCACCGGCCGCCATGGCTGCGTCGGCGACGGCGCCCATCAGGCCAACCGCGCCACCGCCATAGACCAGGGTCAGGCCGCGATGGGCAATCGCCTGGCCCAGCGCGACGGCCGCTTCACGGTAGGCAGGGTTGGCGCCGATGCTGGCGCCGCAGAACACACAAACGGAACATACGGGCATTGCTCATCTCCAGTCACTGAGGGAGACAGGGTAAGGCCCGTGCGCTACCGTTCCAAGGCAGGTTTCACTCCGGACGGGAGAATTCACAGATCGCACCCGTCGCGCCATGGGCGTAGGCCGCGAGCAGGCTGTTCATCAGGCTACCTAGGGTCATTTCGTATTGCTCCTAAATGAGAGGTTGTCCCATCGTCCAATAAAAGTGCATGATGTGCTCTTGAATTGGTTGTATACAATCGATTGAACAATTCTACTGGCTGACCGCTTGACAGCCCCTTGACCCATATCAGCAAGGGGCTGAACGGTTTCAGGCAGTCTCGCAATTGATAAAACCCTGCCAAGGAGATTCATGATGTTTGCGAAAGCTGTAGCGGTATCCCTGCTGACCCTCGCCAGCGCCTCTGTCTTCGCAGCCGAGTGCTCGGTAACTGTCGACTCGACCGACCAGATGTCCTTCAACACCAAGGAAATCGTCATCGACAAGAGCTGCAAGCAATTCACTGTGAACCTGGAGCATTCGGGCAACCTGCCGAAGAACGTCATGGGCCACAACATTGTCATCAGCAAGGCAGCTGATATGCAGCCGATCGCTACCGAAGGCCTGAGTGCTGGTATCGATAAGGCCTATCTGAAAGAGGGTGACGAGCGTGTCATCGCTCATACCAAGATCATTGGCGCGGGCGAAAAAGATTCTGTGACCTTTGATGTGTCCAAGTTGGCAGCTGGCACAGACTACGGCTTCTTCTGCTCGTTCCCAGGCCACATCTCGATGATGAAAGGCACGGTCGTCGTCAAGTAATCAAAGCTGTGTAGGCAGTTCGGGCCTATTCGCGGGCTTGCCCGCTCCCACAGGTACACCACAATGCTCAGCAACTGGTGTACCTGTGGGAGCGGGCGAGCCAGCGAAGCTTTTAAGGGGCGAACGGCAGTTCGCGCTTGTGCTGGGTCTTGCGGTAGGTGGCGACGATGATGTCGAACGCTTCCTGGTCAACCGGTAGCCCATGCAGGAAGGCATCGATCTGCTGGTAGGTCACGCCATGGGACGCTTCATCCGGCTTGCCCGGCTCGAGGTCTTCCAGGTCTGCGGTCGGCACCTTCTCCACCAGTGATTCTGGCGCACCAAAGCTGCGCGCAATCGCCCGCACCTGGTTTTTCACCAACCCGCTCAGCGGTGCCAGGTCACATGCCCCATCGCCGAACTTGGTAAAGAAGCCCATTACCGCTTCGGCAGCGTGGTCGGTGCCGATCACCAGCCCCCCGCGCGCACCGGCCAGGGTGTACTGGGCAATCATGCGGGTGCGAGCCTTGACGTTACCGACGACAAAATCCACCAAGGTCGGCGAACCGTTCTTCAGTTCCTCTACTTCGCCAGCCAGGGCTTTTACCGCCGGGGCGATATCAATGGTGTGTACTTCATCGGCCTTGATCACCTCCAGGCAGGCCTGGGCGTCGTGTTCATCATGCTGGACATGGTAAGGCAGGCGCACCGCGATGAAGGTATAGGCCTTGTCACCGGTCTCGGCACGCAGCTCGTTGATGGCACGTTGGGCGAGCAGGGCCGCGGTCAGCGAGTCGACGCCGCCGCTGATGCCCAGCACCAGGGTCTTGAGCCGGGCGTTGGCCAGGCAATCCTTGATGAACGCTACGCGCCGGGCGACTTCGGCCTCGAGCGCGGCAGCGTCGGCGAACGGCGGCTGTACCTTCAGCGCCTGGGCAATCTCTTGCTGAACCGCTTGCATGGGTTACTCCTTGCTGGGGATTTTGAATACGTGGCGCATATAGGCGACGAAGTTCTCGTCGCGGCATTGGGTCTTGGCGGCTTCGTCGGAAATCTTCGCCACCGGCGCGCCATTGCAGTCGGTCATTTTAAGCACGATGTTCATCGGTGCCACGCCTGGGATGTCACAGGTGAGGTTGGTGCCGATGCCAAAGCTCACGTTGATGCGACCACGCAGGGCGCGGAAGATTTCCAGTGAGCGGGTCAGGTTGAGACCATCGGAAAACACCAGGGTCTTGGTCATCGGGTCGATACCCAGTTTCTGGTAGTGGGCGATGGCCTTTTCTGCCCAGGCCACCGGTTCGCCGGAGTCATGCCGCAAGCCGTCGAACAGCTTGGCGAAGTACAGGTCGAAATCGCCGAGGAAGGCATCCATGGTGATGCAGTCGGTCAGGGCGATGCCGAGCAGGCCGCGGTACTCGCGCACCCAGCAGTCCAGCGCGGCGATCTGGCTGTCGATCAGCCGCGGGCCGAGTTGCTGGTGGGCCATGATCCATTCGTGGGCCATGGTGCCCAACGGCTTGATATCCAGTTTCCATGCCAGGTCGACGTTGCTGGTGCCGACGAAACGGGCCGGGAAGTCGTCGCGCAGCACGCGGACCACTTCTTCCTGCACGCGGCTGGAAAAGCGTCGACGGGTGCCGAAGTCGGCCACCTGCAGTTCGGCCAGTTCATCGGCGCTGGCATGTGCGCGTAGCCAGTCGAACTTGCGGTACAGCTGGTCGCGCGCTTCGGCCAGGCGCATGCGGGGGTGCAGGTGGCGGTTGCGCACTTCGCTGATGATCGCCAGCAGCGGCACTTCGAACAGGATCACATGCAGCCACGGGCCTTTCAGGCGCAGGAACAGCTGGTTGTCTTCTATCCCCAGGCGCACGTAACGCAGGTTGAAGCGGAACAGGCGCAGAAAGCGCAGGAAGTCGGGCTTGAGGAAGCTGATGCGTTCGAGGAAGGCCAGCTGGCCGTCGTCGAGGGTAAGGTCGCTGAGCTTTTCCAGCTGGTTGCGGATCTCGCCGAGATAGGGGCGCAGGTCCTCGCCGTTGCGGCAGCGGAATTCCCATTCGACGTCGGCGTCCGGGTAGTTGTGCAGCACGCCCTGCATCATCGTCAGTTTGTAGAAGTCGGTGTCGAGCAGGTTGTGCACGATGCGCTCGGCGAATGCGCTCTCGCTCATCAAAGGGGCTCCGGAAGCGGCGAATGGCGGACATTGTGCCAGCCTTTTGCGCCTCGTGTGGCTGTTCCGGCCTCTTCGCGGGCTTGCCCGCTCCCACAGGAACACCTCCGAGCTCAGGAACGGTGCAGTACCTGTGGGAGCGGGCGAGCCCGCGAAGAGGCCGGAACAGCCAAAACAGCGTGTTTTTCGGTGCGCGCGCAGGCCTTGTAACGGTGCCGCCTGTAGCAGTCGCGCACCAGCAGTGTGCAGTTCGGTGACGTCCGCTGTTACAGGCCGGTTGCACGTAAACACTTGCCGGGGTTGCAATGATGGCACTCGACGGTTGCTCCTTGTCTGTACGTGTGGTGGCGCCCGCCGCGCGGCAGACGGTTGCACGCTCAATAAAGAAAAGGCCGTCGGTCGCCTGCAGACGCCCTCTACGGTGTGTTTTTCCGGAAGACAAAACCGATGGCACGGCCCTTGCTCGGAGCACAGTGCTGAGAAGTTGTAGTGCCAACCAAAAAAACTCTAGGAGCACCACCTCATGTCGCAGACGTTTTACAAGAAAGGTTTCCTGGCTCTGGCCGTAGCTACGGCACTGGGTGTTTCTTCGTATGTTCAGGCCGACGTCAAGATCGGTGTAGCGGGCCCGATGACCGGGGCAAACGCAGCGTTTGGCGAGCAGTACATGAAAGGTGCGCAGGCAGCGGCCGACAAGATCAACGCCGCCGGCGGCGTGAATGGCGAGAAAATCGTCCTGGTCAAGGGCGATGACGCCTGCGAACCGAAGCAGGCCGTGGCCGTGGCCAACCGCCTGGTCGACCAGGACAAGGTGATCGGCGTGGTCGGCCACTTCTGTTCCTCCAATACCATCCCGGCTTCCGAGGTATATGACGAGGCTGGCGTGATCGCCATCACCCCGGGCTCGACCAACCCGCAGGTGACCGAGCGCGGCCTTTCCGCCATGTTCCGCATGTGCGGGCGTGACGACCAGCAGGGCATCGTCGCTGGCGACTACATCGTCGACGTGCTCAAGGGCAAGAAGGTCGCGGTGCTGCACGACAAGGACACCTACGGCCAAGGCCTGGCCGACGCGACCAAGGCGCAGCTGGAGAAACGCGGCGTCAAGCCGGTGCTGTACGAAGGCCTGACCCGTGGCGAGAAAGACTTCAGTGCCGTGGTCACCAAGATCCGCTCCACCGGTGCCGACGTGGTGTACTTCGGTGGCCTGCACCCGGAAGCCGGCCCGCTGGTGCGCCAGCTGCGCGAGCAGGGCCTGAAGGACGTCAAGTTCATGTCCGATGATGGCATCGTCACCGACGAACTGGTGTCCACCGCAGGCGGCGCGCAGTACGTCGACGGCGTGTACATGACCTTCGGTGCCGACCCGCGCCTGCTGCCGGACAGCAAGGCGGTGGTGGAGGAGTTCCGCAAGAATGGCACCGAGCCGGAAGGCTACACCCTGTACGCCTACGCTTCGCTGCAGGCCCTGGCCGCTGCCTTCAACGGCGCCAAGTCGAACAAGGGCGAAGACGCTGCCAAGTGGCTCAAGGCCAACCCGGTGCAGACCGTCATGGGCGAGAAGAAGTGGGACAGCAAGGGTGACCTGACCGTGTCCGACTACGTGGTCTACCAGTGGGATGCCCAAGGCAAGTACCACCAGCTGGAAAAACAAAAATAACAACGGCCCACGGCCCGGGTTCACGCCCGGGCCCAAGCCCCGCGGTACCTGTCTTTATCCGTAGATCTGCACAGTACTGCGCTGCGAGGGCCGCCTAGTCCCAAGGCCCGCCGTGGTCGGCGCTCGTGCAATCTCAATCAGGTGAGATTGCGTTATGGATGGTATTTTCCTGCAGCAACTGGTCAACGGCCTGACTCTCGGGTCGGTCTATGGCCTGATCGCCATCGGCTACACAATGGTCTATGGCATCATCGGCATGATCAACTTCGCGCACGGCGAGGTGTACATGATTTCCGCGTACCTCGCGGCAATCAGCCTGGCATTGCTGGCTTACTTCGGTATCGAGTCGTTCCCCCTGCTGATGCTGGGCACCCTGTTGTTCACCATCGTCGTCACCGGTGTGTACGGCTTCACCATCGAACGCATCGCCTACAAACCCCTGCGCAACTCCACCCGGCTGGCACCGCTGATCAGTGCCATCGGCATTTCGCTGATCCTGCAGAACTACGCGCAGATCAGCCAGGGCGCCCGCCAGCAAGGCGTGCCAACCCTGCTCGAAGGCGCCTGGCGCGTCGAAGTGGGCACCGGCTTCGTGCAACTGACCTACACCAAGATCTTCATCCTGGTGGCCGCATTCGTGGGCATGGGCCTGCTCACCTACGTGATCAAGTACACCAAGCTTGGCCGCATGTGCCGGGCTACCCAGCAAGACCGCAAGATGGCCTCGATCCTCGGCATCAACACCGACCGGGTGATCTCCTACGTGTTCGTCATCGGTGCGGTGATGGCCGCCCTGGCTGGCGTGCTGATCACCATGAACTACGGCACCTTCGACTTCTACGCCGGCTTCATCATCGGCATCAAGGCGTTCACCGCCGCGGTGCTCGGCGGTATCGGCTCGCTGCCTGGCGCCATGCTCGGCGGGATCATCCTGGGTATTTCCGAGTCGCTGTTCTCTGGCCTGATCAACTCCGACTACAAGGACGTGTTCAGCTTCTCGCTGCTGGTGATGATCCTTATCTTCCGCCCGCAAGGCCTGCTGGGTCGCCCGCTCGTGGCTAAGGTGTGAACATGTCCATTGCCAAAACTGCCGCTGTTCCCGAAACCAAGGGTTTCGACCTTAAACGCAGCCTGCTGGAGACCATCGTCGCCGGCTTGCTGGCACTCATCGTGTTTGGCCCGGTCGTCGGCGTGGTCCTCGATGGCTACAGCTTCAATGCCGAGCCGCGTCGCGTGGCCTGGCTGGTCGGTGGGGTGATGCTGGGGCGCTTCCTGCTCAGCCTGTACCTGCAGACCGCCGCCGGCACCCGCATGCTGCAGGGCTTCGAAAGCGGTGGCTCGGGCGTGCATGTGCGCGCGCCGGACTACGTGTCGCGGCTGCGCTACATCATCCCGGCGCTGGTGGTGATTGCCATCGTCTTCCCGATCTTCGCCAACAAGTACCTGTTGACCGTGGTCATCCTTGGCCTGATCTACGTACTGCTCGGCCTCGGCCTGAACATCGTGGTCGGCCTGGCCGGCCTGCTCGACCTCGGCTACGTGGCGTTCTATGCCATCGGCGCCTACGGCCTGGCGCTGGGCTACCAGTACCTCGGCCTGGGCTTCTGGAGCGTGCTGCCACTGGCGGCCATCGCAGCGGCGCTGGCGGGCTGTGTCCTCGGCTTCCCGGTGCTGCGGATGCACGGTGACTACCTGGCGATCGTGACCCTGGGCTTCGGTGAGATCATCCGCCTGGTACTGAACAACTGGCTGTCGTTCACCGGTGGCCCGAACGGCATGCCGGCGCCGTCGCCAACCTTCTTCGGCCTGGAATTCGGCCGCCGGGCCAAGGACGGTGGGGTACCGATCCACGAGTTCTTCGGCTTCGAATACAACGCCAACCTCAAGTTCGTGTTCATCTACGCGGTGCTGTTCATGGTCGTGCTGGCGGTGCTGTACATCAAGCACCGCCTGACCCGCATGCCGGTCGGCCGGGCCTGGGAAGCGCTGCGCGAGGACGAGATCGCCTGCCGCTCGATGGGCCTGAACCATGTGTTGGTGAAACTCTCGGCGTTTACCCTGGGCGCCTCCACTGCTGGCCTTGCGGGGGTGTTCTTCGCAACCTACCAGGGCTTCGTCAACCCGTCCTCGTTCACCTTCTTCGAGTCGGCACTGATTCTTGCCATCGTCGTGCTCGGCGGCATGGGCTCGACCGTGGGCGTGGTGATCGCGGCCTTCGTCCTGACCGTGGCGCCAGAGCTGCTGCGCAGCTTCTCGGAATACCGGGTGCTGCTGTTCGGTGTGCTCATGGTGCTGATGATGATCTGGCGACCGCGTGGGCTGATCCGCATCAGCCGTACCGGTGTGACCCCGCGTAAAGGAGTGGCGCCATGAGCGACGATATCATTCTCTCGGTCGACAACCTGATGATGCAGTTCGGTGGCATCAAGGCGCTCAGCGATGTCAGCCTGAAGGTCAAGCGCAACCAGATCTTCGCCCTGATCGGCCCCAACGGCGCCGGCAAGACCACGGTGTTCAACTGCCTCACCGGCTTCTACAAGGCCAGTGGTGGGCGCATCGAGCTGAACGTGCGCGGTAGCCACACCAATGTCATCCAGCTGCTCGGCGAGCGCTTCCAGGCTGCGGACTTCGTCTCGCCGGCGCGCTTTGCCAACCGCCTGTACTACAAGATGTTCGGCGGTACCCACTTGGTCAACCGCGCCGGCCTGGCACGGACCTTCCAGAACATTCGCCTGTTCAAGGAAATGTCGGTGGTGGAAAACCTGCTGGTGGCCCAGCACATGTGGGTAAACCGCAACCTGCTGGCCGGGGTGCTCAACACCAAGGCCTACCGCAAGGCTGAAAGCGATGCCCTGGACCATGCGTTCTACTGGCTGGAAGTGGTCGACCTGGTCGATTGCGCCAACCGCCTGGCCGGTGAATTGTCGTACGGCCAGCAGCGCCGCCTGGAAATCGCCCGGGCCATGTGCACGCGGCCGAAGATCATCTGCCTGGACGAACCGGCGGCTGGCCTGAACCCGCAGGAAACCGAGGCCCTCAGCCGCATGATCCGCGTGCTGCGCGACGAGCACGACATCACCGTGGTGCTGATCGAGCACGACATGGGCATGGTCATGAGCATCTCCGACCATATCGTGGTGCTCGACCACGGCAACGTGATTGCCGAAGGCGCGCCGCAGGATATCCGCCACAACCCGACGGTGATCGCCGCCTACCTGGGTGCCGATGAAGAGGAACTGGTATGACTGCACCCATTCTCGAACTGAAGGACCTGGACGTGTTCTACGGGCCGATCCAGGCGCTGAAAAAGGTGTCGATGCACATCAACGAGGGCGAGACGGTCAGCCTGATCGGCGCCAACGGTGCCGGCAAGTCGACCTTGCTGATGTCGATTTTCGGCCAGCCGCGGGCAGCGTCGGGGCATATCGTCTATCGCGGCACCGACATTACCCGCAAATCGTCGCACTACATCGCTTCCAACGGCATCGCCCAGTCGCCGGAAGGGCGCCGGGTGTTCCCCGACATGACCGTCGAGGAAAACCTGATGATGGGCACCATCCCCATCGGCGACAAGCATGCCGACGAAGACATGCAGCGCATGTACGAGCTGTTCCCGCGGCTGAAGGAGCGGCGCAACCAGCGGGCCATGACCATGTCCGGTGGCGAGCAGCAGATGCTGGCGATTGCCCGGGCGCTGATGAGCCGTCCGAAGTTGTTGCTGCTGGACGAGCCATCGCTGGGGCTGGCGCCGATCGTGGTCAAGCAGATCTTCTCGACCCTGCGCGAACTGGCCAAGACCGGGATGACCATCTTCCTGGTCGAGCAGAACGCCAACCATGCACTGAAGCTGTCGGACCGGGCCTATGTGATGGTCAACGGGCAGATTCGCATGACCGGCACCGGGCAGGAGCTGCTGGTCAACGAGGAAGTGCGCAACGCTTATCTGGGCGGTCATTGAGTGGTATCCGGGGCTGCAAACGCAGCCCCGTCCGCTATGTGGACAACCTGTTTCACATCCTTCCGGAATTACTCCACAAGCGCGTCGCAAGCCATTGTTTGCACAGGCTGATGTTTTCCACGGTTAATGTGGAGCCGCCTGTGGAAAACATGGTGGCACCTGGCGCGAGCCCTTGAACAGCAAGGGTTGCAGCTGCATGGTTATTTTTTGATCAGAAGCCTTCTGTGGGTGATTTTCACTGCTCTGGCGAGCCCTGCAGCCTCGGCCAACGCAGCGAACACCCTGTGGATAACTCTGTGAAAAACCCTTGGACAGACCGCTACACGCGGCATGCTTGAAAGCCTTGCGCCATCACCTTGAAGATATCCACCAACCCCGCCACGCTGAAAGGGTTCCGCCCAGCAGACAAGTTGCCCCCAATCCATGGGGAAAGTCTTGTGGATAACATGCGCATAGCTGGCGCCGCGCCCTCTGCAGCAAGGGTTTGCCGGTTATGAACAAAAAATGACCAGCGGCCTCGACGGCTTGCTGCCAGCGTCCGGCGCGGGCATGCTGCAAAGCTGCCGATGACAACCTACCGTGAGGAACAGAGCATGACGTCCACCGTATTCATCACTGGCGCGACTTCCGGTTTCGGCGAGGCGACTGCTCGCCGCTTTGCCGAGGCCGGCTGGAAACTGGTCCTCACGGGTCGTCGCAAGGAGCGCCTGGACGCCCTGTGCGCCGAGCTGTCAGCCAAGACCGAAGTGCATGGGCTGGTGCTCGACGTGCGCGATCGCAAGGCCATGGAGCAAGCCATCGCCAACCTGCCGGCAGGCTTCGACAAGTTGCGAGGGCTGGTCAACAATGCCGGCCTCGCGCTGGGCGTGGATGCGGCGCAGAACTGCAGCCTGGACGACTGGGAAACCATGGTCGATACCAACATCAAGGGGCTGATCTACACCACCCGCCTGCTGCTGCCACGCCTGATCGCCCATGGCCGCGGCGCCTCGATCCTCAACGTGGGCTCGGTGGCAGGCAACTACCCGTACCCGGGCAGCAACGTGTATGGCGGTACCAAGGCGTTCGTCGGCCAGTTCTCGCTGAGCCTGCGCTGCGACCTGCGCGGCACCGGGGTGCGCGTGAGCAACATCGAGCCGGGCCTGTGCGAGAGTGAATTCTCGCTGGTGCGCTTCGGCGGCGACCAGGCCAAGTACGATGCGACCTACGCCGGTGCCGAGCCAATCCAGCCGCAGGACATCGCCGAGACCATTTTCTGGATCCTCAACCAGCCGGCGCACATCAACATCAACAGCCTGGAGCTGATGCCGGTTAGCCAGGACTGGGCAGGGTTCTCGATCGACCGGTCAGCCAACGGTTGAGTATCCACCTGGTCGGCTAGTGCGCCCTTTGTAGGAGCGGCCTTGTGTCGCGAAAGGGCTGCGAAGCAGCCCCGGCAATTTGTGCATATACGCTGAAACCCCGGGGCTGCTCTGCAGCCCTTTCGCGACACAAGGCCGCTCCTACACGGGCAATGCGCATCTACGGGCCGCTGCAGCGTCAGCCCAGGCGTTGCAAGCCTTCCAGGCACGTCGCCAGGTGGTAGGGGGTGGTCGAAGGCATATCATGCCGGCTGACCGCTCCCTCGCCGTCCCGGCACTCATACCAGCCCGCTTGCCGCAGGAACCGCGCTTCCAGCGCCTGCAACTGCCCCGCCAGCTTCGCCTCGCCACCGACGCGCAACACCAACGCCCGCAGGTATTCGGCCTGCGCCCAGATCCGCTGGGTGGCATCCAGTACCTGGCCATCCACAGCCAGCATCGCCAACACTGCCCCATCCTTCACCCCGTACTGCTCGGCAAAGCCGAACGCCCGGTCGATGGAGGCATGCAGCGGCGTGTCACGCAGCAGCGGCGAGGTGTGCAGCAGGTAGAACCACTCGAACTGATGTCCTGGTTCGAACCAGTTATCCACAGCGTCGCGGGGTTTTTCCAGCATCAGGCCATGGGCCGGTTCGATGAAGTGCGCCTGCAGGGCATCGCACAGCTGCAGCAGCGACTGCCGGGTATGTTCGTCTTCACGTACTACCAGCACTTGCAGGAAAGCTTCGGCCAGATGCATCTGTGGGTTCTGCAGCGGGCCGCTGCCCAGGTCGGCCCAGTCTTCACCCAGGCTGGCTTCGTACAGGCCGTCGTCACGGGCGAACTGCTGGTCGATGATGCCCAGCGCGGCATTCAAGGTGGACTCCACCAGGCTTTCGCGCACCTTGCCCCAGTAGTGCGCGCAGGCGAACACGATGAAGGCATGGGTATACAGGTCCTTGCGCCGGTCCAGCGGCTTGCCTTGGGCGTCGATACTGTAGAACCAGCCACCATGTTCGGCGTCGTGGAAGTGCTTTTGCAACGAGCGGAACAGGGCGGCCGCGCGTTCGGCGGCGCCGGGCTGCCCGATGCGGCTGCTGAACAGGTACAGCTGGCGCGCGCAGGCCATGGCCCGGTAGCGCTGCACCGGCAAGGGCCGCTGCTCGGCGTCCAGGGCTTCGTAGGGCAGGGCCATGTCGGCGTTCCAGCCCGGGCCTTGCCACAACGGCACGATGCGTTCGGCGAAATGCTGGTTGAAGCGGGCCAGTTCGGGCAGGGTGTGGCGGGGGTTGGACATTTAGGCGCTCGTCGCTGTCGGGCAGGGCGCCATGGTAGCAGAACTGGGGTTTTCGGTAGCCTGTGCCGGCAAAGAGGCCAGTACCGGCAACCATCAGCCCGGGTTGCCCAACCCCTGCCAATGTCGCGCGCCGACGAAGATGAAGCGCAACTGCTGGGTGATCTTTTCCTGCGGCGTCAGCGCCTGTGGATAACCCGGCTCCGGGCTGTCGATCAGTTCCGGCAGGGTGGCGAACACGGTCTTCACCACCAGGTCGGCCATTACCGCCAGCGCCGCGCTGTCCAGGTGCTGCCAGCGTTTCATGCGTGCGAGGTCGGTGGCCAGGTCGTCGCTGATGTTCTGGCGCAGGCGGGCAATGGCCTGGCGGACTGCCTGTGAACCGCCGTACTGCTCGCGGGCCAGGAACAGGAACTGTGCGCGGTGGGCGGCGACCACGTCGAGGAAGATGCGCACCGAGGCATCGGTAATGCCGCCCAGTTCGAATTCGTTGTGGCGTACCAGGCGGATGGTTTGGCGGAACGTGGCATCGACCTCGGCCACCAGGGCCAGGCCCAGGGCGTCCATGTCGGAGAAATGCCGGTAGAAGCCGGTGGGTACGATGCCGGCGGTCTTCGCCACTTCGCGCAGGCTGATACTGCCGAAACCACGGCCACTCTCCATGAGCTGGCAGGCGGCATCAAGCAGGGCCTGGCGGGTCTGTAGCTTCTGTTCGGCGCGCGGCAGCATGGTGCGAGCTTCTGTGACGGTGAGGCTGGGCACTCTAGTGAAAAAAACAAAGCCCGGTCAATGGACCGGGCCTGGAGGGGAGGCGGTGTTGCGACAGAGATTGTTCTTTTCGGTCATGGGGTCAGCTCACACGGCTGATTTCGACCAGGCGATCAGAACCACCTTCGGCGACACGGCCAGCGCGTTCGATCAGGCGATCGGAGCCACCTTCGGCAACGCGGCCAGTGCGTTCGATCAGGCGATCGGAGCCACCTTCGGCAACACGGCCAGTGCGTTCGATCAGGCGATCGGAGCCACCTTCGGCAACACGGCCAGTGCGTTCGATCAGGCGATCGGAACCACCTTCGGCAACACGGCCAGTGCGTTCGATCAGGCGATCGGAGCCACCTTCGGCAATGCGGCCAGTACGTTCGATCAGGCGATCGGAGCCACCTTCGGCAACGCGGCCAGTACGTTCGATCAGGCGATCGGAGCCACCTTCGGCAACGCGGCCAGTACGTTCGATCAGGCGATCAGAACCACCTTCGGCAACAGTCTTCAGCGGCTGGGCGATTTCGGCAGCGCTGGAGCGCGATTCGGCGGTCAGGTGTTGCTCGTCGGCTGGCAAGGCAAAAGCGTTGGCAGCCAGAATGGACAGGGTCAGGGTCAGCAGGTGGCGTTTCATGACTTCGGTGCTCCTCTCGGGGGCTGGAAAGTGGGTACGGAGTCAATGCTACGCCGGGTAACGCCAGAGAGAAGTTCATACGGGTAATGGTAACAATCGACCATATTGATAGAGACCTCGAACGGCTCTAGCACAGCCTTTATGGCTTGAGTAATGGCTTTTTGATATTGCTGTGGGCCGGTTACACATCCAGCCTGACGCGATGAATTGCTGAACAAATGGCCAGGAAAAACTTCGCTATCATGGGCCAACCATAAAACCCCGCGGGTTTTCGTCAGTCCCAGATAGTGAATGCCCCGCTACGCCTGTTTCTGTGCCATACCGCAAGGAGAATCACGCAATGACGCGTCCCGCCAGAATCCTCGTCTGGACCTTCACCAGCCTGCTGACCTTGTTGGCGATCCTGGTGGTGATCATCGCCACCTTCGACTGGAACCGCGTCAAACCCCTGCTCAACGACAAAGTCTCAGAAGCCCTGCAGCGGCCCTTCGCGATCAATGGCAACCTTGCCGTCGAGTGGCGCACCGAAGCGCAAGAGGGCGGCTGGCGTGCCTGGGTACCCTGGCCGCATTTCATTGCCGAGGACCTGAGCCTGGGCAACCCGGCGTGGCTCAACGAGCAGAAGATGGTCGGCCTGGAACGTGTGGCGTTCCGCCTGGCGCCGTTACCGTTGCTGTTCCGGCAGATCAGCATCCCGCGCATCGACCTGACCAAACCCACTGCCAGCCTGACCCGTCTGGCCGATGGCCGCGCCAACTGGACCTTCGATTTCGGCCCCAAGGATGACAACGCCGAACCTTCGAAATGGCAGTTGGACATCGGCGCCATCGGCTTTGACCAGGGCAATGTCAGTTTCGATGACCAAACCCTGAAAACCAGCATGAAGGTGCAGATCGACCCGCTGGGCAAGCCAATACCGTTCAGTGACATCGTCGGCAAGGCCAGGGCCGAGAAGGCCGGTGCAGCGCAGGATTACGCCTTCGGCCTGAAGGTGCAGGGCCGCTACAAAGGCCAGCCGGTGGCCGGCTCCGGCAAGATAGGCGGCCTGCTGGCCCTGCAGGACGCCAGCCAACCGTTCCCGCTGCAGGCCGATGTGCGTATCGCCGACACCCATGTGGTGCTCGCCGGTACCCTGACCGACCCGCGCAACCTGGGCGCCCTCGACCTGCGCCTGCGCCTGTCCGGGGCCAGCCTGGGCAACCTCTACCCGCTGACCGGTGTGACCCTGCCGGACACCCCGGCCTATTCCACCGATGGCCACCTCAGCGCCAACCTGCACGCGGCGCAAGGGGCGACCTTCGATTACCAGGGCTTCAACGGCCAGATCGGTGACAGCGACATCCATGGTGACCTGGTCTTCGTTGCCAGCCAGCCACGGCCCAGGCTGTCGGGCAACCTGGTATCCAATCAATTGCTGTTCAAGGACCTGGCGCCACTGATCGGTGCCGACTCCAATGCCGAACAGAAAACCCGTGGTGGCGCCAGCAAGCAGCCGCAAGGCAAGGTTCTGCCAGTGGAGGAGTTCCGCACCGAGCGCTGGCGTGCCATGGATGCCGACGTCACCTTTGCCGGCAAGCGCATCGTGCACAGCGCGCAATTGCCCTTCAATGACCTGTCGGCCCACGTGATCCTGGAAGATGGCCTGCTGCGCCTGGAACCCCTGCGTTTTGGCGTGGCCGGTGGCAACCTGGCCTCGCAGATCCGCCTGGATGGCCGCAACGTGCCGCTGCAGGGGCGTGCCCGGTTGACCGCGCGGGGCTTCAAGCTCAAGCAACTGTTCCCTGGTTTTGCGCCAATGCAGACCAGCTTTGGCGAGTTGAATGGCGATGCCGACATCACAGGCCGGGGTAACTCGGTAGCTGCGCTGCTGGGTACGGCCAATGGCGACCTGCGCATGCTGGTCAACGATGGCGCTGTCAGCCGGAGCCTGATGGAGATTGCCGGGTTGAACGTGGGCAACTACGTGGTCGGCAAGCTGTTCGGCGATGAAGACGTGAAGATCAATTGCGCAGCAGCCGATGTCGGCATCAAGGATGGGTTGGCGACCACGCGCCTGTTCATCTTCGATACCGAGAACGCGATCATCTACATCAACGGCACGGCCAATTTCGCCAGCGAGCAGCTGGACCTGAAAATCACCCCGGAATCGAAAGGGCTGCGGCTGTTCTCGCTGCGCTCGCCGCTATACGTGCGCGGGCCGTTCGCCAAGCCCAGTGCCGGGGTGCAGGCGGTGCCGCTGGCATTGCGCGGGGCGGGGATGGTGGCGCTGGGCGTGGTGGCCGGGCCGGCGGCGGGCTTGCTGGCGTTGGTTGCCCCCAGCAGCGGGGATGACCCGAACCAATGCACGCCGCTGTTGCAGCAGATGAAGGCGGGCAAGGCGCCAGCTGCGGTGAAAGGCAAGCAATGAGGGGGCCGCGTTGCGGCCCATCGCCGGCGAGCCAGTTCCCACAGGTACCGCGCCGGCTTCGACTTGACGCGACACCTGTAGCAGCGGCTTCAGCCGCGAGCACCGGCACAGCCGGTGCCATCCACCGCGCCGCCTGCTTCGCGGATAAATCTGCTCCTACAGTTGACGCGGTACCGGTAGGAGGGCGCTGGGCTGCCGAGCAGCCCCTGGCAATTACAGCCCTTGCAGCAGATCGGACATATCGTCCGCGTGTTCTTCTTCCTGGGCCAGGATGTCCTCGAAGATCCGCCGCGTGGTCGGGTCCTTGTCACCGATGTACTGGATGATCTCGCGGTAGCTGTCGATGGCGATGCGCTCTGCCACCAGGTCCTCCAACACCATCTCCTTCAGCGTGGTACCCGCCACGTACTGGGCGTGCGAGTTCTTGCTGAGGTTGTCCGGGTTGAAGTCCGGTTCGCCGCCCAGCTGCACGATACGCTCGGCGAGCCTGTCGGCGTGTTCGGCTTCTTGGTTGGCATGCTCCAGGAATTCTTCGGCCGCTATGCTGGCTTTCACCCCCGAAGCCATGAAGTAGTGGCGCTTGTAGCGCAGCGTGCACACCAGTTCGGTCGCCAGGGCTTCGTTGAGCAGGCGGATGATGCGCTCACGGTCGGCGTGGTAGCCCTCGGTCACGGCGCCGTTCTCGACGTGCTGGCGGGCACGCTGGCGTAGGGTTTGCACATCGGTCAGTTCAATCGCAGTCATGTTCATCTCCGAAAGCATCAAGGTGGTCATGGCGTGTCCTGTGGGTGTCATGCGCCGTGGGCGGCGTCGCTGTCTTCCTGGCGTTGCTTGCAGGTCTTGAAGCCTTTGGCATCGACATGGCCAGTGGCGTCGAAGCGCACGTAGTAGGGCTGCTGGTGGCCGTCGCGGTTGAGGATGTAGTCATTGCAGGTACCGCCGTGAGGCAGGTCGGTCACGTTGGATGGGCTACCGCCGATAGCGATGACCTTCTGCATGGTCATGCCATTTTCCACCTGCTTGACCAGCGGTTCGTCGCGGTAGGTGACGTAATCCACGGGGTTTTCCGGGCGGCTGCCACAGGCGGCGAGGGTGGCGCTAGCCAGGAGGATTGCCAGGGTCTGCTTGTACATGGTCCCGCTCCTTGCAAAGGGTCTGTTGGCTTTGGAACCGCAGCGGGTGGCCAGAGTTCGATTGCGCTGTTCATCAGGGCCGCTGTAGTGTGGGTCGGTCGTCCACGGAAAGGGGCTGGCCATGCCACAGGAATTGACCACGCGATACCCGTTGGTGCTGGTGCCGGGCATGCTGGGGTTCGTGCGGGTGGTGCTCTACCCCTACTGGTTCGGCATTGTGCCGGCACTGCGCAAGGGCGGGGCGCAGGTGTTCCCGGTGCAGGTTTCGCCACTGCATTGCAGCGAGGTGCGCGGCGAGCAGCTGCTGGCGATCATCGAAGACATCTGCCAGCGCAGCAATGCCGAAAAGGTCAACCTCATTGGCCACAGCCAAGGTGCGCTGGACGCACGCTACGCTGCAGCCAGGCGCCCCGACCGTGTGGCGTCGGTCACGTCGGTGGCGGGGCCCAACCATGGCTCGGAGCTGGCTGACTGGCTGGAGCGCATGGCACCGGGTGATTCGCCCCAGGGGCGTTTGCTCAAGGCCTTGCTGCACGGTATTGCCGTGCTGCTGGTGTGGCTGGAAACCAGCTGGCGCCGCGACCCGCTGCCGGTGGATGTGCACGCCTCGCACCAGGCGCTGACCAGCAGCGGGGTGGCGCGCTTCAACCAGGCTTATCCACAGGGGCTGCCAGATACCTGGGGCGGGGAAGGGGCCTATCAGGTCGATGGCGTACGCTATTACTCCTGGTCCGGCACCTTGCAACCTGGCCTGACCGACCGGGGACGCAACCGTTTCGATGGCAGCAGCTACTTCTGCCGCCTGTTCGCGCGCAGTTTCAGCAAGGAAAAGGGCCAGTGCGATGGCATGGTCGGGCGCTTCAGCTCGCACCTTGGGCAAGTGATTGGCGACGATTACCCGCTCGATCACCTGGACATCGTCAACCAGTCCCTGGGGGCCATCGGCAAGGCTGCCGAGCCGGTGCGGCTATTCACCGAGCATGCCGCCCGGCTGAAGGCGGCCGGGCTCTAGCGGCGAATCGGCGTGGTCCAGCGCTCGGCCAGCAGCACGCCGGCCAGGGTCAGCACACCGCCGACCAGGTGATAGCGGGCCAGTTGCTCTCCGAGAGCCACGGCGGCGATGACTGCGGTGACCAGGGGCAGCAGATTGAAGAACAAGGTGGTGCGGCTTGGCCCCAGGCGGTGCACCGCCTGCATCCACAGCAACGGCGCAAGCATCGAGGCCAGCACGCAGGCGTACAGCACCAGCCCGATGTTGCGGCTGTTCAGGCCGGTTTTTTCCGACAGCAGGAACAACGGCAGCAGCACGACGATGGCCACCAGCACCTGCAGGTACAGCAACTGCATCGGTGGCAGGCGCAGTTGCCACTTCTTCAGCAGGAAGCTATACAGCGCGTAGGCCAGGGTGGCCACCAGCATCAGCAGGTCGCCGCTGTTCAGGCCCTGCTCCAGCAGGCTGGCGGGGTCACCGGCGCTGACCACCTCAAGCACACCGAAGAACGACACCACGGCCCCCAGCAAGGCCCCGTAGCTCAGCCGCTGGCCCAGCCCGGCGATGGACAGCGCCAGCGCCATCAACGGCATCAGCGAAAGGATGATGCCCATGTTGGTGGCACTGGTGATGCCGGCGGCGAAGTACGCCAGGCTCTGGTACAGCGCCATGCCGAGCACGCCCAGCACGGCCACCTTGGCCAGGTGCGGGCGGATGGCTGTGCGGTTGCGCCATACGGCGGGCAGCAGGAACGGGGTGAACAACAGGGCGGCCAGTAGCCAGCGGTAGAAGCCGATCTCGGCGGGGTGGATGGCGCCGGCGGACATCTTGGTGACCACCGTGTTACCGGCCCAGATGAGGATGGCGGTGAGCGGAAAGAGGTAGTTCATGGAGCGAGATACTCGTTGCGGGCAGATTGGGCTGCTTTGCCGGCCATCGCCAGACAAGGCCGCTACGATACGAGATCGCCTGTGCTGTGTAGGAGCGGCCTTGTGTCGCGATGGCCTGCGCAGCAGGCCCCGATGCCACTCATTATCAACTGTCTGTCTACAAGCCTATACTTCCAGCCAGACAACCCACCCCGCGAAACAGTCAGCATGCCGCGCAAATACCTCGACCTCCCCCAATTCACCCAACTGCCGGCGCCGGTGTATTTCCGCCACGACGAATTCGGTGCCGACACCCACAGTGCCTTGCACCGCCACACCTGGGGCCAGCTCAACTACACCGCCCACGGCGTGATGCAGCTGGAGGTTGCCGGCCAACGCTTCCTGTCGCCGCCGCAGTATGCGGTGTGGGTACCACCCGATACCGAGCATGGCTGCTACAACCCGCACGCCATCGTGTACCGTTCGATCTACCTGGACCGCAGCCTGTGTACCGCCTTGCCGCAGCAACCGTGCAGCCTGATCATCAGCGATATCCTCAAGGCCATCCTCGCCGACTTCGCCCGGCGCGACCTGCGGGTAGCCGAGGGCGAGCGCGACCAGCGCCTGGTACAGGTGCTGCTCGACCAACTGCTGCTGGCACCGACCCAGGCCTGCTACCTGCCGTTGGCCCACAGCGAAGGTCTGCGCCAGGTGCTCGATGCCCTTGCCGCCGAGCCCGGCGACAACCGCCCGCTGGCTGACTGGGCTGCGCGGGTGCATGTCAGCGAACGTACCCTGGCCCGTCAGTTCCTGCGTGAACTGGGCATCAGTTTCGGCGAATGGCGCCTGCGCCTGCGTTTCCTGCGCGCCATCGATGCGTTGGAAGCCGGCTTGCCGATCCAGGCCATCGCCTTCGACCTTGGCTACAGCAGCGCGTCAGCGTTCATCGCCATGTTCCAGCGCCAGGCCGGATGCACACCCGAGCAATACCGTCGCCAGGCGCGGGCAAAGCGCTGAGGATTCTTGGCTACACTCAGCTCGACCCCCGCGCATCGGGCGCGGAGCCAAGGAGACCACTCCATGAAAGTGCTGCAGATCCCTTTACTGGTATTGGCGGTGTTGTTCAGCGCCCAAGGCTTCGCTGCCACGACCGCGCAGCAGGAAAAGATGACAACCTGCAACGCCGACGCCACCGCCAAGGCCCTGAAGGGCGATGAGCGCAAAGCCTTCATGAGCACCTGCCTGAAGAAGGAGGTGCCACAAACCCAGCAGGAGAAGATGAAAACCTGCAACGCTGACGCCACCAGCAAAGCCCTCAAGGGGGATGAGCGCAAGGCGTTCATGAGTGACTGTCTGAAGAAGAAATGACCTGCGCCTATGCCTGCAAGCGTAACGCTGGCAGACTGCGGGTCTTTCCCGTTGTCTGCCGTTGAGGCTGTATGACCTTCACCCCCCGCCAGGTCACCCTGGCCAGCTGGATCATCGTATTTGCCGGCCTGTTGCTGGCGTTGCCCCTGAAATTGCTGCCAAGCCTGCTGGCCGGTCTGCTGGTGTTCGAGCTGGTCAACATGCTCACCCCGCGGCTGCAGCCGCTGATTGCCGGGCAACGCGCGCGCTGGCTGGCCGTTGCATTGCTTGGCACACTGGTGGTCATCACCCTGGCCTTGCTCATCGCCGGCGCCTTCAGTTTCCTGCTGCACGAGGCAGAAAACCCCGGTGCCTCGCTGGACAAGTTCATGGCCCTGGTGGAGCGTGCCCGCGGGCAGCTGCCGCCGTTCATCGAAGGCTACCTGCCGGCCAGTGCGGCGGAGTTCAAGGTGGCCATCGGTGACTGGATCAAGAGCCACCTGAGCGACCTGCAACTGGTCGGCAAGGGCATGGCGCACATGTTCGTCACCTTGCTGATCGGCATGATCCTCGGTGCCATCGTCGCCTTGCAGCGCATCCCTGACATTTCCCGGCGCAAACCCCTGGCGGCGGCGCTGTTCGAACGCCTGAGCCTGCTGGTGCAGGCGTTTCGCAACATCGTCTTCGCGCAAATCAGGATCTCGCTGCTCAACACCACCTTCACCGGCATCTTCCTGGCGGTGGTGCTGCCGATGTTCGACGTGCACCTGCCGCTGACAAAGACGCTGATCGTGCTGACCTTCCTGCTCGGCCTGCTGCCGGTGATCGGCAACTTGATGTCGAACACCCTGATCACCATCGTCGGCCTGTCGCTGTCGATCTGGGTGGCGGCGGCGGCGCTGGGTTACCTGATCGTCATCCACAAGGTCGAGTATTTCCTCAACGCGCGGATCGTGGGCGGGCAGATCAGCGCCAAGTCATGGGAATTGCTGCTGGCGATGCTGGTGTTCGAGGCGGCGTTCGGCTTGCCGGGGGTGGTGGCGGGGCCGGTCTACTATGCCTACCTGAAGAGCGAGCTGAAGCGGGCGGAGTTGGTCTGAGGTGGCTGGGGCCGCTTTGCGGCCCGTCGCGACACAAGGCCGCTCCTACAGGGACCGCGTAGCCAGGTGGAGGCATGGTCCTGTAGGAGCGGCCTTGTGTCGCGATGGGCTGCAAAGCAGCCCCCAAAGCAATCAGGCCACGCCGTAGCGCTTGCGTGCCTCGATGGCCAGCCCGCTGCCAATGCTGCCAAAGATGTTGCCTTCCACATGCCGCGCATTCGGCAGCATCGCCGCCACGCTGTTGCGCAGCGCCGGGATCCCGCTGGAACCGCCGGTGAAGAACACCGTGTCGACCTGGGTCTCGCTGACACCCGCCTTGGCCAGCAATTCGCTCACGCTGCCACGCACGCGCTCCAGCAACCCTTCGATAGCCGCCTCGAACAACGTACGGGACAGGTCCACGCCCAGCTCGCGCTCGATGCGGCCGAGGTCGACGCGCCGGCTCTGCTGCTCCGTCAGCTCGATCTTGCTGGCCTCCACTTCCATCGCCAACCAGTGCCCGGCACGCTCTTCGATCAGCTTGAACAGGCGGTCGATGCCCAGTGTGTCCTCGATGTCGTAGCGCATGCTGCCCAGGGCCAGTTGCGACTTCTGCGAGTACAGGGCGTTGATGGTGTGCCAGGTGGCCAGGTTGAGGTGGTAGCTGGTGGGCATCAGCGCGCCGCTCTTCATGCGGCTGCCGTAGCCGAACAGCGGCATCACGCCCTGCAGGCTCAGTTGCTTGTCGAAGTCGGTACCACCGATGTGCACGCCGCCGGTGGCGAGGATGTCGCTCTGCCGTTCGGCAACCAGGTGGCGCTCGGGCGACAGGCGGATCAGGGTGAAGTCCGAGGTACCACCGCCGATATCGACGATCAGCACCAGCTCTTCGCGGCTGATGCCCGACTCGTAGTCGAAGGCCGCGGCAATCGGCTCGTACTGGAACGACACGTCCTTGAAGCCGATCTTGCGCGCCACTTCGGCCAGGGTATCCTCGGCCTCCTGGTCGGCGGCCGGGTCTTCGTCGACGAAGAACACCGGGCGGCCCAGCACTACCTGTTCGAACTCACGGCCGGCAGTGGCCTCGGCGCGCTTCTTCAGCTCGCCGATGAACATGCCCAGCAGGTCCTTGAACGGCAGGGCGCTGCCCAGCACGCTGGTATCGTGCTTGATCAGCTTGGAACCCAGCAGGCTTTTCAGCGAGCGCATCAGACGCCCTTCATAGCCTTCCAGGTACTCGTGCAGCGCCAGGCGGCCATACACCGGCCGACGTTCCTCGATGTTGAAGAACACCACCGAGGGCAAGGTGATCTTGCCGTCTTCCAGGGCAATCAGCGACTCGACACCCGGGCGGTGCCAGCCAACCGTGGAGTTGGAGGTGCCAAAATCGATGCCCAGGGCGCGGGCCGGGGATACGTCAGACATGGGGAATGAGCTTCCGGAGGCAAAACGGCCGCGCAGTGTATGCCAGTTGGCCACAGAATCAAGACCGGTCATCTGCCCTGGAGCAAACCCAAAGCGGTCTTGAAAGGCTATGCTTGAGCCCTATCTTCAGTGGCAACACGCACATTCACATTGGTGATCCATAGATGGACTTCAAAGACTACTACAAGATACTTGGCGTAGAGCCCACGGCGGACGAGAAGGCGATCAAGGCCGCGTACCGCAAGCTGGCGCGCAAGTATCACCCCGATGTCAGCAAGGAGCGCGACGCCGAGGAAAAATTCAAGGAGGCCAACGAGGCCTACGAAGTGCTGGGCGACGCGCAGAAACGTGCCGAGTTCGACGAAATCCGCAAGTACGGCGGCCAGCATGGCCGGCCGTTCCAGGCGCCACCGGGCTGGGAAAGCCGTGGCGGTGGCGGCGGCTTCGAGGGCGGTGATTTTTCCGACTTCTTCAGTTCGATATTCGGTGCCCGGGGTGGCAACCCCTTTGGTGGCGCCCGGCAACAGCAACGCAGTGCCGGCAGGCGAGGGCAGGACGTGGAGCTTGAACTGGCGGTATTCCTTGAAGAGACCCTGAACAAGGAGTCCAAGCAGATCAGCTTCCAGGTGCCGCAGACCAATGCGATGGGCCAGCGCACCGGCTTCACCACCAAGACCCTGAACGTGAAGATCCCGGCCGGGGTGACCGATGGCGAGCGTATCCGCCTCAAGGGCCAGGGCGCGCCGGGCAGCGCAGGCGGGGCCAACGGCGACCTGTTCCTGACCATCCGCATGGCACCGCACCCGTTGTTCGATGTCGAAGGTCATGACTTGATCATTACCGTACCACTGGCACCGTGGGAGGCAGCACTGGGCGCCAAGGTGGCCGTACCGACCCTGGACGGCAAGATCAACCTCACCATCCGCCCCGACAGCCAGAGCGGCCAGCGTCTGCGCGTACCGGGCAAGGGCCTGGCCAACAAGAGTGGCGAGCGTGGCAACCTTTACGCGCAACTGAAAGTGGTCATGCCGCCAGCATCCGACGAGTCTGCCCGCGAACTGTGGACCAAGCTTTCCGAGAAGGCTGCGTTCAACCCGAGGACACAATGGAGTAAGTGATCATGAGCAGCACCCTGATCGTTCAACTGGACATGCGTACCTTGTGTCAGGAGGCCGACCTCACGGCTGACTGCGTGATCGAAATCGTCGAGCACGGCATTGTCGAACCCTCCGGGCGAACGCCGGAGGACTGGTTGTTCGACGATCAGGCACCGTTGCTGGCCAAACGCGCGGCCAAGCTGCACGAGGAGCTGGAGCTGGAGTGGGAAGGGGTGGCCCTGGCGCTGGAGCTGTTGCAGGAGGTGCGGCAGTTGCGTAGCGAGAACAGCATGCTGAGGCAGCGCTTGGGCAGGTTCATCCAGATGTGAGCTGGTGCAGGGACGGCTGATGATGGTCCCTGTAGGAGCGGCCTTGTGTCGCGATGGGCTGCAAAGCAGCCCCTGATCGTCGCTCTGGATCAAGATTGTCGGGGCTGCGTTGCAGCCCATCGCGACACAAGGCCGCTCCTACAGGGGGCGCACCCGTGGCGTATCAGTTGAGTTCAGCCCCCGGGTTCAGCACCCGTGGCGTATCAGTTGGGTTCAGCCCCTGGGTTCAGCACCAGTTGCATGAAGGTCAAGTCCAGCCAGCGGCCAAACTTCACCCCCACCTGCGGCATCTGCCCGGTCACCACGAAGCCCAGCCGCTCGTGCAGGCGCACCGACGCGGCATTGCCGCTCTCGATGGCCGCGACCATCACATGCTTGCCGCAATCCCGCGCGCGTTCGATCAGTGCCGCCATCAGCTGCGGCCCCAGGCCCTTGCCACGTTGGTCGCCACGGACATACACCGAATGTTCCACGGTATGGCGAAAGCCCTCGAACGGCCGCCAGTCGCCAAACGAGGCATAGCCGAGCACGCCGCTGTCATCCACCGCCACCAGGATCGGGTAGCCCTGCTGCGCCCGTGATTCGAACCAGGCCTGGCGGTTGCCCTGGTCAACCGGGGTTTCGTTCCAGATCGCCGTGGTGTTGCGCACCGCGTCGTTGTAGATGTCGAGGATGCCCGCCACGTCGGTGGGTAGGGCGTCGCGGATGTGGTGCGTCATGACAGCGTCTCGCAGGTTCGTTGTGTGCAGGTTAAATGGTTACCAGCCCGCGCACACCTTCCGCCTGCATGTTTTCGCCACGGCCACGCTGGATGATCTCGCCACGGGCCATCACCAGGTACTGGTCGGCCAGCGCCTCGGCGAAATCATAGAACTGCTCCACCAGCAGGATGGCCATGTCGCCACGTTCGGCCAGGCGGCGGATGACCGCGCCGATTTCCTTGATCACCGAGGGCTGGATGCCTTCGGTCGGCTCGTCGAGGATCAGCAGGCGCGGGCGGCTGGCCAGGGCTCGGCCGATGGCCAGCTGTTGCTGCTGGCCGCCGGACAGGTCGCCGCCACGGCGTTGCTTCATCTGCTCGAGTACCGGGAACAGCTCGTAGATGAACGCTGGCACTTCACGGGCTTCGCGGGCGGGGAAGCGCGACAGGCCCATCAGCAGGTTTTCCTCGACGCTCAGGCGCGGAAAGATCTCGCGGCCCTGGGGTACGTAGGCGATGCCGGCATGGACCCGTTGCTGGGGTTTGAGTGCGGTGATCGGCTTGCCTTCCCATTCGATGCTGCCGTCGCGCACGGGTACCAGGCCCATCAGGCAACGCAGCAAGGTGGTCTTGCCCACCCCGTTGCGCCCCAGCAGGCAGGTGATTTCACCGACCCTGGCTTCGAAGGACAGGCCGCGCAGGATGTGGCTGCCGCCGTAATACTGGTGCAGGGTGTCGATCTTGAGCATGTGTGTATTCCTGAAATTGTTGCTGTGCCTGTGCCGGCCCTTTCGCGGGCTCGCCCACAGCTACTGCACAGCTCTGGAAGCTGGTGCAAAACCTGTGGGAGCGGGCAAGCCCGCGAAGAGGCCGGCACAGGTTTCCATGGCTAGCGGCCCAGATACACCTCGACCACCCGCTCATCCGCCTGCACCTGCGCCAGCGACCCTTCCGCCAGCACACTGCCCTGGTGCAGCACGGTCACATGGTCGGCAATGCTGCCGACAAAGCCCATGTCATGCTCCACCACCATCAGCGAGTGCTTGCCGGCCAAGCCCTTGAACAGCTCGGCGGTGAACTCGGTCTCGGCATCGGTCATGCCGGCTACCGGCTCGTCCAGCAACAGCAGTTGCGGCTCCTGCACCAGCAGCATGCCGATCTCCAGGAACTGCTTCTGCCCGTGCGACAGCAGGCCCGCCTGGCGTTGGGCCAGCGGCAGCAGGCGCAAGGTGGTCAGCACCTCGTCGATGCGCTGGCGCTGTTCGCCGTTCAGGCGCGCGGCCAGGCTGGCCCACACCGACTTGTCGGTCTTCAACGCCAGCTCCAGGTTCTCGAACACGCTCAGTGCTTCGAACACCGTGGGCTTCTGGAACTTGCGCCCGATCCCGGCCTGGGCGATCTGGTATTCGCTCATGCGGGTCAGGTCGAGGGTGTCGCCGAAGAAGGCGCTGCCGGTGTCGGGCCGGGTCTTGCCGGTGATCACGTCCATCATCGTGGTCTTGCCGGCGCCGTTGGGGCCGATGATGCAGCGCAGTTCGCCGACACCGATGTACAGGTTCAGCGCGTTGAGGGCCTTGAAGCCGTCGAAGCTGACGCTGATGTCTTCAAGGCTGAGCACCGTGCCATGGCGGGTGTCCAGGCCAGCCTTGCGGCTTTGGCCCAGGCCGATCGCATCGCGGCCGCTGCCAAGGGTGTCGAACACAGGTTCGAGCATGAATTCCGGGTGGACCGGGGGCACGCCTCTCATGGCTGGCTCCTTTTCTTCAGCAGGCCCACCACACCTTTGGGCAGGTACAGGGTGACCAGGATGAACAGCGCGCCGAGGAAGAACAGCCAGAACTCCGGGAAGGCCACGGTGAACCAGCTTTTCATGCCATTGACCAGGCCGGCGCCGAGCAGCGGGCCGAGCAGCGTGCCGCGCCCGCCCAACGCCACCCACACGGCGGCTTCGATGGAATTGGTCGGCGACATTTCGCCAGGGTTGATGATGCCCACCTGCGGCACGTACAGCGCGCCGGCCAGGCCGCACAACACGGCACTGAGCACCCACACCAGCAGCTTGAAACCGCGCGGGTCGTAGCCGCAGAACATCAGGCGGTTTTCCGCGTCGCGTACGGCGGTGAGCAGGCGGCCGAACTTGCTGCGGGTCAGGCCCCAGCACAGGTACAGGCTGGCCAGCAGCAGGCCGACCGTGCACAGGAACAGCACGGCACGGGTACCCTGGGCGGCGATATCGAAACCGAGGATGGTGCGAAAGCTGGTGAAGCCGTTGTTGCCGCCAAAGCCGGTCTCGTTGCGGAAGAACAGCAGCATGCCAGCGAAGGTCAGGGCCTGGGTCATGATCGAGAAATACACGCCCTTGATGCGTGAGCGGAAGGCGAACCAGCCGAATACCAGCGCCAGCAGCCCGGGTGCCAGCACCACCAGGCACAAGGCCCAGGCGAAGTGCTGGGTGCCGGCCCAGTACCAGGGCAGTTCGCTCCACGACAGAAAGGTCATGAACCCCGGCAGGCCGTCACCGGCGGCCTGGCGCATCAGGTACATGCCCATGGCGTAGCCACCGAGGGCGAAGAACAGGCCGTGGCCCAGCGACAGCAACCCGGCATAGCCCCAGACCAGGTCCAGCGCCAGGGCCACGATGGCGTAGCAGAGGATCTTGCCGACCAGGGTGAGGGTGTAGGCCGACACCTGCAGGGCATGCTCCGCCGGTAGCAGCGACAGCAGCGGCAGGGCCACCAGCAGCAGGACGACGACGGCGCCGATGGCCAGCGACAGGCGCGGCCCGGCCTTTTGCGCAGCAGTGACAAGCAGTGGCTGGTTCATCAGTCGATTACCCGTCCCTTGAGGGCGAACAGGCCTTGCGGGCGCTTCTGGATGAACAGAATGATCAACGCAAGGATGAGGATCTTGCCCAGTACCGCACCGATCTGCGGTTCCAGCAGCTTGTTGGCTATCCCTAGGCCGAAGGCTGCCCACAGGCTGCCGGCCAGCTGGCCGACACCGCCGAGCACCACCACCAGGAACGAGTCGATGATGTAGCTCTGGCCGAGGTCGGGGCCGACGTTGCCGACTTGGCTCAGGGCCACGCCGCCCAGCCCGGCGATGCCCGAGCCGAGGCCGAAGGCGAGCATGTCGACGCGCCCGGTGGAAACGCCGCAGCAGGCTGCCATGTTGCGGTTCTGGGTAACCGCACGCACGTTCAGGCCCAACCGCGTGCGGTTGAGCAGCAGCCAGGTGAGCAGCACCACGGCCAGGGCGAAGCCGATGATCACCAGGCGGTTGTACGGCAGCACCAGGTTGGGCAGCAGCTGGATGCCACCGGACAGCCAGGCCGGGTTGCTGACTTCGACGTTCTGCGCGCCGAACAGCAGGCGGATGGCCTGGATCAGGATCAGGCTGATGCCCCAGGTCGCCAGCAGGGTTTCCAGGGGGCGGCCATAGAGATGGCGGATCACCGTGCGCTCCAGGGCCATGCCGACCCCGGCGCTGACGGCGAAGGCCACCGGCAGGGCGAGCAGCGGGTAGAACTCGATGGCGCCGGGGGCGTAGCGCTGCAGCAGCACCTGGACCATGTAGGTGCTGTAGGCACCGAGCATGAGCATTTCGCCGTGGGCCATGTTGATCACGCCGAGCAGGCCGAAGGTGATCGCCAGGCCCAGGGCCGCCAGCAGCAGGATCGAACCCAGCGACAGGCCGCTGAATGCCTGGCCGAGCAGTTCGCCGACCAACAGCTTGCGCTGCACCTGGGCCAGGCTGGTTTCGGCTGCGGTGCGTACGCCCGGGTCGGCTTCCGCGCCCGGTTGCAGCAGTGCTTCGAGGCGGGTGCGCGCCAATGGGTCACCGGTTTCGCCGAGCAGGCGCACGGCAGCCAGGCGTACGGCCGGTTCGCTGGCGCCCAGTTGCAGGTTGGCCAGGGCCAGGCCGAGGGCGGCGTGCACGGCGGGGTCCACCTCGAGGGAGAAGCGCCGGTCGAGGAAGGCCATCTGCGCGGGCTGGGCGCTCTTTTGCAGTTGCTGGGCGGCGGCCAGGCGCGTGGCGCTGTCGTTGTCGAGCAATTGGTGGCTGGCCAAGGCATTGTCGATCAGGCCGCGCAGGCGATTGTTCAGGCGCACCTTGCGGGTGTCATCGGCGGCGATGTGGCCTTGGCGCAGGTTGTCCAGCAGCGGCAGGCGTGCGGCATCGGGTTGTGCCGCCCAGCTTTCGAGCAGTTGGGCTTGCTCGGCGGGCTTGGCGGTGAGGAAGAATTCGCCCTCGCTGGCCTGGGTTGCCAGGGGCAAGAGCAGCAGGAGGGTGAGCAGGAGTCTGAGCATTCGGGCAGTCCTGGAATACAGTGGTGGATGCTTCGCGGGCAAGCCCGCTCCCACAGGTGCGGTGAAAGGTTTGAAACTGTGGGAGCGGGCTTGCCCGCGAATGGGCCGCAAAGCGGCCCCAATGCACTCAGTTACCTTTCACTGCGTTATCAGGGCGCTTGTCGTTCCCGGGAATGAACGGGCTCCACGGTTGCGCCCGCAGCGGCTGCTCGGTTTCCCACACGACGCTGAACTGCCCGTCATCCTGGATCTCGCCGATCATCACCGGCTTGTGCAGGTGGTGGTTGGTCTTGTCCATGGTCAGGGTGAAGCCCGACGGTGCCTTGAAGGTCTGCCCGGCCAGCGCCTCGCGGACCTTGTCAACGTCGGTGGACTTGGCCTTCTCGGCGGCCTGGGCCCACATGTGGATACCCACATACGTGGCTTCCATAGGGTCGTTGGTCACCGCCTTGTCGGCACCCGGCAAGCCCTTGGCCTTGGCGTAGGCCTTCCAGTCGGCGACGAACTTCTGGTTGACCGGGTTATCCACCGACTCGAAGTAGTTCCACGCCGCCAGGTGGCCGACCAGCGGCTTGGTGTCGATGCCGCGCAGCTCTTCTTCGCCGACCGAGAACGCCACCACCGGCACGTCGGTGGCCTTCAGGCCCTGGTTGGCCAGTTCCTTGTAGAACGGCACGTTGGAGTCGCCGTTGACGGTGGATATGACCGCAGTCTTGCCGCCGGCGGAGAACTTCTTGATGTTGGCGACGATGGTCTGGTAATCGGCATGGCCGAACGGGGTGTAGACCTCTTCGATGTCCTTGTCGGCCACGCCCTTGCTGTGCAGGAAGGCGCGCAGGATCTTGTTCGTGGTACGCGGGTAGACGTAGTCGGTGCCCAGCAGGAAGAAGCGCTTGGCGCTGCCGCCGTCTTCGCTCATCAGGTACTCGACGGCCGGGATGGCCTGCTGGTTGGGCGCGGCGCCGGTGTAGAACACGTTCGGCGACATCTCTTCGCCTTCGTACTGCACCGGGTAGAACAGCAGGCCGTTGAGCTCCTCGAACACCGGCAGCACGGATTTGCGCGACACCGAAGTCCAGCAGCCGAACACCACCGCGACCTTGTCCTGGGTCAGCAGCTGGCGGCTCTTTTCGGCGAACAGCGGCCAGTTGGAGGCTGGGTCGACCACGACCGGTTCGAGCATCTTGCCGTTTACACCGCCCTTGGCATTGATCTCGTCGATGGTCATCAGCGCCATGTCCTTGAGCGAGGTCTCGGAAATCGCCATGGTCCCGGACAGCGAATGCAGGATGCCGACCTTGATGGTCTCGGCGGCCTGGATACTCCAGCTCAGGCCCATCGCCGCGATCGATGCGCTAAGGGTAAAGGCCTTGATCAGACTGCGACGCTTCATGTGCTCTCTCCGCTGAGTTTTTTTTAGGGTGTTGGGCAAGCGGAGAGGAGGTTGCAAGGGGTGTGCCTGGTGGCTCAAGGCCCGTATTAGAGGGGTTATGCGAGGTGTTGGGGCGTGGGTTGGATCCAGGTTGGTGCCTGGGGGATTTGTGTGCACAGGATTGGGGCCGCTGTGCGGCCCATCGCGACACAAGGCCGCTCCTACAGGGAAACGCGCACCTCAGGGAAACGCGTACACCTGTAGGAGCGGCCTTGTGTCGCGATGGGCTGCAAAGCAGCCCCCGAGTCCTTCAGCCGTTACGCATCGCCGTGCGCGGATGGCGCTTGCTGCGCACGAACTGGTAGGTCACCGCCAGCAGCACGAACCAGAGCGGCGTCACCAGCAACGCCGAGCGCGTGTCCGCCTCCAGGCTCAGCAACACCAGGATGAAGGCAAAGAACGCCAGGCACACGTAGCACATGAAGCGCCCGCCGGGCATCCTGAATTTCGACGCCTGGTGCAGCGCCGCGCGGTGCTTGCGGTACTGCAGGTACGACAGCAGGATCAGCGTCCAGACGAACATGAACAACACCGCCGAAACGGTGGTGATCAGGGTAAAGGCCTCGACCACGTTGGGCACCAGGTAGATCATCACTGCACCCAGCAGCAGGCAGGTGCAGGAGAAGTACAGGCCATTGGCAGGTACCGAGTGGCCCGACAGCTTCCCGAACGCCTTGGGTGCGTCACCTTCCTGCGACAGGCCATACAGCATTCGGCTGGTGGAAAACACGCCACCGTTGGCCGACGAGGCCGCCGAGGTCAGCACCACGAAGTTGATGACACTCGCCGCCGCCGGCAGGCCGGCCAGTACGAACAGTTCGATGAACGGGCTCTTGCCCGGTACCACGTCGCGCCAGGGTGTGACGGCCATGATTGCGATCAGTGCCAGCACGTAGAACATGATGATACGCAGCGGGATCGAGTTGATCGCTCGTGGCAGGGTGCGCTCCGGGTTCTTCGCTTCGGCGGCGGTGGTACCCACCAGTTCGATGCCGACGAAGGCGAACACGGCGATCTGGAAGCCGGCGAAGAAGCCCATCAGGCCATTGGGGAACATGCCCCCGTCGTTCCACAGGTTGGCCAACTGCGCGGTGCGCCCGCTGGGTGAGGTGAAGCCGCTGATGACCATGTACAGGCCGGTAGCGACCAGGCCGAGAATGGCGACGATCTTGACCAGGGCGAACCAGAACTCCAGTTCACCGAACATCTTCACGGTCACCAGGTTCAGTGACAGCAGCAGCGCCACGAAGGCCAGCGCCGGTATCCACTGCGGCAGGTCGGGGAACCAGAATTGGGTGTAGGCTGCGATGGCGACCACGTCGGCGATGCCGGTGACCACCCAGCAGACCCAGTAGGTCCAGCCGGTGAAATAGCCCGCCCAGGGGCCGAGCAGGTCGGCCGAGAAATCGATGAACGATTTGTAGTTGAGATTCGACAGCAGCAATTCGCCCATGGCACGCATGACGAAGAACAGCATGAAGCCGATGATCATGTAGACGAAGATGATCGACGGCCCGGCCAGGTTGATGGTCTTGCCCGAACCCATGAACAGGCCGGTACCGATGGCGCCACCGATGGCGATCAGTTGGATGTGACGGTTGGTCAGGTTGCGTTGCAGATGTGGCTCATCTGGCGGGGTTGGTGAAGTTTGCGTCATGGGCTGCATTCCATTGGACATTCGGTCGTCTTGGCGAAGGTAGCCGGCTAGGCTAACACGCACGTTCCAGTTCGGGGCGCGACAGATCGACTCGACTTTTGGGGAGCAGTTTTGTGCCTGTGCCGGCCTCTTCGCGGGTGAACCCGCTCCCACAGGGACCGCGCTGCCCTCAGGCTTGACGCAGAAACTGTGGGAGCGGGTTTACCCGCGAAAGGGCCGGCACAGACGAAGCAAGGCTCAAGCGCTGGCCAGCACCCGGCCGCGCCTGACCACCAGGCTATCTACCAGCCACATCACCACCATCGACACCCCCACCAGCGGAAACACCACCCCCAGCACCAGCATCACCGCCACTGCCGTCTTCCAGCGCGGCAGGTCATGGCGCAGCGGCGGCACACCCAGCCCGCCGGCCGGCCGGCGCTGCCACCACATCAGCAGCCCGCTCACCGAGCCCAGCAGGATCATCAGGCACACCAGCAGGATGATGATCTGGTTCAGCGCCCCGAACAACTTGCCTTCATGCAGCATCACCCCAAGCTCGGTGGCCCGCGCCACCGGGCTGTAGTCCTGCCAGCGCACGTCGGCCAGGACCTTGCCGGTGTACTGGTCGACATGCAGGGTGGCGTCGTTGCGTGGGTCGTCGGCGAACACCGCGATGGTGAATACACCGTCAGCCGTGGTCGGCAGGGTGATGCTGTAGCCCGCTTCGACCTGGCGCGCGCTGGCGATGTCCTCGACCTGTTGCACGCTCACCTGCGGTGCGGCGGGCAGGTCCGACATCATGTGATGCCCGGCGTGTTCGGCGTGCGCACCGGACTGCGGCATTGGCGTGTTCTCCACCGCCCAGGGCACTGTCTGGCGGTGCGCAGTGTTCAGTTCCCCCGCCTGCTGGTCCGACCTGGGCACGTCGTTCCACATGGCCGCCGGAAAACGGTTCCACAGATCGGCATATTGCTTGCCCCACAGGCCCGTCCAGGTCATGCCGCTGAGCAGCATCAGCAACAGCAGGGCCGAGCCCCAGAAGCCCGTCACTGCATGCAGGTCGCGCCACAACAGACGGCCGCGCGCCGATAGCCTTGGCCACAGTACGCCGGCGCCCTTGCGCCCGCGTGGCCACCACAGATACAGGCCTGACACCACCAGTACGATGCCCCAGCCCGCAGCCAGCTCCACCAGGCGGTCGCCGAGCGTGCCGACCATCAATTCACCATGCAGGGCGCGGGCAATGGCCTGCAGGTTCTGCTTGCCGTCCTGCTCGCCGAGAATCCTGCCGCTGTAAGGGTCGACGAACACGTTCAGTTCACGCCCACCGTCATGCACCACGAACTGCGCGCTGCGCTCGGCGTTCAGCGGCGGCAGGTACTGGCCGACGTGGCCCTTGGGATAGGCCTGGCGCACTTCGGCCAGCAGCGAGTCGGCGCCCTGTCGATGATGGCCGGCTTCGACCACCATCAGGTCGCGGTACAGCAGCGGGTCGAGTTGCGGCTTGAACAGGTAGATGATCCCGGTAACCGCCAGCAGGATCATGAACGGGGCCACGAACAGCCCGGCATAGAAGTGCCAACGCCAGGCCAGGTTGTAGAAATTGATGCGTGTTCCTCTCATGGGAACCTCCAGTTTTACCAAAGGGCGCAACACCAGGTTGCGCCCGCGGTTGTTGTCAGAAGCTGAAATCGACCTTGGTCCAGAACGTCCGGCCTGGCTCGTTCACCGGTTGTGGGTCGGTGGCCGGGTAGCCGAACCCGGCGTTGCCGGCCAGGTTCAGGTGCTCGGCGTAGGTCTTGTCGAACAGGTTGTCGACCCCGGCGCTGAGCTTGAGGTGGTTGCTGACCTTGTAGGCGCCATTGAGCGAGAACACGCCGAAGCCGGCGCTGTTGTCGTAGTCCTTGCCGACCACGTTGCCCTGGTTCTCGGCGATGCGGTTCTGCGCCGCCACCAGCCGCCACAGTGCCCCAACGCTCCACACATCGCGGCTGTAGGTCAGGCCCAGGCGGCTTTCGAGGGGCGGCATCTGCGGCAGTGCCGTGCCGTCACTGCTGTTCTTGCCCCAGGCGTAGGCCAGGGTGGCGTCGGCCTTCCAGTGGTCGGTCAGCTGATAGGCCGCTCCCAGTTCACCACCCATGATGCGGGCGTCGATGTTCCGTGCCTGCGAAGTGCTCATGCCCATCATGCCGCTGCGGTAGTCGAACAGGATGTAGTCGCGGATCTGCCCGACATAGCCCGAAGCCCAGGCCTCAAGGCGCTCGGTGCGGTACTGGATACCGAAGTCGAGCTGGGTGGTCTTCTCTGGCTTGATACCGTCGAAGGCGTTGGCCGCACCGGGTGGTGCCAGCTTGGGCGAGAACAGCTCCCAGTAGTCGGGGAAACGTTGGGCATGGCCAAGGCCGACGTACGTGGTGGCCGGGATGGCTGCCAGGTCGTGCTCGTAGCGGACAAAACCGCTGGGCAGGGTGTCGGCGCGGGTGTCGCCATTGGTCGCGCTGTTTGCGCGGAAGTCGCGGGCCGAGGCGCGGTCCAGGCGGGCACCGGTAATCAGGCGGTCTTCACCGCTGACGTACCAGGTCAGTTCGCCAAAGGCGCCGTAGTTGTGGAAGTCGGCGTCCTTGGTCCAGGCCTGGCCCTTGTGGGCATCCATGCCCATGCCGCCGCGTTTGCGGTGTTCGTTGGTCTGCGCGTCGATGCCACCGATCAGCTGCACATCGGCCCAGCGCCAGGTGGCCTTGATGCGTGCGCCCAGGGTGCGGCGGTCGACGTTGCTGACCATTGGCATGCCCATCATGCCGCTGCCCGACGGTGTGCGCAGGCTGTAGTTGTCCATCACATGGTCGGCGTAGTTGTAGTAGACCTGCGTCTCGACCTTGTCGAGCACCTCGCCGAGGTTGGACTTTTCAAAACGCAGCCCTAGGCTTTCGCGCTTGAACTGCGAGCCGTCCATGCCGCGCCCGGCATAGCGAGCCTCACCGTCGCCCTTGCCGGCGGTGAGCTCCAGCAAGGTGTCCTGGTCGGGCGTCCAGCCGAGGGCGACATCGCCGTTCCACTTGTCCCAGCGGGATGGCACGGTGTTGTCGCTGCCGTCGTGGTAGTCATCCGAGCGCGACTGGTTGCCGACAAAGCGGGCGTAGGCCTGGCGGTTGCCGGCGGCGGCGTCCAGTACCTTGTCGAAGCGGCCGTTGGAGCCAGCCAGCAGGCTGGCATTGACCCGGCTGCCGAGGCGGCCGAACTTCTCCGGTTCGCGCTCGAAGAGGATGGTGCCTGCCGATCCGCCTGGGCCCCAGATTACGCTTTGCGGGCCTTTGATCACGGTCAGGCGGTCGTAGGTTTCCGGTGAAATGTACGAGGTGGGGGCGTCCATGCGGTTCGGGCAGGCGCCGAGCATCAGCCCGCCATTGGTGAGGATGTTCAGGCGCGAGCCGAACATGCCGCGCAATACCGGGTCGCCGTTGGTACCGCCGGCGCGGATGGCGGAAAACCCCGGGATGGTTTTCAGATAGTCGGCGCCGTCGCTGGCCGGCACTGGCTGGCGCGGGTCTTTCGGGTTGGTGACCACGGTCAGTGGCGAACTCGGGGCTACCGCGGTGATTACCGTCGGGCTCAGCTCAGGTGCGTCGTGGGCATGGCCTTCATGGCCGGGTTCGGCGGCCAGTGCTACGGGCGCGAGCAGCGAGCCGCACACGGCGGCGAGGGTCCCACGCAGGGACCAGGCAAAAACAGGGGTGCAGCCGGACATAATGATTCCAGTCGATCAGTCATGAGTCAGCACGAAGCCTCCTGGCTCCGTGCAAAATGATGTGCGGTCAGACGTTGATCGAGAAGGGCGGCGCGCGGCTGCGCGCGCCGGGGAATACAGCCTGCCGGGCATGACCCTGGCGCGTGGGGGCGAGCAGGTGGGTGGTGGCAACGACGCTGTCGGCGCAGAGCGGGCTGAGCGCCTGCGGCAGGGCCGGGCAGTTGAACAACAGGCTGCAATAACCGCACTTTTCCCACATCACATGCAGCTGGCCATCGCCAGCCTGACCGTGATGGGTGTCGCCGGCATGCTGATGGCCGGCCGCCATCGGCATGTCCATCGGCATGCTCATGCCGGCAGGGTGGTCCATCGGCATCGACTGGGAAATCAGCGGGCCGATGAAGATCATCCACATGGCGAACAGGCTCAGCCATACGCCACCGGCGCGCCTGCGGTCAGGGCGGGTGGTACGGCTGTGGCTGTGGCGCGGCAAGCTCACGGCGAGTGCCTGGCAGCAGGTGTCAGTGCGCGTGTTCGTGGGCTTGCGGCGGGTCCGCTGGCGCCTGCTTCTGCACCGCCACTTCGACGGTGAGTTTGCCGGCCTTCTCGAAGTGCAGGGTCAGCGGGAAGCGCTTGCCATCGCTGAGCAGGCTGCGGTCCTTGGGCTGCATCAGCATCACATGGTAGGCGCTGGGGGCGAAGGTCAGGTCCTTGCCGGCGGGCACCACGACGCTGGGTACCTGTTGCATCTTCATGGCGCCGCTGGCGCTCATGGCATGTTCGTGCAGTTGCGCATCGTCAGTGATCGGGCTGTCGACACCGAGCAGGCGGTCGTCGGCCTGGCCATTGTTGTGAACCACGAAGTACGCCGCGACGTTGGGCGCGTTGGGAGGCAGCTGCAGCGACCAGGGGTGGGCGATATGCAGGTCGCCCACACTGTATTCGTGGGCATTGGCAAAGGCGCCGGGCAGCAGCAGGGCGGCCACGACGAGGGCGTGCTTGAGCATGGTGAATCTCCGTTTCTGTTCAGGTTCAGGCAGACAGGGCGATGAACTCAGGCCAGCGGAGAGGCACGAGGGTTGAGCGCTGGCCAGAGTTGGCGCGGCGTGGCGTGATAGTCGGCGGGTGGCGGCAGCAGCCCGGCCAGCAGTATCGGCGGGTTGTGCAGCTGCGGCGGGTAGCCGGGCAAGGCCAGCAGTGGCGCGGCACCGGAGCAGCACCAGCAATTCATCATGCTGGCGCTATCGTCGCTTTGGGGGCCGAGGTCGATCTTGGCCAGTGCCTGGACGTCGACCTTGGCCTTGTTGGCCATGCTGGAACAGAAAGCCCCCCACAGCAGCTGTTCGGCCGGGCCCTTGGGCGCAGCAGAGGACAGCGGCATGGCCAGCAGGTTGAACAGCACTGCGAGGCAGGCTATCCAGGCGATGTGCCGACGTGGGGGCATGGAGAGATCCGGTCAGGAATCGTGGTGGCTATTGTACGGCCGAGTATAGGTAAAAATGTCGGGGTGCGGTGAAGTGACGCAGGCCGGGCCCGTCGGGAGGGCTGCTTTGCAGCCCAATCGCCGGCAAAGGTACCCTCAAGCCTTGTTACGACCCATCAACCCGCGCACGGTCTCCTGCAGGTCCGCCGGCAGCACCACCACCTTGGCATTGCTGCTGCCCGCCAGGTTCTCCATCGCCCCCACATAGCGCTCGCCCAGCAGGTACATCGCCGGCACGGTCTCGTTGCCCACCGCGTCCTTGACCAGGGTGATCGCCCGTGCCGAGGCCTCGGCCAGGCTGACCTGCGCCTCGGCATCCAGCCTGGCCGCCTGCAGGCGTGCTTCGGCCTCGAGGATCGCCGCCTGCTTGGCCCCTTCGGCGCGGGTTACATCGGCCTTGCGCTCACGCTCGGCGGCCGCCTGGCGCTCCATGGCCAGTTGCATGTTCTCGGAAGGCTTGATGTCCTGGATTTCCACCGAGCGCACGGTCACGCCCCAATCCTCGGTCTGCTCGGACATGGCTTCACGCAGGCGCGCCTTGATCTGCTCGCGGCTGGACAGCGCTTCGTCCAGGTCCATGGCACCGACGATGGCGCGCAGCGAGGTCATGGTCAGGCTGGTGACGGCGAACGAGAAGTTCTGCACGCCATAGGAGGCCTTCTGCGGATCGACCACCTTGGCGAAACACAGGGCGTTGGCGACGATCACCGCGTTGTCCCGGGTGATGATCTCCTGCTCTTGCACATCGAGGATGATGTCCTTGGTCGGCAGGCGGTAGGCAACCACGTCCATGTACGGGATGACGATGTTCAGGCCAGGCTTGAGCGTGCTGTGGTAACGGCCAAGGCGCTCGACGATCCATTCCTCGCCTTGGGGCACGATCCGCACCCCCTTGAACACGGTGATCAGGACGAACAGGGCGATGGCGGCGACGACGATGAGGCTGGTCATGGTGCGCAATTCCTTTTGATACAGGTTCAGGCCCGGATGACCCGGGCGGTATTCCCTTCGATGGCGGTAAGGCGTACCCGCTCGCCAGCGGCGATCTCGCTGTCGGCGATGCAGGTCCATTCTTCGTTGCCGAGCACTGGCTTCTGGAAGCGTACCCGGCCTTTGTGGAACTCTGAGACGGCAGCGGTCAGCAGCCCGACTTCACCGATCACGCTGTCGGCGGTCCAGCGTACATCCGGTTTGCGCCGGAACAGCTTGAACCACAGTGCCGTGGTGATTGACGAGAGCACCACCCACAGCAGCACCTGCATGTCCAGATGCAGGCTGGGAGCGGCCAGCGAGATAAGCGAAACCAGCACGGCACCGATGCCGAACCAGAGGATGAAGAACGTCGGCAGAACCAGTTCGAGCAGCATCAGCGCGATGCCGAAGACCAGCCAGATCCACCATTGCATGTCCATATGGGTAGCGCCTTCCAGAGGGAGGAGGCGAGTTTAAGGCAGCAGGGCGGCAGAGGGCCACCTGAAGGCTGAATGAAAAGCCCGAAATGGCTGTAGGACTATCTTCTGAGAAGTGACGCGATCTCGTGTAGGAGCGGCCTTGTGTCGCGATCGGGCTGCGTAGCAGCCCCAACAATTCGCGTGTCAGTGCTGAACTCCTGGGGCTGCTGCGCAGCCCGATCGCGACACAAGGCCGCTCCTACAGGTCGAGTGCTGCAGCCAGGTCATGCAGCGATTCGAATACCCGGTCCACAGCTGGCAGCACCGGACGCTTCAGCACCAGCACCGGCACGCCCAGCTCCCGCGCCACCTCCAGCTTCGGTTCGGTCGCCACGCTGCCGCTGTTCTTGCTGATCAGCACATCGATGCCACGACGCTCGAACAAGGCCCGCTCATCGTCGATATGGAACGGCCCACGCGCGCCAATCACTTCACAGCGCTCGTTGCCAGGGCACGCTTCCAGCGCGCGCA
This sequence comes from Pseudomonas sp. LAM2023, assembly GCF_016620375.1. Lineage (NCBI taxonomy): Bacteria > Pseudomonadati > Pseudomonadota > Gammaproteobacteria > Pseudomonadales > Pseudomonadaceae > Pseudomonas > Pseudomonas sp. LAM2023. The sequence goes on along the minus strand of NZ_JAENHV010000015.1, from coordinate 163,156 downwards.
AGGTCCAGAACTGCTCGGGCGGAATTTCAGCCAGGTGCTGCAGCGGCTCACGCCCCAGGGTGAACAAAGGCCGGCGGAACGGCTTGAGGGCGTCGATCAACCCGGCCCAGTCGTCGACCTCGCGCCAGTCGTCCCCCGGCCGTGCCTGCCACGCCGGGCGGCGCAATGCCCAGCAGGCGATACCGGCACTACGCGCCGCGATGGCGGCATTGCGGCTGATCTGCGCGGCGTAGGGGTGGGTGGCATCGATCAGCAAGCTGATGCCCGCCTCGCGCAGGTAGCCGGCCAGGCCCTCGGCACCGCCAAAGCCGCCTACCCGCACCTGGCATTGCAGGTCCTGCGGCACGCTGCCGATGCCGGCCAGGCTGTAGACGTGCTGCGGGCCAAGGCGGCGAGCGATGGCCAGGGCTTCGGTGATGCCGCCCAACAGCAGGATGCGCCCGTTCATGGCACGCCCGCCCGGCCAACGATGCCGCCCTGGCGGTCGATGGCGAATACCTCCACGTGCACCTCGGCCGGCACGATGCTGCGGGCGAAGGCTAGGGCATGGGCGCAAACCGCATCACCCAGCGTAATGCCGGCGGCATGCGCCAGGGCCAGAGCCTGCTGGCTGGTGTTGGCTGCCCGGATCGCCGCCTGCAGCGCTTCGTCAGCGCCGATGTCCGCAGCCCAGCCGGCCAGTTGCGGCAAGTCGATGCTGGAATGACGGCTGTGCAGGTCCATGTGCCCGGCCGCCAGCTTGCTGATCTTGCCGAAGCCGCCACACAGGGTCAGGCGTGGTACTGGCACCTTGCGCAGGTGCTTGAGCACCGCGCCGACGAAGTCACCCATTTCGATCAGGGCGATTTCCGGCAGGCCATAGACGCGGCGCATGGTGTCCTCGCTGGCGTTGCCGGTGCATGCAGCAATGTGCGTGTAGCCATTGGTGTGGGCCACGTCGATGCCCTGGTGGATCGAGGCGATGTAGGCCGCACAGGAAAACGGCCGCACGATGCCGCTGGTACCGAGGATCGACAGCCCGCCAAGAATGCCCAGGCGCGGGTTCATGGTTTTCAGCGCCAGCTGCTCGCCGCCCTGCACATTGACGGTGACTTCGAAGCCACCGGCATAACCGCATTCGTCCGCCAGGCTTTGCAAGTGCTCGCTGATCATGCGCCGCGGCACCGGGTTGATGGCCGGCTCACCCACTGCCAGCACCAGCCCCGGGCGGGTCACGGTGCCGACACCGGTGCCGGCGACAAAGCGGATGCCTGGTTCGGCCAGCAGGCGCACCTGGCTGTAGAGCAGGGCGCCGTGGGTCACGTCCGGGTCGTCGCCGGCATCCTTGAGCGTGCCCGCCTCGGCACTTTCGCCGTTCAGGCGGCAGAACTCCAGGCGCATCTGCACCACCTTGCCCTTGGGCAGGGTGATACTCACGGCATCGCTGCTCGTCCCGCTCAGCAGCAGGCGAGCGGCCGCCAGGCTGGTTGCGGTGGCGCAACTGCCGGTGGTCAGGCCGCTGCGCAGGGGCGCGGGCTGTTCACGGGTTTCTTCACGCATCGGCGGGTTTCACGATGTCCAGCAGGGTGATCGGTAGCGCCTGGCGCCAGGTGTCGAAGGTGCCCAGTGGCTGGGCATGCGCGACGTGGATGCGGGTCAGCTCGCCGCCGTGGCGTTCGCGGAACTGCGTCAGGGCCAGTTCGCTTTGCAGGGTCACTGCGTTGGCTACCAGGCGGCCGCCGGGGCGCAGGCTTGCCCAGCACAGGTCGAGCACGCCGTCGCGGGTGACGCCGCCGCCGATGAAGATGGCATCGGGCTGTTCCAGGCCGTGCAGTGCTGCCGGGGCCTTGCCGCGTACCAGTTGCAGGCCGGGTACCCCCAGCGCATCGCGGTTGTGTTCGATAAAGCCCTGGCGACCCTCGTCGGCCTCGATGGCCAGGGTCCGGCAGGCGGGGTGGGCGCGCATCCATTCGATACCGACCGAGCCGCAGCCCGCGCCGACGTCCCACAATAGTTGGCCGGGCTGTGGCGCCAGGCGGGCGAGGGTGATGGCACGGACATCGCGCTTGGTCAGCTGGCCGTCGTGGCGGAAGGCGCTGTCCGGCAGCCCGGCGAGACGGTGCAGGTGAGCGGCGTGTGGCGCAGCCCGGCATTCGATGGCCACCAGGTTGAGCGCAGCGACCTGGGCATGTGGCCAATCCTCGGCGGAGCCGGACAATTCACGTTCCGCTGCCCCGCCCAGATGCTCGAACACCCGCAGCCGGCTTGGCCCGAAACCACGCTCGCGCAACAGCGCAGCAATCGCCGCCGGGCTGTCGCCGTCGTTGCTCAGCACCAGCAGGCGCGCGCCACTGTGCAGCTGGGCATTCAGTGCAGACAGCGGGCGGGCGACCAGTGACAGCACCTGCACGTCCTGCAGTGGCCAACCCAGGCGGGCGGCGGCCAGGGCGCAGGACGAGGGCATCGGCAGCACGTGCATTTCTGTTTCAGGCACCTGGCGTGCCAGGCTGGCACCGACGCCGTAGAACATCGGATCGCCGCTGGCCAGCACGCACACCGGTTCGCCGCGCAGGGCCAGCACCGGGGCGAGGGAGAACGGGCTCGGCCAGCCCAGCCGCTCGCCGGCCACGCAGCGCGGCAGCAGAGCCAGCTGGCGCGGGCTGCCGAAGATCCGCGCCGCGCCCAGCAGCGCGCGCCGGGCCTGCTTGCCCAGGCCACTGAAGCCGTCTTCGCCGATGCCTACTACTGTCAGCCAGGGTGCCATGTATTTCATTCCGCCATGATTGGGGCCGCTGCGCGCCCCTGAATTTCTGCTCAATCGCTGATGATGCTCGACCACCGGCTTTTCATGCCGCCGGACAAAGCAGGCATAATACCGCGCCTTCTACACTCAAGCGCATTTTCACAGACTGCCGGATACCCCATTGACGCAGGCCCATACCCCCCAAGTTGCGCCCCGCCCCTCGGCCTGTCCGGGGTTGTGGCGTATCGTCAGCGCCCGTGATGGCGGTATCTGCCGCATCAAGCTGGCGGGTGGCCTGCTGCTCGCCGACCAGGCCGACGCGGTGGCGACGGCGGCTGAGCGTTTTGCCAGCGGCGTGATCGAGGCCACCAACCGCGGCAACCTGCAGATCCGCGGCATCGGCAGCGATCACCAGGGCCTGGTCGAGGCCCTGCTCGCTGCCGGCCTGGGCCCGCGTGATGCCGCTGGCGACGATGTGCGCAACCTGATGCTCAGTCCGCTGGCTGGCCACGATCCGGCCATGCTGCTGGACGCTCGACCGTTGGCCGGGCAGATCCTCGACCTGCTGGAAGATACCCCGCGCTTCCACCAGTTGTCGGCCAAGTTCGCCGTGCAGCTGGATGCCGGTGAGCGTCTGGCCATGCTCGAACATCCCCATGACCTGTGGTTGTCGGCTTTGCATCTGGAGCAGCAGGCCTGGCTGGCGTTCGGCCTGGCGGGCTGCCCGGCTGACGGCCAGGTGCTCGGGGCGGTGCCAGTGGAGCAGGGCTTGATGTTGGTGCGTGCCGTGCTGGAGCGCTTCCTCGACCTGGCCACCCCGGCCCAATCGCGCATGCGCCAATTACTTGCAGTGTGTTCGCCAAGCGATTTCATCGACGGCCTTGGCCTGGCGATCCGCCGCGATGCCGCCGTGCTCGGCTGGCGACGTGAAGCGTACGATGCCCCGTGGCTGGGTGTACTGCCCCAGGCGCAGGGGCTGGCCGTGGGCGTTGCCCCGCCGCAGGGCCGGCTGACCCCGAGCATGCTGCGGGGGGCCGCACATGTCGCTCGTGAACTGGGCGATGGCAGCCTGCGTCTGAGCCCCTGGCAGAGCCTGGTGATGACCAATATCCAGGGGCAAGCCGTCGCCCAGGCCCAAGCCGCCCTGGGCGCCCTGGGCCTGCTGTGCCACGCGCATGAGCCACTGGCCCGGATCAGTGCCTGCACCGGCAGCGGTGGTTGTGCCAAGGCCCTCGGCGAAACCAAGGCCGACGCCGTCACCCTGGCCGCGTTGCTCGGCCCGGGCGCGCCCGGCAGCGTGCATTTGTCCGGTTGCACCCGATCCTGCGCCGTGGCCCATGTTGCCCCGGCCACCCTGCTGGCCCGATCGCCGGGCCGTTATGACCTGTACCAGCGTGACCCAAGCCAGCCGGGCTTCGGCGCCCTGCGCGCCACCGACCTTACCTTGAATGAAGCAGGCGCCATGCTCGACCTGCCGACGGAGCACCTTGATGATTGACTACATCCGCGATGGCCAGGAGATCTATCGCAATTCCTTCCGGATCATCCGTGAGGAAGCCCGACTCGAGCGGATCCCCGCAGACCTCGAAAAGCTCGCCGTGCGGGTGATCCACGCCTGCGGCATGGTCGAGGCCATCGATGGCCTGCAGTTCTCCGAAGGTGCCGGCCGCGCCGGGCGTGAAGCGCTGCAGAAGGGGGCGCCGATCCTGTGCGATGCGCACATGGTGGCCGAAGGCATCACCCGCGCGCGCCTGCCAGCCGACAACCAAGTGATCTGCACCCTGCGCGACCCGAGCGTGCCGGGCCTGGCGAAAGAAGCCGGCAATACCCGTTCCGCCGTTGCCCTGGAGCTCTGGCGGCCGTACCTGGAAGGCAGCGTGGTGGTGATCGGCAATGCCCCTACTGCACTGTTCTACCTGCTGGAAATGCTCGATGCCGGCGCCCCCAAGCCGGCATTGATCCTCGGCTTCCCGGTCGGTTTCGTCGGTGCCGCCGAGTCCAAGGCGATGCTCGCCGCCGACAGCCGTGGCGTGCCGTTCGTGATCATGCAGGGCCGCCTGGGCGGTAGCGCGATGGCCGCCGCTGCGGTCAACGCCCTGGCCACGGAGGTGGAATGATGGCGCCGCATGGACGTCTGCTTGGCCTGGGCGTAGGCCCTGGCGACCCTGAATTGATTACCCTGAAAGCCCTGCGCCTGCTGCGTGAAGCGCCGGTGGTCGGCTATTTCGTGGCCAAGGGCAAGCGCGGCAATGCCTTCGGCATCATCGAGGCGCACCTGCAGCCCGAGCAGACCTTGCTGCCGCTGGTCTACCCGGTCACTACCGAAGCCCTGCCGGCACCGCTGTCCTATGAACAGGTGATCAGCGACTTCTATGACGAGGCCAGCGTACAGGTGGCCGAGCATCTGGATGCCGGCCGCGACGTGGCGGTGATCTGCGAAGGCGACCCGTTCTTCTACGGTTCCTACATGTACCTGCACGACCGCCTGGCGCAGCGTTACGAGGCCGAAGTGGTTCCCGGCGTCTGTTCGATGCTCGGCGGTGCCTCGGTACTGGGCGCGCCGCTGGTGTATCGCAACCAGAGCCTGTCGGTGCTGTCTGGCGTGTTGCCCGCCGAAGAGCTTCGTCGTCGCCTGGCCGACGCCGATGCGGCGGTGATCATGAAGCTTGGCCGCAACTTCCCCAAGGTGCGCGAGGTGCTGGCTGAACTGGGCCTGGACGGCCGCGCGCTGTATGTAGAGCGGGCGACCATGGCCAACCAGAAGATCGTGCCGCTGGATCAGGTCGACCCACAGTCGTCGCCGTACTTCTCGCTGATCATCGTGCCGGGTGAAAAATGGCAGGGCTGAACATGCACAAGGCTCCGGCGATTGTCATTCTGGGCCAGGGCAGCCTGGCCACGGCGCAGCGTATCCGGCAATGTTATCCACAGGCGTCGATCCATGGCCTGCAAGGCCGGGTCGAAGGGGCCGACCTTTCCTACAGCGCGTTCGGCGATACCTTGCGGGCGCTGTACCTGCAGGACACGCCGATCATTGCCCTCTGTGCTGCAGGGATCGTGATTCGCAGCCTGGCCAGCCTGCTCAGCGAGAAGGGCGTGGAACCACCGGTGCTGGCGGTGGCTGAAGACGGCAGCGCCGTGGTACCGCTGCTCGGCGGCCTGGCGGGCGTGAACCTGATGGCGCGCGAAATCGGCGAAGCGTTGGGCGTTGCTGCGGCGATTACCACCAGTGGCGAACTGCGTTTCGGGACCTGCCTGCTGAGCCCGCCGCAGGGCTATGCGCTGGCAGATATCGAGCAAGGCAAGCGCTTTGTTTCCGACCTGCTGGCGGGTGAAGCAGTGCGCATCGAAGGGGATGCGCCGTGGTTGCAGCAGGCACAGCTGCCTGCCAGTGACGAGGCCCGGCGCACCATCCATGTGGGGCATCAGGCGCGTCCAGCCGACCGCAACGAACTGCTGATTCACCCGCGCTCGGTGGTAGTGGGTGTTGCCGGTGGCAATCTGCACGGCATTCGCGCCGCCTTGCAACAGGCCGGTATCGCCGAGCCTTCGCTGGCATGTGTGCTGGCGGACGAACAAGCCATGGCCGATAGCGCACTGCACGAAGCCGCCCAGGCACTGGGCGTTGCCTTGCGTTTTGCCGCCAAGCCGCAGGATGTCGCCGGCATGCTGGCCGAAGCATTGCCAGACGCGCAACTGATCGAGGTGGCCGACATGGTCATCGCGGTGGCACCTGCACCGGTCGAGGTGGCGCGGGTTGGCCGCCGTCGTGGGCGCCTGGCGGTGATCGGCCTCGGCCCGGGCGCTGCCGAGCTGATGGTACCGGCGGTCAAGGCCGAGCTGGCGCGGGCCGAAGATGTGCTGGGTTACGAAACCTACGTACGCATGGCCGGCCCGTTTCGGGACGATCAGGTACTGCACTGCACCGACAACCGCGAAGAGATGCAGCGCGCCCGGCATGCCTTCGAACTGGCGGCCCAGGGCCGTTCGGTGGTGGTGGTGTCATCGGGCGACCCGGGCGTGTTCGCCATGGCGGCTGCGGTACTTGAAGCGCTGCATGAATCCAGCGACCCTGCCTGGCATCGCGTTGACCTGGAGATCCTGCCGGGGGTGTCGGCCTCGCTGGCGACGGCCGCGCAGGCTGGAGCGCCACTGGGGCATGACTTCTGCGTGATGTCGCTGTCGGACAACCTCAAGCCCTGGTCGATCATTGAAAAGCGCCTGGACCTGACGGCGCAGGCCGACCTGGTGCTGGCGTTCTACAACCCGATTTCCAAAGCCAGGCCGCATCAGCTCGGCGTGGCGCTGGAGGTGGTGCGTCGGCATCGTGACGGCAATACACCGGTAGTCCTTGGCCGCGACATCGGTAGGCCGGGGCAGACGCTGAAGGTAGTCACATTGGCCGAGTTGGTGCCCGAAATGGTCGACATGCGCACCATGGTGCTGGTCGGTTCGTCCCATACCTGCACTTTCGGCCGTGCCAATGGCGGCTCATGGGTGTATACGCCGCGCTGGTACGGCAACCAGCCCTGAGGGGGCACGCCGGGCAGCTTAGGAAGGGTTTCGCGGCAAGGTTTGCGGCTGGAGCCATGCGGCTCCAACCCTTTCCTTGAGCCTTTTCGGAGCGCAACGGGCAGCGGGTGATTCACGACCTGCAGCTCTAGGGTGCCAGGTAGCCTTTGATACCGGTGAAGATGATCTGGGCAGCCAGGGCACAGACGAACAGCCCCATCAGCCGGCTGACGATCTGCAGGCCCTGGTCGCCCAGGATGCGCTCGATGCGGTGTGAGAGGTACAGCACCAGGCCGACGGTGAAGCTGGCCAGTGCAATGCTGACAATGGCCAGCACCTTGTCGTCCCAGTGTGGGTGGCCCACCCCCATCACCAACAACGCACCGATGGTACCGGGGCCCACGGTCAGCGGGATGGTCAGTGGTACGATGGTGACGTCCTGCTGCACGTTGTCTGCCTGAACCGCCGACTTGCCTTGGGCCATGCCCAGTGCCGAGATGAACAGCACGCTGCCGGCGCCGATGCGGAAGGCGTCGGCGGTGATGCCGAAGATACCGAAGATCGCTCGCCCGAACAGGTACAGCAGGACACTGGCGACGAGCGCGGCAATCGCTACCTTCCAGGCCAGTTGCTTGCGCTCCTTGCTGGAGTAGCCGCGGGTCAGGCTGATGAAGCACGACAGCACGAAGAACGGGCTGTAGAGCACGAGCATTTTCAGGTAGACGCTGAACAACTCATGGAGCATGGGGTAGCCCCTGGCAGGAAAGGTGTGGGCAAGTGTATCAGCAGCATCAGGGTTGCCTGTACAGACAATACCGATCAGGAGGTAGGCGCCGGGTCCACCTTGGTTTCCCGCTGATTGGCCCAATACTGGATCAGCTCGCGCAACTGCGACAATTCCACCGGTTTGGCCATGTGCCCGTCCATCCCGGCCAGGCGCGCGCGTTCCTTGTGTTCGGCAAGAATGTGCGCGGTCAGCGCCACCACCGGGGTGCGCTGGCGCTGGTTGGCGGCTTCCCAGGCACGTAGTTGTTGGGTGGCCGAGAAGCCATCCAGTATCGGCATTTCGCAGTCCATCAGCACCAGGTCATAACGCTGCGCCTTCATCGCCTGCAAGGCTTCTTCGCCATTGCTGGCGGTGTCGGGCTCGAGGTTGAGCTTGCCCAGCATGCCACGGATCACCTTGGTCGAAATGCTGTTGTCCTCGGCGACCAGTACGCGGAAGTCGCCAGGCAGCTCCAGCGCCTGTGCGGTACCGGGCGGGCTGGCAGGGATGGCCTGCTCGCGACCGCGCTGGGCCAGTTCTTCGGCGAGGGTGGTCTTCAGGGTGTAGCCGGCCACCGGCTTGGCGAGGATCCGCTTGACCCCGGCGTTGCGCGCAATGATCTTGCTCGGTGCGTTGCTGATACCGGTGAGCATCACCACCAGGATGTCGTGGTTCAGGCTCGGGTCTTCCTTGATCTTGGCGGCCAGTTGCATGCCGGTCATGCCCGGCATGTTCTGGTCCAGCAGCACGGCGTCGAAGTAGTCGCGCAGATGGGCCTTGGTGCGCAGCAGGGCCAGGGCTTCCTTGCCCGACGGCACCGCGCTGACGTTCATGCCCCAGGCGCTGCACTGTTGTACCAGCACCTTGCGGCAGGTGTCGTTGTCGTCCACCACCAGCACGCGGGCGTCACGCAGCGGGCCGTCGAGGTCGGCCGGCGGCTGCTCCAGGCGCGAAGGGTCGAGTGGTAGCGCCAGCCACAGGGTATTGCCCATGCCGCTGCTGCTCTTGATGCCGAACTCGCCTTGCATCAGGCCGATCAACTGCTTGGCAATGACCAGCCCGAGGTGGCCGCCCAGCTTGTTGCTGGACAGGAAGTGGTGGCTGTGCAGTTCGGCTTGCAGCAAGGCTTCGCGATCGGCAGCGGGCATCGGCTCGCCGCTGTCCTGCACGGCAATGCGCAGGCGCGGTACCTCGCCCCGCTGGTCCAGCGCCACTACCAGCAGGATTTCGCCCTGATCGGTGTTCTTCAAGGCGTTTTCCAGCAGGCTCGACAAGGCCTGGCGCAGGCGTGTGGGATCGCCGCTGATCACCCTTGGAACTTGTGGTTGGGTAAAGCTGATCAGCTCGACGTTCTGCTGCTCGGCCTTGGCGCGGAAGATGTTCAGGCAATCCTCGATCAGCGCATTGAGGTCGAACTGCACGTCATCCAGTTCGATCTGCCGGGACTCCAGCTTGGAGATGTCGAGAATCTCGTTGATCAGCGTGAGCAGTTCGTTGCCGGCGCTGTGGATGGTCTGCACATAATCGCGCTGCTTGACCGACAACGGGGTGCCCAGCAGCAATTCGGTCATGCCCAGCACCCCGTTCATCGGCGTACGGATTTCGTGGCTGATCTTGGCCAGGAATTCGGCCTTGGCGTTGATTTCGGCATTGCTGGCGGCCAGGGCGCGGCTGGCGCTGAAGCGCTCCTCGCTCATTCGCCGCAGACGTTCGCTGACCGCCAGGTTGAGCAGCAGGCCGCTGGCCACGGTCAAGCCCAGGAGGATGCACAGCAGCCAGGGTGTCGGTGTGCGGGTGAGGCCGAGCAGCGCCGGCAACAGCACCAGGCCGCCGAGGTTGAACACCACCATCGCCAGGCTGAACACCCGCGCCGGGGCATAACCCTTGTACCAGTGATAACTGCTGACCAGCAGCATGCTGACGCTACCCAGGGCCATCAGGGCGTAGGTCATCAGGTTCAGCGGCAGGGTGTCGACGAACAGCAGTACCAGCCCGCTGACACCGACCACCAGCATGTCGCCCTGCAGCAGGCGATTCAGCCGCGGTGAGTTGCACGGTGCGAAGAAGTGTTGGGTGAAATACAGCCCCGCCAGGCCGGCCAGGACCAGCGTGAGGTAGGCGGCGGGCGTCTGTGCGCTGTGCCAGACGTGCCACCAGGGGCCGCTGAGGTTCAGCAGGATCAGGCCGCTGAGCAGCATCAGGCCATGGTAGAGGGCCAGGATCAGGGCGGTGCTGGAGCGGCTGTAGAAGAAGCGGATCAGGTTATGCAGGATCAGCATCACCAGGCCGCCGAACAGCATGCCGAACAGCAGCGGCTGGCGTTGGTCGGAGGCGGCCACGGCCGCAGGCTCCAGGCTGATGGCCGGGCGCAGCTGGTGTTCAGAGACCAGGCGCAGGTAGATGTCCACCGGTTGCTTGCTGTTGGGCAGGGGTAATACATGGTCGCTGCCACGCAGGGTCGGGCTGGCATTGCCAGCCTGGCGGCCGTGGTGCAGCTGACGCAGAAGCTTGTCGCCTTCGAGGGCGTAGAGGTCCAGGCCAGACAGGTCTGGGGCGAACACCCGCAGCAGTTGTTCCTGCTCGCTGGGGTCCAAACGGTAGTGCAGCCACATGGCCTGTTCCGCCGGAGCGGCATCCAGGTCGGCGAGGGCCAGCGGGCTGAACTGGTTGCGGTAACGCTCGGAGCGCACGTCGCTCAGTTGCAGGTTGGCCTGTTCGTCGAGCAGCACGGCCCAGCCTCCGTCATGTTCGGCGGCAGCCGGGAACAGGCAGAGCAGGGTCAGCAAGCTGACGATCAGAACTGAGGCAATCCGAAGCCGACGCACTACGAAATCCCTTCTTAGCCTAGGTGCCAGGTAGTAACTATGCGCGGCGCGCCAAGTCGAAGGCAAGGCCCGCGCGGGGCCCTGTCGACGAGCCGGGGGCCGTGCGCCTGGGTTCTTCCAACCCTGGGCGTCACGGCGCTCCGGTAAAGCTTACTGCTGGTGCTCACCGCGCTCGCGGGCAATGGCCCGGTAGCCGATGTCGCTACGGTAGAAACTGCCGTTCCAGCTGACTTCCTTGGCCAGGCGATAGGCCTGCTGCTGGGCGTCGGCAACGCTGGCACCCATGGCGGTGGCGCAGAGCACGCGGCCACCGTTGGTGACCACCTGGCCGTCTTTCAGCGAAGTACCGGCATGGAATACCTTGCCTTCGATCTTGGCCGCTGCTTCCAGGCCGTTGATCACATCACCCTTGGCATAGTCGCCCGGGTAACCGCCGGCGGCCAGCACCACGCCCAGGCTCGGGCGCGGGTCCCACTGGGCTTCGACCTTGTCCAGCGCCTTGGCGAATGCAGCCTCGACCAGCAGCACCAGGCTCGACTCCAGACGCAGCATGACCGGCTGGGTTTCCGGGTCGCCGAAGCGGCAGTTGAACTCGATGACCTTGGGGTTGCCCGCCTTGTCGATCATCAGGCCGGCGTAGAGGAAGCCGGTGTAGACGTTGCCTTCTTCGGCCATGCCACGCACGGTCGGCCAGATTACCTGGTCCATCACGCGCTGGTGCACTTCGGCGGTGACCACCGGGGCAGGGGAGTAGGCACCCATGCCGCCGGTGTTCGGGCCGGTGTCCTGGTCGCCGACGCGCTTGTGGTCCTGGCTGGTGGCCATGGGCAACACGTTCTGGCCATCGACCATGACGATGAAGCTGGCTTCCTCGCCGTCGAGAAACTCTTCGATGACCACGCGCGAACCGGCGTCACCGAAGGCATTGCCGGCCAGCATGTCGCGCACGGCGGCTTCGGCCTCCTCGAGGGTCATGGCGACGATCACGCCCTTGCCGGCGGCCAGGCCATCGGCCTTGATCACGATCGGCGCGCCTTTTTCCTGCAGGTAGGCCAGGGCGGGCTCGATTTCGGTGAAGTTCTGGTAGTCGGCGGTTGGAATCTTGTGCCGGGCCAGGAAGTCCTTGGTGAAGGCCTTGGAGCCTTCCAGCTGGGCCGCGCCCTTGGTCGGGCCGAAGCAATCCAGGCCACGGCTGCGGAACAGGTCGACGACACCAGCGACCAGCGGCGCTTCCGGGCCGACGATGGTCATTTGTACGTTCTGCTCGGCGAAATCGGCCAGTTGCTCCAGCGCGTTGACGTCGATAGCGACGTTTTCGCACTTGGCTTCGGTGGCGGTGCCGGCGTTGCCCGGGGCAACGAAGACTTTCTCGACACGTGGGTCCTGGGCGACTTTCCAGGCCAGGGCGTGTTCACGACCGCCGCTGCCGATGATCAAAACTTTCATGTCAAAACCTCGAGTTCTTTCGGGCGAGAGGCAAAACCTCACGCTGTACGAGGTCGCAATGAAGCAGGTAGATGCAAGGCGGGGCCGGTTGCGATGAGCGGAGTTGCCTTCTGGCAATGAGCATCAGCGAAACCGGCCCCAACGCAGCAGATGCCTGCTTCAGTGCGGCCGATTGCCGTAAATCAGTGGCGGAAGTGGCGCATGCCGGTGAAGACCATGGCGATGCCAGCTTCGTCAGCGGCAGCAATCACCTCGGCATCGCGCATCGAGCCACCTGGCTGGATCACGGCGCTGATACCCACTTTAGCTGCGTTGTCGATGCCGTCACGGAACGGGAAGAACGCATCCGATGCCATGACAGCACCCTGCACCTGCAAGCCGGCGTGTTCAGCCTTGATGGCCGCGATGCGGGCGGAGTTGACGCGGCTCATCTGGCCGGCACCGACGCCGATGGTCTGGCGCTGCTTGGCGTAGACGATGGCGTTGGACTTGACGAACTTGGCCACTTTCCAGGCGAATACCAGGTCGTGGATCTCTTGCTCGGTCGGTGCACGCTTGGTCACGATCTTCAGGTCATCGGCGCTGATCATGCCGATATCGCGGCTCTGCACCAGCAGGCCACCGTTGACGCGCTTGAAGTCCCAACCGGCAGCGCGCTCGGCTGGCCACTCGCCGCATTCCAGCAGGCGTACGTTCTGCTTGGCGGCAACCACGTCGCGGGCGGCCTGGGAGATTTTCGGTGCGATGATCACTTCGACGAACTGGCGGTCGACGATGGCCTTGGCGGTTTCGCCATCCAGCTCGCGGTTGAAGGCGATGATGCCACCGAACGCCGATTCGGTGTCGGTCGCGTAGGCCAGGTCGTAGGCCTTGCGGATACCGCCTTCTTCTTCAGGTACTACGGCCACGCCGCACGGGTTGGCGTGCTTGACGATGACGCAGGCTGGCTTGACGAAGCTCTTCACGCATTCCAGCGCGGCATCGGTGTCGGCCACGTTGTTGAACGACAGCTCCTTGCCCTGCAGCTGGATGGCGGTGGAAACGCTGGCTTCACCCTTTTTCGCCTCGACGTAGAACGCCGCGCTCTGGTGCGGGTTCTCGCCGTAGCGCATTTCCTGGGCCTTGACGAACTGGCTGTTGAAGGTGCGCGGGAATTCGCTACGGCCTTCGGTGCTCAGGGTCTCCTTGGCCTGGTCGATGGTGCCCATGTAGTTGGCGATCATGCCGTCATAGGCAGCGGTGTGCTCGAACGCCTTGAGCATCAGGTCGAAACGCTGGGCGTAGGTCAGGCCACCGGCCTTGAGGCCTTCGACGATGCCGGCGTAGTCGCTGGCGTTGACCACGATGGCCACGTCCTTGTGGTTCTTGGCAGCCGAACGGACCATGGTCGGGCCGCCGATGTCGATGTTCTCGATGGCGGTCGGCAGATCACAGCCAGGCTTGGAAATGGTGGCTTCGAACGGGTACAGGTTGACTGCTACCAGGTCGATCGGCTTGATGCCGTGCTCGTTCATGATGGCGTCGTCGATACCGCGACGGCCGAGGATGCCGCCGTGGATTTTCGGGTGCAGGGTCTTGACCCGGCCATCCATCATTTCGGCGAAGCCGGTGTAGTCGGCCACTTCCACCGCGTTGACGCCGTTGTCCTTGAGCAGCTTGTAGGTGCCACCGGTGGACAGGATCTCGACACCGAGCTGCTGCAGCTCACGGGCGAATTCGAGGATACCGGTCTTGTCGGAGACGCTGATCAGGGCGCGGCGGACTGGCAGGCGGGTAGTCTGGTCGGTCATTTCGGGTTCCAATAACGCGGTGGAGTCAGCAAAAAAGGCGCCTCTGTTCAGGGAGCCGCCTTTTCTGGTTGGGATTCTGGCTTACAGCAAGTCGTACTGCTTGAGCTTCTTGCGCAGGGTGCCTCGGTTCAGCCCGAGCATCTCGCTGGCCTTGGTCTGGTTGCCCTTGACGTAGTTCATCACGCTTTCGAGCAGGGGCGCCTCGACTTCGGACAGCACCAGGTTGTACACGTCCGTCACGGTCGCGCCTTCCAGGTGGGCGAAGTAGTTGTGCAGCGCCTTCTCGACGCTGTCGCGAAGGGTCTGGCCTTCTTCGCTCGGCGTGTTCAGGTGCTGTTTCAGGTTGGCGTTGTCGCTCACGGGCGTTGTTCCACTCACAAATGTCTCGGTCATCATCGTCATGCGGCCACCCCTTGTCCGTCCTCTGTCTCAAGGCTCTGTCGACGTTCGCTGAAAAACGCACGAACGTTGGCGCACTGCGCTTGTGTGTCTTCCAAAGCGTTGAACCGGGAGCGAAACTCCTTGCCGCCGGGTCGTGTTGCCAGGTACCAGCCAACGTGCTTGCGGGCGATACGTACGCCCATCACATCGCCATAGAAGGCATGCAGCGCTGCCAGGTGCTCCAGCAGGATGCGTTCCACTTCATCCAGTTGCGGCGCTGGCAGATGTTCGCCAGTGCGCAGGTAATGCTCGATCTCGCGAAAGATCCATGGCCGCCCCTGGGCAGCCCGGCCAATCAGCAGGCCATCGACACCGGTGGCGTCCAGCACCGCCCGGGCCTTTTCTGGCGATGTGATATCGCCGTTGGCAAAAACCGGGATCGACACCGCCTGCTTGATGGCAGCGATGGTGTCGTATTCGGCTTCGCCGGTATACAGGTCGGCGCGTGTGCGGCCATGTACCGCCAGCGCCTGGATGCCGGCCTGTTCGGCGATCTTCGCCACGTTCAGGCCGTTCTTGTTCGCCCGGTCCCAGCCGGTGCGAATCTTCAGCGTCACCGGGACGTCCACGGCGCCAACCACGGCGTGGAGAATCTCGCTGACCAAGGCTTCATCTCTCAATAAAGCAGAGCCTGCGGCTTTGTTGCAGACTTTTTTTGCCGGGCAGCCCATGTTGATATCGATGATCTGGGCACCTGCCTCGACATTGGCTTGCGCCGCCGCTGCCATCATCTGCGCATCACCACCGGCGATCTGCACCGAGCGTGGCTCGGGATCACCTTCATGGATGCGGCGCAGGCTCGACTTGCGGCTGTTCCACAGGCTCATGTCGCTGGAGACCATTTCCGACACCACCATGCCGGCGCCCAGGCGCTGGCAAAGGGTACGGAAAGGCTGGTCCGTAACGCCGGCCATGGGCGCGAGGATCAGGTTGTTACGTAGTGTGTATTGGCCGATGCGTACCGCCGACATAGGTGATCCCTGTTGTGGGGCCGAATCTTGGAGTCTGAAAAAGGGTTGGCATGATACCCGCTCTCGGTGACCGGATAAAGATGGGTTTGGATAAAATCTGAACAGTTGTCGGCTTATGCCATTTGGTATGGAGAAGGGCCTGGGGCTGCTTTGCAGCCCTTTCGCGACACGCGGCCGCTGCTACAGGCGAACGCGATCTCCTGTAGCAGCGGCCTTGTGTCGCGAAGGGGCGCAAGGCGCCCCCGCCGGCATGATGTTCATTCCGGCGAACGGAAGCTGAGGCTGTAGTTGACTGCCTTCGGCCCGGGGTCAAGGATGTCCAGGGCGATATGGATCGGGGTCTGGCTGGGCATCTCGCCACGCCCGGCCAGTTCCCCCGAGAGGTACTCGCTGGGCTTGAAGCGTCGGCTGGCGATCAGTTGGCCATTGAGGTCGGCGAAGCGCAGCTCCAGCAGCGGGAAGGGCTGGGCGAACGGTGCGCGGTTGTAGATGATCGCATCGACGATCAACGCACCCTTGAAGTCCGGGTGGCTGCGCACCACCAGGTTGCTGCTTTTGATCCGGGCAATATCGACGCGGGTCGGGACTTCGCACCCGACCAACGGGCAGACTTGCTGGAAGAGCGGCCGGTACTGGTCCTGACGGGCCATTTCGTCGAAGTGGAACCACACGTACTGGAACGCCAGCATGCCCGCGGCGAGCAAGGTCAGGAAGCCCCACAGCAGGCGTTTGCCCCAGTTCGGTGCGGGCTTCTCCCAGCCCAGCTGCAATGGGTCGTCGACCACGTCGACCAGCGGCTCCTTGCGTGCCGGGCGCTCTGGCTTGGCGGCAAAGCCTGGTTCCAGGCGTTCGCCGGGCAGCGGCTCGACAGGGTGGTCATCGTGCGCCGACAGGCTCAGCGCCAGCGGTTCCTCGTCGCGCGCGTTCAGGCCTTTTTCCGCAGTTTCGTCATCGCTGGCACGCAGCGGTTCGTCGAAGGCGGGGTGGTCATCGTCGACGGCATGGCGCACCGGCGGCTCATCGTCGAAGTCCAGCTCCAGGCTACCGCCCAGGGTTGGCTCGGTGCGCTCGCCCGGGGCAGGTTCGAGATCCAGCTCCAGCGGCTGCAGCACCGGGGCCGGCTCATCTGCCTGTGGTGGTTCGAAAGGTTCATCGGCGGCCGTGCCGAACAGGTCGTCAGCGTGTTCGTCCGGCTGCAAGTCGTCGCGCCGGGCCTGCAACCCGTCATCCTGCTCGGCCGGGCGTGCCGGTACGGGTTGGCCGCGACGCTCCAGGCGTTCCAGCTCCTTGTCGAGATCGAGGGCGTCCAGTGCCTGGGCGGTGAGTGCCCAGTTTTCGTCGGCAGCGCTGCTGTGCTGGTCGACAGCCGGCTCGTGCGCCACCGTTGGCTCGGCCACCGGCGCGTCAGGCACCGCCGGCTCTGGCGCCGGCACCACAGGTTGACTGGCCGTACTGGTGCGGTTCTGCTCCAGCAACTGCCTGGCAGCATTGAATACCTGCAGGCAGTGGCCGCAGCGCACCACGCCGCGGGCCACGCTCAGTTGGTGGTGAGTGACGCGAAAGCTAGTCTGGCAATGCGGGCACTGGGTGACGAAACTGTCGGTCATGCGGCGATCCGGGAGCTATGCAGAAACGTATTCTAGGCCGGCTTAACGGCGGCGACCACTGATGCGGACCCAGCCGTCGCGCACGACGATCGGGTCCAGCTCGAAGTCGGCGGCATAGGCCGCAGCCACTTCTTCACCCTGTTCGGCGAGGATGCCCGATAGCGCCAGCAGGCCACCGGGGCGCACCAGGCCGGACAGCTGCGGCGCCAGCGACACCAGCGGGCCGGCAAGGATGTTGGCAACCAGCACGTCGGCCTGCATCGCCGGCATGTGCTCGGGCAGGTACAGCGCCAGCTTTTCATCGGCGATGCCATTGCGCTGGGCGTTGTCGCGCGAAGCCTCGATGGCCTGCACGTCGATGTCGGTACCCACCGCCTCGCGGGCGCCCAGCAGCAGCGCGGCGATGGCCAGGATGCCCGAGCCGCAACCGAAGTCCAGCACCTGGGTGCCTTCGAGCTGCTGGCCGTCGAGCCATTCCAGGCACAGGGCGGTGGTCGGGTGGGTGCCGGTGCCGAACGCCAGGCCCGGGTCGAGCAGCAGGTTCACCGCGTCCTTTTCCGGTGCTTCGTGCCAGCTGGGCACGATCCACAGGCGGCGGCCGAAGCGCATCGGCTGGAAGTTGTCCATCCAGCTGCGTTCCCAGTCCTGGTCCTCGATCACCTCGGCCTGGTGCTCGGGCAGCTCGGCACCGGTCAGCAGGCGCAGGTGGGAGAACACCTGCTCGGGCTCGGCATCGGCCTCGAACAGGGCCAGCAGGTGGGTGTGCGACCACAGCGGGGTGGTGTTGAGGTCTGGCTCGAAGATCGGTTGATCCTCGGCATCCATGAACGTGACCGAGACAGCGCCCACTTCGAGCAGGGCGTCTTCGTAGGTTTCGGCTTGTTCCGGGCTGATGGCCAGGCGTACTTGCAGCCAGGGCATGGCGGGCACCTTTGGTAAATCGACAGGGGCAGCCCCAGGCTGCGCGAAGGCTGGCAGTTTACGCGAGTGCGGGGGATTTGTGGATCGGCTTGGCAAGGGGGCGTGCAGCGCCCCCGAAATCCATCAGACAAAACACAGGGAGAGCGACTCGGCTATGTAGGCCGGCTTGTCCTCGCCCTCGATCTCCAGGGTGGCGATCGCCTTGAGCAGCCACTGCCCCGGCTTCTTCTCCGCCACCTCTGCCAGCTCTACCTTCAGCCGCACCTGGCTATCGACCTTGACCGGCTGGATGAAGCGCACGCTGTCCAGCCCATAGTTCACCACCATTTTCAGCCCTTGCGGCAGGACCAGGATGTCCTCGATCAACTTGGGGATCAGCGACAACGTCAGGAAGCCGTGGGCAATGGTGCAGCCGAACGGAGTCTGCGCCGCCTTGACCGGGTCCACATGGATGAACTGGAAATCACCCGTGGCTTCGGCGAACAGGTTGATGCGCTGCTGGTCGATCTTCAGCCAGGCCGAACGGCCCAGTTCCTTACCAACGTACTGCGAAAGCTCTGTAACCGGTACATAGGGCATCGCGGGCTCTCCAAGTTGTCAGTTGGTACGAATGTGCAAGATCAGCACGGCGAACCGTTTCAGTCAAGTTGCAGGTATTTCGGCGAATATCGGTATATGACGGCCACATGCTTATAATGGCAGCCGTGCACGAGGGAGATGCTTATGCTGTTGCGTGGTCTGACCTGGCTGGTGCTGTTCCAGTTGCTGGGTACGGCGATCAACCACTTGTTGGTGCCGTTTCTGCCGGGGCCGATCATCGGCCTGTTGCTGCTGCTGTGTTTTCTCATGGCCCGTGGCGAGGTTGGCAAGCCGCTGAACGAGGCGGCCAGCAGCCTGCTGCGCTACCTGCCGCTGTTGCTGGTGCCGCCGGCAGTAGGGGTGATGGTGTATGCCAGGGACATTGCTGCCGACTTCTGGGCCATCGTCGGGGCGTTGCTGATTTCCTGCCTGGTGACCCTGGCGTTTGTCGGCGTGCTGATGCAAAAGCTCATCCAGCGCCAGGGCCGACGCGAGGAGCAGCCATGATGCTTGACTGGCAAGGCGCGCTGGACGCGGTGGTGCATCATCCCTTGTTCGGTATCGGCATTACCCTCGGCGCCTACCAGGTGGTGCTGGCCGCCTACGAGAAGACCCGCTGGATCTTCTTGCAGCCGGTGCTGGTGTCGATGCTGCTGGTGATCGGCGTGCTGCTGCTGTTCGGCATCGACTACCGCGAATACCGCAAGAGCACGGAGATCATGAACATCCTGCTGGGGCCTGCCACCGTGGCCCTGGCGGTGCCGCTTTACCTGAACCTGCGGCGTATCCGCCAGCTGTTCTGGCCCATCTTTACTACGCTGGTAATCGGAGGCCTGTTTGCCACGCTGTTCTGCCTGATGCTGGGCTGGTGGTTCGGTGCGGAACACATGATCCTGATGACCATGGCGCCAAAATCGGTGACCTCGCCAATTGCCATGCTGGTGGCCGAGCAGATTGGCGGGGTGGCGGCCCTGGCGGCGGTGTTTGTGTTGATTACCGGCGTGATCGGGGCGATCTTCGGCCCGGCGCTGCTGAGCCGCTTTGGCGTGCACAGCCCCGAGGCGCGCGGCATGGCGTTGGGGGTGACCGCGCACGCGGTGGGTACTTCGGTGGCCCTGCAGGAAAGTGACGAATGCGGCGCCTTTGCCGCGCTGGCAATGAGCCTGATGGGCGTGGCCACGGCGGTGTTCCTGCCGCTGGCGGTCAGCCTGGTGGCTTGAGGATTTGTAATGACGTTACCGCTGTTTCCGCTCAATACCGTGCTGTTTCCTGGCTGCTTTCTCGATCTGCAGATTTTCGAGGCGCGCTACCTGGACATGATCGGGCGCTGCATGAAGCAGGGCGAAGGTTTTGGCGTGGTGTGCATCCTCGAAGGCGAACAGGTCGGCAAGGCGCCGCCGGTAGTGGCCTCGATCGGCTGTGAGGCGGTGATCCGCGACTTCGTGCAGCAGGATAACGGTTTGTTGGGCATTCGCGTCGAAGGTGTGCGGCGTTTCAACCTGGCAAGCACCGAGGTGCAGAAGGACCAGTTGATGATGGGGCAGGTGCAATGGTTGCCGGAGCAGGCGGACAGCCCGTTGCTCGAGGCCGACGATGACCTGCTGGCGTTGCTGGTGGCGCTGGGCGAGCACCCGATGGTCGAAGCCCTGGACATGCCGCGCCCGGTGGACGGGCGGCAGGCGCTGGCCAACCAGTTGGCGTACCTTTTGCCGTTCATGGAAGAGGACAAGCTGGACCTGCTGGCCCTCGACTCACCGCAGCAGCGCCTGGGCGAGATCCAGAAGCTGCTGGAGCGGATTCAGGGCGAGCTGTTTGCCTGACTGCCTGGCCCTGCTGCTGGCCCTGGCCTTGTGTCGCGAAAGGGCTGCGAAGCAGCCCCAGAACTTCAGCGCAGCCATAAATTGCCGGGGCTGCTTCGCAGCCCTTTCGCGACACAAGGCCGCTCCTACAGGGCGCAATCAGTACTGATAGCGCAACAACGCCTGCGGCAACGCATGCATGGCAAAGAACGCCAGCAACGCGATGCAGGCCGGTACTATCAGCCACCACACCCGCAGTGGCAAGGCCGGCAAGGTCTGCCGCCGCTGTACCAATGCCAGGCTCAGCGCACATACACAGCACGCCAACAGGGCCCCGGCGAGGATGTCGGTCGGCCAGTGAGCCCCCAGGTAAACCCGCGACAGGGCTATCGCCAGCGCCGGAATGCAGCCCAGCATGACCCAGGTCAGGCGCATCCGCGGCGGCTGCCCGCGCCCGGCCAGCACGGCCATGACCAGAAAGAACGCGAACGACGCCGAACTGTGCCCGCTGGGCATGCTGTAGCTGGTCAAGGGGTCGCTGAGTACCTCTGGCCGGGCCCGGGCGAACAGCCATTTCAGGGTGCCATTGGCAAGTGCCGTGCCCATCAGTACGCCAGCGGCGAACAGGGCATGACGCCATTGCCGGGCAAGCAGCAGCAGGCCAGTCAACAGGCCGCCCAAGACCAGTTGAGTGCGGAAATCGCCTAGCCGGGTCACCAGCACCACGGCGCCATCGATGGCCTGGCTACGGTGCTCCTGCACCAGTGTCATCACGCCTTGGTCGAATTCGTGCAGGTAGGGCCAGCCCAGGAACACCCCGGCCAGTGCCGCCAGGCTCATGCCGGCGATCAGCCGGGTGCCGTGGCGTTGATCGCGGATGCTGGTATTCAGGCTCAGCCCGATGATGACTGCCAGGGTGCCGGCGATGATGCCGGCATCCAGCCAGAAGCCTTCCGGCAACGGCAGGCGCATGGCTGCACCCGTGGCCCAGCCGGGCAGCAGATAGGCCACCGACCAGCCCACGCCGGCCACCAGACTGACGGCGATGAAGCGCGGCAGCGGCATGTCGAACATGCCGGCGACCATCGGCAGCATGGGCCGCAGCGGCCCGATGAAGCGCCCTACCAGCAGGCTGGCGATGCCGTAGCGCTGGAAATAGGCCTCGGCGCTGCCGATCCATTCCGGGTGGTGACGCAGTAGCGGCAGGCGGCGGATGTTCTGATGGAAGTACTTGCCCACGGCATAGGACACGGCGTCACCCAGCAGGCCACCGAGAAAGCCCAGCAGCAGCGTTTCGCCCAGGCTGAAGGTACCGCTGCCGGCCAGCACCGCGACCGCGAACAGCAGCACGGTGCCCGGTACGATGATGCCGGCAATGGCCAGGCATTCGATGCAGGCCACCAGGAAAATTGCCAGGCCAAGCCACTGTGGGTTGGCGCTGAGCCAGCCGGTCAGGCTGTCGAGCCATTGGCCCATGGTTCAGCTTCCTTGTTCGAGAATGAAGAAGTCGCGGCCTTCGACTTGGCCTCGACGCAACGGGTTCCGCGTGCAGAAACGGGCGTATTCGGCATCGACGAAGCGGTAGGGCAGGTGCTCGTCGCGGCCGTACGGGATGCCCAGGCGGGCCGTCTGGATGATCCGCGGCACGGCGTTGCGGCAATCCTCGACGTACAGGCGCTCGGGGTCGAAGCGCTGGGCGTCCCAGTGTGGCACCTTCAGGCCGAGGGCGCGGCACAGCAGCGTCTGCCCGGCGCACAGGCGCTCGGCCGGGCGCAGGTTGCCGCTGGCGTCGGGGTTGTTCAGTTGCATCTGCGCCAGGCTGTTCGGCCCCGAGATGGCGTCCTGCCAAGGGTAGGCGGACTTGATCAGCACCGCGTTGCCCGGCCCGTGGGCGCTGAAGTTAAGCGAGTCGCCGCCGCGCGCGTAGTACATGTAGATGTGCCCGCCATCGAGGAACAGCGCCTTGCGCTTTTCGGTGTAGCCGAGCGAGGCGTGGCTGCCTTTGTCGCTGAGGTAGTAGGCCTCGGTCTCGATGATCCGTGCGGCCAGCCACAGGTCGCCGTGGCGGTGACGGATGACCTTGCCCAGCAGGGCCTTGGCCAGGGTCTGGGCGTCGCGGTCGAAGAAGCTGTCGGGCAGTGCTGGCATGCGGGGCAGTTCGCGGTTGGGAAGGCGGGGATGATAGCAATGAATGACTTAATCGAGGCTGAACCGGTGGGGTGATTGATTGGTATCTGCATGTTTCGGTGTTGGTTGAGCCTAAGGGGTTCGCCTTGGGGCGGGCGGCGCGCGATCTCACAGGCGCCACAAGAAGCGGGTCGAGCCCAGCCATTTTCGACCATCCGCCACCCACCGCTGGGCGTACACCTGCGCGGCAGTTATAATCAGCCGATTTCCCCTTCGCCAAGACACCGAACCCATGACTGAGTCCGTTCTTGACTATATGACCCGCCTGGGTCGCGCTGCCCGTGAGGCTTCCCGGGTGATCGGCCGTGCCAGCACCGCGCAGAAGAACCGCGCCCTGCAAGCTGCCGCCGACGCGCTGGATGCCGCCCGGGCCGAGCTGACCGCCGCCAACGAGCGAGACCTCGCCGCCGGCCGCGCCAACGGCCTGGAGCCGGCCTTGCTCGATCGTCTGGCGCTGACCCCGGCGCGTATCGACGGCATGATCACCGGGCTGCGCCAGGTGGCCAGCCTGCCGGACCCGGTCGGTGCCATCCGCGACATGAGCTACCGCCCATCGGGTATCCAGGTGGGCAAGATGCGCACGCCGCTGGGGGTGATCGGGATCATCTACGAGTCGCGTCCGAACGTGACCATCGATGCTGCCAGCCTGTGCCTGAAGTCGGGTAACGCGACCATCCTGCGTGGCGGCTCCGAAGCCATTCATTCCAACCGTGCGATTGCCACCTGCATCCAGCGTGGCCTGGCCGCAGCCGGCCTGCCGGCGGCCGTGGTGCAGGTGGTGGAAACCACCGACCGCGAGGCCGTGGGGGCACTGATCAGCATGCCGGAATTCGTCGACGTCATCGTGCCGCGCGGTGGTCGTGGCCTGATCGAGCGCATCAGCCGCGATGCCCGTGTGCCGGTAATCAAGCACCTGGACGGTATCTGCCACATTTATGTCAGTCGGCACGCCGACCTGGACAAGGCCTGGCGCGTGGCATTCAACGCCAAGACCTATCGCTACGGTATCTGTGGCGCCATGGAGACGTTGCTGGTCGATCAGCAGGTGGCCGAGCGCTTCCTGCCAGAGATGGCCCGTCGCTTTCAGGAGAAGGGCGTAGAGCTGCGTGGCTGCGAGCGCACCCGGGCCATCATCGAGGCCAAGCCGGCCACCGAGGCCGACTGGCACACCGAGTACCTGGATGCGATCCTGTCGATCCGTGTGCTCGACGGCCTGGACCAGGCCATCGAGCACATCAACCACTATGGCTCGCACCACACCGATTCGATCATCAGCGAACACCAGGGTGAAGCGCGTCAGTTCATGGCCGAGGTCGATTCGGCGTCGGTCATGCTCAATACCCCGACCTGCTTCGCCGACGGCTTCGAGTACGGCCTGGGTGCCGAGATCGGCATCTCCACCGACAAGCTGCATGCCCGCGGCCCGGTCGGCCTGGAAGGCCTGACCTGCGAGAAGTACGTGGTGATCGGCGATGGCCAGCTGCGCGGCCAGGAGTCCTGCTGAGTTGAGCAAGGCCCAGGCAGTCCGGCGCATCGGCATTCTAGGCGGCACCTTCGACCCCGTGCACATCGGCCACCTGCGCAGCGCGCTGGAAGTGGCCGAGTTCATGGGGCTGGACGAGCTGCGCCTGTTGCCCAATGCCCGGCCGCCGCACCGCGGCACCCCGCAGGTGGCCGCCAAGGACCGCCTGGCCATGGTGCAGAGCGCCGTGCAGGGTGTGCCCTGCCTGAGCGTGGATGCTCGTGAGCTGGCACGCGACAAGCCGTCGTACACCATCGATACGCTGGAGTCGATCCGCGCCGAACTGGCGGCCAACGACCAGCTGTTCCTGGTGCTGGGCTGGGATGCCTTCTGTGGGCTGCCCGGCTGGCACCGCTGGGAAGAATTGCTGCAACACTGTCACATCCTGGTGCTGCAACGCCCGGATGCCGACGTAGAACCCCCTGACGAGCTGCGCAACCTGCTGGCTGCGCGCTCGGAGAGCGATCCCACCGCCTTGTCCGGCCCGGCGGGAAACATTTCGTTCGTCTGGCAGACGCCGCTTGCGGTGTCGGCTACACAGATCCGACAGCTGCTGGCCAGCGGCAAATCGGTGAGGTTCCTGGTGCCGGACGCCGTACTGGCCTACATCGAGGCGCACGAACTGTATCGTGCACCTAACTGACGGTGCCTCTGGCGCCTCATCCAACGAGTTGAACGAGTTTTATATGACCAAGCAGAAAATCCACGGCGAAGAACTGGTCGCCCTGACCAAGGCAGCGCTGGAAGACGTCAAGGCCCAGGACATCCAGGTCATCGACGTGCGCGAAAAGCACAGCCTGACCGACTACATGATCATTGCCACCGGTACCTCCAACCGCCAGATCAACGCGATGCTGGAAAAGGTCCGCGAAGCGGTCAAGGCCAAGGGCGCCCAGCCACTGGGTGAAGAAGGCAAGGGCGACAGCGACTGGGTACTGCTGGACCTGAACGACGTCATCGTGCACATGATGACCGCCGCTGCCCGCCAGTTCTACGACCTGGAGCGCCTGTGGCAGGGTGCCGAGCAGAGCCGTGCCGCCGATGGCAAGCACCACAGCCCGGACCAGGCCCACGAGTATTCCGAAAAGCTCAAGGACCGGGAATAAGGAAAGCGCTGTGCGTCTGCGCCTGATCGCGGTCGGCTCGCGCATGCCGAAGTGGGTCGAGGAAGGCTGGCATGAATATGCCAAGCGCCTGCCCGCCGAGCTGTCGCTGGAGCTGGTGGAAATCCCGCTGAATACCCGTGGCAAGAATGCCGATGTCGCCCGCCTGATTCGTCAGGAGGGCGAGGCCATGCTGAGTAAGGTTCAGCCCGGGGAGCGCATCGTCACCCTCGAGGTCCATGGCAAGCCCTGGAGTACCGAGCAACTGGCGACCGAGCTGGACCGCTGGCGCCTAGATGCGCGCACGGTGAATTTGATGGTGGGCGGCCCGGAAGGCCTGGCGCCGGAGGTCTGTGCGCGTGCCGAACAACGCTGGTCGCTGTCGCCGTTGACCCTGCCGCACCCGTTGGTAAGGATACTCATCGGCGAGCAGATCTACCGCGCCTGGACCGTGCTGTCCGGGCATCCTTACCACAAATGAGCCTGTAAGCAGCCCGATGTCGCAGCCGATCCGTCTCAAGGACCATGAGAAAGACGCCCGCCTGGTGCGCAACCGCGTCGTGGTGGGCGCAGTGGCGGTCGTGCTGCTGGTCTGCGTGCTGATCGCGCGGCTGTACTACCTGCAGATCATCCAGTACGACTACCACTCGACGCTGTCGGAGAACAACCGGGTGCATGTGCAGCCGATTCCGCCGACCCGCGGGCTGATCTTCGACCGTAACGGGGTGATCGTTGCCGACAACCGGCCCAGCTTCAGCCTGTCGATGACCCGTGAACGTGCGGGCAACTGGCAGGAAGTGCTGGATACCATCGTCGAAGTGCTGGAATTGACGCCCGATGATCGCGCCCTGTTCGAGAAGCGCATGCGCCAGGGCCGCCGGCCGTTCGAGCCAGTGCCGATCCTGTTCGAGCTCAACGAAGAGCAGATTGCTCGCGTGGCAGTGAACCAGTTCCGCCTGCCGGGTGTGGAAGTGGTGGCCCAGCTGGTGCGCCATTACCCGCAGGGTGCGCATTTCGCGCATTCGGTGGGGTATGTGGGGCGGATCAACGAGAAGGAGCTGAAAACGCTCGATCCGGTGAACTACAGCGGCACCCACCACATTGGCAAGACCGGCATCGAACGGTTCTACGAAGACGCCCTGCACGGCCAGGTGGGCTACGAGGAAGTCGAGACCAACGCTCGCGGCCGGGTGCTGCGCGTGCTCAAGCGTACCGACCCGAAACCGGGCAAGGACATCGTGCTGAGCCTGGACATCAAGTTGCAGGAAGCCGCCGAGGCCGCCCTGGGTGGTCGGCGCGGCGCCGTGGTGGCACTCGACCCGCGTACCGGCGAGGTGCTGGCAATGGTCAGCCAGCCCAGCTTCGACCCCAACCTGTTCGTCACCGGCATCGGTTTCAAGGCCTATGCCGAACTGCGCGACTCGATCGACCGGCCCTTGTTCAACCGCGTGCTGCGCGGCCTGTACCCGCCGGGTTCGACCATCAAGCCGGCCGTGGCCATCGCCGGCCTGGACAGTGGTGTGGTCAATGCCGGCAGCCGGGTGTTCGACCCGGGTTACTACCAACTGCCCAACTACGACCACAAGTACCGCAACTGGAACCGCACCGGCGATGGCTGGGTCGACCTGGACACCGCGATCATGCGTTCCAACGACACCTACTTCTACGACCTGGCGCACAAGATGGGCATCGACCGGCTGTCCAGCTACATGAACAAGTTCGGTATCGGCCAGCGGGTTTCCCTGGACATGTTCGAAGAGTCCGCCGGGCTGATGCCGTCGCGGGAATGGAAACGTGCTACCCGTCGCCAGGCGTGGTTCCCCGGCGAAACCCTGATCCTCGGTATCGGCCAGGGCTACATGCAGGCCACGCCGCTGCAGCTGGCCCAGGCCACCGCGCTGATCGCCAACAAGGGCGTATGGAACCGCCCGCACCTGGCCAAGACCATCGAGGGCCAGCCGCCGGTGGACGACAACCCCATGGACAACATCGTGCTGCGTGACAAGTCCGACTGGGCCAAGGTCACCCATGGCATGGAGCAGGTGATGCACAACGCCCGCGGTACCGCACGCAAGGCGGCCATCGGCGCGCAGTACCGCATCGCCGGCAAGAGCGGTACCGCCCAGGTGGTGGCGATCAAGCAGGGCGAGAAGTATGACCGCAACAAACTCCAGGAGCGCCACCGCGACCACGCCCTGTTCGTCGCCTTCGCCCCGGCCGACGACCCGAAGATCGTGGTATCGGTGATGGTCGAGAACGGTGAGTCGGGCTCGGGTGTTGCCGCGCCGGTGGTACGCCAGGTGATGGACGCCTGGCTGCTCGACGAAAACGGCCGGCTCAAGCCCGAGTTCGCGCCCGCCACCGTTACCCAGGAATCAGCCCTGTGATGAACAATTTCGATCGCATGCTCTCCAGCGAGGATGTGATGCGTCGGCGCGCCAGTTTTCTGCAGCGCATCCACGTCGACGGCCCTTTGCTGGTCATTCTGCTGACCCTCGCGGCTGGCAGCCTGTTCGTGCTGTACTCGGCCAGTGGCAAGAACTGGGACCTGTTGCTCAAGCAGGCCACCTCGTTCGGCATCGGCCTTGCGTCGATGTTCATCATCGCCCAGCTGGAGCCCCGCTTCATGGCGCGCTGGGTGCCGTTGGCCTACCTGGTCGGGGTGATGCTGCTGGTGGTGGTCGACGTGATGGGCCACAACGCCATGGGCGCCACGCGCTGGATCAACATTCCCGGGGTGATTCGCTTCCAGCCCTCGGAGTTCATGAAGATCATCATGCCGGCGACCATCGCCTGGTACCTGTCCAAGCGCACCTTGCCGCCACATCTCAAGCACGTGGCGATCAGCCTGGTGCTGATTGGCGTGCCGTTCATCCTGATCGTGCGCCAGCCCGACCTGGGGACTGCGCTGCTGATCCTTGCCTCCGGTGCCTTCGTGCTGTTCATGGGCGGCCTGCGCTGGCGCTGGATCCTCAGCGTGCTGGCGGCGGCAGTGCCGGTGGCGGTGGCGATGTGGTTCTTCGTCATGCATGACTACCAGAAACAGCGGGTACTGACCTTCCTCGACCCGGAAAGCGACCCGTTGGGCACCGGCTGGAACATCATCCAGTCCAAGGCGGCGATCGGCTCGGGCGGTGTATTCGGCAAGGGCTGGCTGCTCGGGACGCAGTCGCACCTGGACTTCCTGCCGGAAAGCCACACCGATTTCATCATTGCCGTGCTCGGCGAGGAATTCGGCCTGGTCGGCATTTGCCTGTTGCTGATCGTCTATCTGCTGCTGATCGGCCGTGGCCTGGTGATTACCGCCCAGGCGCAGACCTTGTTCGGCAAGCTGCTGGCCGGCAGCCTGACCATGACCTTCTTTGTCTATGTATTCGTCAATATCGGGATGGTCAGCGGCCTTTTGCCCGTGGTGGGCGTGCCGCTGCCCTTCATCAGCTATGGCGGAACTTCGTTGGTGACGCTGCTGTCAGCGTTTGGCGTTCTGATGTCGATCCATACGCACCGCAAATGGATCGCGCAGGTTTGAATAAGGTGAACAATTTCATGCAAGCAGTGCGTAACTGGGCTGCCCGTTGTGCGCCGTGGGTCGGCGCGGTGGGCCTGTTCGGCGCTGTACAGCTGGCCCATGCCGGCGACTACCGGGACTCGCCGCAGGTGGCCCAGTTCGTTGGCGAAATGAGCCGCGACTACGGTTTTGCCCCTGAACAGCTGATGGGCGTGTTCGCCGAGGTGCAACGCAAGCAGTCGATCCTCGACGCCATTTCGCGCCCGGCCGAACGGGTAAAACCGTGGAAGGACTACCGGCCGATGTTCATCACCGACGCGCGCATCGCCCGCGGTGTGGATTTCTGGCGCCAGCACGAGGCGGCGCTGGCCCGGGCCGAGCAGGAATATGGCGTACCGGCACAGTACATCGTCGCCATCATTGGCGTGGAAACCTTCTTTGGCCGCAACACCGGCAACTACCGGGTGATAGACGCGCTGTCGACGCTGAGCTTCGACTATCCGCCGCGGGCCGACTTCTTCCGCAAGGAGCTGCGCGAGTTCCTGCTGCTGTCTCGCGAAGAGCAGCTCGACCCATTGACCCTCAAGGGCTCCTACGCCGGCGCGATGGGCTTGCCGCAGTTCATGCCGAGCAGCTTCCGCAACTTTGCGGTGGACTTCGATGGCGACGGCCACATCAATATCTGGAACAACCCGGACGATGCCATCGGCAGTGTCGCCAGCTACTTCAAGCGCCACGGGTGGGTGGCCGGTGAAGGTGTGGTCAGCCGCGCCTGGGTGGATGGCGAGCGGGCCGACGAGGGCCTGACCACCGGCATCGAGCCGGTAAAGACGGTAGGGGAGTTGCGCGCGCTTGGCTGGTCGGTTCATGATTCCCTGCGCGATGATCTGCCGGTTACCGCCTTCCGTCTTGAGGGCGACAATGGCCCCGAATACTGGATGGGCCTGAAGAACTTCTACGCGATCACTCGCTACAACCGCAGCGTGATGTATGCCATGGCGGTGCATCAGCTTTCGGAACAGCTGGTTCAAGCACGGGGCGTCAACTAATGCGCGCAATCATCTCTGCCAATACTTTCAAGCTGCTGACCTGCCTCGCCGTTGGCGTGCTGCTGGCCAGCTGCTCTTCCAGCCGCCCAACCCAGCAAGGTAGCGGCAACGTGGTGCGCACCCAGCCGGGCCTGGATATCAACCGGGCGCACAAGGACGGCGCGCCGTGGTGGGACGTGGATGTGAGCAAGATCCCCGATGCCACGCCGACCGTGCACACCGGCAACTACAAGGCCAACCCGTACACGGTACTGGGCAAGACCTACTACCCGATGCAGGATGCGCGCAACTACCGCGCCGAGGGGACTGCGTCGTGGTATGGCACCAAGTTCCACGGGCAGAACACCGCCAACGGCGAGCTGTACGACCTGTACGGCATGAGTGCGGCGCACAAGACCTTGCCGCTGCCAGCCTATGTGCGGGTGACCAACCTGGCCAACGGCCGCAGCGTGATCCTGCGGGTCAACGACCGTGGGCCGTTCTACTCCGATCGCATCATCGACCTGTCCTATGCCGCGGCGAAGAAGCTCGGTTACGCTGAAATCGGTACCGCGCATGTGCGCGTCGAGGGCATCGACCCGCAGCAATGGTGGGCCCAGCGTGGCCAGACGCCGCCGATGGTGCTGAAGGAGCCGCAAGTGGCCCAGACCCAGGCGATCCCGGCCAGTACCGGGCGCGTCGAGCAATGGACGCCACCGCCGCAACAGCACGCAGCGCCTGTGGTGCCGGTGCAGGTTGGCGGCAACAACGTGCCGGCCAGCAACAGTGGCGGCAGCTTCCTGCAGGTGGGCGCCTTCGCCAACCCGGACGCCGCCGAACTGCTGCGTTCCAAGCTCAGCAGCATGGTCAGCGCGCCGGTATTCATCAGCTCGATCGTGCGTAACCAGCAAACCTTGCACCGCGTGCGCCTGGGGCCGATCAGCAGCCAGGGCGAGATCCAGCAGGCGCAGGACAGCATCCGCCTGGCGAACCTGGGGCAGGCCAAGCTGGTCACAGCTGACTGACCGCGTTGCCTTTTTCGCGGGCACGCCCGCTCCCACAGGGGCATGCGAAACCCTGTGGGAGCGGGCGTGCCCGCGAAGAAGGCAACACCAAACTGTCGGTTTTGTCATGAATTGCCGGGCGCAGGCATGTACAATGTCGGCTTTTGCCCGCAGCGACATAACGCCGCATTTTGCCGGGCCAGGCCTATGGCCACAAAACTAGACTGACTGGCGCTGGGCACATGATCTTGCCCAGGGAAATTCAGACCATTAGCGATTTTCGAGAGACGGATGAACATCACCAACCTTGCCAAACGACTTTGCCTGCCCGTACTGCTGATGATCACGCCGGCCGCCTTCGCGGCTGAGCAGATGACGCCGGCGCCACCGCAACTGGCAGCCAAGTCCTACGTACTCATGGACGCGTCCAGCGGCAACGTGCTGGTCGAGAACAACGGTGACGAGCGCCTGCCGCCAGCCAGCCTGACCAAGCTGATGACCGCCTACATCGCCACCCTCGACATCCGCCGCGGCCAGATCGGTGAAAACGACCCGGTAACCGTCAGCGAGAACGCCTGGCGTACCGGCGGTTCGCGCATGTTCATCAAGGTGGGCAGCCAGGTGACCGTCAGCGACCTGCTGCACGGCATCATCATCCAGTCCGGCAACGACGCCTCGGTCGCCCTGGCCGAGCACATCGCCGGCAGCGAAGATGCCTTCGCCGACATGATGAACAAGACTGCCGCCGACCTGGGCATGAGCAACAGCCACTTCATGAACCCGACCGGTCTGCCGCATCCGGACCACTACTCGTCGGCCCATGACATGGCGACCCTGGCCCGCGCGATCATCAATGTCGACCCGGCCCACTACGCCATCTATTCGCAGAAGGAATTCTTCTGGAACAACATCAAGCAGCCGAACCGCAACCTGCTGCTGTGGCGTGACAAGACCGTCGACGGCCTGAAGACCGGCCACACCGACGAAGCCGGCTACTGCATGGTGGCTTCCGCCGTTCGCGACGGCCAGCGCCTGATCGCCGTGGTGTTCGGCACCAACAGCGAGCAGTCGCGCGCAGCCGAGACCCAGAAGCTGCTGACCTATGGCTTCCGCTTCTTCGAAACCCAGACTTTCTACCAGAAGGGTACCGAGCTGACCAAGGCACCGGTCTGGAAAGGAGCCACTGGCGAAGTGAAAGCCGGCCTGGCCGAAGACCTGACCATGACCATGCCTAAAGGCCAATTGAAACGCCTTCAGGCTTCGATGACCATGAACCCGCAACTCACTGCACCGATTGCCAAAGGTGACGTGATCGGCAAAGTGGAAGTCAAACTGGACGAGAAAGTGGTTCACAGCGCCGACCTGATCGCCCTTGACGGCGTCGAGGAAGGTGGTTTCTTCCGCCGTATGTGGGATAGCATCCGTCTATTCTTCTACGGGTTGTTCAACTGATACGTGACCTGCATGCCCCCGCGTATCCTGCGGGGGCGTTGTTGTTGCCACGGCTTACGAGGCCGTTTCCGCCATGAGCGAACCAGACGTCAAGTCGCACAAGATCGAATTCCCCTGCGACGATTACCCGATCAAGGTCATCGGCGATACCGTGGTCGGTTTCCGCGATACGGTGATCGAGATTCTCAGCAAGCACGCCAAGGTCGACCTTGCCACGCTGGCCGAGCGCCAGAGCAAGGAAGGCAAGTACACCACCGTGCAGTTGCACATCGTTGCCGAAAGCGAGAACCAGCTGCACGATATCAATAGCGCCCTGCGCGCTACCGGCATCGTGAAAATGGTGCTCTGATGTCCGCCTGCCTCGGTTTTCGCGAGCTTGGCCTGCAGCCCTATGAACCGGTGCTGGAGGCCATGCGACGCTTCACCGAGCAACGCAGCCCGGACAGCCAGGATGAAGTCTGGCTGGTCGAGCACCCCGCTGTCTTCACCCAGGGCCAGGCCGGCAAGGCCGAGCACCTGTTGGTACCGGGTGACATCCCGGTGGTACAGACCGACCGCGGTGGCCAGGTAACCTACCATGGCCCCGGGCAACTGGTGGCCTACCTGCTGCTGGATGTGCGTCGGCTAGGGTTTGGCGTGCGTGAGCTGGTCAGCCGTATCGAGCAGACCCTCATCGACCTGCTCGCCAGTTATGATGTCCAGGCTGCGGCCAAGCCCGATGCCCCGGGCGTCTATGTCGATGGAGCGAAAATCGCCTCCCTCGGCCTGCGAATCCGCAATGGCCGTTCGTTCCACGGCCTTGCCCTGAACGTGGACATGGACCTTGCGCCATTCCGCCGAATCAACCCCTGCGGCTATGCGGGGCTGGCGATGACCCAGCTGCGCGACCTGGCAGGTCCTATCGAACTCGACGAGGTCAGGACAAGGCTGCGCGGACAGCTGGTCAAGCACCTCGACTACGCTGAGCAGACGACCCTTACGGGCGGAATCGACTGATATGACAACTGTGCAAGAAGCCGTGCCGAACCTGATACCTACCCAGGATGCCACCCAGCGCCCAGCGCCGAAGAAAGTGGAAGCCGGGGTCAAGTTGCGTGGTGCCGAGAAGGTGGCGCGCATCCCGGTGAAGATCATCCCCACCGACGAGCTGCCGAAGAAGCCCGACTGGATCCGCGTGCGTATCCCGGTTTCGCCCGAGGTAGACCGCATCAAGCAACTGCTGCGCAAGCACAAGCTGCACAGCGTGTGCGAAGAGGCGTCATGCCCGAACCTGGGCGAGTGCTTCTCCGGTGGTACCGCGACCTTCATGATCATGGGTGACATCTGCACCCGCCGCTGCCCGTTCTGCGACGTGGGTCATGGCCGGCCGAAGCCGCTGGACCTGGATGAACCGAAGAACCTGGCGATCGCCATCGCCGACCTGCGCCTGAAGTACGTGGTGATCACCTCGGTCGACCGCGACGACCTGCGCGACGGCGGGGCCCAGCACTTCGCTGACTGCATCCGTGAAATTCGTGCGCTGTCGCCAGGCGTGCAACTGGAAACCCTGGTGCCGGACTACCGTGGCCGCATGGACATTGCGCTGGAAATTACCGCGCAAGAGCCGCCGGATGTGTTCAACCACAACCTCGAGACCGTACCGCGCCTGTACAAGGCCGCGCGTCCGGGGTCGGACTACGACTGGTCGCTGGACCTGCTGCAGAAGTTCAAGCAGCTGGTGCCGCACGTTCCGACCAAGTCGGGCCTGATGCTGGGTCTGGGCGAGACCGACGACGAAGTGATCGAGGTGATGCAGCGCATGCGCGAGCATGACATCGACATGCTCACCCTCGGCCAGTACCTGCAGCCATCGCGCAGCCACCTGCCGGTGCAGCGTTTCGTCCACCCGGACACCTTCGCCTGGTTCGCCGAGGAAGGTTACAAGATGGGCTTCAAGAACGTCGCTTCCGGGCCGCTGGTGCGTTCTTCCTACCACGCTGACCAACAGGCCCACGAGGCCAAGATCAAGCTCTGATCAAAGGTTGGGCCACACATGCCGATGCGCGCCGAAAGGCGCCATCGGCATTTTTGTTGATGGGGTTTCCTGCTGGTCGAGGTCGCTCCGCAGCGGCAGAATCGGGCCCCCAGGACCTGCAAGGAGTTGCATGTGAATTGCCTTGAGCGTACCGAACCTTGCCTGCCGATGGCGTTGGCGCACGACGCCTGCTTTGCCATCGTCGCGCCCGCCGGCCCGGCCCGGCTGGATACCCAGAAGGCCACCCGGTGGTTTGCCGAGCGTGGCTACCGTTGCCGGATCTACCCGGGAGCTCTGCAGGCGCAAGGATACCTGGCAGGCGCAGACCAGCAGCGCTTGCAAGACCTGCATGATGCTTTCGCCGACCCGGCGATCGACGCCATCCTGTGCATGCGTGGGGGGTATGGCAGCATGCGCCTGCTCGACCGGCTCGATTTCGAGCTGATCCGGCACAACCCCAAGCCGCTGATCGGCTACAGCGACATCACCGCGCTGCACACGGCCATTTACCGCAGGACCGGGCTGGTCACCTTCCATGGCGGAATGCTCAATGCAGACCTGTTGGGTGCCAAGCAGCAACCGACCGAGGCTTCGCTGCTGGCGCAGCTGGGTGGGCAGGTGCGCAGCGGCGAGCCAATCGCGCACCCGGCCGGCTACGCTTTGACCTGTGTACAGCCGGGTGTGGCCAGCGGGCCGCTACTAGGTGGCAACCTGTCGATGCTGGGGGCGACCTTGGGGACGATTGCCGAGTTGGATACCAAGGGTTGCATCCTGTTCATCGAGGACGTCAACGAGCCGCTGTACCGGGTAGACCGCCTGCTGACCCAGCTGCGCCTGGCGGGCAAGCTGGAGGGGATCGCGGGCGTGCTGGTGGGGGATTTTGCCGGGATTACCACGGTGGCGCTGACGCCGTTGCTGCAGGACATCTTCGGGCCGCTGGGCGTGCCGGTGCTGGCCGGTTGGCGAAGTGGCCATTGTGATCCGAATGTGTGCTTGCCGCTGGGGGCCAGGGTGCGGCTGGATAGTGTTGAGCAAACATTGGTGCTGGAGCAGGATCTGTTCAGGGCTTGAGATCGCCGGGGCTGCTTTGCAGCCCAGCGCGACACCAGGCCGCTCCTACAAACGATCGACAATCATCGGGATTATGCGGTCCCTGTTGCAGCGGCCTGTGTCGCGAAAGGGCCGCATGGCGGCCCCAGGACCCTCACTGCTGGCGCAGGCTCTCAAGCAGCTTGTGGGTCGGGTAGCCATCGGCCGGCCAGCCCAGCCCCTGCTGGGCATTACGGATCGCCTTGCGGGTGTTGGCGCCAATGATGCCGTCAGGGTTCCCCGCCTCATGCCCATTGCTGTTCAGCAGGTTCTGCAGCTCCATGCGCTCGCTGCGGCTGAGCGGCAGGTCTTCCTTCGGCCAGCTGCCGGCGATGAAACCCCAGCCAGTGAAGCGGTCCCCCAGCAGGCTTACCGCCAGTGCATAGGACGACGAGTTGTTGTACTTGAGGATGGCGCGGAAGTTGTCCAGCACCAGGAACGCCGGGCCACGCGCGCCCGCTGGCAGTAGCAGGGCGGCAGACAGCTGGTTGCTGCCCACCGGCAGCTGAGTGCCCGCAGGCAGTTTCACGCCCTGCGCCAACCACTCGCTCACCGGCTTGCGCAGTGCGCCATCGGCTTGCCAGTAATCGAAGCCTGCTGGCACCTGTACCTCGAAGCCCCAAGGCTGGCCACGCTTCCAGCCCGAGCTCTGCAGGTAATGCGCGGTCGAAGCCAGGGCATCCGGGGTGCTGTTCCAGATGTCACGGCGGCCGTCACCGTCGAAGTCCACCGCATGGGTGTTATAGGTGGTCGGGATGAACTGGGTCTGGCCCATGGCCCCGGCCCACGAGCCACGCATTGCCTCAGGCTGGATGTCGCCATGCTGGATGATCTGCAGCGCGGCGATCAGCTGGTCCTGGGCAAATTGCGGACGACGGCCTTCATAGGCCAGGGTAGCCAGCGAGCGGATGACCGACTTGTTGCCCTGGAACTGGCCGAAGTTGCTTTCCATGCCCCACACGGCAACCAGCACCTGGCGGTCGACGCCATAGCGCTGCTCGATGAGCGTAAGCAAGTCTGCATGCTGTTCCAGCAGCTTCTTGCCATTGCGCACACGCAACGGTGACAGGGCGCCTTCGAGGTATTCCCACACCGGGCGGGTGAATTCCGGCTGGCTACGGTCGGCCTTGATCACGTCCATGTCAGGGGTGATACCGAGGAATGCGCGGTCGAAGGTATCCGGCGAAATACCGGCTTGCAGGGCTTGCTGGCGGAAACCGGCCTGCCATTGCGCGAAGGTTTGCAGAGGCTGGATTTCAGTGCTGACGTCGGGCGTGGTGCCGGGCAGGGTTACCACCGGGGCTGGCTGGGCGGGAGCCAGCGGCAGGGCATCGGCGGCGGTGGGCTTTTCTGCGCAGGCCACGAGCAGGATGAAACTGGAGGCCGCGAGCAACTGACGGGTTTTCCAGCGGGGGAGAAGACTGAGAAGCATGCACAGATCCAGAATTGCAGGTCAGGTGACGACCATATCATGCCTGCGCTTTCGATGCTTTCATGCGGCCAAAAAGTACGAAGCCTCCCAATCTCTCGATTGGAAGGCTTCGCGGCGGTAGCTGCCTTTGCCCTTGTTGGGTCGTTCCTGCCGGCAGCGGAACAGGGGCTGGGCGACGATGGACTTGGCCTTGTTGGGGCCGTGCTTTTTCGGCTGTTTGCTCATGGCGGGGTTCCCCGGTTTGGTGGTTTTCGCGGCGCACTGTAGGGCCCTGGGCAGCTGGGGGCCAATTGATTGTGTATATCGTCGAGATGCAGGGGGCTACCTTGCAGCCCTGTGGGAGCGGGCGTGCCCGCGAACACCGGCGAAGCCGGTGCCATCCACCGCATCGCCTGATTCGCGGGCACGCCCGCTCTCACAGCGGCACCAGTTACTCGGGCGGGAGTGCCAGCCGCTGACCAGCCATCAGCAGCGACAAGCGCGCCAGGCCGGTCCACGGCGAGCCTTCAGCCTGCCCCTTGATCTGCGCATCAATACGCTGGGCATCCTGCAGCAACTGCGCCCAGCGTTGTGCCGACAAGCGCTGCAAGGCCTTGCTGACCAGTGGCCGGCGTTTGTCCCAGATCGGTGGACGGGCCTGGCTGAAAGCCTTGTCCAGCGGTACGCCCTGGCTGAATTGCTGGGCCAGCCCGGCCAGCTGACGCAGCTCACGTGCCAGGGCCCAGAGAATCACCGGGGGCTCCACGCCTTCACCGCGCAAGCCCTCGAGCATGCGCAGGGCATGCGCGGCTTCGCCATTGAGAATGGCATCGACCAGGCCGAAGACATCGAAGCGGGCGCTGTCGGCGACGGCGGCCTGCACGGTCTCTACGGTGATCTGGTTGCCTTCGGCCAGCAACTTGAGCTTTTCGATCTCTTGCGCAGCTGCCAACAGGTTGCCTTCGACACGTGCGGCGATCAGGTCGACGGCGTCCCGCTGTGCCGACAGGCCGGCCTGCTGCAGGCGCTGGTTGATCCACTGTGGCAGCTGGTGTACGTCCACCGGCCAGATCTGGATGAACTGGCAATGGGGACCTTCTATCAGCGCCCTGCCCCACTTGGTCTTCTGTGCGCTGCCGTCGAGCTTGGGCAGGCTGACCAGCAGCAGGGTGTCCTCGGCGGGCTTGGCGCAGTATTCCATCAGCGCGGCAGCGCCCTTGTCACCGGGCTTGCCGGAGGGCAGCCGCAGTTCCAGCAGGCGCCGCTGGGCGAACAGCGACAGGCTGGCACCAGCCTGGAGCAGGGTGCCCCAGTCGAAGTTGGCGTCGGCGCTGAACACCTGGCGCTCGTCGAACCCCTGCTGGCGCGCGGCGCTGCGGATGGCGTCGGCGGCTTCCTGGCACAGCAGCGGATCGTCACCGCTAACCACGTAGACCGGAGCCAGCGCACCTTGCAGGTGTTTGTTGAGTTGGGCGGGGGCGAGCTTCATGGTGAGCAGGCGGGGCACCCGAGGGTACCCCGCTCGGGCTTAGTTGCCCGGTACTTCCAGTGGCGATTGCTGAGGCGTTTCGGCCTGCTGGCGGCGGGCGGCCTCCAGCGCGGCGGCTTCGGCCTTGGCGCGTTCGTCGGCTTGACGCTGCAGCTCGTCCAGCTGCGACGGGGTCAGCATCTGCAAGCGAACCATCATCGCATTGACCAGGTCACGGCGCATTTCTTCACGGGCGCGGTTGGCTTCCTCTTCGGAGCCGGTGATGTTCGAGCCGTCGCGCACGTAGATCTTGCGCACTTCCAGCTTGTCGCTCATCAGCTCCAGGTTGTTCAGGCCCTGGATGCTGTAGTTCAGCACGGTGGTCAGCTCGTACTCGGCGGTACGGTTGCCGCTGTTGTAGGTCGCCGAGCGCTCGCGCTCCTGCTCGTTGGTCAGCACCAGGCGATACGGTGCGCCGGCGTGCACGTTGACGCCGCTGCGCTCCAGCGTTTCACGCAGCTGGACCACGGTCGGGCCGTAGGCGTTGCGCGCGCTGACGTCCATTTCCTTCACGCTCAGTTCGGTGGAACCGGTGCCGCGCAGCTGGAAACCGCAGGCGCTGAGCATGACCGCCAGGCCAATTACCAGCAAATTGCGTTTGATCATGTTGTTGCTCCCTTGTGGGCCTGTTCCGCCCGCCCGCAGTGGCTGCGGGCGGGCGTTGCCATCAGTTGGCGACGATGTTGACCAGCTTGCCCGGTACCACGATGACCTTGCGGATGGTCAGGCCATCGATGAAGCGCAGGACGTTCTCGTTGCTGCGCGCAGCCGCTTCGATTTCTTCACGGCTGGCGGCGGCCGGCATTTCCACCTGGCCACGCAGCTTGCCGTTGACCTGCACCACCAGGGTGACGGTGTCCTGTACCAGGGCCGCTTCGTCGACGGCTGGCCAGCTGGCGTCGATGACGGCCTGCTGGTGACCCAGCTGTTGCCACAGCTCGTGGGAGATGTGCGGGGTGATCGGGGCCAGCAGCAGGGTGACGGCTTCGAGGCCTTCGTGCAGCAGGGCGCGGTCCTGTTCGGTGGCCTGCGGGGCCTTTTCCAGTACGTTCATCACGGTCATCACTTGGGCGATGGCGGTGTTGAACTTGTGGTACTGGCCGACATCGGTGCTGGCCTGCTTGATGGCAGCGTGGATGGCGCGGCGGATGACCTTCTGCGCGTCGTCCAGGGCGGCGACGTCCAGCTTGCCCGGCAGGCCCTGGGCGACGTGGGCCTGGGCCAGGCGCCAGACGCGACGCAGGAAGCGGCTGGCACCCTCGACGCCGGAGTCGGACCATTCCAGGCTCATGTCGGGTGGCGAGGCGAACATCATGAACAGGCGGCAGGTGTCGGCGCCGTACTGGTCGATCATCGATTGCGGGTCGACGCCGTTGTTCTTCGACTTCGACATTTTTTCGGTACCGCCGATTTCCACCGGTAGGCCGTCGGTTTTCAGGCGGGCGCCAATGATCTTGGCCTTGGCATCGCGCTCGACCTCGACATCGGCCGGGTTGAACCAGTCCTTGCCGCCGTTGCTGGCCACGCGGTAGTAGGTTTCGGCGACCACCATGCCCTGGGTCAGCAGGTTCTTGAACGGCTCGTTCGAGGTGACCAGGCCTTCGTCACGCATCAGCTTGTGGAAGAAGCGTGCGTACAGCAGGTGCAGGATGGCGTGCTCGATACCACCGATGTACTGGTCGACCGGCAGCCAGTGGTTTGCCGCTTTCGGGTCGACCATGCCACCTTCGTAGTTCGGCGAGGCGTAGCGGGCGAAGTACCAGGACGACTCGACGAAGGTGTCCATGGTGTCGGTTTCGCGCTTGGCTGCGGCGCCACATTTCGGGCAGCTGCATTCGTAGAATTCCGGCATGCGTGCCAGTGGCGAACCGGCGCCATCCGGTACTACGTTCTCCGGCAGGGTGACCGGCAGCTGGTCTTCCGGCACCGGTACGTCGCCGCACGACGGGCAATGGATGATCGGGATCGGGCAGCCCCAGTAGCGCTGGCGGCTGATACCCCAGTCGCGCAGGCGGAACTGGGTCCGCGACTTGCCCAGTTCCTTGCGGATCAGGGCCGCTTCGATGGCGTCGAAGGCACCGGCGAAGTCCAGGCCGTCGAACTCGCCGGAGTTGATCAGTTGGCCATGCTCGCCATAGGCGGCCAGCCATTCGCTGCCGACTTCCTCACCCGCGCTGGTGCGCACCACCGCCTTGACCGGCAGGTTGTACTTGTGGGCGAACTCGAAGTCGCGCTCGTCGTGGGCCGGCACGGCCATTACAGCGCCATCACCGTAGTGCATCAGCACGTAGTTGGCGACCCACACCGGCAGCTTCTCGCCGGTCAGCGGGTGTTCGACCAGCAGGGAAGTGGCCATGCCCTTCTTCTCCTGGGTGGCCATGTCGGCTTCGGCAACGCTGCCGCTCTTGCATTCGTCGATGAACGCCTGCAGCGCCGGGTTGCCCTGGGCCGCCTGGGTAGCCAGCGGGTGCTCGGCGGCGACCGCGACGTAGGTGGCGCCCATCAGCGTGTCGGGGCGGGTGGTGAAGACCTTGAGGGTACCTGCGTGGCCAATGCTGGCCTGGTCGTACGGGAACTGCACTTCCATGCCGCGCGACTTGCCGATCCAGTTGCGCTGCATGGTCTTGACCTGCTCGGGCCAGCCCGGCAGCTCGTCGAGGCTTTCCAGCAGCTCGTCGGCGTAGTCGGTGATGCGGAAATAGTACATCGGGATTTCGCGCTTTTCGATCAGCGCGCCCGAACGCCAGCCACGGCCATCGATGACCTGCTCGTTGGCCAGTACGGTCTGGTCCGCCGGGTCCCAGTTCACGGTGCCGTTCTTGCGGTAGATGATGCCTTTTTCGAACAGGCGGGTGAACAGCCACTGCTCCCAACGGTAGTAGTCAGGTTTGCAGGTGGTCACTTCGCGTGCCCAGTCGATGGCCAGGCCCAGGCTCTTGAGCTGGGTCTTCATGTAGTCGATGTTTTCGTACGTCCACTTGGCCGGGGCGACGTTGTTCTTCATCGCCGCGTTTTCCGCGGGCATGCCGAAAGCGTCCCAGCCCATCGGCTGCAGCACGTTCTTGCCCAGCATGCGCTGGTAGCGGGCAATCACGTCACCGATGGTGTAGTTGCGCACGTGGCCCATGTGTAGCTTGCCGCTCGGGTACGGGAACATCGACAGGCAGTAGTAGGTGTCCTTGCCTGGCTGTTCGGTAACAGCGAACGATTGTTGCTCGTCCCAGAACTTCTGGGCGGCGGCTTCGATATCACGGGGCGTGTATTGTTCGTGCATGGCTACTTTTTGCTGAGAGGAAAGAGACCTTGTTCCAGGCAGCGGAACCTCGCTGCGTCCGGCACTCCGGCTTCATTTAGAGTGAACGCCGTAGCATACAGCAGCGCCGCGCATCGTGGGAAACCTTCGTTGCTTATGCCCGCTGGTCGCGGCACGCGGCTGCTTTTCGCAACAACGCTAAGCTCAGGTGTGGGGGGAGATATTCTTATCTTCAATGAGGTGAACGGATGGGAGAGACGCAGCTACCCGCAATCAAACCGGAGCTATACGAACGCCTGATCGACCGGCTTGGCCTGGCACTGGAAGTGGCCAGGACTTCGGTGCGATTGCGCGACGAGATGCCAGCTGAACTGGAGTTGCGTGGCCTGAGCCATGCGGAGTTCGAACTGATCAAGGCCTACCTGGATTCCCTCCCGGAGCGCCACAATGCCTGTGTCGGCAGTTACCCACAAGCGGAGCCGACATCGGCCAAGATCATCTGGCTCAAGGACAAGAAACGCCCCGCCAGTTCGGCGAGATCCAGGACGCTGCCGCATCGCTAGCCGTTCAGGACGCCAGGCGCAGGCTATAGCGCGCCGGTTCTCAAAAACTTGCACATCTCATGATCGGCGCCGGCTGCAATCTTGTTGGCCGGCGTCGATCCTTCTAGGCTGCACGCCTGACCAGGAGGTGTGGCCGATGGCTTTGCGATTCTTCATCAAGCAATGGTTGATGCCGCCGGGCATCCTGTTCCTGCTGCTGTTGGCGGCATGGTGGCTGCGCGCGCGGCGGCCGCGGCTGGCCGCGCTGTGCTTTGCCGTGGGCCTGGCAGGCCTGTGGTTGATGAGCTTGCCGCTGGTGATGCAGCAAACGGCACGTGTTCTGGAAACGGAGCCGCCGCTGGCCGTGACCGACTGGGCGGGCCTGGCAAGCCGGGCAGATGCCATCGTGGTACTGGGAGCAGGGCGTGAACGCGGTGACCCGGCCTGGGGCGGCAGCGACCAGCCCACGGCCACCGCCCTGGAGCGCATGCGCTTTGCCGCACGGCTGGCCAAGGCCTCGGGCCTGCCGGTGCTGACCAGTGGTGGCTTGCACTATGGCTCGCCACCGAGCGAGGCGCAGTTGATGGCGGACTGCCTGCGTGAAGATTTCGGCGTCGAGGTGAAATGGCGGGAGGAGGCCAGTCGTACCACCTGGGAGAACGCCCAGCTGTCTGCCAAGGTGCTGCAGCCGTTGGGGATTCGCCGGGTGGTCGTGGTCACCCAGGCGTGGCACATGCAGCGCTCGCGCTGGAGTTTCGAGCAGGCGGGGTTCGAGGTGGTGCCGGCGCCGGTCGGGTTCCTCGGGCGTGATCATGCGCGGCCGTTTGCCGGGTTGCTGCCGGAAAGCCGGGCGCTGTGGCAGAGCGGGCAGTTGCTCAATGAAGGGGTGGGGCTGGTGGGGTATCGGCTGTTCTACTGAGCCTTGTGTTGCCTGTGCCGGCCTCTTCGCGGGTGAACCCGCTCCCACAGGTACACCGCAGGCCATGGGCTTGTGCGGTCCCTGTGGGAGCGGGTTCACCCGCGAAGAGGCCAGTACAGGAAAACTCAAACGGTCTTGGCAATGCGCCCCGCCAGCAACGCCCAACCCAGCAGCAATGCGCAGACGATCGCCAGCGGCCACGAGCGCCATTGCAGGTACGGCGTCAGTTGCTGCATCGGCACTACCTCGCCATACAGCACCGCCTGCTGGAACTGTGGAATCTGCGTGGTAATGCGGCCAAACGGGTCGATCAGCGCGGTCACACCATTGTTGGTGGCGCGGATCATCCAGCGCCCGGCCTCCAGCGCCCGCATCTGTGCCATCTGCAGGTGTTGCAACGGGCCGATCGAGGTGCCGAACCAGGTGTCGTTGCTGATCGTCAGCAGCAGGTCGCTGCGAGCAGCCAGGCTGGCGGCGAACTCGGGATAGACCACCTCATAGCAGATGTAAGGCGCAATGTGATAGCCCTTTGCCTGCAGCAGCGGCTGGTCTTCCGGGCCGCGGGCGAAGTCCGACATCGGCAGGTTGAAGAACTCGATCAGGCCTCGCAGCATGTCCTGCAGCGGCACGTATTCGCCAAACGGCACCAGCTTCTGCTTGAGGTAGGTGCCGTCGCCCTCACCGGTGACAGTGATGCCGTTGTAGTAGCGTCGTTGGTGGTGCACCACTTCGCGCACCGGCACACCGGTGATCAGCGCCGAATTTCGCCCGGCGGCGAAGCGCCCCATCACGTCGATATAACCCTGGGCCTGGTCCTTGAGCACCGGTACGGCGGTTTCCGGCCACACCAACAGGTCCACCGGCCGGGAGCTGAAGCTCAGGTCACGGTACAGCGCCAGTTGCGCGTCGATGTGTGCCGGGTCCCATTTCAGTTCCTGCTCGACGTTGCCCTGAATGGCCGCAACCTTCAACGGGTCGCCTGCCGGTTTGGTCCAGGCATGGCCCTTGAGCGCCAGGCCCAGTAGCCATGGCGCGAGCAACAGCAGGCAGGCGACCCCCAGGAAGGCGGGGCGCGCGCGCAGGCGGTGCAGGTTGCACAGCAGGGCGGCACTCAGGGCCAGGGTGAAGGAGATCAGCCAGACGCCGCCCAGCGGGGCCAGGCCGGCCAGCGGGCCGTCCAGCTGGCTGTAGCCAGCGTAGAGCCAGGGGAAACCGGTCAGGAACCAGCCGCGGAAGGCCTCTTGCAGCAGCCACAGGGCGGCGAAGCACAGGGCGTCGGCCAGCGGCGCTTCGTTGCGCCGCAACCAGCGTGCCCACAGCCAGGTGGGCAGGGCGAAGAACCAGGCCAGGGCGGCGAAGAACGCCAGCAGCAGCAGGATCGCCAGCAACGGCGAGGCGCCGCCGTAGGTGTTCATGCTGACGTAGATCCACCAGGTGCCAGCGCCATACAGGCCGAAGCCGAACCACCAGCCACGCCACATGGCCTGACGCGGGCTGAGCTCGCGCAGGCCAAGGTAGAGCACGGCGATGGACAACAAGGCCAGCGGCCAGATGTTGAATGGCGCCAGGGCCAGGAGGGTGGAAGCGCCAGCCGCCAGGGCCAGCAGGTTACCGGGCCAGCCGGGGCGGGTGATCCAACGCATGTTCGTCCTTAACGGGTGATCGGTGTCAGGCGCAGCAAGTGTATCCGCCGGCTGTCGGCGTTGAGAATACGGAACTTGTAGGGGCCGATCTCGGTGGTTTCGTTGCGCTTGGGCAGGTGGCCGAAGGCGCTCATCACCAGGCCGCCCACCGTGTCGAATTCGTCATCGGAGAACTCGCTGTCGAAGAATTCGTTGAAGTTCTCGATCGGGGTCAGTGCCTTGATCAGGAAGTCACCGCTTGGCAGCGGCTTGATGTAGCTGTCTTCCTCGACGTCGTGCTCGTCCTCGATGTCACCGACGATCTGTTCCAGCACGTCTTCGATGGTGACCAGGCCGGCCACGCCGCCGTACTCGTCGATGACGA
Organism: Pseudomonas sp. LAM2023; assembly: GCF_016620375.1. NCBI lineage: Bacteria > Pseudomonadati > Pseudomonadota > Gammaproteobacteria > Pseudomonadales > Pseudomonadaceae > Pseudomonas > Pseudomonas sp. LAM2023. The sequence goes on along the minus strand of NZ_JAENHV010000015.1, from coordinate 118,210 downwards.
TGGCCATGTGGTTGTGGTTGGCGCGGAATTCGCGCAGCAGCACGTTCAGGCGCTTGGACTCGGGCACGAAGGTGGCCGGGCGCAGCAGGTCCTTGATGTTGAAGCTGTCGCCGTTTTCCTTGAGGATCAGCGGCAGCAGGTCCTTGGCGAGCAGGATCCCCAGCACATCGTCGTGGCTTTCGCCGATCACCGGGTAGCGCGAGTGCGCGGCGTCGATCACCGCCGGCAGGAACTCGCGTGGCGACTGGCTGGCCTTGATGCTGATCATCTGCGAGCGCGGCACCATGATGTCGCGCACCTGCAGGTCGGCGACCTGGATGGCGCCTTCGACGATGGTCAGTGCTTCGCTGTCCAGCAGTTTGTTCTGGTGCGCTTCGCGCAGCAGCTCGAGGAGCTCCTGGCGGTTTTTCGGCTCATGGGCAAAAGCCTGGGTCAGTTTACCCAGCCAGGACTTCTGCCCGTTGCTCGATCGATCTTCGCTCATGGCGGTTCTCGTGATCCTTCGTGTATCAGTGTGTGATTGAGTCGGTTTCATCATCGGCGTAAGGGTCGGGGTGACCCAGTTCTGCCAGCAATTCCCGTTCCAGGCCTTCCATTTCCTCGGCTTCCTCATCCTCGATGTGGTCGTAGCCGAGCAGGTGCAGGCAGCCATGGATAACCAGGTGCGCCCAGTGCGCTTCGAGCGCCTTGCCCTGTTCGGCCGCTTCGCGCTCGACCACCGGTACGCAGATCACCAGGTCGCCCAGCAGGGGGATATCGAGCAGGTCATCGGGCACGTCGGCCGGGAACGACAGCACGTTGGTCGCGTAGTCCTTGTGCCGGTAGGTGTGGTTCAGCTCACGCCCCTCGGCTTCATCGACCAGGCGAATGGTCATTTCCGAATCGGCGCTACGCTGGCGCAGGGCCAGTTCGCACCACCGGCGGAAGGCGGTGTCATCCGGGGCGGCGGCATCCGTGGCCCGTTGAATGTCGAGTTCAAGCATCTTTGCCAGGTGCCTCGGGCTTGGCCTGGCGGGCATCGAAGCGGTCGTAGGCTTCGACAATGCGCTGCACCAGTGGGTGACGAACCACATCCTTGGGCTGGAAGTGGGTGAAGCTGATCCCGGGAACGTCCTTCAGCACTTCGATGACGTGCGCCAGGCCCGACTTGGTGCCACGTGGCAGGTCGACCTGGGTGATGTCGCCGGTGATGACCGCCGTGGAGCCGAAGCCGATACGGGTCAGGAACATCTTCATCTGCTCAAGGGTGGTGTTCTGGCTTTCGTCGAGGATGATGAAGCTGTTGTTCAGGGTGCGGCCACGCATGTAGGCCAGCGGGGCGATCTCGATCACCTGGCGCTCGATCAGCTTGGCCACGTGTTCGAAGCCGAGCATTTCATACAGGGCGTCGTACAGCGGGCGCAGGTACGGGTCGATCTTCTGCGCCAGGTCGCCGGGCAGGAAGCCGAGCTTTTCGCCTGCCTCGACCGCCGGGCGTACCAGCAGGATCCGGCGCACCTGTTCGCGTTCCAGCGCGTCCACGGCGCAGGCCACGGCCAGGTAGGTCTTGCCGGTACCGGCCGGGCCGATGCCGAAGTTGATGTCGTTGGCCAGGATTTCCTTGACGTAGCGCTGCTGGTTGACACCGCGCGGGCGGATATTGCCCTTGCGCGTACGCAGCGACACGCTGACCTCGTTGACCGCCGGGTTGTCGATGTTCTCGACAGTCGACTCCTGCAGGTACAGGTGCACGGTTTCCGGCGACAGGTCGGTGGCCTTGGTCTCGCGATAGAGACGGCGCAGCAGTTGCTCGGCGGCAGAGGTGGTCTTGGGTTCGCCGATCAGTTCGAACTGATTGCCGCGGTTGCGGATTTCGATGGCCAGGCGCTGTTCGATCAGGCGCAAGTGCTCGTCGAACTGGCCGCACAGGTTGGCGAAACGGTGGGCCTCGAAAGGTTCGAGGATGAAACGATGGGGTTGTATGGGTGCGTTCAAGGTCGTTTTTAGCCGCTCGACGGCAATGAAGGTGAACTCAAGAATAACCCTTGAATGGCAGTGGCGAAAGCACTGAAACGTCCAACGGTATGTACGGCCTGTTCCGGCCTCTTCGCGGGCCCGCCCGCTCCCACAGGTACCGCACCGCTTCGAAGGTGGGTGCAATACCTGTGGGAGCGGGCTTGCCCGCGAAGGGGCCGGTACAGGTATGATGCCCGCCTTTTCTTACGCATGTGTTATCCCGACGAACATGAGCAAGCGCGAACCCGCCATCTATAAAGTGATCTTCCTCAACCAGGGGCAGGTCTTCGAGATGTATGCCAAGCAGATCTACCAGAGCGACCTGTGGGGCTTCCTGGAAATCGAGGAGTTCGTGTTCGGCGAGCGCTCGCAGCTGGTGGTGGACCCGAGCGAAGAAAAGCTCAAGAGCCAGTTCGACGGGGTGATCCGCAGTTTCGTGCCGCTGCATTCGATCGTGCGCATCGACGAGGTGGAGCGCCTGGGCACCGCCAAGATCAGCGAAGCCAAGGGTGGTGGCAACGTGATGCCGTTCCCCATGCCGATGCCGGAGAAGTAACCCTCAGGGGAGTGGCGAGAACGGCGTGCGCCCCTCGGCGTTCTGCAGTTCCAGCAGGTACTTGCGGAAGATCTGGCCGAGCACCTGGGTGGCATGCTCCAGCTCGTCGCGGGGCATTTTCTCGGTCACTTCGTCAGCCATGTCCAGCGCATCCTCGGCGCCGTTGACCGCAGCCATCTTCAGCAGGATGTAGGCCTGCACATTGTTGGCCTTGACCCCTTCGCCACGGTAGAACATGGCACCCAGGCGGTACTGGGCTTCGGCATGCCCTTGCAGCGAGGCCTTCTGCAACCAGTCCAGGGCTTTGTCGAGGTTTTTCGGGGTTTGCGAGTAGTAGTAGTCGCCAAGTTCGAATTGCGCCTGGGCATCCCCCGCCCTCGCCGTCTGTTCGCAGGCCTTCAGGGCGTTTGCCAGGTCTTCAGGCTGCACATTCAGGGTGCAGCGGCCCGTCGCCGGAATCAGCAACGAGTTACCGCCCTCTGCCAGGGCCAGCAGGGGCTGAAGAAGCAACAGGCAGCCCAGGGTCAGGGCGCGGCCGGTGCGGTTCATGGGGATCGACTTACCTCTGCAAAGCTGCGGCCAATGTCTCTGGTGGCACATTATGGGATAAGCAGCGCCAACCTTACAAAGTTTTACTCGAATTTCTGTTTGGTTGGGGAGTCGGCTGATTGTGCAGGGTTATTTATTTGCTGTATCGGCCTTTGCAGGTAGGCCCGCGGCCACAGGTATACGCATAACCTGTGGCAGCGGGTTTGCCCGCGAAGGGGCCGGCCTGGCTGGCAGTTACTTCAGCGCAGCAAAGGCCTTTTCTGCTGCATCCAGGGTGATCTGCAGCTCCTTGTCGCCATGGGCAATGGAGGTGAAGCCCGCCTCGAATGCGCTCGGCGCCAGGTACACGCCACCGTCGAGCATCAGGTGGAAGAAGCGCTTGAAGCGCTCGGCATCGCTGGCCATCACGTCGTCGAAGGTGACGATGTCGTCGGCGCCGCTGAAGTACAGGCCGAACATGCCACCGGCCTGGGTGGTGACGAACGGCACGCCAGCAGCATCGGCGCGCTGTTGCAGGCCGTCGAGCATGCGGCTGGTGTAGTCGGTGAGCTCGGCGTGGAAGCCCGGGCGGCTGATCAGCTTGAGGGTGGTCAGGCCAGCGGCCATGGCCAATGGGTTACCCGACAGGGTACCGGCCTGGTACACCGGGCCGAGCGGGGCGATGCAACCCATGATTTCGCGCTTGCCGCCAAAGCAGCCGACCGGCATGCCGCCGCCGACGATCTTGCCGAAGGTCGACAGGTCCGGAGTGATGCCGTAGTGGCCCTGGGCACCGCCCAGGGCAACACGGAAGCCGGTCATCACTTCGTCGAAGATCAGTACCACGCCGTGCTTGTCGCACTGCTCGCGCAGGCCTTCGAGGAAGCCGGGCGCCGGTGGCACGCAGTTCATGTTGCCGGCCACCGGCTCGACGATGATGCAGGCCACGGTCTGGCCAACTTCGGCCAGGGTCTTCTCGACGGCGGCGATGTCGTTGAACGGCAGGGTCAGGGTGTGCTTGGCGAAGTCCGCCGGCACGCCAGCCGAGCTTGGCACGCCCTGGGTCAGCAGGCCGGAGCCGGCCTTTACCAGCAGGCTGTCGGAGTGGCCGTGATAGCAGCCCTCGAACTTGATGATGGCGTCACGGCCGGTGTAGCCACGGGCCAGGCGGATGGCGCTCATGGTGGCTTCGGTGCCCGAGCTGACCATGCGCACCATTTCCATGGACGGCACCAGCGAGCAGACCAGGTCGGCCATTTCGGTTTCCATGGCGGTCGGCGCGCCGTAGGACAGGCCGTGCTGCAGCTGCTGGCGTACCGACTCCAGCACCTCTGGATGGCCGTGGCCGAGAATCATCGGGCCCCAGGAGCCAACGTAGTCGACGTAGCGCTTGTCGTCCTCGTCAACGACGTAGGCGCCTTCGGCATGCTTGAAGAACAGCGGCGTGCCGCCAACGCTCCGGAAAGCGCGGACCGGCGAGTTGACGCCACCGGGAATGTGCTTCTGGGCTTGGGCGAACAGGGCTTCGGAACGGGACATGGAAGGTTCTCTCGAATCAGGATGCGAACAAGGCATTGAAGGCGCGGGCGCGGCGGGTGACTTCCTGCGCGCTGTCGGCACCGAACAGGCCGTGGATCACCGCCAGCAGGTCGGCACCATGGGCGACCAGCGGGGCGGCGTTGTCGAGGGTGATGCCGCCGATCACCGCGATCGGCAGTTTCACCTGGGCGCGGGCCTGCTCCAGCAGTTCGATGCTGGCCGCGGGGGCGCCCGGCTTGGTGACCGAATTGAAGAAGCGGCCGAAGGCCACGTAGCTGGCACCTTCCTTGGCGGCCTGGGCGGCCAGGTCAAGGTTGGCGTGGCAGGTGGAGCCGATGATCGCCTGGCGGCCGAGCAAGGCGCGGGCTGGGGTCAACGGGCCGTCGGTCTGGCCCAGGTGCACGCCGACACCCAGGCGCGCGGCCAGTTCGGCGTCGTCGTTGATGATCAGCTGGGTGCCGTAGCGCTCGCAGAGCTTCATCAGCCCTTCGGCCTCGCGCAGGCGCCGGGCCGCGTCGTCGCTCTTGTCGCGGTACTGCAGCAGGCATACGCCGCCGTCCAGTGCCGCTTCGACATGCGAGAGGAAACGGCCGGCGAGCAGCTGGCTATCGGTGATGGCATACAGACCACGTAGCTTCATTGAAGGCCTCGTATCAGGAGCAGAAATCCAGCGGCAGACGGCGTGGTACGAACTGGCCCTTGCCCAGTTGCTCGGCGTCACGCAGGGTGCGCCAGGTGTAGTCCAGGGCGCTGCGCACGGCACTGTCCAGTTGCTCGCCCAGGGCCAGGCGCCCGGCCAGGGCACTGGCCAGGGTGCAGCCCGAGCCATGGTAGCTGCCCGGCAGGCGCTGGCAGGTCCAGGTGTGGCGCTGGCCGTCGCGGCTGTAAAGACGGTTGTGAATTTCGTCCTCGTCGCCGTGACCGCCGGTAATCAGCAGGTGTCTACAGAATGGCAGCAGTTTTTCCGCACACTCATCGGCGCTGCCTTCGGGCAGTTCGGCCAGGATGCGTGCTTCGGGCAGGTTCGGCGTGGCGATGGTGGCCAGGGGCAACAGGCGTTCGCGCAGGGCGTAGCCCACCTCGTCCTTGCCCAGGCGGCCACCACCACCGGCACGCAGCACCGGGTCGCACACCAGCGGCAGGTGCGGGTGCGCGGCCAGCAGCTCGGCGACGGTGTCGACCATCTCGATCGAGCCGAGCATGCCCAGCTTGACGGCGGCTACCGTGGAGTCGGCCAGCACGGCGTTGGCCTGCGCCAGCACCCACTCGCGGTCGAGCACGCGGAAGTCGGAAACGTTGACGGTATCCTGCACGGTCAGGGCGGTCACCGCGGGTGCGGCGTGACAGCCTTGGGCGAGCAGGGCTTCGATATCTGCCTGCAGGCCGGCGCCGCCACTGGGGTCGTGGCCGGAGAGACAGAGGACAACGGGGCGGGAGCTGTAGATATTCATGGTCGGCGAGCTTACCACCAATCCTGTTTGGGCGAATCGTCCAGCCAATGGGTTTTGTTGATCAAGCAGTCAGTTTTTTCTTTTGCTTAGTTCTGAAAGCATTGATTTAGAGCCTTTTCTTTGTGCAGGGATGTGGCCGATTGCCAGGTTGCAAAGCTATGCTAGAGTGCTCGGATAACTCGACAAACGGGTTCTGCCGGATCAGGTCGTCTCAAACGGATAGGAGGCAACCGCGACTCGACCGGACAGGCCATGCTGGGGCTGTATGCGCTATTTGCTGATTGTGCTTCTGGGGGTATTGCCCTTGCTGGCCGGAGCGGTCGATTTCGACGACGCCACCGGTCATCTTCCGCTGGGCAAGGCGATGCAGGTCTATGAAGACCCCGCTGGCAGCGCCAGCATCGCTCAGGTCACCGCCCCAGAGTTTGCCAAGCGCTTTCGCCCTCACCACGAAGAGGTGCTGAACGCCGGTTATTCCACCTCGGTATTCTGGCTCAAGGTCGAACTGCGCCCCCTGGCTGCACCTGGTGCAGCCGCCCGGCAATGGCTGCTGGAGCTGGCCTATCCGCCGTTGGACCACCTCGAGCTGTACCTGCCTGACGGCAGCGGCGGCTACCGCCTGGCCCGGCGCACCGGCGACGCCTTGCCCTACGACAGCCGGCAGATCCGGCAGAACAACTACTTGTTAGAGCTGCAGCTGCCGCCCGGCCAGGTGACCACCGTCTACCTGCGCCTGCACAGCCAGGGCTCGCTGCAGGCGCCGCTGGCGCTATGGTCCGCCGAGGCCTACCTGGAAGCGCAGCCTACGCGCCTGTACGTGCTGGGCATGATCTATGGCGTGCTGTTGGTGATGCTGGTGTACAACCTGTTCATCTACCTCAGCGTGCGCGACGTCAGCTACCTCTACTACATCCTCTATATCGCTTCGTTCGGCTTTTACCAGGTGTCGGTGAATGGCGCCGGCGTGGCTTACCTGTGGCCTGACAGCCCCTGGTGGGCTAATGCCTCGACGCCGCTGTTCATCGGTGCTGCTGGACTGTTCGGCTGCCAGTTCGCCCGGCACTTCCTGCAGTTGGCCAGCATCAGCCGTGGCTTCGACCGGCTGCTGCAAGCGCTGATGCTGGGGGGCGCGCTGGTCATGGTACTGGCCGTCGCCATGCCTTATGGCGTGGCCCTGCGCATGGCCACGGCGCTGGCACTGTTGTTCACCGTGAGCATCTTCAGCGCCGGGCTGTACGCCTGGTGGCATGGCTTGCGCGTGGCGCGCTGGTTCATCATTGCCTGGACGGCATTCCTGCTCGGCGGCCTGGCCAACACCCTGATGGTGTTGGGCTACCTGCCGAATGTGTTCATCACCATGTATGCCAGCCAGCTGGGTTCGGCGCTGGAGGTGGCCTTGCTGTCGCTGGCCCTGGCCGACCGCATCAACAACTTGCGCGAGCAGCAGGCGCAGACCTTGCGTGACGCCGGGCGGACGCTGGAGCAGTTGAACCTGCAGCTGGCCAGGAGCAACCGCCTGAAAGATGAGTTCCTGGCCAGCGTGACGCATGAGCTGCGCACGCCGATGAACGGTGTGATCGGCTCGCTCGAGCTGATGGACACCCTGCCAATGGAGGCCGAAATGGCCCAGTACCACCGCACTGCAGTGGGCTCGGCGCAGGGCATGATGGACATGGTCGATGCCCTGCTGACCCTGTCCGAACTGCAGGCCGGCCGCCTGCGCGCGCAGCCGGCGCCGTTCAGCCTGCGCTCGCTGCTGCACGGCTTGCGCGCCGGTTATGCCGGGCAGGCGTTGGGCAAAGGCCTCTACCTGAGCCTGGACATCCCGGCCGAGCTGCCGGACGGGTTGCTGGGCGATGGCCAGAAACTGGCCCGTTGCCTGGGTTGCCTGGTGGACAACGGCCTGAAGTTCACCCACCAGGGCGGCGTGCTGGTGCAGGTGCGCGGCCGCCGGGTAGGGCCGCACGACCTGGCGTTGACGTTCATTGTCAGCGACAGCGGCATTGGCTTCGATGACCTGGACCAGTCGACCTTGTATCAGCGCTTCTTCCAGGTCGATGGTTCGATGACCCGGCGTTATGGCGGGCTGGGGATTGGCTTGTCGATCTGTCGGCAAATGGGCGAGTTGCTGGGGGCGAGGTTGGCGCATGAGTCGACCCGGGGGTTGGGGAGCCGGTTCGAGTTGAGTTTGAACATGGCTGTGGCGCAGGTGCAATTGCCCTCGCATACGCTGCAGACGGGGAATTCGTTGTGAGCGCATGGCATCAGGTTGGGTCTGACAGGTGTTCGCCGTGACGGGGGGAGCGCCTGTGGGATCGAGTGTGTTATGGCGAGCCGGTCAACCTGCTGCATTCCCAAGACATGCCCCCCACACGTTTAGTCATTAATGTCACTTTGACTGGCCCACAGGGAGTGCTTCACTGGTGCTTCAAGCTACCCGGATCCAGGAGCCCCCGATGAACCTGCACCAGTACGCTGAAACCCACGAGGTCACCAACCAGCCACCGCCCCTCGACGGTGCCAACCTGTACCGCCTCGACCTGCCGCTACAGGAATGGTCACGGCGTTTCGGTGCCGGTTGGGCCGAGTCGCGGATCGATGCCTACGGTGCCCTGGCCGGCGGTCCGCTGATGCAGGCGGGTTTCCTGGCCAATGCGCACAAGCCGGAATTCAGCAGCCACGACCGTTACGGCCATCGCATCGACCTGGTCGAGTTCCATCCCGCCTACCACGAGCTGATGCGCACCGCCGTCGAGCACGGCCTGCCTTCATTGCCGTGGGCCGAGCCCCGCCCTGGCGCGCATGTGGCTCGGGCGTCGATGACCTACCTGCACAGCCAGGCCGAGGCCGGCAGCGGGTGCCCGCTGACCATGACCTTCGCCGCTGTCCCGGCGCTGCGCCTGCAGCCAGAACTGGCCGAGTACTGGCTGCCGAAAATCCTCGCCTGCGAATATGACCCGCGCAACGTCGGCGACCGCCACAAGGCTGGGGTCACCCTGGGCATGGCCATGACCGAGAAGCAAGGCGGCACCGATGTACGGGCCAACACCACCCGGGCCTATCCAGTCGGCGCGGCGGGCCCGGGCCAGGCCTATGAGCTGGTCGGGCACAAGTGGTTCTGTTCGGCGCCCATGTGCGATGCCTTCCTTACCCTGGCACAAACCGAAAAAGGCCTGAGCTGCTTCCTGCTACCGCGCCATCGCCCGGATGACAGCCGCAACCAGTTCTATATCCAGCGCTTGAAGAACAAGCTGGGCAACCACTCCAACGCCTCCAGCGAGGTGGAGTTCCGCGGTGCCCTGGCATGGATGGTCGGGGAGGAGGGGCGAGGGGTGCCGACCATCATCGAAATGGTGGCCATGACCCGCTTCGACTGCATGGTCGGTTCCAGCGCCCTGATGCGTCAGGCGTTGACCCAGGCGGCGCACCACTGCGCGCACCGCAAGGTTGGCGGGCGGTTGCTGAACGAGCAGCCATTGATGCAGAACGTGCTGGCTGACCTGGCCCTGGAAAGCGAGGCGGCATTGGCCTTGAGCCTGCGCATGGGGCAGGCGCTGGAACAGCCGGACGACCCGCAGCAGGCGCATTTCGCCCGCTTGGTCACGGCGGTGGGCAAGTACTGGATCTGCAAACGTGCGCCAGCCATGATCAACGAGGCCGCCGAGTGCCTGGGCGGTGCGGGTTATGTGGAGGACAGCATCCTGCCACGGCTGTACCGCGAGGCACCGGTCAACTCGACCTGGGAAGGCTCGGGCAACGTGCAGTGCCTGGATGTGCTGCGTGCGTTGTCCAAGGAACCGGGTGTGCTCGACGCGTTGTTCGCCGAATTGGGTGATGGGCACGGCGACCCGCGCCTGGCGGCGCATATCGGCAACCTCAAGGGGGCGTTTGCCGACACTGGCGACATGCAGTATCGCGCGCGGCAGCTGACCGAGGATATTGCCCTGGCGTTGCAGGCCAAGCTGCTGCTTGAGGCCGGGAATGCGCTGGTGAGTGATGCGTTCATCGACAGCCGGCTGACGGGTGGTGGCCGGGTTTACGGGGCCTTGCCGCGGGGTGTAGATGCGCAGGCGTTGGTGATGCGGGCCACGCCAGTCTGGAGCGACTGAGCTGGCGTGGCCCGCTGCAACAGGTCTTGCGCTGCCTCCAAACCATGCACGGAACTTGTAGGAGCGGCCTTGTGTCGCGATGGGCTGCGAAGCAGCCCCGGCAATTTGTGCACCGGCGCTGAACCCCGGGGCTGCTTTGCAGCCCATCGCGACACAAGGCCGCTCCTACAAGGAACAGCGCTGGCCTGCTGATTAACACCGATCAATGGGGGTGTATTTACCCACGAAGGCAGGCAAGATGGTTCACATGCATGTCCAGACAGGAAGCACAGTGTGAGCCAAGCGTTTGTAGTCGTTGATACTCCCGAACAGGCCGTCGACCGTCTGGCGGCCTTGCATGACCAGGCCACCGGGGCCCTCAGCCAGGCCCTCAAGCGTTACCTGAAGGACCGTACCGAGCCGGACGCCGAAGCGCGCGACCTGTTTCGCTACCCCGCGCTGCGCCTGACCTACTACAGCCACGGTGAAGTCGCCGCCACCACGCGCGCCTATGCCAAGGTGCAGGTGGCCGGCACCTACAGTGTCACCATCACCCAGCCAGCCGCATTCCGTGCCTATCTGCTCGAGCAGCTGCGCCCGCTGATGCACGATTACACGGTGACGGTAGAGGTCGGCGTCAGCGAGCAGAACATCCCTTACCCCTACGTGGTCGACCAGGGCGACGAGCTGGCCGGCAGCGGCATTACCGCCGCCCAGTTGGCGCGGGTGTTCCCCAGCACCGACCTGTCGGCGGCCACCGACAATATTGCCGACGGCCTGTACGACTGGGGCGGCGCCGAAACCCTGCCGCTGGCGTTGTTCGATGCCGCGCGAGTCGACTTCTCGCTGCGTCGCCTGGTGCACTACACCGGCAGCGACTGGCGCCACGTGCAGCCGTGGATCCTGCTGACCAACTACCACCGCTATGTCGACCAGTTCATCAGCCACGGGCTCGACCAACTGCGTGATGACCCGCGCTTCGTGCGTATGGTCCTACCGGGCAACGTGGTGATCGAAAAGGGCATGGACCACGGTGAAACCCAGGCCTTGGTGGCCAGTGTGGTGTGGCACCGCTACCAGATGCCGGCCTACCACCTGATCGCCGCCGACGGCGACGGCGTCACCTTGGTCAACATTGGCGTCGGCCCATCCAACGCCAAGAACATCACCGACCACCTCGCCGTGCTGCGCCCGCACTGCTGGTTGATGATCGGCCACTGCGGCGGCCTGCGGCAGTCGCAGACCATCGGCGACTATGTGCTGGCGCACGCCTACATGCGCCGTGACGGCATCCTCGACCGGGTGGTGCCGCCGAACATCCCGATTCCGGCGTTGGCCGAAGTGCAACTGGCCTTGCAGGAAGCCGCCGCGCAGGTCACCGGCGAGCGTGGCGAACAGCTGAAGAAGCGCTTGCGCACCGGCACCGTGCTGACCTACGACGACCGCAACTGGGAGCTGCGCTGGGCTCAGGAGCGGCCGCTGATCAACCTGTCGCGTGCCGTGGCGGTAGACATGGAAAGCGGCACCATTGCCGCCCAGGGTTACCGCTTGCGCGTGCCATACGGCACCTTGCTGTGCGTTTCCGACAAGCCGTTGCACAGCGAAATCAAGCTGCCGGGTTCGGCCAACGCGTTCTACAACCGGGCGGTCAGCCAGCACCTGAAGATCGGCATTGCCGCGCTCGACCTGCTGCGTACCGAGCTCAACTCGCTGCACTCGCGTAAACTGCGCAGTTTCGATGAGCCGCCGTTCCGCTGAGGCCCCATGTCACTGCCCCCCCGTTCCAAGCCGCGCCGCCCCCAGGCGCGGCCTGCCACCGGCCCGCGTCGCCAGCCCAAGGCGCCCCCCGCCGAGCCACGCCTGATCCTGTTCAACAAGCCGTTCGACGTTCTGACCCAGTTCAGCGACGGCGACGGGCGGGCGACGCTCAAGGACTATATCGACATCCCCGGCGTGTATCCGGCCGGGCGCCTGGACCGCGACAGCGAAGGCTTGTTGCTGCTGACCAACGACGGTGGCTTGCAGGCGCGCATCGCCGATCCGAAGCACAAGCTGGCGAAAACCTATTGGGTGCAGGTGGAAGGGCAGCCGAGCGAGGAGCAGTTGCAGTGCTTGCGCGATGGCGTGGCGCTGAACGACGGGCCGACCTTGCCGGCCGAGGCCCGGCGCCTGGAAGAGCCCGAGCTGTGGCCGCGCAACCCGCCGGTACGCTTTCGCAAGAGCGTGCCGACCAGCTGGCTGGAGCTGGTGATTCGCGAAGGACGTAACCGTCAGGTGCGGCGGATGACGGCGGCGGTGGGGTTGCCAACCTTGCGCCTGGTGCGGGTGCGGATCGGCGATTGGGCGCTGGATGGGCTGGAGCAGGGCTGCTGGCGTGAGGTGCCGGCGAAGTTGCAGCGCTAGCAGGGGGCCGCTTTGCGGCCCATCGCGACACAAGGCCGCTCCTACAGGTAGAGCGCAAGCTCAGCATCGTGCGATCCCTGTAGGAGCGGCCTTGTGTCGCGAAAGGAGCGCAAAGCGCTCCCGGCTTTCTCCAGCCCTACACCCCTTCGAGAAATCCCACCACCACGCTCTTGATGATAAAGGCCAACACCCCCAGCCCCAGCACGAAGAACAGGATCAACGTACCAAACTTGCCTGCCTTGGACTTTTTCGCCAGGTCCCAGACGATAAAGCCCATGAAACCGATCAGCACGGTGACCAGGATGATCATCATCCACTCTTCAAATACGGCGGGATCCATCAGTGTTCTCCAGGCAGGCTGAGCAGCCGATTATACGCCGGCTGGCGAGAGCGTTCAGCGCAGGTGGGTCAATGGCAGCTCGGTGCTGGCCAGCACCTGGTTGAGCACGAAGCTCGAGCGCACGCTGGTGACGCCTTCGATACGGGTCAGGCTACCCAGCAACAGCTTCTGATAATGGTCCATGTCCGGCACCACCACCTTCAGCTGGTAGTCGGCATCCATCCCGGTCACCAGGCTGCATTCGAGTACCTGGGGCAGGTTGCGGATGGCCGCCTCGAAGGTTTCGAAGCGCTCCGGGGTGTGGCGGTCCATGCCGATCAGCACGTAGGCAGTCAGGCTCAGGCCGAGCTTCTTGCGGTCGAGCAGGGCCACCTGGCGCGAGATGTAGCCATCATCCTCCAGTTGCTTGACCCGACGCGAGCATGGCGAAGGCGACAGGCCAATGCGTTCGGCCAGTTCCTGGTTGGAAATGCGCGCATCGCGCTGCAATTCGGCGAGGATGCTCAGGTCGTAGCGGTCAAGTTTGCTCATGGTTTATGCCTTTTCTGTTCCGATTGCGGCGAATTATCAATCCGGGGCGAAAAATTGCGCAAGTGCTATTTATCCGAGCAATCTTCGCAATCCGCTGCCGCACCCTGTCCGGTATCTTTATCCACAGAATCACTGCCCGGACATCAGTCCACGGCGACGTGCCCCAGGCGGGCGGTCGCGGCCAGCCATCCAACAGGATGTGCCAGGCCCCCGGGCTACACACCTTCCAGAAGACGGTGTGAGGTGAGCCGGCGCCACAAGTGCCGAGCACGGACGACAAATTTCTGAAGGGAGGCCCTGCGGCCTCCCTTTTTTCATGCCCGTGAAAATTCCTTGGCCCGTGTGTTAGGCGCGGTAGACTGCTTGCCAGCGCCGTTTTTTCTACCGAGAGGAATACCATGAAGTCGCGCATCTGGCAGTTGGCAGGTGTTGGTGTGTTGGGGGTGGGCATCAGCTTCGCGGTGATGGCCGAAGGGCCTGGCGAGGCGCCCGCTCGCGCACTCAACTCGCGCGACGAAGTGCAACAGACGCAGCCGCCACGCCAAGGCTACTACCAGGACATTCCGCGTCGCCATGGTGAACACCGCTACTGGCAAGCCGGCGGCCCGGGGCAACGGCCCGGCGGCGACTGGCAGGGGCGCCCGGATGGGCATGGCGATGGCTGGGGCCCAGGGCCGCAGTATCGCCCTGGGCACACCCTCGATCAGTTCCCGGACCGTTACTGGAAACTGCCCTACCGTGGCGATGACTATTTCTACTCCGGTGGCTACTGGTTCCGCCCGCACGCGGGCAGGTATGTCGTGGTTACCCCGCCCTACGGCATGCGTGTCGAATACCTGCCGCCCTATGCGCGGGAAGTCTGGTTGGGTGGGGCGCTGTTCTTCGTGGTGGCCGATACCTATTACCAGTACCTGGCCGACAGCCGCGAGTACGTGGTGGTCAACCCGCCTGAAACCGCGTCGCCCCCTGTGGGCGGTGGTTATGATGTGGTGGCTTACCCGATGCATGGGCAGGGGCAGGAGCAGCAGGACCTAGACCGTTACCTGTGCCACCGCTGGGCGGTCAGCCAGTCAGGGTTCGACCCGGCGACAGCGGCGTATGCGCCGCCGGCCAATGTGGCCGATAACTATCGGCGAGCGCTGGGGGCCTGCTTCAGTGGCCGAGGCTACAGCATCAACTGACGCGTGGCAGCGGGCTTGCCAGCGACAGGGCCCTGGCAGGTTCACACCGGGTCGGCATGCACCATTACATCGGCCTGCGGATAGCGCTGACGGATGACTTCCGAGGCCTTGACGCACAGGCCATGCGCTTCATCCAGCGGCAACATCCCCGGCAGTTCCAGGTGCAACTGCACGAACCACTGGTTGCCTGATACCCGCGTACGCAGGTCGTGCACGCCTTTCACGCCGGGTATGGCCAGTACCAGCGTGGCCATGTCCTCGCCGACATCGCCGGGCAGTTCCTTGTCCATCAGGATGGCCGTGCTCTCCCTGGCAATCTGCAGCGCGCTCCACAGGATGTAGGCAGCGATGCCCAGGCCGAACAGTGCGTCCAGCTGCGGCCAGCCAAAGCGTGCCAGCAGCAACGCCAGGAGGATGCTGCCATTGAGCAGCAGGTCCGAGCGGTAGTGCAGGGAGTCGGCGCGCACCGCCGTGGAGCCGGTCAGGCGGATGACCTTGTACTGCAAAGCCAGCAGGGCGAGCGTCAACACCAGCGACAGCACCATCACTGCGATGCCGATGTCGGTATCGCCCAACGGCTTCGGGCTATGCAGGCGCTCGGCCGCCTGCACCCCGATCAGCACTGCACTGACCCCGATGAACAACGCCTGTGCCATGCCGGCCAGGGCTTCGGCCTTGCCGTGGCCGTAACGGTGATCGTCGTCGGCCGGGCGCAGCGCATAGTGCACGGCGAGCAGGTTGAGGAACGAGGCAACGGCATCCAGTGCCGAGTCGGTCAGCCCGGCCAGCAGGCTGACCGAGCCGCTCAGCCACCAGGCCACGGCCTTGCTCAGGACCAGGATGCCGGCTACTGCCAATGAAGCGCGCGTGGCCAGGCGCAGCAGGCGCTGGTGTTCAGCCGGGGTGGTGGTCATCCTTGGGCAGTGTCCTTACGGTTCAGGCCGACGGTACCAGGTCCAGGGTGGCAAGTTGTTCGATGCTGCCGCGATGCTGGGTCAGCCGTGGGTCGTTCAACGGCAGGCGTTGGCCCAGTTCGCTCTCGAGGATGGCTTGTAGCTTCAGGTTGTCGACCTTGCCATCGGGGCTGACCGCCTCGCGCAGCTTGACCGGATCGACCTGGGCGCTGCGCCCGCCTGAGTAGTAGATGGCGCCCGTGGCGAAGTCGATGCCGAAGGCGATCAGCCCCGGAATCACATAGAACAGGATGCCGATGGCATCCATTGCAGCAACCACAGGGTCGATCTTGCCGCCGATCTGGCCGCGACGTTCCGGGTAGAGAATGGTGCCGCAGGCAGTCAGTTGGGCCAGCAGGGTGACGATGAGGGCGCTACCGATGACGCGGGTTGGGATGCGCATGTGAATCTCCGAAAAGGTGTTCAGCAGGGCAAGCGAAGCGCCTGCACCTGAAGCTAAGACCATGATAGAGCAGGCTGGGTTCGCCGTTATACTCGCGGGATTGTTCGAGGACCACCATGATTTCATTACCGATCGATGTTGTCTTGCCCGCCTTGCGCGAAGCCCTGCAAAACCGTGACGAAGCGGTGCTCGAGGCGCCGCCCGGCGCCGGCAAGACCACCCGCGTACCGCTGGCGCTGCTCAGCGAGCCCTGGCTGGCCGGGCAGAGCATTCTGATGCTCGAGCCACGGCGCCTGGCGGCCCGGGCTGCAGCCGAGCGCCTGGCCAGCGAGCTGGGCGAAAAGGTCGGCGAAACGGTGGGCTACCGCATTCGGCTGGACAGCAAGGTTGGGCCGAACACGCGCATCGAAGTGGTGACCGAAGGCATCCTCACCCGCCGCCTGCAGGCCGACCCGGCGCTGGAGGGGGTAGGGTTGCTGATCTTCGACGAGTTTCACGAGCGCAGCCTTGACGCCGACCTGGCCCTGGCGCTGAGCCTGAATGGTCGCGAATTGCTGCGGGACGACCCGCCACTGAAGATCCTGCTGATGTCTGCGACTCTGGAAGGGGAGCGCCTGTCGCGCTTGCTGGACGAGGCCCCGGTGGTCAGCAGCCAAGGCCGCATGCACCCTGTGGATATCCGCTGGGGACGCCCCTTCCAGCCGGGTGAGTTCATCGAGCCACGGGTAGTGGACAGCGTGTTGCAGGCGTTGGCCGAGCAAGCCGGTAGTGTGCTGGTGTTCCTGCCTGGCCAGGCCGAGATCCGCCGGGTGCACCAGAGCCTGCAGGAAGCGCTGGGAGAACGGCGCGAAATCCTGCTGTGTCCGCTGCATGGCGAACTCGACCTCGATGCCCAGCGCGCGGCCATCGACCCGGCGCCCAAGGGCCTGCGCAAGGTAGTGCTGGCCACCAATATTGCCGAGACCAGCCTGACCATCGACGGTGTGCGGGTGGTGATCGATGCCGGCCTGGCACGGGTACCGCGCTTCGATCCCGGCAGCGGCATGACCCGCCTGGACACCCAGCGCATCTCGCGCGCCAGCGCCACCCAGCGCGCCGGGCGTGCTGGCCGCCTGGAGCCCGGCGTGTGCTACCGATTGTGGTCCGAGGCTCAGCATGAGCAACTGGCTGCCCATGGCAGTGCCGAAATCCTGCAGGCCGACCTGGCCGGTTTGGCCTTGCAACTGGCGCGCTGGGGCGTGACGCCCGAGCAGTTGCGTTGGCTCGACCAGCCACCGGCTGCCGCGTTCGCCCAGGCCCAGGACCTGCTGGCACGGCTCAATGCCTACAAGCCCGGCAGCCGCGACAGCCTCAGCGAGCATGGCCAGGCCATGGCCGAGCTGCCGGCACACCCCCGTATTGCGCATTTGCTGCTGCGCGGTCAGGACCTGGGGTTGGCACAGATGGCCTGCGACGTCGCTGCGCTACTGGGCGAGCGGGATATTCAGCGGGGCGGCGGTGCCGACCTGCATGGTCGGTTGGCGCTGGTCAGTGGCGAGAGCAAGGCCGCCCGTGGCAGCCAGGGCGGCGTGCAGCGGGCCCGCCAGCTGGCGCGTCAGTACCGTGGTTTGCTGCGCGGCAAGCCGCGGGCGCCGGTGGCCGACCCGGACCACCCACGCTGGCTGGGCGCCCTGCTGGCGCTGGCCTACCCAGACCGCATCGCCCAGCAGCGCCGCGAGGGTGGTGCGGAGTACCGGCTGGCCAATGGCCGTGCGGCGCTGTTTGCCGAGGTCGATGGACTGATGAAGTGCCCCTGGTTGGTGATTGCCGATCTGGGCAGCCGCCAGGGCCAGCGTGAAGAACGCATCTACCTGGCGGCGGAATTCGACCCGGCACTGCTCGATGGCGTACTCGCCGAGCAGGTGGAGCGGGTTGATCTGCTCGACTGGGATGAGCGCGAGCAGGTGTTGCGTGCCGAGCGACAAGTCAAGGTTGGCGAGCTGATCCTCAGCCGCCAACCGTTGCCCGGCCTGGACGACGAGGCGCGGGCCCGGGCGCTGCTGGGGCTGGTCCGGCGCAAGGGTCTGAACCTCTTGAGCTGGACCCCAGAGCTGCGCCAATGGCAGGCACGTGTAGCGTTGTTGCGCCAGCTCGACCTGGCCAAGGAGGGCCACAGCGAATGGCCCGACCTCAGCGACGAGGCCCTGCTCGCCAGCCTGGAAGACTGGTTGCAGCCGTACCTGGGCAAAGTCTCGCGCCTCAGCCATTTCACCGCGCTGGACCTGCCGTCGATGCTGCGCAACCTGTTGCCCTGGCCGTTGCCGCAGCGCCTGGAAGAACAGGCCCCCGCGCACCTGGCAGTGCCGTCCGGGTCGAATATCCGCCTGGATTACAGCGAAAACCCGCCGATCCTCGCGGTGCGCCTGCAGGAGCTGTTCGGCCTGGCCGACACGCCACGCATCGCCAATGGCCGCCTGCAGGTCAAGCTGCACCTGTTGTCACCGGCACGCAGGCCGGTGCAGGTGACCCAGGACCTGGCCAGCTTCTGGCGTACGACCTATGCCGAAGTGAAGAAAGACCTGAAAGGACGCTACCCGAAGCATTACTGGCCGGATGACCCGTTGGTGGCCGAAGCTACCGCACGGGCGAAGCCGCGCGGCACCTGAAGCGAGCGGAGAATTCAGTTTGGCAGGCTACGTTCGATCAAAAACTCGTGTAGCTGCCCTTCGCCTACGGTGAGGTAGGCCCTATGGTCGCAAGCAAACGTTTCCGTGGCCTTGGCCTTCACCTGGTGTCCCAAATGGTCGCGCCAGCGGCATCGAATAAACCGTTCTGTGATTTCCAAGGGCTCGAGCTTGAAGTAGTCGCCTTGTGTTACTGGCAGGTAAAGGCCCAAGTAACCGTTGTCGCTGATCATCAACTGTCGTTTCACGGCGTAATGGGTGCTGAAGATATGATGATGCAGTCGGTCTTTGGTTCTGGAGTGGAACCTGAAGTTGAACCTTGTCGCTTTATCGCCCCCTGACTCCAACCAATCGTTGGCGATCAGGCTTGCTACGGGGATATCGGTTGCCTTGCTGAGATGGATCGGGATCTTGCGATCCCCATGAATCATGTAGATACGGCCATGAAAACTGTGTTCCGGCCAGGAAGTGTCACTGGAAGTATTTTCCATCGGAGTGCTCCACCCGTGAGGTTCAGGTTGACGGTTTCAGCAGGAAGGTCAGATTTGACCTTCGTTGATGCGCTCCTGTGCAGGCATTCAAGGTTCATCACCTTATTGCCAAGGCTGGCCACTACGCAGAACGAAGTCTTTCCTTCATGCCCTGACCGCGAGCTTCGCCTTCCAGCAACATGAACCGGCGGTACAACACCACAGTGCTGAACAGTCGTAAGAAGCCGCTGAGGCTGTCCATGGCCGGATGACCCATTGGTGGCCGAGGCGACGGCACGTGCCAAACCCCGAGGAACATGGGGGAACTGTGGCACTCGAGGCGGCGGGGCGCGCTGCATGGCGCGGGTTATGTGGCGTTCGGAGGGATATCCGGCATGTGAGGCTACCGAGTGGGAACCCTTTCGTGCTGCTGTTGGGCCGCAGCAATGAAAAGAATGGAGTGAGGCGGCGTCAGCTGCCTTTCTTCCCATTCACAAATTGGGGCTCTACATGATGAATCTCAGCGATATCTCCACCGATGATCCGATGTCCTTCGGTACACTGAAAATCTTCGATTGCACCATTCATGCGCTTCACCAGGGAGCCGCCCATCCGATAGTGCTCAGCACAGAGGAAGACTACGCCGAATCCATCGTCCCGGGGCGTTGGGACTGGCTGATCAAAGGCGACCCCCGCCAAGCGTATGACGACGGTCGCCGCATCTTCAAATTCAATTTCCGCTCAAAAACCAGTGATCGGTTGCACTACCTGATTGGTGGTACTTCAAGCCGCAAAGGGCGCCGGCTGGCCTGTAGCCATAAAGGCTATGTCGGTATGTATGTCGCTGCTGATGCGATCAATTTCTTCAAGCTCCAACCCCTTGCGTGGGATGGACGACAGCTTCGTTGCCGGTGGCGAGACCACCTTGGGCAGACTGTGGAAATAGGCGACAACCCGAGCGATGGTAGAAGTTTCGATCGACGAGGTGGTTATCTCGACCACCTGAACGTCAATATTACTGGGACTACCGAGCTCCTGATAACACCGATCAGGTAAGCCTGCTGCCTGTCAGCGCTCAGGTGGGGATTCCAGCAGCATGAACAGCCGATACAGCACTACCGTGCTGAACAGTTGCAGGAAGCCGCTGAGGCTGTCCATGGCCAGTTCCAGGCCGGGCGATGGCTCGGGGAACGCCATCAACAGCAGCCCATCGATCAGCCAGATCGGTGCCAGTACCCCCAGCACGCAAACCATGATGCGCAGGAAGTGTCCGGTAGTCATGCTTGCGCTGTCACGCATCGACTGCACCACCGGCCGGCCGCGCAGCACCAGCAGGTACTCGGCGAACACCAGGTTGATCATGATCCACACGCCCGGGAAGACGAACAGCGCCAAGCCGGCCATGATCAGCAGCGAGCTGATCAGGATCAGCAGGGCCAGTTGCGGCCACAGTTGCACGGCGCGGGCGAACAGGTTGCGCTTGGCGATGTCCTGGCCGTTGCTGCGGGTGTCCAGGTACAGGATCAGTGCGGCGCTGTACAGCGGGTAGAACAGCAGGCTGACCAGCATGCCGTAGGCTGGCGATGCCTGCTCGCCCAGCTGGCGGTACAGCAGTTGGGTGAACAGGGCCTCCAGCACCACCAGGGGCAGGCACAACTGGAGAATGCTCGGCAGGTGGCGGCGGAAGAAGTACAAGGAGTCGCGCAGGACGCTCAGCGGATTCATCAGTCAACATCGCATGGCAGCAAAAACAGGGGCCTAACTTTAGCCCAAAGCAGCCCAGGGGCCGTCATTTGCTGAAAAAAGTTTCACGGCGCCGGTGATTGAATCCCAGGCCTGTACGCCCCATCTTTGACGCTGTCCGTTGTCCCGCTACCCCATGAGGTTGCCCCATGAATACCGAAGAACAAACCCTGATCGACGGCCTGTTCAGCCGCATCAAGCAAGCCGAGGACCCGAGCCAGCCACGTGATGCACAGGCTCAGGCTCGGATCGAGGAGCATGTGCGCCAGCAACCGGCGGCACCTTATTACATGGCCCAGGCGATCCTGGTCCAGGAGGCTGCGATCAAGCGCCTCGACGAGCAGAACAAGCAACTGGAAGCCGAACTGAAGCAGGCGCGTGCCCAGGCTGAGGCTGCACGTGCCAGCAGTGCGCCAAGCAGTGGCGGCGGTGGTTTCCTTTCCAGCATCTTCGGTTCGGGTGGCCGCAGTGCGGCTTCGGCAATGCAACCGCAACCCGCTGTTGCCGCCCCGGCGCCATCGACTGGCGGCTGGCGCGAACCGGCGGCGCCTGGCTATTCCCAGCCGCAAATGCAGCAGCCCGGTTTTACCACCGCGCCGGCGCGCAGTGGTGCCAGCAGTTTCCTGGGTGGGGCGATGCAGACTGCGGCCGGCGTGGCCGGCGGTGTCTTGCTGGCGCAGGGCATCAGCAGCCTGTTCCACCATGATGCGCAGCCGCAGGAGGTTGTCGAAGTGATCAAGGAAGAGCCGGCGCCCGCCAGTGACAGCGGTGGCTGGAACGATACGGGCGCACAGCAGCACGTTGCCGACAATGGTGGTTGGGGCAGCGACCAAGGTGGTTATGCCGACAGCGATTATGGCAGCGATGATGGCGGGTTCTTCTCGGACGACGATCCGTACGTCTGACAGGTCTGGCATACTGCTGGCAATTTTGAGGGCGCTGTGCGCCCCTTCGCGGGCACGCCCGCTCCCACAAGTATCGCGTGAATAACTGTGGGAGCGGGCGTGCCCGCGAAGCGCTGCAAGGCAGCCCCCAGCAATCCCGGCCTGAAAAGAGATGCCCAGGTGAAAAAGATCGCGTTGTTCGCCGATGTGCAGAACCTCTACTACACCGTGCGCCAGGCCTACGGTTGCCATTTCAACTACACCGCGTTGTGGAACGCTGTCAGCCGCGAAGGCCAGATCATCGAAGCCGTGGCTTATGCCATCGACCGTGGCGACAGCAAGCAGCAACAGTTCCAGCAGATCTTGCGTAACCTCGGTTTCGACGTGCGGCTCAAGCCCTTCATCCAGCGCAGCGACGGCTCGGCCAAAGGTGACTGGGATGTCGGCATTACCCTGGACGTGATGGATGCCGCCAGCCGTGTCGACCAGGTGGTGCTGGCCTCCGGCGACGGTGATTTCGACCTCCTGCTGGAGCGGGTGATCCAGCGCCATGGCACCGAGGCGGTGGTGTATGGTGTGCCTGGGCTCACGGCACTCTCGCTGATCCGTGCCGCCACCCATTATGTGCCCATCGAGGGTGCGCTGTTGCTCAAACACTGAGGCCCTTGCATGGAACGTATCGCTGTCATCGACTTTGAAACCACCGGCATCAGCCCCGGCGCCGGCTGCCGCGCCACCGAGGTGGCGGTGGTGATGCTGGAGCGCGGACGCATCGTCGAGCGCTACCAGAGCCTGATGAACGCAGGTGTTCCGGTGCCAGCCTTCGTTGCCGGGCTGACCGGCATCACCACCGCCATGCTGCGCAGTGCGCCGCCGGTAGACGAGGTGATGAACGAAGTGGCCGAGTTCGTCGGCGGCACTCCGCTGCTGGCGCACAACGCTGCGTTCGACCAGAAGTTCTGGGACTATGAACTGAGCCGCATCGGCCGTAGCCGTAGCCAGGCCTTTGCCTGTTCGCTGTTGTTGTCCCGGCGCCTGCTGCCGGCGGCACCGAACCACAAGCTGGGTACCTTGACCCGCTGGGCCGGGCTGCCGCATACGGGGACCGCGCACCGGGCCATGGCCGATGCCGAAATGGCCGCCAACCTGTTGCAGCACCTGGCCGGCGTGCTGCGCCAGAGCCACGGTGTGCAGCAGCTGTCCCACGAGCTGCTCTGCCGCCTGCAGAAAACCCCGGCGGCGAAGGTTCGCGAAACCCTGGCCAGGTACAACTAGGGCTTCTTCTCCAGCTGCGCCAGCGGCACTCGCCGCTCCACGGCGCTGGAAAGAATGATCGAGGTTTTGCTGAAACCGAACTGCGCGACCCGGTTGATCAGCTCTTCCAGCTCGGGCATCGAGCCCACCGCGGCCTGCATGATCACGCAGGGGTCACCGGTGACCCGGTGGCATTCGGTCAGCTGGGGGATCTGCGTCAATGCTTCATAGGCCTGCTGGTTACCGTGGCTGGCCAGGCGTAGCTCGATCACGCACTGGATCGGCAGGCCGATCTTGCTCATGTCGACCTTGGCCTGGTAGCCGGTGATGACCCCGCTGGCCTCCAGCTTGGCCACCCGTTCGGCCACCGCTGGCGCCGACAGGTTCACCTGGCGCGCCAGTTGCGCGAAGGTGGCGCGACCGTTGTCGAGCAGGGCGGCGAGCAGCATGCGGTCGTATTTGTCCATGGGTTGTACCTGCCTGGTTACGATTCGTTTGAAAAGTGCCCGAATAACCATGAAATGCAAAGTGTTCTGGCGATTTAAAGCAGTTTTGTAACTTAAGTTTGAACGCCTGCCTTTCTAAACTAAGCCACCCGTAAACGGATTTCGAGTGTGCCCCATGCCTGCCTCCCGTCGCTTCCCGTTGTTGCTCATCGGCGCTTTCCTGGCCTTGTACCTGGTCTGGGGGTCTACCTACCTGTTCATCCGTATCGGCGTCGAAAGCTGGCCGCCGATGCTGATGGCCGGGGTGCGCTTCCTGATTGCCGGTGGCCTGCTGTATGGCTTCCTGCGCTGGCGCGGCGTGCCGGCGCCGACCTGGCCGCAGTGGCGGGCGGCGGGGGCGATCGGCTTCCTGCTGCTCAGTTGCGGCAACGGCGGCGTGACCGTGGCCGAGCATGCCGGGGTGGCCTCGGGCGTGGCGGCGCTGGCGGTGGCAACGGTGCCGCTGTTTACCTTGCTGTTCGGCCTGCTGTTCGGGCACCGCAACTCCAGGCTGGAGTGGGCGGGCATCGCCCTCGGGCTGGTGGGTATCGGCCTGCTGAACCTGGGCTCCAACCTGCAGGCCAGCCCGATTGGCGCGGCGCTGATCATTTTTGCCGCAGCGTCCTGGGCATTCGGCTCGGTGTGGAGCAAGACCCTGCCGTTACCCCAGGGGCCGATGGCCAGTGCCGCAGAAATGCTGGTTGGTGGTGCCGTGCTGTTGCTGGGCAGCGTGCTGTCTGGCGAGCGCATGACGCAGATGCCTACCGCCGCCGGCTGGGGAGCGTTGGCCTACCTGGTATTGTTCGGCTCGATCCTGGCCTTCAGTGCCTACATGTACCTGCTCAAGCATGTGCGCCCGGCAGCTGCTACCAGCTATGCCTACGTCAACCCGGCGGTGGCGGTGCTGCTGGGCATCGTCTTCGCCGGCGAGCAGATCGGTGCCGAAGAGTGCGTGGCGATGGCGGTGATCATCGGCGCGGTGGTGTTGATCGGCCTGCCGCAGTGGCGCAGGGCGCCCGAACCTGCGCAGCCGCTGAAAGGTGAAATCTGCAAGTAGACAGGGGCGATGCGGTAAACTTGCCGCCTTCGCTGAACCCCCTGACGGTATTGCCATGAATTTCGCCAAACTCGGCCTGATCGAACCGCTGCTGCGCACCTTGCAGCAGTTGGACTACACCACCCCGACCCCGGTGCAGGCCAAAGCCATCCCCGCCGTGCTGGCTGGTCGTGACCTGATGGCCGCAGCCCAGACCGGCACCGGCAAGACCGCCGGCTTTGCCTTGCCCGTGCTGCAGCGCCTGGCACTGGAAGGCGAGAAGGTGGCCAGCAACTCGATCCGCGCGCTGGTGCTGGTGCCTACCCGTGAACTGGCCGAGCAGGTGCACAACAACGTGCGCGAATACGCCGAGAACCTGCCGCTGAGCACCTACGCGGTGTACGGCGGGGTCAGCATCAACCCGCAGATGATGCGCCTGCGTCGCGGTGTCGACCTGCTGGTGGCTACCCCCGGGCGTCTGCTCGACCTGTTCCGCCAGAACGCGGTGAAGTTCAACCAGGTGCAGACCCTGGTACTCGACGAAGCCGACCGCATGCTCGACCTGGGCTTTGCCGAAGAGCTGCAGTCGGTGTACGCCGCACTGCCACGCAAGCGCCAGACGCTGCTGTTCTCCGCCACCTTCTCCGAGCAGATCCGCATGCTGGCGGGCCTGGCCCTGAATGACCCGCTGAGCATCGAAGTCAGCCCGCGCAATGCCACGGCCAGCAGCGTCAAGCAGTGGCTGGTGCCTGTGGATAAAAAACGCAAGGTCGACCTGTTCTGTCACCTGCTGCGCAAGCAGCGCTGGAAGCAGGTGCTGGTGTTCGCCAAGACCCGCAATGGTGTCGACCAGCTGGTGGAGCGCTTGCTGGCCGAGGGTGTGAATGCCGACGGCATCCACGGTGACCGCCCGCAAGCCACCCGCCAGCGCGCCCTGGACAGCTTCAAGGCCCGCGAAATCCAGGTGCTGGTGGCCACTGACGTGGCGGCCCGCGGCCTGGATATCGATGACTTGCCACTGGTGGTCAACCTCGACCTGCCGATCGTTGCCGAGGACTACGTGCACCGCATCGGGCGTACCGGGCGTGCCGGCAACAAGGGCGAAGCGATTTCGCTGGTGTGTGCCGATGAAGTGCAGTTGCTGGCGGCAATCGAAGTGCTGACCCGGCAGACCCTGCCGCGCCATGAAGAGCCGGATTTCATCCCCGATCACCGGGTACCGATGACCGATGCCAGCGGCCAGGTGATCAAGAAGCCGAAGAAGCCCAAGAAGCCGAAGGAAAACAGCGCCAAGCGTGGCTTGGGGCGTTGGATGGACAGTGCCGAGGCGGGTAGTGCAGCGCCAGCGGTGAAGGCGGTACGCAAGGTGCCGAGCTTCAATGGTGGGCCGCGCAAGCGTAAGCCTTGAGGTTTTTTGGGGCCGCTTTGCGGCCCATCGCGACACAAGGCCGCTCCTACAAGGACAGCGCAAACCCTCGGCAATGTGCCGTTTTTCGGGCGCGGCCGGGTGTCGCGAAAGGGCTGCGAAGCAGCCCGGCAATCTGTCAGGAAAGCCGCGTCAGCCAATCCGCCGCCGCCCGCCCGGCGCGCAACCCGCTGGCAAAGCACGCGGTCAGCAGATAGCCCCCGGTCGGTGCTTCCCAGTCCAGCATCTCGCCAGCGCAGAACACTCCCGGCATGCTCTGCAGCATCAGGCCTTCATCCAGGGCCTCGAAACGCACCCCTCCCGCACTGCTGATCGCTTCATCCAGTGGCCGCGTGCGTACCAGCGTGATCGGCAATGCCTTGATCGCCCTCGCCAGCGCGTCAGGGTCGGCAAAGGTCGCCTGGTCGGTCAGTTCGCGCAACAGCGCCGCCTTGACCCCATCGATGCCCAGCTGGCTGTGCAGGTGCTTGGCCATGGAGCGCGAGCCTCGGGGCCTGGCAAGCGCCTGGGCGACTTTTTCCACCGGCTTGTCCGGCAACAGGTCAAGCAGCAACTGCCCTTGGCCGGTACGGTTGATGGCTTCGCGCACCGGCGCTGACCAGGCATACACCAGGCTGCCTTCCACACCCTGGGCCGTAAGAATGAACTCACCTTTGCGCGGCGCGCTGCCAGGGACGCTCAAGGCAATGTTCTTCAGCGGCGCACCGGCAAACTTTTCCTTCAGCAGCGCGCTCCAGCCGGCCACTTCGAAACCACAGTTGCTCGGCTGCAGGGGTGAGATATCCACACCCCGTTCGGCCAGCAGCGCTTGCCAGCTGCCGTCGGAACCCAGTCGCGCCCAACTGCCGCCGCCCAGTGCCAATACCACCACGGCAGGGGTAAGCAACCGTTCTCCCTGTGGATAAGCCATCCGCAACGCCCCTTCGGCATTCCAGCCCAACCAGCGGTGACGGGTGTGGATAACCACCCCGCTGTCGCGCAGGCGCTTGAGCCAGGCGCGCAGCAATGGCGCGGCTTTCATGTCGGTGGGGAACACCCGGCCCGAGGTGCCGACAAAGGTCTCGATGCCCAGGTCATGAATCCACTGGCGCAAGGCCTCGGCGTCGAAGTCGCGCAGCAGGGCGTCGATGTTGTCCTGGCGCTCGGCATAACGGCCGACGAAGGCCGGGTAAGGCTCGGAATGGGTGATGTTCATACCGCCGACACCCGCCAGCAGGAACTTGCGGCCGACCGAGGGCATGGCATCGAACACTTCCACCGTCAGGCCCGCCTGGGCCAGTGCTTCTGCAGCCATCAGGCCGGCGGGGCCAGCGCCGATGACGGCAGCAAGGGAGGGGGCGGCGGGTTTCAGATCGGGCATGGTGGGCAGCAGGCTGTGGAAAAGAGGCGCATTCTAGCGCAGCGTGGCCCATGGAAGCACTGGTCAAAAAATGATCAGGCGCTTGCAGGCCTCGGCCATCAAGGGCTGCAGCGCCTTTCCCGCAGGTTATCCACAAGCGGCTCCACAGTCATTGTGAACAACCGATGACACGCGCCGCACTGTGGTGGAGGATGCCATGACGCTTGGCCAGCGCTACCCGGTCCTTGCTGTAACCGCCGCCGATCACCCCCACCACCGGGATGTCGCGGCCCAGGCAGTGGCGCAGCACCGCTTCGTCACGCGCGGCAACGCCTGCGTCGGTCAGTTGCAGGTAGCCCAGGGCGTCGTCCTTGTGCACATCGACACCGGCGTCATACAGCACCAGGTCGGGACGATACAGCGGCAGCAGGTAGTTCAGGGCATCGTCGACCACCTTCAGGTAGGCCGCGTCACCCATGCCGCGTGGCAAGGGGATGTCCCAGTCGCTCTGCGCCTTGCGGGCCGGGAAGTTCTGTTCGCAGTGCAGCGATACGGTGATGGCGTCTGGCGTGTCGTGCAGGATGCGCGCGGTACCGTCGCCCTGGTGCACATCGCAGTCGAAGATCAGCACCCGATGAACCCGCCCGGCCTCCAGCAGGTAACGGCTGATCACCGCCAGGTCGTTGAAGATGCAGAAGCCGGCAGGGTGATCGTAATGGGCATGGTGGGTGCCACCGGCAAGGTGGCAGGCGATGCCGTGCTGCAGTGCCATCTCGGCGCTCAGCAACGAGCCACCTACGGCGCGGACGGTACGCCGGGCCAGGGCCTCGCTCCAGGGCAGGCCGAGGCGCCGCTGGTCCTCACGGGACAGGTCACCGTTCAGGTAGCGCTCGATGTAGCTGCGGTCGTGAGCCAGGGCCAGGATGTCGTTGGGGCAGATCTGCGGGCGCAGCAGGGCCTGGTCGGTGGTCAGCCCGCTGTCGATCAGGTGGTCGTGCAGCAGGCGGAACTTGTCCATCGGAAAGCGGTGTTCGGCAGGGAACTCCGGGCTGTAGTCTTCGTGGTAGATCAGCGGCAGCGGCATGGCGGTTTCGTAATCGGGGCCAGCGCTGATCTTGCCAGTTCCGGGGGTGTGGTTGCTATCGCAATGCGAGCCCTGCAGGAGCGGCCTTCTGCCGCAAAAGGGCTGCACAGCAGCCCCGTCACGTTGTGCATGTGCGCCAGCACCTTGGGGCTGCTGCGCAGCCCTTTTTCGGCAGAAGGCCGCTCCTACAAGGGCGTAGTGTTATTTCGCGGTACCAGGCCGGGCACAACAAAGGGCGCAGTGTTGTTTCGCGGTACCAGGCCGGCACAGCAAAGTGCGCAGTGCTATTTCGCGATGCTGGACAGTACCCGCTGCCAGTCGGGCTCGTTCAGGCGCCCGAGGATACGCGCCTTGCCATTGCCATCCACCGAGACGAACAGCGCGCTGGCATACCCGCTTTCACGCTCGCCGCCCACCACCTTTTGCTGGCGGGCAAAATGGTCGATGCAACCATTGTGGGTCACCAGCACCAGGTTATGCCCGGGCCGCTTGCGTGCCATCGCTTCCCGAGCGAACTGGCTGTCACACCCTTCCAGCCAGTCCTCACTGGCCACCGCCTGGCCAAGAATGAAATGCGCAGTCTGCCGCGTGCGCAATTTCGGGCTGCTGAGCATATCGGCGTTGGCCAGGCCCAACTGCTGCAGCCCCTGGCCAACCCGGCTGGCGGCCTGGCTGCCGGCCACGGTGATACCGCTGGGGTCGTCCAGGCATGGCCCGGGGGCGCTGTCGCAGCGCTCGGCGTGGCGAATCATCACGATCACCGCACCGTCAGCCCAGTCCTTCAGCAGGCCGCTATCGCTTAGTTGTTGCCCGTTGCCAAGGTCCACGATATGCGTCCTCGTCGCCAGCCAGGTGGTCAATGCCGCCACGACCATGCACAAGCCAAGTGCGGCGCCGAGGGTTTTGCGGGTCAGGCGTCGCTTGCGCCGGGCGTGGATGGCAGGGTGCCCCAGGGTGTTGCTCGATAGCATGCATGGCTCCGTTGGCATGGCCGCGCCTGGCGCGGCGGTGATGGCGGCATCCTCTCAGGCCGCCTGTCGGGGGGCGGTGAAGGCCATGTGAAAATTGCATTCGGGTGTGCACCGGCTAGGTGAAAGCCACGCCCGCGCCTACGCTGTAAACTGCAAGACAGTAAAACCGGAGCACGCCTCATGACCCCCATCCTGCAACTGGAAAGCGCACGCCTGGTGCTGCGCCAATGGCGCGACGAAGACCTGCGCGAGTTCGCCGCGATGTGCGCCGACCCGCAGGTGATGCGCTACTTCCCGGCGCCGCTGACACGCCTGGAGGCGGCTGCGCTGATCGGCCGCGTGCGCGGGCATTTCAACGAATACGGCTTCGGCCTGTGGGCGCTGGAGCGCAAGGACAGCGGTGCGTTCATTGGCATGACCGGGCTGTTGCACGTGGGCTTCGATGCCCATTTCACACCTGCGGTGGAAATCGGCTGGCGCCTGGCACGCCGCCACTGGGGCCTGGGTTTCGCCAGCGAAGCGGCGTGGACCTGCCTGCGTTGTGCTTTCGCCCAATTGCGCCTGGAAGAGGTGGTGTCGTTCACTAGCGAGAGCAACCTGCCGTCACAGAAAGTCATGCAGGCCATCGGCATGCAGCAGGACCTGCACGGCAGTTTCCAGCACCCCCGCCTGCCTGTGGGCGACCCGCTGCGCCCGCATGTGCTGTACCGCATCGACCGTGCACACTGGGAGCGTACCCTGCGCGCCTGAATACAGGCCCATGCCCGGCGCGAATGACAAACCCTGTATCATTTGCCCTCATAACAGCGCTGTAGAGACGTGTTGCCTTGCTAGGAGAACCCCCGATGAGTCATGTGTTGGACGACCTGGTCGACCTGTTGAGCCTCGAGTCCATCGAGGAGAACCTGTTCCGTGGACGCAGCCAGGACCTGGGCTTCCGCCAGTTGTATGGCGGGCAAGTGC
Source organism: Pseudomonas sp. LAM2023 (assembly GCF_016620375.1). NCBI lineage: Bacteria > Pseudomonadati > Pseudomonadota > Gammaproteobacteria > Pseudomonadales > Pseudomonadaceae > Pseudomonas > Pseudomonas sp. LAM2023. Next base: position 87,924 of record NZ_JAENHV010000015.1, on the reverse strand, counting down.
TGGGCCAGTCGTTGTCGGCAGCCAGCCAGACGGTCGAAGACGCACGCCATGTCCATTCGTTGCACGGGTATTTCCTGCGCCCTGGCGATGCCAGCCTGCCGGTGGTGTATTCGGTAGACCGCGTGCGCGATGGCGGCAGCTTCAGCACCCGGCGGGTGACGGCGATCCAGAAGGGCCAGACCATCTTCACCTGCAGTGCCTCGTTCCAGTACGACGAGGACGGTTTCCAGCACCAGGCACCAATGCCCGAGGTGGTCGGCCCGGAGAACCTGCCCAGTGAAGTCGAACTGGCCCGGGCCATGGCCGAGCAACTGCCCGAGCGCATCCGCGACAAGGTGCTGTGTGCCAAACCGATCGAGATCCGCCCGGTCACCGAGCGCGACCCGTTCAACCCCAAGCCCGGCGACCCGGTGAAGTACGCCTGGTTCCGCGCCGACGGCAACCTGCCTGACATTCCGGCGCTGCACAAATACCTGCTGGCCTATGCTTCGGACTTCGGCCTGTTGACCACTGCGTTGCTGCCGCATGGCAAATCGGTGTGGCAACGCGACATGCAGATCGCCAGCCTCGACCATTCGCTGTGGTTCCACGGCAACCTGCGTGCCGATGAATGGCTGCTGTACGCCACCGACAGCCCCTGGGCGGGCAACGCCCGTGGCTTCTGCCGTGGCAACATCTTCAACCAGGCCGGGCAACTGGTGGCGTCGTCGTGCCAGGAAGGCCTGATCCGCCATCGCAAGGATTGGGCATGAGCCTGGGCGAGGTCCGCAACTGGGTGTTCGACATGGACGGCACCCTGACCGTGGCCGTGCACGACTTTGCCGCCATCCGCGTGGCGCTGGACATCCCGGCCGAGCACGACATCCTCACCCACCTGGCGGCCCTGCCAGCCGACGAGGCGGCGGCCAAGCATGCCTGGCTGTTGGAGCACGAGCGCGACCTGGCGGTTGCCTCCAGGGCGGCGACCGGGGCGGTGGAGCTGGTGCGCGAGCTGGCCGAGCGGGGTTGCCGATTGGGCATTCTGACCCGCAATGCCCGTGAGCTTGCGCATGTGACGCTGGAGGCCATCGGCCTGGCCGACTGCTTCCCGGTCGAGCACATTCTCGGGCGCGACGAAGCAGCGCCCAAGCCGAGCCCAGACGGGTTGCTGAAGATCGCCAGTGCCTGGGGTGTGGCACCCCATGAGCTGGTGATGGTGGGGGATTATCGGTTCGACCTGGACTGTGGGCGTGCAGCAGGGGCGCGCACGGTGCTGGTGAACTTGCCGGACAACCCATGGCCGGAACTGGTGGACTGGCATGCGGCCGATTGCCGGGCATTGAAGGTGATGCTGGGCTGAGTTTTTCTGTTGGCAGTGCTGGCCCTATCGCGGCCAAGCCCGCTGCCACTGGTAATGCACAACTCCCAGGTCCGATGGCGCCCTTGTGGGCGCTGGCTTGCCGGCGACAGGGCCGGACCTGTCTATGCTGAAGCTCATTCTTTTTCCTGCACGGAGACCCTACCCATGACCAGCAAGGCCATCTACGTACAACCCGGCGGCGGCTACGACAAGGTCGAAGTCGGCACCAGCGAGGCTCCCGCACCCCAGGCCGGCGAGATCACCGTTCGCCTGCACGCCAGCTCCCTCAACTACCACGACTTCGCTGTGGTCAGCGGCATGTGGGGGCCGAGCGAGCGGCGCATTCCCATGGCCGATGGCGCAGGCGAAGTGGTCGCGGTGGGGAGCGGTGTCAGCGAGTTCCAGGTCGGCGACAGTGTGGTCAGCACCTTCTTCCCCGACTGGCTGGATGGCCAGGCCAATGTCGAGGGTTTCGCCAAGGTGCCTGGCGATGGTATCGATGGTTATGCCCGCGAACAGGTCACCGCCCGTGCCAGCGCCTTCACCCTGGCGCCCAAGGGCTTCAGCCACGCCGAAGCCGCCACCCTGACCACCGCCGGCCTCACTGCCTGGCGCGCGCTGATGAGCGATGACCACCTCAAGCCCGGCGATACGGTGCTGGTGCAAGGTACCGGCGGCGTGTCGATCTTCGCCCTGCAGTTCGCCAAGCTCGCCGGCGCCACGGTGATCGCCACCTCGTCCAGCGACGCCAAGCTCGAACGTTTGAAGGCCCTGGGGGCCGATCACCTGATCAACTACAAGAGCACCCCGGCCTGGGGTGAGAAAGCGCGCGAGCTGACCGGCAACCGCGGCGTCGATCATGTGATCGAAGTGGGCGGCCCGGCGACGTTGGAGCAGTCGATGATTGCCGCGCGCATCGGTGGGCATGTGTCGTTGATCGGTATCCTCACCGGCGTGGCCGGGCAGTTGCCGCTGGTGCAGGCGCTGGTGCGGCAGATTCGCCTGCAGGGCGTGCTGGTGGGCAGCCGCGCCCAGCAGCAGGCCATGGTGCGGGCAATCGATGCCAATGGCTTGCGGCCGGTAGTGGACAAACATTTCGAGCTGGAGCAGATCGTCGAGGCGTTCCGCTACCAGGAGAGCAACCGGCATTTCGGCAAGATCTGCCTGACCTGGTAACTACGCCTGCAAGGGCTTCGTGTAGGAGCGGCCTTGCGTCGCGATGGGCTGCGTAGCAGCCCCTCGGCTTGCGCACAGAAGCTGAAAACCGGCGGCCGCTTTGCGGCCCTGTCGCGACGCAAGGCCGCGTCTACCGGAGAGTGGGTCAGGCCTGTTCAGGCAGCAGGCGATCGCGGCTATTGGACAGGTGCAGGCAGATAGCCGCCCGCGCGGCGTCCGGGTCTCGCCGGCGAATGGCATTGAGGATCGCCTCATGCTCGAGGTTGGCCAGGTACGCCTGCCGCGCCAGCTTCGCCCCGCTGCGCTCAGCCAGCGCCATGCGGTTGCGCGGGATCAGGCCATTGCCCAGCTGCAGCAGCATCTCGGTGAAATACAGGTTGCCGGTGGCCTCGGCAATCAACAGGTGAAAGCGCCGGTCGGCCTCGATGCAACTGTCGCCCGCCGCGGCCAGGTCCTGGTAGTCATCCAGCGCCTGGCGCATGCGTGCCAGGTGCCCATCATCACGGCGCAGCGCGGCCAGGGCGGCCGCCTGGCCTTCCAGGCCAATGCGCAGCTCCAGCAGGTCGCGCACATTCGCCGCGCTTTCCGCAGCGATGCGCAGGCCAGCCTGGGCCTGGCGCTCCATCACGAAGGTACCGATGCCGTGGCGTGGTTCCACCAGCCCCGATGCCTGCAGTTTCGACAAGGCTTCGCGGACCACGGTGCGGCTTACCCCGTGCTCGCGTACCAGGGTGTTCTCCGAGGGCAGTTTGTCGCCGGGCTTGAAGGTGCCCAGCAAGATCTGCTGGGTCAGGCTGGAGACTAGGTCGTGAGCACGGCTGTGGCCATGTTTGCGCAGGCGTTCGGGTTCCATGATGTGATCCGTTGCTGTCAGTGCTTGTATGACAAGTTAATCGATAGAAATATTTTTTGCTGATTTTTGCCACGCTCCAGGCGTTTCATAGCGTCGCGATTCCGGCACGTTTTCGAAAATTTTGTATTTTGACAGCTTGTATTTTGCAATTTTGACGACATTGTTGAGCTTGTCGTACAACTGCGCCGCGCATATGCTCCCTCCCACTGTCATGTCAGACAACTCCGCCCCGCACAAAAACAATTAGTGGGAGATCCGCAAGTGAACGATACCCTCGCTCCGTCGACCCGGAATGAAGGCGACGCCCTGGCCTGTGCCGTGGCCAAGGTCAAGCGCCACGTCCTGCCGCTGTTCGTCATCATGTTCATCGTCAACTACCTCGATCGCGTCAACATCGGCTTTGTCCGCCCGCATCTGGAAAGCGACCTGGGCATCAGTGCCGCGGCCTATGGCTTTGGCGCCGGGTTGTTCTTCATCGGTTATGCGTTGTTCGAGGTGCCTTCGAACATGCTGCTGCAAAAGGTTGGCGCGCGCCTGTGGCTGACCCGCATCATGTTCACCTGGGGGCTGGTGGCCACGGCCATGGCCTTCGTGCAGAACGAAACCCAGTTCTACGTGCTGCGCTTTCTGCTCGGCGTGGCCGAAGCAGGCTTCTTCCCCGGGGTGATCTATTACTTCACCCGCTGGCTGCCTGCCGCCGAGCGCGGCAAGGCAATTGCCATCTTCCTCAGCGGTTCGGCGCTGGCCTCGCTGATTTCCGGGCCGCTGGCCGGGGCGCTGATGCAGCTTCAGGGCCTGGGCATGCATGGCTGGCAATGGATGCTGTTCATCGAAGGCATGGCCTCGGTGGTGCTGTGCTTCTTCGTGTTCTTCTGGCTCGATTCCAGGCCGCAGGATGCCAAGTGGCTGAGCCAGGCCGAGCAGGACGCGCTGGTGGCCACCATCGATCGCGAGCAGCGTGAGCGTGAAGCCGTTGCAGCGGACAAGCCATCGGCCTGGAGCCTGCTCAAGGACCGCCAGATCCTGCTGTTCTGCCTGATCTACTTCTGCATCCAGCTGACCATCTACGCCGCCACCTTCTGGCTGCCCAGCATCATCAAGCGCATGGGCGACCTCAGCGACCTGCAGGTCGGCTTCTTCAACTCGATCCCCTGGCTGATCTCGATCCTGGCCATGTATGCCTTCGCCGCCGGCTCCGCGCGCTGGAAGTTCCAGCAGGCCTGGGTGGCCGGGGCACTGGTGGTCGCGGCCATCGGCATGTTCATGTCCACCACCGGCGGGCCGGTGTTCGCCTTTGTTGCAGTGTGCTTCGCGGCGATCGGTTTCAAGTCGGCGTCTTCGCTGTTCTGGCCGATCCCGCAGGGTTACCTGGATGCACGCATTGCCGCAGCGGTGATCGCCCTGATCAACTCGGTCGGCAACCTCGGTGGCTTCGTCGCACCCACCACCTTCGGCCTGCTGGAACAGCAGACCGGGTCGATCCAGGGCGGCTTGTACGGCCTGGCGGTGACCTCGGTACTGGCCGCGATTGCCGTGTTCTTCGTACGCACGCGCCCGAAGGGCGCCCCTTCCGACGACCTCAAGGCCCCTTCGGCCCTGGGCCAGAGCCACTGATGACTGCGAGACAACAACCATGAACCTGCAGACAACCCCCGCTATCCACACCGGCACCCCGGTAGTCACCGACCTGCGCGTCGTCCCCGTCGCCGGCCATGACAGCATGCTGCTCAACCTCAGTGGTGCGCATGGCCCGTTCTTCACCCGTAATGTGGTGGTGTTGCGCGACAGCGCTGGCAATACCGGCCTGGGCGAAGTGCCCGGTGGCGAGAAGATTCGCCAGACCCTGGAAGACGCCCGCAGCCTGGTGCTCGGCCAGCCGATCGGCCATTACCAGCGCGTGCTCAATGCCATGCGCCAGACCTTCGCTGGCCGCGATTCGGGCGGGCGTGGCCTGCAGACCTTCGACCTGCGCATTACCGTGCATGCGGTAACTGCCATGGAGTCGGCGCTGCTCGACCTGCTCGGCCAGCACCTGAACGTGCCGATGGCTGCACTGCTGGGCGAAGGGCAGCAACGCGACGCGGTGAAGATGCTCGGTTATCTGTTCTACATCGGTGACCGCCGGCAGACCAACCTGGCCTACCGCAACGAAGCCGACAGCGACGATGACTGGTTTCGCCTGCGCCACGAAACAGCACTGACCCCCGACGCAGTGGTACGCCTGGCCGAGGCCGCCGAGGCACGCTACGGCTTCAGCGACTTCAAGCTCAAGGGCGGGGTGCTGCGAGGCGAGGAGGAAATGGAAGCGGTGACGGCCCTGGCCGACCGCTTCCCGCAAGCGCGCATCACCCTCGACCCGAACGGCGCCTGGTCGTTGCAGCAGGCCATTGCCCTGTGCCGTGACAAGCACGCTGTGCTGGCTTACGCCGAGGACCCGTGTGGTGCCGAGGACGGTTATTCGGGCCGTGAGGTGATGGCCGAGTTTCGCCGCGCTACCGGCTTGCCCACGGCCACCAACATGATCGCGACCGACTGGCGGCAGATGGGCCACGCGATCCAGTCGCAGGCAGTGGACATTCCGCTGGCCGACCCACATTTCTGGACCTTGCAGGGCTCGGTGCGGGTGGCGCAGATGTGCAACGACTGGGGGCTGACCTGGGGTTCGCACTCCAATAACCACTTCGATATTTCGCTGGCGATGTTCACTCAGGTGGCGGCGGCGGCGCCGGGCGAGATCACCGCAATCGACACCCACTGGATCTGGCAGGACGGCCAGCGCCTGACCCGCGAGCCGCTGCGCATCGTCGATGGCCATGTGCGTGTGCCGGCCCGGCCAGGGCTGGGGGTGGAGCTGGATGAGGCGCAATTGGCCAAGGCCCATGAGTGCTACCGTAATATGGGCCTGGGCGCGCGCGATGACAGCGTGGCGATGCAGTTCCTGATTCCTGGCTGGCGCTTTGATAACAAGCGGCCGTGCCTGGTGCGCTGACCCAGGTACAGGCCAGGTGTTGCGAATGGGGCCTCGGGAAACCGGGGCTTTTTTGTTGAGGCTGAATGTGGCGGTGCCTGTGCCGCCCTCTTCGTGGGCAACCTACAGCTTATTGCGAAGGCCTGAAGTGTACGCAGCAGCAGTGGGAGCGGGCTTGCCCGCGCAGGGCTGGCACAGGTCGCACATCCAAATGAAAAACAGAAGCCTCAGATGGACCGTTGTCGCCAGCGGGCACGCCATCGGCAAAATCTGGCGCTGGTGAAAACGGCCTGTCGTGATCGAACAGTTCCGGGGCGTTCTCGTGTAATTTCCCACAGCCCTGCGCGGCTTAAATGAACCCCGACCTATGCGGACACCTGCTCTGTGACGCGCGCCAAATATCAACAACAGCGCGCAAGTAATGTGTCGACTTATTGATTTCAAAGGAGATATTTTCGCCTACGCCTGCCCGTCCTTCCTTGTGTCAGCAAAAAGAGAACAACATCAATGAACACCGTGGGATCTGATGGCAACCTTGCCCAAGGTTTCAAGCCTCGTCATGTAACGATGCTGTCCATCGCCGGCATCATCGGCGCCGGACTTTTCGTCGGCTCTGGCCATGCCATCGCGGCAGCCGGGCCAGCTACCATACTTTCCTATTTCGTGGCCGGGGCCCTGGTGGTGCTGGTCATGCGCATGCTCGGCGAAATGGCCGTTGCACACCCTGACACTGGTTCGTTTTCGACCTATGCCGACCAGGCCATCGGCCGTTGGGCCGGCTACACCATCGGCTGGCTGTACTGGTGGTTCTGGGTACTGGTGATCCCCATCGAAGCGCTGGCCGCCGGCCATGTACTGAACGTCTGGTTCCCGCAGGTAGACAGCTGGATCTTCGCCCTGGCCTCGGTGCTGCTGCTGGCCGGCACCAACCTGTTCAGCGTGGCCAAGTACGGCGAGTTCGAGTTCTGGTTCGCGATCCTCAAGGTCACCGCCATTCTCGGTTTCATCGGCCTGGGCTTCGCTGCCCTGATGGGCTGGTTGCCCAACCGCGAAGTCAGCGGCCTGAGCAGCCTGATGGCCGAGCATGGCGGCTTCGCACCGAAGGGCTGGTCGGCGGTGGTCGGCGCGTTCATCACCGTGATGTTCAGCTTCATCGGTACCGAGGCGGTGACCATCGCCGCCTCCGAGTCCAGCGACCCGTCGCGCAACATCGCCAAGGCCACCCGCTCGGTGATCTGGCGTATCAGCACCTTCTACATCCTGTCGATCTTCGTGATCATTTCGGTGGTGCCGTGGAACGACCCGCAACTGGCAGTGGTGGGCTCGTACCAGCGCGCACTGGAGATCATGAACATCCCCAACGCGGCGTTCATGGTCGACCTGGTGGTGCTGGTGGCCGTGACCAGTTGCATGAACTCATCGATCTACATCGCCTCGCGGATGATGTACTCGCTGGCCAAGCGTGGTGACGCGCCGGCCATGCTCAACAAGACCTCCAAGGTCGGCGTGCCGCGTGCCGCAGTGTTCGGCAGCACCCTGATCGGCGCGGCCATCGCCGTCCTCAACTACTTCGCGCCGAAGGGCGTGTTCGAGTTCCTGCTGGCCAGCTCCGGTGCCATCGCCTTGCTGGTGTACATGGTCATCGCCATCTCCCAGCTGCGCATGCGCCGCCGCCTGGAACGCGAGAACACCGAGCTGAAGTTTCGCATGTGGCTGTTCCCGTACCTGACCTGGGCGGTGATCCTGTTCATTGCAGGAGCACTGGCGGTGATGATGTACACGCCTGAACACCGGGCGGAGGTCAGCTCGACGTTGGGCCTGGCGATCATTATTTCCTTCCTGGGAATCGTGACTTCGCGAGGCCACGCGCAACCCGTAGGGGTGCGTTCGATGGGGTGATTGGGTTCACCTGGCGGTAAGGCAAAGGGCACCAGTGGAGGGTGCCCTTTGTTTTTTCCGGTTTACCGCAACCAGGAATAAGTCTCACCGCGTGAGGCTGTCTCGAAAATAAATGAGGTGATTTCTCATTCTCGTTCGGCATCTAGGGAAGGCCGGATTATAGGCCAGTCTGCCGATCCCTCTACGGAGCGAGAAAATGAGTTCGACCCCGGTTCCACAGCGCCATCCTTTGAGCCGTGCTTTGCATGGTGTTTTCCTGGGCCTGGTTGTCAGCAGTTGTGCGCTACCTGTGCTGGCGCAATCTGCAATGTCTGAGCCTGACAGCCAGCTACAGCAGTGGAATATTCCTGCCGGCCCGCTGGCGCCAGCGCTTGACCGCTTTGCCCGCCAGGCAGGTGTCAGCCTGTCCTTCGATGCACAGGCCGTGGCCAACCGCAGCACTGCAGGGGTGCAGGGGACGCTGGGCACCTCGGCTGCACTCTCGTCACTGCTACAGGGCACCCAGCTTCAGGCGGAGCAACAAGAACCGGGCGCCTATTTGGTGGTGTCACAACCCGCGCCTGCCGGCCCGCTGGAGCTTGGCGCCAGCGAGGACTACCGCCTGGCACCGGTCATCATCAACGCCAAGGTCAAGGCCAGCGCCGACGATGACAGCAACTCGGTGGTCGCCAAGGAGCTGTGGGTGGGCGGCAAGGTGGCCACCAGCCTCCTCAATACGCCCGCTTCCGTGTCTGTGGTGACCAGCAAGGAAATGCAACAGCGCAGCGTCAGCACCACGGAAGAAGCGCTGCAATATACGCCGGGGGTGGTCAGCGACTACTACGGTTCGGACGACCGCAACGACTACTTTCTGATCCGTGGCTTCCAGGCCACCACCTACCGTGACGGCCTGACCTTGAGCTCGATGCGGGGTGTGCGGGAAGACCCATACGCCTACGAGCGCATCGAGGTATTGCGCGGCGCCAACTCCACCCTGTTTGGCCCCGCAGACCCGGGCGGCTCGGTCAACTTCGTGAGCAAGCAGCCGCGCTTTGAGCAGTTTGGCCAGGGCTACGTGACGTACGGCTCGTTCGACCATGCCGAAACCGGCATCGATGTCGGCGATGCGCTGAACGAGGAAAAGACCTTGGCCGGGCGCTTCACCGCCAAGATGCAGAACAGCGACCGTGAGTATGACCACTCCCAGGACGACAACCGCTTCGTCATGGGCGGCCTGACCTGGGCCCCTACCGACTACACCTCGGCCACGATGATCGTGGACTACCTGAAAACCGACAGTTCGCCGAACAGCGGTGGCTATCCGCTGGACAAGCAATACGACCGCAGCGATTTCTATGGTGAGCCAGGCTACAACTTCCATGACGTGGAGCGCACCAGCCTCAGCGGCAACATCACCCACGACTTCGACAATGGCTTTGTGCTGCGCAGCAACCTGCGCTACAGCGAGTTGAGCGATGACTTCGGCTACGCCTACCTGAGCGACAGCCCGGCGCGGGTCGGCACCGTCATCCCGCGTTACGTGTTCGGCACCGACAGCGATGCCGACCAGCTCAACGGTAACCTGATGCTGCAATACGATGCGCAGTTCGAGCATGTCGACAGCAGCACGTTGGTCGGTGTGGAGTACCTCGATTCGACTACCAGACAAAGCTCGATCTACGGCCTGGCGCCCTCCATCGACATTGCCAACCCGGTATTCACCGGCGTACCGGGCGGCCTCACGCCCTATACCCGGCAGAAGAACGACGCCACTACCAAGGCGGTTTTCCTGCAGCAGAACCTGTCGTTCTACGACCGCGTGATCGCCACTGCCGGCGTGCGCAATGACTCGATGGACCTGTCGAGCAAGGAATACGTCGGCGGTGTCCAGGAAGAGAAGGACACCTTCTCGGAAACCTCCTACCGGGCTGCGTTGACCTACATCGTCAACGACGAGGTTTCCACCTATGTGAGCATGGTGGAATCCGTATCGCCGCCCCAGGTTGGCGTTACACCGCAAACGGGCAAGCAGTACGAAGTGGGCGTGAAGTATTCGCCGATGGGGATGGACGCGTTGTTCTCGGCGGCGGTGTATGACCTCACCCAGGAGAACGTCACCATCGCCGTGGTACTGCCCAGCGGCATCATCGAGCAACAGACGGTGGGCGAGTCGCGCGTGCGCGGCCTGGACCTGGAAGCCAAGGCGCAGATTACCCAGGACTTCAGCGTGATTGGCGCCTATTCGTACATGCAGTCCGAGGTGCTGCGCGGGGCGTTGTACGACGGCTCTTCGCTCAAGGGCAATGAATTCGCCACGGCGCCGAAGCACTCGGGTTCCCTGTGGGGCTACTACAGCATTCCGGGCACCGACGTGAGCGTTGGCCTCGGAGCGCGCTATGTGGGGGCTTATTACATGGATGCGGCTAACACCAAGAAGAGCGATGGCACTACGTTGTTCGACGCTGCGCTGAATTACCAGATCGCCAAGGGGACTGACCTGGCGCTTAACGTCAGCAACCTGTTTGACGAGCAGCATGTGGTGGGCTCGGGGACAGCGAACTACTACAACCCGGGGCGGGAGGTGACGGCCAAGCTGAGTTATAGCTGGTAAGGCTGAGGGCGCCGCATCCCGGCCTGACGCCGGGATGCCGGGCGTGCGCTAGTGAAATTTCGGGATACCGCACCGATGGGGGAGCGACGAGATAACTTTGCAACATATTGTTGCAACAGTTAATCGCTATCATTAACATTCGCCACGCAAGGAGCGCATTTGTCCCTATAAAAACAAGGTCGAAAAGAATGCTGAAGATGCTCCTCGTGTACGTTCACCTGATCGCCACCTGTATTGCCCTGGGCAGGGTATTGCTTGCCGATCACAAGCTTTGGAGCTGGCGCAAAGAGGCGTTGGACCAGGCAAAGCATGAGTACCTGGAAGAAACCAGGAAAATTGCCACCCTCGCATTACTGGCCCTCTGGGGCAGCGGTCTGCTGTTGGTACTTCAGGGGTATCTTCTTGAGGGCACGGCCTACTTGCTCAACCAGAAACTCTGGGCCAAGGTTGCCGTCGTCACGCTGCTGACGCTGAACGGCGGTCTGTTGCATCGCATCGGCTTCCCGTTGTTGCAAAAAGCGCCTTTCGTCCTCTTGCCGCGTTCGGACCGTGGCCGTCTGGCACTCCTGGGGGCGTTCTCCATGAGTGGTTGGTTGTTTGCCGCTTTCCTGGGGGTAGCTCGTGCCTGGAACCATGTCATGCCATGCATGCATGTGTTGGCGGTGTTCACGGCCTTCGCTTTGCTGGCTTGTATCGTCGCGCTGGTGGTCGCCAGCAGCGCCGGTACGCTGGAGACCACCGCTTCATAGTGGCGGACCGACTTGGTTGAGGCTGTTTCCGAGGATGGCCCTGCACCCTAGCAGGGCCGTGCGGTGTTCAGCGCATCATGCCCAGTTCGGCATCATCCAGCAGCGCCTTGCCCAAGGCGCACAGGTAATGCGCGGCCCAGATCAGCTTCGGTTTATCTTCCATCAAACCCTCGATTGTCAGGTCCCGCGCATAGCCCATCAGTTCCGAGGCTTGCTCGCGGGCGTTCTGGCAGGGGATGCCGGGCTCGATGCGGAACAGTGGGTGGGTCTGGTTTTCACCTTGGTAAAAGATGGTTTTACCGACGGTGCATTTGTTGTCTTCGGTAGCCATTGAGCGATTTCCCTGGTGTGGTAGATGCCTGGGCTGGCGCTATCGCCGGCAAGCCGGGCTCCCACGCGTTTGGCGCCAGCCAGCCTGTTGGCTGATCAGTGCACTTGCTGCGGGTGCGCTGGCTTTTGGATCTGCGCCAGCGCTGAATCGAGCAGTTTGCGCAAGGCTTCAAGCTCGTGCATCGATGCCGTGATCAATAGCGATACCGGCGATCGCGGCTGCATCAGTACCGCCTGCTGGGCTACCGCTTCTGCGCAGAGCGCGTAGTCCGAGGCCAGCATGAGCGTGTCTTCCAGGGAGTGGAGGAAATGGGGCGGATCAGGGACGATCTTCAGCATGGTGTGGCTCCTGTCGTAGTGAAGCGACCACCCGCCGCGGCTAAACAGTAGGGTGGCAGCTGTACGCGGGTTAGCCGACCGGGACGTCAGGCACCCGGCGCACCCGAAGGTGCCCCACGCACAGCCGCCATAAGGCGCCAATGCCGATTGCTCGGAATTGCACGGCTGTGGTGTCTGACGATGTCGGGCGGCTAAACCCGGTCGTTGAAGGGCAACGACACGCCGAGACTAGAGCCCGCATCCAGCACGTGCAATGGAAAACAGGCGCTGGGAGTATCTTTGGGAAACGGCCTACAAGGAAGGGGATAAATCCGATTTTTTCGGGCGCATGCGCAAAAATCCAGGCAAAAAAAAGACGCCCTAGGGCGTCTTCTTCTCTGGAATTTGGTGGAGCCGGGGGGATTTGAACCCCCGTCCGCCAGTACTCCGCTGTCGGTACTACATGCTTAGCCGTGTCTACTGAGTTAATCCGCAGCCGCCCGACGGGCAGGGTGCTTTGGACGAGTTGGGTAAGTTTTAGTCGCTTTGCCCCCAACGTGCTACACGACGATCCTGTTCTGTATGACAATCATTTCGGGTTTACAGGCATCCCCTGATGATTGCTGGAGCCGAAGCTACCAGGAGAGCGGGCTCAGCTGCTTACGCAGCGAGAGCGTAACCCTCGTAGTTTTCGTCATTGGCAACTATAGAAAGTTGCAACAGTGGATTTACGAGTTCTGTTACCAACTCGGCATGCACCTAGAGTTTCGCTACCGGCGTCGAATCCTAATCGGCCCCACACTAGCTCTAAGCTAACGCACCTTACGGTACGTGAGGCGGAGTATACGCCATTGTGCGGGCGACGTCGACAGCAGGGCCCGTCGCCCGCGCCTGGGGTCACGAGCCGCTGTTGCTGTCGCTGCCTTTTTCGGTCTTGTCCAGGCGCTCCAGCACCTTGCTGGTGATGGCGATACATTCCTTGGTTTCGCCTGCGGCCTGGGCGGCCTTGGCCTTGTCGACGTGCTCGGTGATGGCCTTGTCCAGGCCTTCGGAGGTGGCGCCGAGGGTGGCCATGTTGTCGTCGATCTTCTGCAGGTTGGTGGCGCAGAGGTCTTCGGCGGCGAACACCGGTGAAGCCAGCAGGGTGGCGGCCGCGAACAGGGCCGAAAGCGCGGTACCTTTCATGGGAGTCTCCTCTGGGGCCTCTGGAAGGTGGGCCTGTAAGGTGGACTGCGGGGGATTGGCGGGGGTTCAATCGGATGACGGTGGAGGATCTGGCGCCAGGCGCGGGTCTACGCCGTCCTGTAGGAGCGGCCTTGCGTCGCGAAAGGGCCGCGCAGCGGCCCCGGGATTTCAGCTCCGCCGCACCAAGCCTGGGGCCGCTTTGCGGCCCTTTCGCGACGCAAGGCCGCTCCTACAGGGGATCGTGTCAGCCGTCAGATACTGCGGGGGCGGGTGACGCGGTCTACCAGGTAGACCAGGCCGTGGTAGTCGATGCCGCTATGGCTGGACAGCCCGATCTCGCAGGTGCGGCTGGTGGAAATGCCTTCGCTGCAGTACTGCACCGCGTCCTTGAGGCTGCGCAGCGAGTGGGCGTTTAGCTCGGGGGTGGTGAAGCCTTTGTCGCCGGCAAAGCCGCAGCAATGAATGCCTTCGGGGATCACCACCTGCTTGCTGCAACGCCGCGCCAGGTCGATCAACGCCTGGCTTTCCCCCAGGTGCTGGGTACTGCAGGTCACGTGCACGGCCACGGGCTCGTCCTGAGGGGTAAACTCCAGGCGGTCGAGCAGGTGGGTGCGGATGAAACGCACCGGGTCGTACAGGTCCAGCCGGCTTTCACCCAGGTCCTGGACCAGGCGCAGGGTGCACGGGCTGGTGTCACAGTAGACCGGGTCAAGGCCACCGCGGCTGGCGTGCAGCAGGGCATTGATCAGCTCCTGGCGCTTGTGTTCGGCCTGCTCGGGGTAGCCCTTGGAGGCGAACGGCTGGCCGCAGCACAGGCTGTCGGCGTTGTCGGGAAACACCACCTGGTAGCCGGCCTTTTCCAGCAGCGCGCGGGTCTTGTCCAGTAGCGAACTTTGCTCGCGGTCGGCATAGGCCGGGCCCATCACCCGTGAAACGCACGCCGCCAGGTACACCACGCGCGGGCGGGCGTCGTGACTGGCCGGGCCGACGGGCAGCGGGCGCAGGGGTTGCGGCATGGCCGGGGTCCACTGTGGCAGGCGGCCCTTGCTGGCCTTGCTCAACGTGGCGCTCAGGCGGCCCAGGCGCGGGGCCCCCAGCAGTTTGCGCGCGGTGTTGGCAGCGCTCAGGGTCAGGCGTGCGCCGCCAAGGGCGGTGTGGAAGTTGTCGGCCAGCCAGTCGGCGGTCTTGGTGTGGTCAGCGGCCTGGCTGCGCAGTTTCTTCACCAGTTCGCCGGTGTTGATGCCCACCGGGCAGCGCTGGGCGCACAGGCCGGTGGCGGCGCAGGTGTCGATGCCCTGGTACTGGTAGGCCTGGCGCAGCTCCCGGGTGTCGAGGCCGGCGCGTTGCTTGGCCTGGATGTCACGCCACATGACGATGCGTTGGCGCGGGCTGAGCGTCAGGCCCTTGGAGGGGCACACCGGCTCGCAGAAACCGCACTCGATGCACTTGTCGACGATCTCGTCGGCGGCGGGCAGCGGCTTGAGGTTCTTCAGGTGGATGTCCGGGTCTTCGCTCAGCACCACGTCGGGGTTGAGGATGCCGTTGGGGTCGAGCAGGCGCTTGAGTTTCCACATCAGCTGGTAGGCGTCGCTGCCCCATTCCAGCTCGACGAACGGCGCCATGTTGCGACCGGTGCCGTGCTCGGCCTTGAGCGAACCGCCGAACTCCACCGCCACCAACTGAGCCACGTCGTCCATGAACGCCTGGTAACGGGCGACTTCCGCGGCGCTGTTGAAGCCTTGGGTGAAAACGAAGTGCAGGTTGCCTTCCAGCGCGTGGCCGAAAATGATCGCTTCGTCATAGCGGTGCTTGTCGAACAGCTGGATCAGGCGGTTGACGCCTTCGGCCAGCTGCTCGACCGGGAAGGTGACGTCTTCGATGATCACCGTGGTGCCGGTCTGGCGCACGGCGCCGACGGCGGGGAAGGTGTCCTTGCGGATTTTCCACAACTGGTTGTACACGGTCGGGTCTTCGCTGAAGTCGACCTGCTGTTCCAGCGGGAAGTCGGCGATCGCGGCCATTACCTGTTGCAGCTGTTCGTGCAGCAGGCTCTGGCTGGCGGCGCGGGATTCGATCAGCAGGGCGCAGGCGTTGTCCGACAGGCCTTTTACCCACAGCGGCATGCCGGGCATGTTCTGCACCGAGCGCAGGCTGCGGCGGTCGAGCAGTTCTACCGCCGAAACCGGTTGCTGCTTGAGCACAGTCACCGCGCGGCAGCAGCTTTCGACGCTGGGGAACACCAGCAGGGCGCTGGCCTTGTGCGGGTGGTCGGGCACGGTGTTGTAGGTGACTGCACTGATGAAACCGAGGGTGCCTTCGGAGCCGACCAGCAGGTGCTGCAGGATGTCCAGCGGCTGGTCGTAGTCGACCAGCGCATTCAGCGACAGGCCGGTGGTGTTTTTCAGCCGGTACTTGTGCCGGATGCGCTCGGCCAATGCGGTGTTGGCACGGGTTTCGCGGCCCAGGCGGGCCAGCGCTTCCAGCAGCTCGGCGTGGCTGGCTTCGAAGGCGGCGACACTGGCCGGGTCTTCGCTGTCCAGGCGCGTGCCGTCTGCCAGCACCAGGCGCAGGCCGGCCAGGGTGTGGTAGGTGTTCTGCGCGGTGCCGCAGCACATGCCACTGGCATTGTTGGCGACGATGCCGCCGATCTTGCAGGCGTTGATCGAGGCCGGGTCGGGGCCGATCTTGCGCCCGAACGGGGCCAGCCAGGCGTTGGCCTGGGCGCCGATGACCCCTGGCTGCAGGCGGATCTGCTCGCCCTGGCCGCGGATTTCACGGCCGTTCCAGTTGTCGCCTAGCACGATCAGCACCGAGTCGCTGATGGCTTGGCCGGACAGGCTGGTGCCGGCGGCGCGGAAGGTGACCGGCACCCGCTCGCGCTGGGCCAGTTTGATCAGGCCGACCACTTCGTCCTCGGTCTCGACGCGTACCACCAGCTTGGGGATCAGCCGGTAGAAGCTGGCGTCGGTGCCGAAGGCCAGGGTGGAGGTAGGGTCGTCGAAACGGCGTTCGGCGGGGATCAGGCGCTCGGCATCACGCAGGAACGCGGCAGGCAGGCTCATGCAGTCTCCTCGCGGGGCTGTGGCATCTGTGCACCACATGCCCCGGGTCAATCAGGCGGTCGTTCTTGCAGGCGTCAGGCGCCCAGTTCGCGTACCAGCGAATCGCGGGTGATTTCGCTGATCGACTTGGCACCAGTCAGCACCATGGCCACTCGCATTTCCTTCTCGAACAGCTCCAGCAGGTTCTTCACCCCGGCCTGGCCGTGTACGGCCAAGGCGTAGAGGAAGGCGCGGCCGATCAGCACGGTGTCGGCACCCAGGGCGATCATGCGCACCACGTCGAGGCCGCTGCGGATGCCGGAGTCGGCGAGAATCTTCAGCTCACCTTTGACGGCGTCGGCTATCGCCGGCAGGGCACGGGCGCTGGACAGCACGCCGTCGAGCTGACGGCCGCCATGGTTGGACACGACAATACCGTCGGCACCGAACCTGACCGCATCGCGGGCATCATCGGCATCGAGGATGCCCTTGATGATCATCGGGCCGTCCCAGAAGTCGCGGATCCATTCCAGGTCTTTCCACGAAATGGACGGGTCGAAGTTGTTGGCCAGCCAGCCGATGTAGTCGGCCAGGCCGGTAGGGTTGCCACGGTAGGCGGAAATATTGCCCAGGTCGTGCGGGCGGCCCATCACACCGACATCCCACGCCCACTCGGGATGGGTCATGGCCTGCAGCACGCGGCGCAGCGGGCCGTGCTTGCCGCTCATACCGGAGTGGGCGTCGCGGTAGCGGGCGCCGGGGGTGGGCATGTCGACGGTGAACACCAGGGTCTTGACCCCGGCAGCCTTGGCCCGCTCCAGGGCATTGCGCATGAAGCCGCGGTCCTTGAGCACGTACAGCTGGAACCACATCGGCCGGTCGATGGCCGGCGCCACTTCTTCGATCGGGCACACCGACACCGTGGACATGGTGAACGGAATGCCATGCGCCGCCGCCGCGCGCGCCGCCTGCACTTCGCCCCGGCGGGCGTACATGCCGGTGAGGCCGACCGGGGCCAGGGCCACCGGCATGCTCAGGATTTCGTCGAACAGGCGGGTCTCGAGGCTGAGCTCGGACATGTTCTTCAGCACGCGCTGGCGCAGGGCGATGCCGGCCAGGTCGGAGACGTTGTGGCGCAGGGTGTGCTCGGCGTAGGCACCGCCGTCGGCATAGTGGAACAGGAAAGGAGGCAGCTTGCGTTGGGCCGCGGCGCGATAGTCGGTAGAGGCGGAAATGATCATGGATTCTCGCAGCGTTGCTTGTGGGGATTGCCGGGCGCACCAGGGCGCCCGGCCCCTTTCACTTTAGTGATGGACCAGCATGCCGGTCAGCCAGTAGGCCTGGATCAGGGTGATCAGGCCGACGATGGTGGCGAAGAACAGGCTGTGCTTGACGGTGAAGCGGAACAGGTCGGATTCCTTGCCGACCAGGCCGGTGGCGGCGCAGGCCACGGCGATCGATTGCGGCGAGATCATCTTGCCGGTTACCCCGCCGCTGGTGTTGGCTGCAACCAGCAAGGTGTCGTTGACCCCGATCTGGTGCGCGGTGGTGGCCTGCAGCGAGCTGAACAAGGCGTTGGACGAGGTGTCCGAGCCGGTCAGGAACACCCCCAGCCAGCCGAGGAACGGCGAGAAGAACGGGAACGCCGCGCCGGTACCGGCCAGCACCAGGGCCATGGTCGAGGACATGCCCGAGTAGTTGGTGACGAAGGCGAACGCCAGCACCATGCCGATCGACAGGATCGGCCAGCGCAGTTCCCAGAAGGTTTCCTTGAAAGTGGTCAGACCAGTTTTGAAGTTGATCTTCAGCACCGCCATGGAAATCAGCGCCGAGAGGAAGATCGCGGTGCCGGTGGCAGAGATCGGGTCAAGCTTGAACACCGCAGGCATGGCGGTTGGCGCAGCCACGATCGGTGCGGCCTTGATCACCAGCTGGTCGAGGTGCGGGATGGCGAAGTTGAACACGAAGTTGTACATCGAGCCGCCTGCCGCGAAGGCCGCCTTGAACGGCTTCAGGGTCCAGATGGTGACCAGTACGGTGAGGATCAGGAACGGCGACCAGGCCTTGAAGATCTGGCCAAGGCTGTAGGGGCTTGGCTGGCTGCCACTTGGCTGCACCACGGCGGCGCCCACGCTGCCTTTGGCTTCGGCGAACGAGCGCTTGGGCTGCCAGACTTTCAGGAACAGGGTCAGGGCGATCAGGCTGGCCAGGGCCGAGGTGATGTCCGGCAGCTCCGGGCCGATGAAGTTCGAGGTGAAGTACTGGGTAACGGCGAAGCTCAGGCCGGCAACCAGGGCGGCAGGCCAGGTTTCCTTCACGCCGCGCAGGCCGTCCATCATGAATACCAGCCAGAACGGCACGAACAGCGACAGCAGCGGCAGCTGGCGACCGGTCATGGCGCCGATGTGGAAGGCGTCGATGCCAGTGACCTGGCCGGCCACGATGATCGGGATGCCCAGCGCGCCAAAGGCCACTGGCGCGGTGTTGGCGATCAGGCACAGGCCGGCGGCATACAGCGGGTTGAAGCCCAGGCCCACCAGCAGCGCGGCAGTGATTGCCACTGGTGCGCCAAAGCCCGCCGCACCTTCCAGGAAGGCACCGAAGCAGAAGCCGATCAGCAGCACTTGCAGGCGCTGGTCGTCGGTAATCGACAGCACCGAGCTGCGGATCACTTCGAACTGGCCGCTCTTGACCGTGAGTTTGTACAGGAACACCGCGGCAACGATGATCCAGGCGATTGGCCAGAGGCCATAGAGGAAGCCGTACCCTGCGGCGGCGAACGCCATGTCGACAGGCATCTGGAAGGCAAAGATTGCCACCAGGATCGACAACGCCAGGGTGATGCTGCCGGCCACGTGGCCTTTGAGGCGGAACACGGCCAGGGCAAGGAAGAAGAACACGATGGGGATGACCGCCGCCAGTGCGGACAGGCCGAGACTACCAAGCGGGCTATAGAATTGTTGCCAGGTTTGCATATGGGGTGGCCCCTAATTGTTGTTGGTCAGGCACTGGCATTGGATAATTGGTAAGACCAATTTACAATGACTGGTCGCTAGGTTAAAAGCGCTGTCGTGGGTGTGTCAATTTGTCCCGTGCAAAACTTTGGTCGTGTGCCGATGAGTGGGCGCCTGATGGGCAGGGAAAAACGTCACCTGATGGTGTTTGCACAGCCCTGGATCGGCGAGAATAGGCACCCCCGGAAATCTGCCGGGGGTTTGTGGAGAGCATGTGATGGTTTTTGATCAGGTCCGCCAACGGCGCCTGTCCGATGACATCGTCGATCGGTTGGAAGGGATGATTCTGGAAGGCACGCTGACCTCCGGGCAGCGGCTGCCGGCCGAGCGCGTCCTGGCCGAACAGTTCGGCGTGTCCCGCCCGTCACTGCGTGAGGCGATCCAGAAGCTGGTGGCCAAGGGACTATTGGTCAGCCGTCAGGGCGGGGGCAATTTCGTTGCCGAGTCGCTGGGCTCGACCTTCAGCGACCCATTGTTGCAGTTGCTCGAACACAGCGCCGAGGCGCAACGTGACCTGCTTGAGTTTCGCCATACCCTGGAAGCTTCCTGCGCCTATTACGCCGCCCAGCGTGCCACCGAGCCAGACCGGGCGCGGCTGAAGGCGGCCTTCGATGCATTGCAGGACTGTTATGCCCGGGCCGATGAGGTGACCCGCGTGGAAGAGGGCGCAGCCGATGCGCGCTTTCACCTGGCGATTGCCGAGGCCAGCCATAACGCCG
The DNA here is from genome assembly GCF_016620375.1 of Pseudomonas sp. LAM2023. NCBI lineage: Bacteria > Pseudomonadati > Pseudomonadota > Gammaproteobacteria > Pseudomonadales > Pseudomonadaceae > Pseudomonas > Pseudomonas sp. LAM2023. The sequence goes on along the minus strand of NZ_JAENHV010000015.1, from coordinate 67,743 downwards.
TGCTGCTGCATACCATCCGGGGTTTGTTCGACCTGCTCAAGCGTAACGTGGTGACCAACATCGGTGGCATGTACCAGCAGCGTGCCGAGACCCGCGACATGCTGATCAGCCAGCATCGGGAGCTGTACCTGGCCATTGTCGAGGGCAGGGCGGACGACGCGCGGGAGGTGTCCAGCCGGCACATTCTGTATGTGCAGGAGGTGCTGGAAGAAGCGCAGGAGGAAGCGCAACGGGTTGCGCGGGCGGAGCGGCGGAGCGGGCGCTGATGCAGTTTCTTCAGGCTTGGTGTAGGAGCGGCCTTGCGTCGCGATGGGCTGCAAAGCAGCCCCAGCTATTTCGGCCGATGACCGATGCCTTGGGGCTGCTTCGCACCCCATCGCGACGCAAGGCCGCTCCTACACTGACCGTGTCGCCGGGTGGAGAGGTCAGTCTCCCTTGCCCTTGTTGCGCACGGCCCGCTGCAGCTCGCGGTTGGAATCGCGCTCGCGCATGGTGTCGCGCTTGTCGAATTCCTTCTTGCCCTTGCCCAGTGCGATTTCGCACTTGATCAGGTGCTTGCTCCAGTACAGCGCCAAGGCCACGCAGGTGTAGCCTTTTTGCGCCACGGCCGCTTCCAGGCGTTCGAGCTCACGCTTGTTCAGCAGCAGCTTGCGCGTACGGATGGGGTCGGCGATGACGTGGGTGCTGGCCGTGGTCAGCGGGGTGATGTGGCTGCCGAACAGCCAGGCTTCACCATCCTTCAGCAGTACGTAGCTGTCAGTCAGGTGGGCCTTGCCGGCTCGCAGGCTTTTTACTTCCCAGCCGGACAGGACCAGCCCGGCCTCGAACTTGTGTTCGATGAAGTAATCGTGTCGCGCCTTCTTGTTTTGCGCGATGGTCCCGGTCGGATGTTTTTTTTGCTTAGCCATAGGGGCGGCATTATAGGCAAGTCGGAGCGTCGTCCGCTATGGGATTTCGGTGTGCTTGAGCCACCGGAATGAATACCGGACAATACGGACGCTGTCATAGCTACACAAACTGTTTTCGGCACGCTGCGAAGCACCGCCACCCAGCCCTGGAAGTGACGCCTGGATGACTACCCATATTCAACGCTCCGCCCTGCTGCCATACCCCGCCAAGGCGCTCTACGACCTGGTCAACGATGTCGCCAGCTACCCGGAATTCTTGCCTTGGTGCTCTGACTCCACGGTGCTCGAAGCCAGCGACACGCAAATGCGCGCCAAGCTTGAAGTGGCCAAGGGTGGCATGAGCCAGCAGTTCGTCACGCGTAACGTGCTGGTGCCGGGGCAGTCCATCGAGATGAACCTTGAGGAAGGGCCATTCACCCAGCTGCATGGGCTGTGGGTGTTCAAGCCGCTGGGGGAAAAGGCCTGCAAGATCAGCCTCGACCTGTCCTTTGATTACGCCGGGCCGATCGTGCGTGCCACGCTGGGCCCGCTGTTCAACCAGGCGGCCAATACCCTGGTCGATGCGTTCTGCCAGCGTGCCAAGCAACTGAACAGCTGACTGCAAAAGCGGCAATAAAAAAGCCCGGAACTGGTCCGGGCTTTTTTGTACCTGCTCGCCGCTTACTGAGGCGAGGTTTCCAGCGGTGCGGGGGTTGGCACCGGGGTGGTCTCGATGGTGTCGATCTCGCGCTGGATGGACTCTTCCACCGAACCTGGCTTGGCCGGTTTCTCTTCTGGCTGCGCGTTAGGCTGCCCTGGTTGAGTGGCCGGGCTGACCGTGGTGTCGCCGCTGCCACCGAGGATTTCCTGGTCGCGGCTGACGCCTGGCATGAAGTCGCCGGACAGGCTCACCAGCTGGTCGCTTTCGTTGAAGAACACGCTCATGCGTTCCTGCTGACGTTTGCCGCCGCCTGGCTGGATGCTGTACAGGTAATCCCAGCGATTGGTGTGGAAGGTGTCCTGGATCAGCGGGTTACCCATGATAAACCTTACTTGCCGACGGGTCATTCCGGGGCGCAATTGGTCTATCATGTCTTGCGTAACGACATTGCCCTGCTGGATGTCGATTTTGTAAACCCCGGGAAACGAGCAACCGGCGAGTGCGAGCAGTCCCACTAGGGTGAGGCTGGTTAGCAAGAGCTTGGTGTTTTGCATCGGTGGGCGACTTCCACTATCTTGGCTGGACAACGTAAACCCCGATCATACCCGTATTAAGAGAAGCTGCGAAGCAGCATCGGCGAGAAAGCTGACCATGGTTGAAAATAGCGAATTGCGCAAAGCCGGTCTCAAGGTGACCCTGCCTCGAGTCAAGATCCTACAGATGCTCGACTCGACCGAGCAGCGTCACATGAGCGCCGAGGATGTCTACAAGGCGCTGATGGAGGCTGGCGAAGACGTGGGCCTGGCCACCGTCTATCGCGTACTGACCCAGTTCGAAGCGGCGGGTCTGGTGGTTCGCCACAACTTCGACGGCGGTCACGCAGTATTTGAACTGGCTGACGGTGGCCACCACGACCATATGGTCAACGTGGATACCAGCGAAGTCATCGAGTTCATGGATGCCGAGATCGAGAAGCGTCAGCGCGAAATCGTGGCCGAGCATGGCTATGAGCTGGTGGACCACAACCTGGTCCTTTACGTGCGTAAGAAGAAGTAACGATTTAATCGTTATGGATAGCAAAGGCGACCTTCGGGTCGCCTTTGTGCTTTCTGCGTTCTTGAAGTGTTGCGGGCTTCTGTAGGAGCGGCCTTGTGTCGCGAAGGGCTGCAGAGCAGCCCCGGCAATCGATGCATCGATACCGAAATCCTGGGGCCGCGTTGCGGCTCTATCGCGACGCAAGGCCGCTCCTACACGAAGCGCGCTATCAGGCCTTGCCGCTTACCACCATCTTGCGCGCATGCGCCAGCGATTCCTTGGTCAGGTCGATGCCACCGAGCATCCGTGCCACTTCCTCGACTCGCTCGCGCTTGCCCAGGCTGGTCACGGCAGTGTGGGTAGTGTCGCTGTTACGCACCTTGTGCACGAACAGGTGATGATGCCCTTGTGCGGCAACCTGCGGCAGGTGAGTCACGGTCAGCACCTGGCCGCGTTCGCCCAGGCGGCGCAACAGCTGGCCGACGATTTCCGCAGTCGGCCCACCGATCCCGACGTCGACTTCGTCGAACACCAGCGTGGGAATGCGCGAGGTCTGCGCGGTAATGACCTGGATCGCCAGGCTGATGCGCGACAGCTCACCACCTGACGCGACCTTGGCCAGGCCCTTCAGCGGCTGGCCGGGGTTGGCGCTGACCAGCAGTTCGATCTGCTCCAGGCCATGCGGTGACAGGTCGCTGCCCTCGTTTGGCGTCAGGGCGATGCAGAAGCGCCCGCCGGGCATGCCCAGGCGCTGGATCTCCTGCTCTACAGCTACCGCCAGCTGTTGCGCGGCCTGCTGGCGCAGGGCGCTGAGCTCGCGGGCCTTTTCTTTATAGTGCTGGGCGAAGGCAGCCAGCTCCTCACCCAGCCGCTCGATCGATTCGTCACTGGCGTTCAGGCTTTCCAGCTCTTCCATCAGCTGCTGCTGCAGGTGGGGCAGTTCGGTGGGGTGCACGCGGTGCTTGCGCGCCAGCGTATAGATGGTGTCGAGGCGTTCTTCCAGGGCCTGCAGGCGCATGGGGTCGGCGTCGAAGTTGTCGAGGAAGCGGTTGAGCTCGCCGACGGCTTCCTCGACCTGGATCTGTGCGCTGGCGATCAGGTTGGCCGCCTCGCTCAGTGCCTTGGGCGCGTGGGTGGCGGCACCCAGCCGGTTGAGGCTGGCGGTGAGGGCGCTGAGCACGTTGCCCGAATCGCTTTCGCTGCATTGGTCGATGACCTGGCGGCAGATGCCGAACAGTGCTTCGGCGCTGGTCAGTTGCTTGTGTTCCTGCTCCAGTTGCTCCAGTTCGTGCTCGCCCAGGCCGAGGTTGTCCAGCTCTTCCAGCTGGTAGCTGAGCAACTGGTGGCGGGCGCGTTGCTCATCGCCGGAATTGGACAGGCGCTCCAGCTCCAGGCGGGTCTGGTTCCAGCGCTTGGCGGCCAGCTGCACCTGGCGGGCCAGGTCGACGGCGCCGGCGTACTCGTCGAGCAGGCGACGGTGGGTGTCGGTCTTCAGCAGCGACTGGTGCTCATGCTGGCTGTGGATGTCGATCAGCAGCTCGCCCAGCGCCTTGAGGTCGCCGAGCGGGCAGGGCGTGCCGTTGATGTAGCCGCGGCTGCGGCCTTCGGCGGTGATCACCCGGCGCAGGATGCACAGGCCGTCGTTGTCCAGGTCGCGCTCGGCCAGCCAGGCATGGGCCTCGGGGATGTCCACCAGGTCGAAGGTGGCGAGGATGTCTGCCTTGTCCGTGCCGGGGCGCACCACGCCGCTGTCGGCCCGGTCGCCCAGGGCCAGGCCGAGGGCATCGAGCATGATCGATTTGCCGGCGCCGGTTTCGCCGGTGATGACGGACATGCCGCGGGCGATTTCGAGGTCGAGGTGTTCGACGATGGCGTAGTTGTGAATGGACAGGTGCACCAGCATGAGGGCAGCTCCCGAAAGTCAGATCTGGTTATTTATACAGTACTTTTTTCAGGCCTGCCAATGCCCTTTGCCGGATTGTGTTGCCGGGCGGAAAACCACCTTGCCCCCTTGAAGCTGGTTTTTCCGGCCCCATATAGCCGTCATCCAAGGCGAGCGTGGCTCGCAGTCCACAAATTTGCGCAGGAGAGACCCCATGGCTGATGAGCAGCTGAACGAGAAAGACCTTAACGTGGAAGAAGCCGGTGCAGGCAATGCTGCTGACGCCCGTGTTCTGGAACTCGAGGAACAGCTGGCCGCAGCCAAGGATCAGGCGCTGCGCGCCGTTGCCGACGTGCAGAATGCGCGTCGCCGTGCCGAGCAGGATGTCGAGAAGGCCCACAAGTTCGCCCTGGAGAAGTTCTCCGGCGACCTGCTGCCGGTGATCGACAGCCTGGAACTGGCCCTGGCCCACTCCAGTGCCGATGACGAGAACGTCAAGCAGATCCGCGAAGGTGTGGAGCTGACCCTGAAGATGTTCCAGGACACCCTCAAGCGCTACAACCTCGAAGCCATCGACCCGCACGGCCAGCCGTTCAACCCTGAGCATCACCAGGCCATGGCCATGCAGGAAAACGCCGAGGTCGAGCCGAACAGCGTGCTCAACGTGTTCCAGAAGGGTTACCTGCTCAATGGCCGTCTGCTGCGCCCCGCCATGGTGGTGGTCAGCAAGGCGCCGAGCGCGCCGCAACCCTCTATCGATGAAAAGGCTTGAAATCCTTCCGGGCATCCCCATCTAGGTGTCAAGCCTTCAAGTATTACCGCAGTTGGCCAAAGTAGTCGCTGCTACCAAATTCAAGTTTCGGGAGAGTTAACATGGGCAAAATCATCGGTATCGACCTGGGGACCACCAACTCGTGCGTCTCCGTTCTGGAAAACGGTAACGTCAAGGTCATCGAAAACGCCGAAGGCGCGCGTACCACCCCTTCGATCGTGGCCTACGCCAACGACGGCGAAATCCTGGTAGGTCAGTCGGCCAAGCGCCAGGCTGTGACCAACCCGCACAACACCCTGTTCGCAGTGAAGCGCCTGATCGGCCGCCGCTTCGAAGAAGACGTCGTGCAGAAAGATATCAAGCTGGTGCCGTACAAGATCGTCAAGGCTAGCAACGGCGACGCCTGGGTACAGGCCAGTGGCAAGGACATGGCACCGCCGCAGATCAGCGCCGAAGTGCTGAAGAAGATGAAGAAAACCGCCGAAGACTACCTCGGCGAGCCCGTCACCGAAGCGGTCATCACCGTTCCGGCCTACTTCAACGACAGCCAGCGCCAGGCCACCAAGGACGCCGGTCGCATCGCCGGCCTGGACGTGAAGCGCATCATCAACGAACCGACCGCCGCTGCGCTGGCCTATGGCATGGACAAGGCCAAGGGCGACCACACCGTCATCGTCTATGACCTGGGTGGTGGTACCTTCGACGTATCGGTCATCGAAATCGCCGAAGTCGACGGTGAGCACCAGTTCGAAGTACTGGCCACCAACGGTGACACCTTCCTCGGTGGTGAAGACTTCGACATGCGCCTGATCGACTACCTCGTCGACGAGTTCAAGAAAGAGTCCGGCATGGACCTGAAGAACGATCCGCTGGCTCTGCAGCGCCTGAAGGAAGCTGCCGAGAAGGCCAAGATCGAGCTGTCGTCCTCGCAGTCGACCGACGTCAACCTGCCGTACATCACTGCTGATGCTACCGGTCCGAAGCACCTGAACGTGAAGATCTCCCGCGCCAAGCTGGAATCGCTGGTCGAAGACCTGGTTCAGCGCACCATCGAGCCGTGCCGCATCGCCCTGAAAGACGCTGGTATCGACGTCGCCAAGATCGACGACGTGATCCTGGTCGGCGGCCAGACCCGTATGCCGATGGTGCAGAAGGCCGTTGCCGACTTCTTCGGCAAGGAAGCTCGCAAGGACGTCAACCCGGACGAAGCCGTGGCCATGGGTGCTGCCATCCAGGGCGCCGTACTGGCCGGTGACGTCAAGGACGTACTGCTGCTGGACGTCAGCCCGCTGACCCTGGGTATCGAAACCATGGGTGGGGTGATGACTTCGCTGATCGAGAAGAACACCACCATTCCGACCAAGAAGTCGCAGGTGTTCTCGACTGCCGACGACAACCAGGCTGCCGTGACCATTCACGTGCTGCAAGGTGAGCGCAAGCAGGCTGCGCAGAACAAGTCGCTGGGCAAGTTCGACCTGGCTGACATCCCGCCGGCTCCGCGTGGCGTACCACAGATCGAAGTGACCTTCGACATCGACGCCAACGGCATCCTGCACGTCAGCGCGAAAGACAAGGCCACCGGCAAGTCGCAGTCGATCGTGATCAAGGCCAACTCCGGCCTGTCGGACGAAGAAATCGAGCGCATGGTGCGTGACGCCGAGGCCAACGCCGAGGAAGACCGCAAGTTCGAAGAGCTGGCCGCTGCCCGTAACCAGGGTGACGCGCTGGTTCACTCGACCCGCAAGATGGTCGCTGACGCTGGTGACAAGGTTACCGCCGAAGAAAAAACCGCCATCGAGGCTGCCGTGGTTGCCCTGGAAGCCGCTGTCAAAGGCGACGACAAGGCTGCCATCGACGCCAAGGTCGAAGAGCTGTCCAAGGTTTCGGCACCGGTTGCCCAGAAGATGTACGCCGAGCAGTCGGCCGAACAGCCTCAGGGTGGCGCGCAGCACGCCGAGCCGGAAGCCAAGCACGATGACGTGGTTGACGCCGAGTTCGAAGAAGTGAAAGACAACAACAAGCAGTAATCCCTGCATGTTGTCGGCCAGTTCACCGTCGTTTGCCGGTGAGCTGGTAGGATGTCGCCGCGCGGGGGCTTGCTCCCGCGTTGGCGTATCTGGAATTCGAGAATCTTTACAGCATCTGTCAGCGGCCCCCGTGGGCAAACGGCAGGTGCTGATGGCGTGGCGCAGATGCCAGACGCCCAACAAGGTGCAAATGACCTATGTCCAAGCGTGATTATTATGAGGTCCTGGGTGTCGAGCGCGGCGCCAGCGAAGCTGACCTCAAGAAGGCTTATCGCCGTCTGGCGATGAAGTACCACCCTGACCGCAACCCCGGCGACAAAGAGTCGGAAGACAAGTTCAAGGAGGCCAACGAGGCCTACGAAGTACTGTCTGACGCGAGCAAGCGCGCGGCGTTCGACCAGTATGGTCATGCTGGCGTGGACCCGAGCATGGGTGGCGGTGGTGCCGGTTTCGGCGGTGCCAATTTCTCCGACATCTTTGGCGATGTGTTCAGCGACTTCTTCGGCGGTGGCCGCGGTGGTGGACGTGGCGGTGCCCAGCGTGGCAGTGACCTGCGCTACACCCTGGAACTGAACCTGGAAGAAGCGGTGCGTGGCACCACGGTCAGTATCCGTGTGCCCACCCTGGTCAACTGCCAGCCTTGCGATGGCTCCGGTGCCAAGAAGGGCTCCACGCCGTCGACCTGCCCGACCTGTGGCGGTATCGGCCAGGTACGCATGCAGCAGGGCTTCTTCTCGGTGCAGCAGACCTGCCCGCGCTGCCATGGCCAAGGCAAGATCATCACCGACCCGTGCACCTCGTGCCACGGCGAAGGGCGTGTCGAGGAATACAAGACACTGTCGGTCAAGGTGCCGGCCGGTGTCGATACCGGCGACCGTATCCGCCTGTCGGGCGAGGGCGAAGCGGGTACCCATGGTGGCCCGACCGGCGACCTGTACGTGGTGATCAACGTGCGTGAGCACGAGATCTTCCAGCGTGATGGCAAGCACCTGTACTGCGAAGTGCCGATCAGCTTCACTGATGCCGCCCTGGGTGGCGAGCTGGAAGTGCCCACCCTCGATGGCCGGGTGAAGCTGAAGATCCCCGAAGGCACCCAGACCGGCAAACAGTTCCGCCTGCGCGGCAAGGGCGTTGCCCCGGTGCGCGGTGGTGGTGCCGGTGACCTGCTGTGCCGGGTGGCGGTGGAAACCCCGGTCAACCTCAGCCGCCGCCAGCGCGAGCTGCTGGAAGAGCTGCGTGATTCACTGGAAGGCGACAGCTCCCACTCGCCCAAGGCCAGTGGCTGGTTCGATGGCGTGAAGCGCTTCTTCGGCGACCTCTGACAAGGAAATGGCTATGCGACGTATTGCAGTGATGGGCGCGGCAGGGCGAATGGGCAAGACCCTCGTCGAGGCCGTGCAGCAACAGGCGCCACAGGCTGGCCTGACCGCGGCGATCGATCGCCCGGACAGTACGCTGGTGGGGGCTGATGCCGGTGAGCTGGCGGCCCTGGGTCGTATCGGCGTGCCAATTTCCGACGACCTGGCCAAGGTGGTCGACGAGTTCGACGTGCTGATCGACTTCACCCACCCCTCGGTCACCCTGAAAAACCTGGCGTTCTGCCGCAAGGCGGGCAAGGCCATGGTCATCGGTACCACGGGCTTCACGCCGGAAGAGAAGCAGCAACTGGTCGACGCCGGCAAGGAAATCCCGATCGTCTTCGCGGCCAACTTCAGCGTTGGCGTCAACCTGTGCCTGAAGCTGCTGGATACCGCGGCGCGCGTGCTGGGTGACGATGTGGATATCGAAATCCTCGAGGCGCATCACCGGCACAAGGTCGATGCACCGTCGGGTACTGCGCTGCGCATGGGTGAAGTGGTTGCCCAGGCGCTGGGCCGTAACCTCCAGGAAGTGGCCGTGTACGGTCGTGAAGGGCAGACCGGTGCGCGTGAGCGCCAGACCATCGGCTTCGCTACCGTGCGTGCCGGTGACGTGGTGGGTGACCACACCGTGCTGTTCGCCGCCGAAGGTGAGCGGGTGGAGATCACCCACAAGGCCTCCAGCCGCATGACCTTCGCCAAGGGTGCCGTGCGTGCGGCGCTGTGGCTGGACGGGCGCGAGCCTGGCCTGTACGACATGCAGGATGTGCTCGAGCTGCGTTAAGCAGTTCGAGCGGTGCTGGCTTCTTCGCGGGCTTGCCCGCTCCCACACGGATTGTGAAGCTCCTGTGGGAGCGGGCAAGCCCGCGAAGAAGCCAGCGCCGATGTCAGCCTGTCGCATTGATAGGTTTTAGAGACACATCTGCGGTAGACCGAAAACGCACTTTTCTGTAAGCTACAGCTTTAGTGTGTCCACTAAAAGCGCGCAGCGAATTGAATTCAGCACATGAAAGCGGGGTGACGTGTCCATACGTCACTCCGCTTTTTTGCAACCTGCGATCGCCCTTTCATGCTTGATTAACGGGAGGTCTTCTTGACAAAGCCAGCCATACTCGCCCTTGCCGACGGCAGTATTTTCCGCGGTGAAGCCATCGGTGCCGACGGTCAGACCGTTGGTGAGGTGGTCTTCAACACCGCTATGACCGGCTACCAGGAAATCCTTACAGACCCTTCCTATGCGCAGCAAATCGTTACCCTGACCTACCCGCACATCGGCAACACCGGCACTACCCCGGAAGACGCCGAGTCCAACCGTGTCTGGTCCGCTGGCCTGGTCATCCGTGACCTGCCGCTGCTGGCCAGCAACTGGCGTAACACCCAGTCGCTGCCGGAGTACCTCAAGGCCAACAATGTCGTCGCCATCGCCGGCATCGACACCCGTCGCCTGACCCGAATCCTGCGTGAAAAGGGCGCTCAGAACGGTTGCATCCTCGCCGGTGACAACATCAGCGAAGAAGCCGCCATCGCCGCCGCCCGTGCCTTCCCGGGCCTTAAGGGCATGGACCTGGCCAAGGTCGTTTCCACCAAGGAACGCTACGAGTGGCGCTCCAGCGTGTGGGAGCTGAAGACCGACAGCCACCCGACCATCGAAGCCGCCGACCTGCCGTACCACGTGGTCGCCTTCGACTACGGCGTCAAGCTGAACATCCTGCGCATGCTGGTCGCCCGTGGCTGCCGCGTGACCGTGGTGCCGGCCCAGACCCCGGCCAGCGAAGTGCTGGCACTCAACCCGGACGGCGTGTTCCTGTCCAACGGCCCTGGCGACCCCGAACCGTGCGACTACGCCATCCAGGCGATCAAGGAAATCCTCGAGACCGAGATCCCGGTGTTTGGCATCTGCCTCGGCCACCAGCTGCTGGCCCTGGCCTCCGGCGCCAAGACCGTGAAGATGGGCCACGGCCACCACGGCGCCAACCACCCGGTGCAGGACCTGGATACCGGCGTGGTCATGATCACCAGCCAGAACCACGGCTTTGCCGTTGACGAGGCCACCCTGCCGGGCAACGTCCGCGCCATCCACAAGTCGCTGTTCGACGGCACCCTGCAGGGTATCGAGCGCACCGACAAGAGCGCGTTCAGCTTCCAGGGTCACCCTGAAGCGAGCCCTGGCCCGACCGATGTCGCGCCTCTGTTCGATCGTTTCATCGATGCCATGGCCAAGCGCCGCTGAGCATCCTGCTTCAAGGCCCCGGGCCGGCTAGCGCCGCGCCCGGAAGCGCCTGACCCAGATTGTTCAAGGCGGCTTGCCGACTGACCCCGGATTTGAGTGACAACCATGCCAAAACGTACAGACATCAAAAGCATCCTGATTCTCGGCGCCGGCCCGATCGTGATCGGCCAGGCCTGCGAGTTCGACTACTCCGGCGCCCAGGCCTGTAAAGCCCTGCGCGAGGAAGGTTTCCGCGTCATCCTGGTGAACTCCAACCCGGCCACCATCATGACCGACCCGGCCATGGCCGACGCCACCTACATCGAGCCGATCAAGTGGCAGTCGGTGGCCAAGATCATCGAGAAAGAGCGCCCTGACGCGCTGCTGCCGACCATGGGTGGCCAGACTGCCCTGAACTGCGCCCTGGACCTGGAGCGCCACGGCGTTCTGGAAAAGTTCGGCGTGGAAATGATCGGTGCCAACGCCGATACCATCGACAAGGCCGAAGACCGCTCGCGCTTCGACAAGGCGATGAAGGACATCGGCCTGGAGTGCCCGCGCTCCGGTATCGCCCACAGCATGGAAGAAGCCAACGCGGTGCTCGAGCGCCTGGGCTTCCCGTGCATCATCCGTCCGTCGTTCACCATGGGCGGCACCGGTGGCGGCATCGCCTACAACCGTGAAGAGTTCGAAGAAATCTGCGCCCGTGGTCTGGACCTGTCGCCGACCAAGGAACTGCTGATCGACGAATCGCTGATCGGCTGGAAGGAATACGAGATGGAGGTGGTCCGCGACAAGAAGGACAACTGCATCATCGTCTGCTCGATCGAGAACTTCGACCCGATGGGCGTGCACACCGGCGACTCGATCACCGTTGCCCCGGCACAGACCCTGACCGACAAGGAATACCAGATCATGCGCAACGCCTCGCTGGCGGTGCTGCGTGAGATCGGTGTGGAAACCGGCGGTTCCAACGTGCAGTTCGGTATCTGCCCGAACACCGGCCGCATGGTCGTGATCGAGATGAACCCGCGTGTGTCGCGTTCCTCGGCACTGGCCTCCAAGGCCACCGGCTTCCCGATCGCCAAGATCGCTGCCAAGCTGGCGGTCGGCTACACCCTCGACGAGCTGCAGAACGACATCACCGGCGGCCGCACTCCGGCATCGTTCGAGCCGTCGATCGACTACGTCGTCACCAAGCTGCCACGCTTCGCCTTCGAGAAGTTCCCGAAAGCCGACGCCCGCCTGACCACCCAGATGAAATCCGTGGGTGAAGTCATGGCCATCGGCCGTACCTTCCAGGAGTCCCTGCAGAAAGCCCTGCGCGGCCTGGAAGTCGGCGCCTGCGGCCTCGACCCGAAAGTCGACCTGGCCAACCCGGAAGCCTCCAGCATCCTCAAGCGCGAGCTGACCGTACCGGGCGCCGAGCGTATCTGGTATGTGGCCGATGCCATGCGCGCCGGCATGACCTGCGAGCAGATCTTCGACCTGACCGGCATCGACATGTGGTTCCTGGTGCAGATGGAAGACCTGATCAAGGAAGAAGAGAAGGTCAAGACCCTGGCCCTGTCGTCGATCGACAAGGACTACATGCTGCGCCTCAAGCGCAAGGGCTTCTCTGACCAGCGCCTGGCCAAGCTGTTGGGTATCACCGACAAGAACCTGCGCCGTCACCGCCACAAGCTGGAAGTGTTCCCGGTGTACAAGCGCGTCGACACCTGCGCTGCCGAGTTCGCCACCGACACCGCCTACCTGTACTCCACCTACGAGGAAGAGTGCGAGGCCAACCCGTCGACCCGCGACAAGATCATGATCCTGGGTGGTGGCCCCAACCGTATCGGCCAGGGTATCGAGTTCGACTACTGCTGCGTACACGCCGCGCTGGCGCTGCGTGAAGATGGTTACGAGACCATCATGGTCAACTGCAACCCGGAAACCGTCTCCACCGACTACGACACCTCCGACCGCCTGTACTTCGAGCCGCTGACCCTCGAGGACGTGCTGGAAGTGTGCCGCGTCGAGAAGCCGAAAGGCGTGATCGTCCACTACGGCGGCCAGACCCCGCTGAAACTGGCCCGCGCCCTGGAAGAAGCCGGCGTACCGATCATCGGCACCAGCCCGGATGCCATCGACCGTGCCGAAGACCGTGAGCGCTTCCAGCAGATGGTGCAGCGCCTGAACCTGCTGCAGCCGCCAAACGCTACCGTGCGCAGCGAAGAAGAAGCCATCAGCGCTGCTGGCGGCATCGGCTACCCGCTGGTGGTGCGCCCGTCCTACGTGCTGGGTGGCCGCGCCATGGAAATCGTCTACGAACTGGACGAGCTCAAGCGCTACCTGCGTGAAGCCGTACAGGTGTCGAACGACAGCCCGGTACTGCTCGACCACTTCCTCAACTGCGCCATCGAGATGGACGTGGATGCGGTGTGCGACGGTACCGACGTGGTGATCGGCGCCATCATGCAGCACATCGAGCAGGCCGGCGTGCACTCCGGTGACTCGGCATGCTCGCTGCCACCTTACTCGCTGAGCAAGGAAGTGCAGGACGAAGTCCGCGTACAGGTCAAGAAAATGGCCCTGGAGCTGGGCGTGGTCGGCCTGATGAACGTGCAGCTGGCCCTGCAGGGCGACAAGATCTACGTGATCGAAGTCAACCCGCGCGCCTCGCGTACCGTGCCGTTCGTGTCCAAGTGCATCGGCACCTCCCTGGCGATGATCGCAGCCCGCGTCATGGCCGGCAAAACCCTGAAAGAGCTGGGCTTCACCCAGGAAATCATCCCCAACTTCTACAGCGTCAAGGAAGCCGTCTTCCCGTTCGCCAAGTTCCCAGGGGTTGACCCGATCCTCGGCCCTGAGATGAAATCGACCGGTGAAGTCATGGGGGTCGGTGACAGCTTCGGTGAAGCCTTCGCCAAGGCCCAGATGGGTGCCAGCGAAGTGCTGCCGACCGGCGGTACCGCATTCATCAGCGTGCGCGACGACGACAAGCCGCAAGTGGCTGGCGTCGCCCGCGACCTGATCGCCCTTGGCTTCGAAGTGGTCGCTACTGCCGGCACCGCCAAGGTTATCGAGGCGGCTGGCCTGAAAGTGCGCCGTGTGAACAAGGTGACCGAAGGCCGTCCGCACGTGGTCGACATGATCAAGAACGACGAGGTGTCGCTGATCATCAACACCACCGAAGGCCGCCAGTCGATCGCCGATTCCTACTCGATTCGTCGCAATGCGCTGCAGCACAAGATTTACTGCACCACCACCATTGCGGCCGGTGAAGCCATCTGCGAGGCGCTGAAATTCGGTCCGGAAAAGACCGTTCGTCGCCTGCAGGATCTGCACGCAGGATTGAAAGCATGAGCATTACCAAGTACCCAATGACCGTCCAGGGCGCTCGCGCCCTGGAAGAGGAACTGCTGTTCCTGAGCAAGACCGAGCGCCCGCGCCTGAGCCAGGCCATTGGCGAAGCGCGCGAGCTGGGTGACCTCAAGGAAAACGCCGAATACCACGCCGCTCGTGAAGAGCAGGGCATGGTCGAGGCGCGTATCCGCGATATCGAAGGTCGCCTGCAGAACTCGGTGGTGATCGACGTGACCACCATTGCTCACACCGGCAAGGTGATTTTCGGCACTACCGTGGTGTTGGCCAACACCGAAACCGATGATGAAGTGACCTACCAGATAGTTGGCGAAGATGAAGCCGACGTGAAGAAAGGCAAGCTGTCGAACAGCGCCCCGATCGCCCGTGCCATCATCGGCAAGGAAGAAGGGGATACCGTTGTCGTGAAGACGCCGAACGGTACGGTCGAGTACGAGATTGTCGAAGTCAAGCACATCTGACCGGCGCCTGCGGGCGCCATCCCTCGAGGGGATCCTCTGGCAACTGGCCCAGGTTTTCTGGGTCGGGGGCCTGTGGGTGTTCCACGTCGGGTTGGTGCCTGCGCTCAAGGTCAGTGGCCTGGCGCCGCTGCTGGTGCAGGACATCGCCGGGCAGATCGACCGCTGGTTGATCGGTGTGGCGATGCTTGGCTTGCTGATCCAGTTGGCCGTGCTGGCCAGAGTGGACGGCCTGGCGGCCTGGTGGCGGCAGTTCCGGGGCCAGATGCTGTTGCTCGGCCTTGGCGCCTGCGTGGGGTATTACACCTTGCGCTACGGCATTTCCGTGGGCGAGCGCTGGCAGATGTTCTGCTTCCTGGTGCTGGGCTTTTCAGGGATTGTGCTGGTGGCCCAGCCGGTTCCGGTCAAAGTGCGCCGCTAGCCCAGGCTGTCACGGGCGTTGTAGGAGCGGCCTTGTGTCGCGATGGGCTGCGAAGCAGCCCCCTGGATATCAGCTTCGCCGCAGATACTGCAGGGGGCTGCTTCGCAGCCCATCGCGACACAAGGCCGCTCCTACAGGTAGCCCGCCGATCCGGGCGCCAAGCCGTTATTTGTAACGGTGGATGTTGGACAGCTGCTTGTTCGGCTGCGGGTTCTTGCGGTAGATCAGGGCTTTCTTGCCGATGGTCTGCACCAGCTCGGCGCGGCCGGCCTTGCACAGCTCGGCAATGGTCTCGGCGCGTTCTTCGCGGTCTTCCGAACGAATCTCGACCTTGATCAGCTCGTGGTCGACCAGGGCGCGCTCCAGTTCGGCAATGACGCCTTCATTCAAACCTTTGCCAGCAACGATCAGGACCGGCTTCAGGTCGTGACCAATGGACTTGTATTGCTTCTTCTGCTCGTTATTGAGCGGCATAATCTGACCCTTTCCGTCTGATTCTGTAAAATTGACCGGCATTTTACCCGAGGGCCACCGGCTCCGCCCAGTCAATCACGACGCATATCATCGAGGTGCCCCGTGGTACAACGTTCCAAAAGCAGCGCCAACTGGCTGCGAGAACACTTCAACGATCCTTTTGTGAAACAGGCGCAAAAGGACGGCTACCGCTCGCGTGCGAGCTACAAACTGCTGGAGATCCAGGAAAAGGACCGGCTGATCCGCCCAGGCATGAGCGTGATCGACCTCGGCGCCGCCCCCGGCGGCTGGTCGCAGGTGACCAGTCGTCTGATTGGTGGCCAGGGGCGACTGATCGCTTCCGACATCCTGGAGATGGACTCGATCCCCGACGTGACCTTCATCCAGGGCGATTTCACCCAGGACGAAGTGCTGCAGCGCATCCTCGAGGCGGTCGGCGATTCGCACGTGGACCTTGTGATTTCCGACATGGCCCCCAATATGAGTGGTACGCCCGCGGTGGACATGCCGCGTGCCATGTTCCTCTGCGAGCTGGCCCTCGATCTGGCAACCCGCGTGCTGAAGCCCGGCGGCGATTTCCTGATCAAGATCTTCCAGGGCGAAGGCTTTGACGTATACCTCAAGGACGTGCGCAGCAAGTTCGACAAGGTGCAGATGCGCAAGCCGTCGTCGTCGCGGGACCGTTCCCGCGAGCAGTACCTGCTGGGCAGGGGTTTCAAAGGGGCATGAAAGGTCTCCAGCGGGGTCGCCGATAGTTATTTCCAATCGGCCCTTCGCGTCAGGATCGCCCGAACTTCGTGTAGTCTAGCTTTCACAAAGGGTTACAGACGGTGCCTGCGTCTGCGTAGGTAATGTAGTAAGTTAGGGCGATGAATATCATGCGAGGAACGGCTGCGTCGTGCGCCGACCTCAGAGGGTAGCGAATTGAACGACATGGCAAAGAATCTGATCCTGTGGTTGATCATCGCAGCTGTCCTGGTGACAGTGATGAACAACTTCTCCAGCCCTAACGAGCCGCAGACCCTCAACTACTCCGACTTCATCCAGCAGGTCAAGGATGGCAAGGTTGAGCGCGTGACCGTCGACGGCTACATCATTACCGGCAAGCGCGCCGACGGCGACAACTTCAAGACCGTGCGCCCGGCCATTACCGACAACGGCCTGATCGGTGACCTGGTGGACAACCACGTCATCATCGAAGGCAAGCAGCCCGAGCAGCAGAGCATCTGGACCCAGCTGCTGGTGGCCAGCTTCCCGATCCTGGTGATCATCGCCGTGTTCATGTTCTTCATGCGCCAGATGCAAGGCGGTGCGGGCGGCAAGGGCGGGCCGATGAGCTTCGGCAAGAGCAAGGCGCGCCTGCTGTCCGAAGACCAGGTCAAGACCACCTTGGCAGACGTTGCAGGGTGTGACGAAGCCAAGGAAGAGGTGGGCGAGCTGGTCGAATTCCTGCGCGACCCGGGCAAGTTCCAGCGCCTGGGTGGCCGTATCCCCCGTGGTGTGCTGATGGTCGGCCCACCCGGTACCGGTAAGACCCTGCTGGCCAAGGCCATCGCCGGCGAGGCGAAGGTGCCGTTCTTCACCATTTCCGGCTCCGACTTCGTGGAAATGTTCGTGGGTGTCGGTGCCAGCCGTGTGCGCGACATGTTCGAGCAGGCCAAGAAGCACGCCCCGTGCATCATCTTCATCGACGAGATCGACGCCGTTGGTCGCCACCGTGGCGCCGGCATGGGCGGTGGTCACGACGAGCGTGAGCAAACCCTCAACCAACTGCTGGTGGAGATGGACGGCTTCGAAATGAACGATGGCATCATCGTGATTGCCGCCACCAACCGTCCGGACGTGCTCGACCCGGCGCTGCTGCGCCCGGGCCGTTTCGACCGCCAGGTGGTGGTCGGCCTGCCGGACATCCGCGGCCGCGAACAGATCCTCAAGGTGCACATGCGCAAGGTGCCGGTCGGCGAGAACGTCAACCCGGCGGTCATTGCCCGTGGTACCCCTGGCTTCTCCGGCGCCGACCTGGCCAACCTGGTCAACGAGGCCTCGCTGTTTGCCGCGCGTGCCAACAAGCGCCTGGTCGAAATGAAAGAGTTCGAGCTGGCCAAGGACAAGATCATGATGGGCGCCGAGCGCAAGACCATGGTCATGTCCGAGAAAGAGAAGCAGAACACCGCCTACCACGAAGCTGGCCATGCCATCGTCGGTCGCCTGGTGCCTGAACACGATCCGGTCTACAAGGTTTCGATCATTCCGCGTGGTCGTGCCTTGGGCGTGACCATGTTCCTGCCGGAAGAAGACCGCTACAGCCTGTCCAAGCGCGCACTGATCAGCCAGATCTGCTCGCTTTACGGCGGTCGTATTGCCGAGGAAATGACCCTGGGCTTCGACGGTGTCACCACCGGCGCGTCCAACGACATCATGCGTGCCAGCCAGATCGCCCGAAACATGGTGACCAAGTGGGGCCTGTCCGAAAAACTCGGCCCGCTGATGTACGCCGAGGAAGAAGGCGAGGTGTTCCTGGGCCGCAGTGCTGCCAGCCAGCACGCCAGCGTTTCCGGCGAAACCGCCAAGCTGATCGACTCGGAAGTTCGCAGCATCATCGACCAGTGCTATGCCACGGCCAAGCAGTTGCTCACCGACAACCGCGACAAGCTCGACGCCATGGCCGAAGCGCTGATGAAGTACGAGACCATCGACGCCGAGCAGATTGACGATATCATGGCCGGCCGTACCCCTCGCGAACCGCGCGATTGGGATGATGACTCTGCTTCGGGCAAGCCTGCTACCCAGGGCGATCGCCCGGAATCGCCGATCGGCGGTCCGGCGGCTCAACACTAAGGGCGTCTATGAGCTCAGTGCAGTACCCGACCCGGTTGCCTTGCGGCAACCGGGTTCTTGATTTGTCGCGTACCCATGTCATGGGTATTCTCAACGTCACCCCCGATTCCTTCTCCGACGGTGGCCGCTTCAACCAGCGCGACGAAGCGTTGCGCCATGCCGAAGCGATGGTTGCCGCTGGTGCCACGCTGATCGACATCGGCGGAGAGTCCACGCGGCCAGGCGCGCGCGCGGTATCGGTGACCGAGGAACTGGAACGGGTGGCGCCCATGGTCGAGGCCATCAACAGCCGCCTCGACGTGGTCATCTCGGTCGATACCTCCACGCCAGCGGTCATGCGCGAAGCGGCGCGCCTCGGTGCCGGGCTGATCAACGACGTACGGGCCCTGGAGCGCGATGGCGCCCTGGACGCTGCTGCAGATACTGGCCTGCCGGTGTGCCTCATGCACATGCGTGGCGAGCCGGGGAACATGCAGGACAACCCCCAGTACCAGGATGTGACCGCCGACGTTGCGCGTTATCTTGAACAGCGGATGGCCGCCTGCGCTGCGGCGGGTATCGACGCTGACAGAATCATCCTTGACCCGGGCTTTGGTTTCGCCAAGACACTGGCGCACAACCTGAGCCTGTTCAAGCACATGGAAGCGCTCTATCGCCTTGGGCGCCCGCTGCTGGTGGGTGTTTCACGCAAGAGCATGATCGGCCTGACGCTGGAACGTCCGGTCGGCGAGCGGTTGTACGGCAGCCTGGCGCTGGCGGCATTGGCCATGACCAAGGGGGCGAGCATCCTGCGTGTCCACGACGTGGCCGAAACCGTTGATGTGGTGCGCATGATCGCTGCGGTGCAGAACGCCGAATAAGAACATTGGAGTCCCTATGAGCAGAAAATACTTTGGTACCGACGGCATCCGTGGCCGTGTCGGCGAATACCCGATCACGCCTGACTTCATGCTGAAGCTCGGCTGGGCAGCCGGCATGGCTTTCCGCAAGCAGGGCCACTGCCGGGTGCTGGTGGGCAAGGACACGCGTATCTCCGGCTACATGTTCGAGTCCGCACTCGAGGCCGGCCTGTCTGCGGCGGGTGCCGACGTGATGCTGCTCGGGCCGATGCCGACGCCGGCCATCGCCTATCTCACGCGTACCTTCCACGCCGAAGCCGGTATTGTCATCAGCGCCTCGCACAACCCGCACGATGACAACGGCATCAAGTTCTTCTCGGGCCAGGGCACCAAGCTGCCGGATGAAGTCGAGCTGATGATCGAAGAGCTGCTCGACCAGCCCATGACCGTTGTCGAGTCGAGCAAGCTGGGCAAGGTTTCGCGCATCAACGATGCTGCCGGTCGCTACATCGAGTTCTGCAAGAGCAGCGTGCCCAGCAGCACCAGCTTCGATGGCCTCAAGCTGGTGGTCGACTGCGCCCATGGCGCTACCTACAAGGTTGCACCAAGCGTATTCCGCGAGCTGGGTGCCGAGGTGACCGTGCTGCATGCCCAGCCGGACGGCCTGAACATCAATGAAGGCTGTGGCTCGACTCACATCGAATCGCTGCAGGCTGCCGTGCTGGTCGGTCATGCCGACCTGGGCATCGCCTTTGACGGTGATGGCGATCGCGTGCTGATGGTCGACCACACCGGTGCCATCGTCGATGGTGACGAACTACTGTTCATCATCGCTCGCGACCTGCAGGAGCGTGGCAAGCTGCAGGGCGGAGTGGTGGGTACGCTGATGAGCAATCTGGGCCTGGAGCTGGCGCTGAAGGACCTGGATATCCCGTTCGTACGGGCCAAGGTCGGTGATCGTTACGTCATGGCAGAGTTGTTGGAGCGTGAGTGGCTGGTCGGTGGCGAAAACTCCGGGCACGTCGTGTGCTGCAACCACACCACCACTGGTGACGCGATCATCGCTGCGCTGCAAGTGCTGATGGCGCTCAAGCGTCGTGGCGAAACCCTGTCCCAGGCTCGTCAGGCCCTGCGTAAATGCCCGCAGGTGTTGATCAATGTGCGCTATGGCGCCAGCAAGGTCGACCCGCTGCAGCATCCGTCGGTCAAGGAAGCCAGTGCCAAGGTGACCGAAGCGTTGGCCGGTCGTGGTCGGGTGCTGCTGCGCAAATCCGGTACCGAGCCTTTGGTGCGGGTCATGGTCGAGGGTGAGGACGAAAGCCAGGTGCGTGCCCATGCCGAAGCGCTGGCCAAGTTGGTCGGCGAAGTTTGTGTCTGAAGGCGCTTGCCAGCGCAGATAGGGTTGGGTACTATCTGCGCCCACTTTGACCGACGAGGTAAAGCATGCGTCGCCCCATGGTAGCTGGTAACTGGAAGATGCACGGTACCCGCGCTAGCGTCGCTGAGCTGACCGAAGGCTTGAGAAATCTGGCCTTGCCGAGCGGAGTGGAAGTCGCGGTGTTCCCACCGGCCTTGTTCATCAATCAAGTGATCGATGGTCTGGCAGACAAGGGAATCATCGTCGGCGCACAGAATTCTGCAATACAGCCCGAACAGGGTGCGCTGACCGGGGAAGTTGCTCCGGAACAGCTGGTTGAAGCAGGTTGCAAGTTGGTCTTGATTGGTCATTCGGAGCGTCGCCAGATTATTGGTGAGACCGACGAAGTGCTCAATCGCAAGTTTGCAGCTGCCCAGGCCAAAGGTTTGAAGCCAGTGCTTTGCATCGGGGAAACCCTGGAAGAGCGCGAGGCCGGCAAGACGCTCGAAGTTGTCGGGCGTCAACTAAGCAGTATCATCGAAACATTCGGTGTTAAGGCTTTTGCCAATGCAGTAATTGCCTATGAGCCTGTATGGGCCATTGGCACCGGCCTTACGGCCACGCCACAGCAGGCTCAGGATGTGCACGCAGCCATCCGCAGCCAGCTGGCGGCAGAAGATGCTGAAGTGGCTGCGAAGGTGCAGCTGCTCTACGGCGGCAGCGTGAAGGCGGCCAATGCGGCCGAACTGTTCGGCATGCCGGATATCGATGGGGGGCTCATTGGTGGGGCTTCCCTGAACGCAGACGAATTCGGTGCAATTTGTCGCGCCGCAGGAAACTGAACAAATGCTGGAAACAGTCATCGTTGTTTTTCATCTGTTGGCAGCGCTGTCGCTTGTAGTGCTGGTTCTGTTGCAACAGGGTAAGGGTGCGGAAGCAGGTGCATCTTTCGGCGCGGGTGCTTCAAATACCGTGTTCGGGAGCCAGGGTTCTGCAACGTTCCTGAGTAAATTAACTGCTGTACTCGCTGCCACTTTCTTTTTGACAGCACTTGGGTTAGGATACTTCGCGAAGCAACAAGCTCACCAGCTTAGCCAAGCAGGTCTTCCAGATCCAGCAGTGCTAGAAGTGAAAGAGCCGCAGAAACCGGCAGTTAATGATGATGTACCGGTGCTCCAGCAGCAGAAGAGCGAAACCACCACTAACACTGGTGATGTACCTCCTCCGGCACAAGAGCAGAAGTAACGGGTTTCAAGTAGTAGTATTGCCGAGGTGGTGGAATTGGTAGACACGCAACCTTGAGGTGGTTGTGCCCATAGGGTGTAGGGGTTCGAGTCCCCTTCTCGGTACCAATTAAAGCTTGAGAGCCCGCTTTAGCGGGCTTTCTTGCAGGTGAAGGTTCGGATTTGACCCTCGAGAGGGTTCGGTCTTATACTTTTGCCCCAGCTTTGTCGCGGGGTGGAGCAGCTTGGTAGCTCGTCGGGCTCATAACCCGAAGGTCGTTGGTTCAAATCCAGCCCCCGCAACCAGCTTCAGCGGAGCCCCTTTTCAGGGGCTTTTTGCTAACCGAACAGTTTTCGGCGTCGTTGTCCAACGGCGCTTTCAGGGATGGGCGCTTTGCCCATTTTTTATTTGCACAGCATGCACGAGGGGGTTCAGGTGTCGAGCAAGCTAGAACAGTTGCAGGCCTTGTTGGCCCCGGTTGTCGAGGGTCTGGGCTATCAATGCTGGGGGATCGAATACGTTTCCCAGGGTAAGCATTCGGTACTGCGCATCTACATCGACAAGGAAGGCGGTATCCTGGTGGACGACTGCGAAGCGGTCAGCCGTCAGGCCAGCGCAATCCTCGACGTAGAAGATCCGATCAGCAGTGAGTACACCCTCGAGGTGTCTTCTCCAGGCATGGATCGCCCACTGTTCACTCTGGAACAGTTTGCCTCGCATGCCGGCGAACAAGTGAAGATCAAGCTGCGCTCACCCTTCGAGGGTCGTCGTAACTTCCAGGGCCTTCTCCGTGGTGTGGAGGAGCAGGATGTGGTGGTCCAGGTGGACAATCAGGAATTCCTGTTGCCGATCGACTCGATCGACAAGGCCAATATTATTCCCAGTTTTGACTGAGACGTGCCGGGCCCGGCGGATTATCCGGGCCCAATGGCTTGCGCAAGGCGAGGCGTACGATGAGCAAAGAAGTACTGCTGGTTGTTGAATCGGTATCCAACGAAAAAGGTGTACCGCCCGGCGTCATTTTCGAAGCGCTGGAAGTGGCCCTGGCCACTGCAACCAAAAAACGTTTTGAGGACGAAGTCGACCTGCGTGTGGAAATCAACCGCCACACCGGTAGCTACGAGACCTTCCGTCGCTGGACCGTGGTCGACGAAGCCGATCTTGATGATCCGGCGATCGAGACCTGGCTGGACAAGATCAAGGACACCCACCCTGAAGCCAAGGTCGGTGACGTGATCGAAGAGAAGATCGAGTCGATCGAGTTCGGCCGTATCGCCGCCCAGACCGCCAAGCAGGTCATCGTGCAGAAGGTCCGCGAGGCCGAGCGTGCCCAGGTGGTCGATGCCTACCGCGAACGCGTTGGCGAGATCATCTCCGGCACCGTCAAGAAGGTTACCCGCGACAACGTCATCGTTGACCTGGGCAACAACGCCGAGGCCCTGCTGGCCCGCGAAGACATCATTCCGCGCGAGACCTTCCGTGTTGGCGTGCGCCTGCGTGCGCTGCTCAAGGAAATTCGCACCGAAAACCGTGGCCCACAGCTGATCCTGTCGCGCACCGCGCCGCAGATGCTGATCGAGCTTTTCCGCATTGAAGTGCCGGAAATTGCCGAGGGCCTGATCGAAGTCATGGCTGCCTCCCGTGATCCGGGTTCGCGAGCCAAGATCGCCGTCCGCTCCAAGGACAAGCGCATCGACCCGCAAGGTGCCTGTATCGGCATGCGTGGTTCGCGCGTCCAGGCCGTATCCGGGGAGCTGGGTGGTGAGCGTGTGGATATCGTCCTGTGGGACGATAACCCGGCGCAGTTCGTCATCAACGCCATGTCGCCGGCTGAAGTCGCGGCGATCATCGTTGATGAAGATGCCCATGCCATGGACATCGCCGTCGCCGAGGACAACCTGGCCCAGGCCATTGGCCGTGGCGGTCAGAACGTTCGCCTGGCCAGTCAGCTGACCGGCTGGACCCTGAACGTGATGACCGAGAAGGACATCCAGGCCAAGCAGCAGGCCGAAACCGGTGACATCCTGCGCAATTTCATCGATGAACTGGAAGTCGACGAGGAGCTGGCCCAAGTGCTGGTCGACGAAGGCTTCACCAGCCTCGAAGAAATTGCCTACGTACCGTTGGAAGAAATGCTCAACATCGATGGCTTTGACGAAGAGATCGTCAACGAGCTCCGCGCTCGAGCCAAGGACCGTTTGTTGACCAAGGCCATCGCTACCGAAGAAAAACTGGCAGATGCCCACCCAGCCGAAGACCTGCTCTCCCTCGAGGGCATGGACAAGGACCTGGCGGCGGAACTGGCGGTGCGCGGCGTGGTTAACCGCGAAGACCTGGCCGAGCAGTCGATTGACGATCTGCTCGACATCGACGGCATCGACGAAGAGCGTGCCGGCAAGTTGATCATGGCCGCCCGAGCCCACTGGTTCGAGTAATTAGGCGCGGCCTGAGGAGAGAAGTGCATGACGCAAGTCACGGTGAAAGAACTGGCCCAAGAGGTCGAGGCACCGGTAGAGCGCCTGCTGCAGCAGATGCGTGAGGCAGGTCTGCCGCACACCGACGCCGGTCAGGTAGTGACCGACAATGAGAAGCAGACCCTGCTGACTCATTTGAAGAGCAGCCACAAGAGCAAGGCGGAAGAGCCGCGCAAGATTACCTTGCAGCGCAAAACCACCAGCACCCTGCGTGTCGCCGGTAGCAAGAGCATCAGCGTAGAAGTACGCAAGAAGAAAGTATTCGTGCAGCGCAGCCCGGAAGAAATCCAGGCTGAGCAGAAGCGTGAGCTGGAAGAGCGTCGCGCGGCCGAAAACGCCGCTCGCGAGAAGGTCGAGGCCGAAGTTCGCCAGCGCAACGAAGAGCAGGCTCGCCGTCAGGCTGCCGAAACCGCTGCTGCCGCACCTGCACCTGCTGCCAAGCCAGAGCCGGCACCTGCCGCTGCCCCGGCCCCGGTAGTTGCCGACGCCCCGGCCTCCGAAGACGCCGCAGCCCGTGCTGCCGAGCGCAAGAAGGACGAAGCCCGTCGTAACGAAGGTCGCACCCGTGACGAAGACCGTCGTGGTGGCGAGCGTCGTGGCGAGGCCCCGCGCGTGTCGATCAAGGTCAAGGTCAAGGAGAAGGAAAAGGCTCCGACGCCTCGTGCCGCGCCGCGCACCACCGATGAAGAGAGCGATGGCGTACGCCGTGGCCGCGGTGGCAAGAGCAAGCTGAAGAAACGCAACCAGCACGGCTTCCAGAACCCGACCGGTCCGGTCATTCGTGACGTGACCATCGGCGAGACCATCACCGTCTCGGAACTGGCCCAGCAGATGTCGGTCAAGGCCGCTGAAGTGGTCAAGTTCATGTTCAAGCTGGGTACCCCGGTCACCATCAACCAGGTGCTCGACCAGGAAACCGCTCAGCTGGTCGCCGAAGAACTGGGCCACAAGGTGACCCTGGTCAGCGATACCGCCCTGGAAGACTCCCTGGCCGAATCGCTGAAGTTCGAAGGCGAAGTCGAATCGCGTGCACCGGTCGTTACCGTCATGGGTCACGTTGACCACGGTAAGACCTCGCTGCTCGACTATATCCGTCGTGCCAAGGTTGCCGCAGGCGAAGCCGGTGGTATTACCCAGCACATCGGTGCCTACCACGTGGAAACCGACCGCGGCATGGTCACCTTCCTCGACACCCCGGGCCACGCTGCGTTCACCGCAATGCGTGCCCGTGGTGCCAAGGCCACCGACATCGTCATCCTGGTGGTGGCAGCGGACGACGGCGTGATGCCGCAAACGCGCGAAGCCGTTCAGCATGCCAAGGCAGCTGGCGTTCCGCTGGTGGTCGCGGTGAACAAGATCGACAAGCCGGGTGCCGACATCGATCGCATCCGCAACGAGCTGGCCGTCGAAGGCGTGACCTCCGAGGACTGGGGTGGTGACACGCCGTTCGTCAAGGTTTCGGCGAAGATGGGTACCGGCGTTGACGAACTGCTCGAAGCCGTCCTGCTGCAGGCCGAGATCCTCGAGCTGACCGCTACCCCGACCGCTCCAGGTCGTGGCGTGGTCGTCGAATCGCGCCTGGACAAGGGCCGTGGCCCGGTGGCGACCATCCTGGTTCAGGACGGTACCCTGCGTCAGGGCGACATGGTCCTGTGCGGCTCCAACTATGGCCGCGTGCGTGCCATGCTCGACGAGAACGGCAAGCCTGTGAAGGAAGCCGGCCCATCGATCCCGGTCGAGATTCTCGGCCTGGACGGTACCCCGGAAGCCGGTGACGAGCTGTCCGTGGTGGCCGACGAGAAGAAGGCCCGTGAAGTGGCCCTGTTCCGTCAAGGCAAGTACCGCGAGGTCAAGCTGGCCCGTGCTCACGCCGGCAAGCTGGAAAACATCTTCGAGACCATGGGTCAGGAAGAGAAGAAGACCCTCAACATCGTCCTCAAGACCGATGTGCGTGGTTCCCTGGAAGCACTGCAGGGCTCGCTGTCGGGCCTGGGCAACGACGAAGTTCAGGTACGCGTGATCGGTGGCGGCGTCGGTGGTATCACCGAAAGCGATGCCAACCTGGCGCTGGCTTCGAATGCAGTACTGTTCGGCTTCAACGTGCGTGCCGATGCCGGCGCGCGCAAGATCGTCGAGCAGGAAGGTCTGGATATGCGTTACTACAACGTGATCTACGACATCATCGAAGACGTCAAGAAGGCCCTGACCGGCATGCTCGGCAGCGATGTTCGCGAGAACATCCTGGGTGTCGCCGAAGTGCGTGACGTGTTCCGTTCGCCGAAGTTCGGCGCCATCGCTGGCTGTATGGTCATCGAGGGTACCGTGTACCGCAACCGTCCGATCCGCGTACTGCGCGAAGACGTTGTGATCTTCGAAGGCGAGCTGGAATCGCTGCGTCGCTTCAAGGATGACGCCTCCGAAGTCCGTTCGGGCATGGAGTGCGGTATTGGCGTGAAGAGCTACAACGACGTCAAGGTCGGCGACAAGATCGAAGTCTTCGAGAAAGTCCAGGTGGCTCGTACCCTGTAAGGGGCGAGCGTGGTGCGGGCCCCGCCCCAGGGCGGCTGGCAGCACCTCTGAAGGTAGCGCCCGGTCAGGCTTCAGCCTGACCGGGCGTTTGCCGCTTTAAGTTACAGGTAGCAAGAATGGCAAAAGAATATAGCCGTACCCAACGCATCGGCGACCAGATGCAGCGCGAGCTGTCGGAGCTGATCCGCCGTGAAGTCAAAGACCCACGCGTCGGCCTGGTGACCATCACGGCCGTCGACGTCAGCCGCGACCTTGGCCACGCCAAGGTGTTCATCACCGTGATGGGCGCGGACGGCAGCGACGCCGTACCGCAGACCCTCAAGGCCCTGACCAGCGCCGCAAGCTTCCTGCGCCTGCACCTGGGCCGGGTAATGCAACTGCGCAGCGTGCCGCAACTGCATTTCCACTTCGACGAAAGCGTCAGCCGTGGTGCCCACCTGTCGGCACTGATCGAGCGCGCGGTCGCCGAAGACCGTCAGCACAAGGATGCCGACCAGCCGGACACCGAGGAGTAAGCGGTGGCCCAGGTCAAACGTATCCGCCGCAACGTCAGCGGCATCATCCTGCTCGACAAGCCGCTGGGCTTCACTTCCAACGCTGCGCTGCAAAAGGTGCGCTGGCTGCTCAATGCGGAGAAGGCCGGCCACACCGGCAGCCTCGACCCGTTGGCCACCGGCGTGCTGCCGCTGTGCTTTGGCGAGGCGACCAAGTTTTCGCAGTACCTGCTCGATTCGGACAAGGGCTACGAAACGGTCATGCAGATGGGGCAGACGACCAACACCGGCGATGCCGAAGGTGAAGTGCTGCAGACCCGCGAAGTGACCGTTGGTCGTGCCGACATCGAGGCACTGCTGCCGCGTTTTCGCGGCCAGATCAGCCAGATACCGCCGATGTACTCGGCGCTCAAGCGTGACGGCCAGCCACTGTACAAGCTGGCACGTGCAGGAGAGGTAGTGGAGCGCGAGGCGCGTTCTGTTACTATTGGCCGCTTGGAGTTGCTCGAGTGCGAAGGCACCCGTGCACGGCTGAGCGTAGGATGCAGCAAAGGCACCTATATCCGCACCCTGGTGGAGGATATCGGCGAAGCCCTTGGCTGCGGCGCCTATGTCGCCGAGCTGCGCAGGACCCAGGCCGGGCCCTTCGTGTTGGCACAGACGGTCACCCTCGAGGAACTCGAACAGGCCCACGCCGAAGGTGGTAACGAAGCGCTCGACCGCTTCCTGATGCCTTCGGACAGCGGCCTGCAGGACTGGCCACTGGTGTGCCTGTCCGAGCACAGTGCCTTCTACTGGCTGCATGGCCAGGCGGTACGCGCGCCGGACGCACCCCAATTTGGCATGGTCCGGGTACAGGATCACAATGCACGCTTCATCGGTATCGGTGAAGTGAGCGAAGACGGGCGCATTGCGCCGCGTCGGCTGATTCGGTCGGAATGACCGAAACCGTAGGGCCAGGCAACCGCCAAACCCCACGGCAACAAGGGTGGCTGTCAGTAGGCACGGTCACACCTTTTTTATTAATACAGGGATTTGTCCCTGGCCTATTGGACCCCGCGTGCGGGATCCGTTATCAGGAGAAGCCACATGGCCCTCAGCGTTGAAGAAAAAGCTCAGATCGTTGCCGAATACCAGCAAGCCGCCGGCGATACCGGTAGCCCGGAAGTGCAGGTTGCTCTGCTGACCGCCAACATCAACAAGCTGCAAGGCCACTTCAAGGCCAACGACAAAG
Source organism: Pseudomonas sp. LAM2023 (assembly GCF_016620375.1). NCBI lineage: Bacteria > Pseudomonadati > Pseudomonadota > Gammaproteobacteria > Pseudomonadales > Pseudomonadaceae > Pseudomonas > Pseudomonas sp. LAM2023. The sequence goes on along the minus strand of NZ_JAENHV010000015.1, from coordinate 39,204 downwards.
ACCACCACTCCCGTCGTGGTCTGATCCGTATGGTCAACCAGCGTCGTAAGCTGCTGGATTACCTGAAGGGCAAAGACACCACTCGTTACAGCGCCCTGATCGGTCGCCTGGGTCTGCGTCGCTAATAGCGGCCTGACCAGTGGTGTGCATGGCGTGTCGCAGGCTTCGGCAGGGCTGTTTTGCAGTGCTGCCGTTGGACACGCCACGCGTATCTCCGAGGTTGGCAGCCTGGCAATGCTGAGCGGATCTTCCGTTTGGTGCCAGGCTCCCAGCCTCGTGTTGTATCTGGACGGTCAATGGGGCCGATTCCCCGTTCTGCCCAAGAATTCGCAAGAAACCAGTTCCCCCAGAGCCACTGAAAAAAGGTAGGAAACCGTGAACCCGGTAATCAAGAAATTCCAGTTCGGTCAATCGACCGTTACTCTCGAAACGGGCCGTATTGCCCGTCAGGCAACCGGCGCCGTGCTGGTTACCGTCGACAACGACGTCACCGTGCTGGTGACCGTGGTCGGTGCCAAACAGGCCGATCCAGGCAAGGGCTTCTTCCCACTGTCGGTCCACTACCAGGAAAAGACCTACGCCGCCGGCAAGATCCCGGGTGGCTTCTTCAAGCGTGAAGGCCGTCCTTCCGAGAAAGAGACGCTGACCTCGCGCCTGATCGACCGTCCGATCCGCCCGCTGTTCCCAGAAGGCTTCATGAACGAAGTGCAGGTCGTCTGCACCGTGGTTTCCACCAGCAAGAAGACCGACCCGGACATCGCCGCGATGATCGGTACCTCGGCTGCCCTGGCCATTTCCGGCATTCCGTTCGAAGGCCCGATCGGCGCCGCCCGCGTTGCCTTCCACGAAAGCACCGGCTACCTGCTGAACCCGACCTACGAGCAGCTGGCTGCCTCGAGCCTGGACATGGTCGTTGCCGGTACCGAGTCGGCTGTACTGATGGTTGAATCGGAAGCCAAGGAGCTGACCGAAGACCAGATGCTGGGCGCCGTGCTGTTCGCCCACGACGAATTCCAGGCCGTGATCCAGGCCGTCAAGGAACTGGCTGCCGAAGCCGGCAAGCCAACCTGGGACTGGCAGCCAGCCCCGGCCAACACCGAGCTGATGAACCTGGTGCGTGCCGAGTTCGGCGAAGCCGTTTCGCAGGCCTACACCATCACCCAGAAGGCCGACCGCTACAACCGCCTGGGCCAGCTGCGCGACGAGGCCGTTGCCCGTCTGAGCAACGAAGAGACCGGCCCGTCCGCCGGTGCCATCAAAGAGATCTTCGGCGAGCTGGAATACCGCACCGTCCGCGAGAACATCGTCAACGGCAAGCCGCGTATCGACGGCCGTGACACTCGCACCGTGCGCCCGCTGAACATCGAAGTCGGCGTTCTGCCGAAAACCCACGGTTCGGCACTGTTCACCCGTGGCGAGACCCAGGCCCTGGTCGTCGCGACCCTGGGTACTGCCCGTGACGCCCAGCTGCTGGACACTCTGGAAGGCGAGAAGAAGGACGCCTTCATGCTGCACTACAACTTCCCACCGTTCTCGGTAGGTGAGTGCGGCCGCATGGGCGGCGCTGGCCGTCGTGAAATCGGCCACGGTCGCCTGGCCCGTCGTGGCGTGCAGGCCATGCTGCCGAGCGACAGCGAGTTCCCGTACACCATCCGCGTGGTTTCGGAAATCACCGAATCCAACGGTTCCAGCTCCATGGCTTCGGTGTGTGGTGCTTCCCTGGCCCTGATGGACGCCGGCGTGCCGATGAAGGCGCCGGTTGCCGGTATCGCCATGGGCCTGGTCAAGGAAGGTGACAAGTTCGCCGTCCTGACCGACATCCTGGGTGACGAAGACCACCTGGGCGACATGGACTTCAAGGTAGCCGGTACCGCCAAAGGCGTCACCGCGCTGCAGATGGACATCAAGATCAACGGCATCACCGAAGAGATCATGGAAATCGCCCTGGGCCAGGCCCTGGAAGCGCGCCTGAACATCCTCGGCCAGATGAACCAGATCATTGCCCAGTCGCGCAGCGAGCTGTCGGCCAACGCCCCGACCATGATCGCGATGAAGATCGACACCGACAAGATTCGTGACGTCATCGGCAAGGGCGGCGCCACCATCCGCGCCATCTGCGAAGAGACCAAGGCTTCGATCGATATCGAAGACGATGGCTCGATCAAGATCTTCGGCGAAACCAAGGAAGCGGCAGATGCTGCCAAGCAGCGCATCCTGGGCATCACCGCCGAGGCCGAGATCGGCAAGATCTACGTCGGCAAGGTCGAGCGCATCGTCGACTTCGGCGCCTTCGTCAACATCCTGCCGGGCAAGGACGGCCTGGTGCACATCTCCATGCTGAGCGATGCTCGCGTCGAGAAAGTCACCGACGTGCTCAAGGAAGGCCAGGAAGTCGAAGTACTGGTACTGGACGTGGATAACCGCGGCCGTATCAAGCTGTCGATCAAGGACGTTGCCGCGGCCAAGGCCTCGGGCGTCTAAGCGACTGCCAAGCAATGGAAAAGGGCCCTTCGGGGCCCTTTTTTCATGGCCGCAAGGGAACCTTTTGCGGACTTGCATCTTGCATGCAGGTTTACCGTGCAGATTGCAAAATGCACGACCCCGGGCGCTTTCTGATGTTTGTAACTCATTGATTTATAAGGGAACAAGCGAAACGGTAAAGCTGGCATAGCGCATGCAACTACTCTTGTACCTGTCGCCAGGACATACGGCGCAGACCTTTCGAAAAACAGGAGTGACCCACATGAAGAAGTTCGCCATTGCTGCCGCTACTGCTACCGCTCTGACCCTGACCATGGCTAACGCGGCATTCGCCCAGCAATCCACCCAAGCCCCGATGACGCTGGCGGCCGGTGAGGTGACCAAAACCAAGGAAGCGGCCTCCGATACCTGGATCACCACCAAGGTGAAAGCTGACCTGATGACCGAGAAAGGTGTGCCTGGAAGCGATATCAAGGTCGAAACCAACAAAGGCGTCGTGTCGCTGTCCTCTGACACGCCGGTGACCTCTGCACAGAAAGAGATGGCGATTTCCATCGCCAAGAAAATCAAAGGCGTACAGGCTGTTTCGGCTGATGGTCTGAAAGCCGAATAAGGAATGTCCCGTCGGCCAAAGGGATTTGGCCACCTCTTCCGGAAGGGGCCGCTGTGCGGCCCCTTTTCAATTACAGCATCGGGTTGCGTGACAGCACATCGCTTTCGAAGCATTCCTGCTCGATGATCAATGGCTCCACCAACGGGCGGCTATCGCGAAAATGCGCCGTGCGGGTATGCGCTTCATAGGCAGCGTCGTCACGGTAGATCTCGTACAGGTAGATCACCTCCGGGTCGACCCGGTCCTGTGCCACATCGAAGACCAGACAACCGGGCTCGGTAGCAACGGAAGCCTCGGCATTGGCTTTGATCGCGGCCAGGAAGTCCTCCACGAAACCGCGTTTCACGCGGGTCTTGATGAACAGGCTATACACAAGGTGTTCCTTTTGTTTTAAATTCGTTTTCGAATTGTATACAAAAAAGGAGCCCTGCCAATGTCCGAATTGCCTGCCCGTCCTGGTCGCTTGAACGGCCTGCGCCACATTGCCTTGCTGGTACCCAACCTGGAGGAGTGCGAGCGCTTCTACGTCGATGTGCTGGGCATGGAAGTGCTGAATCGCGCCAACGAGGACCTGGTGTACCTGACCTGTGGTAACGACAACCTGTCGCTGGGGCGTGGGGCAGGGGCGGCCAATGGCTTGCAGACCCTCGACCACTATGGGTTCATCGTCGACAGCGTGGAGGAGCTGGAGGCTTGGTACCAGTACTTCAAGGCGCGTGGCGTGACCTTGCTCGACAAGCCGTTCAACCACGGTGACGGCGCGCGCAGCTTCCACCTGTTGGACCCGGCCGGGAACAAGGTGCAGCCGCTGTATCACCCGGCGGTGTCAGGGCAGCGGTTGGTCCAATAGGTTATTACGCGGGCATTGTAGGAGCGGCCTTGCGTCGCGAAAGGGCCACTCCTACAGATCCGCGGCCAGGCTGCTATCTACTCAGCATCCAGGTGCATCGGCGTTACCACCCGCCCATCGCTCTCAGGTTGCCCCAGGTTGGTATCGATGAAATACACCCGGTCATCTTCCAGCTGGCCTTTGTCGACCAGGTAATCCTTGATGCTGCTGGCCCGTTCCTGGCCCAGCGTGCGTAGCAGCGCAGTGCTCTCGGCCCACGACTTGATCACGGCCTCGCGCAACTTGGCAGTACGCTCTTCGCGGCCCAGTTGCTCCCATTCGGCAGGTGGTTGCTGCTTCAGGCGGTTGCGGTAGATACCTTCGAGCATCGCCGGTTTGTCACTCTCATCGACCACCAGCATGGACGCATTGGCCGGCACCTTGTCACCCCGGCGTTGCAGGATCTTGTACCAGGTAGCCTGGTATTCGCGTTCCAGCCGTTGCTGGGCGATCAGCGGGCCGTCGCTGGCCTGGGCGCTGGTGCCTTCGATTTCCAGGCGCAGCTCCGGGCGTTCCTTCAGCGCCGAAGCCAGCTTGTCCAGCGAGGCTTGGGCGTCCTGGCCTAGCTCGCTGGAACCCGGGGCGAAGGCCACGCTGCCCAGGTCCTCAGAGCCACCGCCGCTCACCAGCCCGCCAATGAACTTGAATGGCGCCTGTGCTGCGCGCAGCACCAGGTTGCGCAGGGTCTGCCAGACGATCGGCATTATGCTGAACTGCGGGTTGTTGAGGTCGCCGGACACCGGCAGCTCGATCGAGATCTTGCCCTCGGTATCCTTCAGCAGCGCCACCGCCAGACGGATCGGCAGGTCCACTGCATCCGGGCTGTCGACCTTCTCGCCCAACTGCAGCTGTTCTACCACCACCTTGTTCTCGGCCTTGAGCTGGCCATTGGTGATCAGGTAGTGCAAGTCGAGGTTGAGCCGGCCCTTGCGGATGCGGAAACCGGCGAACTTGCCAGAATACGGCGTCAGGGTGGTCAGCTCGACGCGCCTGAAACTGGTGGCGATGTCCAGGCTGGCCAGCGGGTTGAACGGGTTGAGTGCGCCTTTGATGGTGACCGGTGCGTAGCGATCGACCTTACCCTTCACATCGACCTTGGCCGGTACCGGCTTGCGGTTGTCGATGGTGCCGATCCGGCCGTTGAGCTGCTGGATGGCGGTGGCGAAGTTGGGTGTGAGGGACAGGTCGGCGAAGTTGGCCGAACCGTCGTTGATGTCGATCTGGCCGATGTGGATGCCCAACGGCTTGTCGCCGCTGGCAGCGGCCGGCTTGGCCGAGGCCGGTGCTGAACTCGGGGCGCCGGCTGGCTGCGGGATCAGCAAGTCGTTGATGTTGGTGGTGCGGTCTTCGTTGATGATGAAGCGCGCATAGGGCTGCAGCAGGGTGACCTTGTCGATCGACAGCGCGTCGCCATGGACATAGGACAGACCGTCGACATTCACCTGCTGCCATTTGACGAAATCGCGGCTCTTGATGGTATCGAGGGTATGCAGCTGGCTCACCTGTGCCTTGCCGGTGACGCTGAAGGTCAGCGGTGCGGTGTTCTTCAGGTCGACATTGAGGTCGCTGGAAAGCATGCCGCTGCGCAGTTCCAGCAGGATGAACGGGCTGATATAGGCCTGGGCCACGCGCAGGTCGATGTCGCGGGTGCTGACGTCCAGCTTGGCCCAGATCGGCGCCAGGTTGACCTGGCCGGTTGCCTGCAGCTTGCCTTGTCTTCCCACGCCAGTGTCGAGCTTGAGGCTGAAGGGTGACTGGTTGAGGCTGTCGAAACCTTGCAGGTCGGCGTTTAGCGGGCCCACGTCGAGAGCCACCGGCTCCTTTTGTGTACGATCTGCCAGGTGCACCAAGTAGTTACGCAGCTGTACGTCCTTGAGCAGTACCTGCCAGGGCTTGCTCGGCTCTTTCGCCGCCTGCTCCTTTGGGGTGGGCTCGGCGGCGGCCGGTTCGGTCTTTTCCTTCGGCGTGGCCTTGGCCGGCTGGCTGGCGAACAGCTTCTGCCAGTCGAGCTGGCCGTCTTTTTCCAGCGCGGCCCAGGTCTCGAGTTTTTCGCTGCGGATCTTGCCCACGGTGACCAGCTGCTTGACCAGGTCGACTGAGGTTTCGCTCACCTCCAGGCTGGCAAGGCGGGCCAGCGGGCGGCCATCCGGAGCCTTGATGGCGAACGGTGCGATACGTAGCGACGCGTTGTCCAGCAGCAGTTCGGTCTGCTTGGCGAGGTTGAGCTTGTAATGGGTATCGAGGCTGACCACACCCTCTTCCAGTACCAGTGGCACGGCATCGCGTACATAGGGCCAGAACGCCTTCATCTTGCCTTCGGTGATTTTCAGCGTGCCCTCGGAGGCGATCGGCGCCAGGCTCAGTGTGCCTTTCCAGTCGATGCGCCCGCCATTGGGGCCATTCGCCACCAGGGTCATGTCGGCATTGTCGTTGGGCAAGGTGCTGAGGTTTTTCAGCTCCAGGTTCATGTTGTCGTAGAGGAATTCGATCGGCTCGCTCGGGCGCAGGTCTTCGAAGTGCAGGTAGCCTTCGCTGAGCTTGATGCTGGCGATGCGCAGCGGGAACGGGTCGCTGGGCGGCTCGTCGGGCTTGGCCTGGCTGGCGGGTAGCTTGAACAGGCGAGTCAGGTTGAGCGTACCGTCCTTGGCGAACAGCACTTCGTTGCGTGGCTTGACCAGTTCCACTGCTTCCAGATGCAGTGCGCCGCTCCACAGGCTGTCGAGCGAGAGGTTGGCATACAGCCGGTCGAAGCCGACCTGCTCCTTGCCAGGCTCGCCGATCTGCAGGCCCCAGACAGTCAGTTCGAGGCTGAAGGGGTTGAGCTCGATTCGTTCGAGGTGGGCAGGCACGGTCGCGTACTGAGCCAACTGCTGGTTGGCGATGCGCAGCGCGACACCGGGAAGGACGAGAAAGCCAAGAAGGCTGTAGAGGGCTACCAGGGCCAGCAGTGCGCCTGCGGCGCGAGTCAATCCTTTGTACATGTGTCGCTTCGTCTGTCTAAGCAGGAGAGCTTGGAGTATGGCACGTTAAATCAGTTCCGCTGAGGCGACCATTTGTCCTTATTCGATGCCCATGCGCCGTTTCGCCCGCTGCGCCGAGCCGTTACGCATTGCCCAGCGCAGCAGCGGCGCGGTGCGTCGCAGGCCTAGGCGGATCATGCGCCGCTGCAGCGGGCCGTGCTGCAGGCCGAGCATGGCCTGGGCCCAAGCAGGTAGCAGGTCGAGGCCAGCGTGCAGCATCAGCTTGCCCACCGGCTGTGCCAGGCGGCTGGGGGCGGGGGCGTCGAGCAGGATATCGAGCACCTGGAGGCTGCGGGCATCGCAAAGCAACTGCGGGCGCATACGCAGCAGGTAATCCTCGACCTGCTGGCGCGAGCGCGGCACGTTGCGCGCACCCAGGCGCTCGGCAATCAGCGCGATCTCAGCGTAATAGGCGTCCTGTTCGGCAACTGCAAGGTGCGGGTTGCAGTAACGCAGGTGGGCACTCAGGAAGCTGCTGACTTCGGCCACATGCACCCAGGTCAGCAAGTCCGGGTCGCTGGCCGCATAAGGGCGGCCGTCCGGCGCGGTACCGGTTACCTGCAGGTGGATGGTGCGGACCTTGTCGATCAGCCATTCGGCATCGCCGGTGGCGCCGAAGGTGGTGCCGGAAATGAACTGGCTGGTACGGCGCAGGCGCCCTAGCAGGTCTTCACGGAAATTGGAGTGGTCCCACACCCCGGCCAGGGCCAGCGGGTGCAGGAGCTGCAGCATGAGGGCGCTGATGCCACCGACCAGCATGCTCGGGAAGTCGCCATGTACCCGCCAGCTGATGCTGTGCGGGCCGAACAGGCCAGGGTCGCCCTTGGGGGATTCCAGGTCGAGCTGGCCGAGGGCCAGCCCGGTAAGGCTCATGACCTGGGTTTCGATGCGGCGGCGAAGGGCTTCCATGGCGACCTGCGAGGCAGGGCGGCCACGCACAGCGGCCGCCGGTTACTGGTTGAGGCGTTTGTCGATCAGGCCCTGCACCACGCTGGGGTCGGCCAGGGTCGAGGTATCGCCCAGGTTGTCCAGCTCGTTGCAGGCGATCTTGCGCAGTATACGCCGCATGATCTTGCCTGAGCGTGTCTTGGGCAGTGCCGGGGCCCACTGGATCAGCTCGGGTTTGGCGAAACTGCCGATTTCCTTGCTGACCAAAGCCAGTAGCTCGGCCTTGAGCGCCTCGTCCGGTGTTACCCCGTTCATCGTCGTGACGAAGGCGTACACCCCCTGGCCCTTGAGGTCGTGGGGGTAACCAACCACGGCCGCTTCGGCAACGCTGTCATGCAGCACCAATGCGCTTTCCACCTCGGCGGTACCGATGCGGTGCCCGGAAACATTGATCACGTCGTCGATGCGCCCGGTGATCCAGTAGTCGCCATCGGCATCGCGGCGAGCGCCATCGCCGGTGAAGTAGTAGCCGGGCATGGGCTTGAAGTAGGTGTCGACCATGCGCTGGTGGTCGCCATAGACACTGCGGATCTGCCCTGGCCAGCTGGCCTTGATGACCAGCAAGCCGGCACCCGGGCCTTCGATCAGCTTGCCCTTGTCATCCAGCAGCAGCGGTTGCACGCCGAACATGGGCTGGCTGGCGCAGCCGGGCTTGAGTACCTGCGAGCCGGGCAGCGGGGTAATCATGATGCCGCCGGTTTCGGTTTGCCACCAAGTATCGACGATGGGGCAGCGCTTCTGGCCAACGGCTTCGAAATACCATTCCCAGGCTTCCGGGTTGATCGGCTCGCCGACGCTGCCGAGCAGGCGCAGGCTTTGGCGTGAGGTGCCCTGCAGCGGCCCGTCGCCTTCGCGCATCAGGGCGCGCAAGGCGGTTGGGGCGGTGTAGAAGATGTTCACCTTGTGCTTGTCCACCACCTGCCAGAAGCGCGAGGTGTCGGGGTAGTTGGGCACCCCTTCGAACATCAGCGAGATCGCGCCATTGGCCAGCGGGCCATAGACGATGTAGCTGTGGCCGGTGACCCAGCCGACGTCGGCAGTGCACCAGAACACCTCGCCATCACGGTAGTCGAACACCACCTTGAAGGTAAGGGTGGCCTGCAGCAGGTAGCCGCCAGTGGTATGCAGCACGCCCTTGGGTTTGCCGGTGCTGCCGGAGGTATACAGGATGAACAGTGGGTCTTCGGCCTCCATCGGCTCGACAGGGCAATCGTCGCCGGCCTTTTCCGTCGCCTCGTGGTACCAGAGATCGCGGCCTTCGGCCCAGGCGACATCAGCGCCAGTGCGGCGTACCACGAACACGCTGCCGACTGCGGGGCAACTGGCCAGGGCCTTGTCGACATTGTGTTTCAGCGGGATGCGCTTGCCGCCGCGCACGCCTTCATCAGCGGTGATCACGGTGCGGCAGTCGGCATCGAGAATGCGGTCGCGCAGGGCATCGGGCGAGAAGCCCCCGAACACCACCGAGTGGATGGCGCCGATGCGGGTGCAGGCGAGCATGGCGAAGGCGGCCTCGGGGATCATCGGCATGTAGATACATACCCGGTCGCCTTTCTTCACCCCTCGCGCCTTGAGGGCATTGGCCAGGCGGCAGACCTGACGGTGCAATTCGCGGTAGGTGATGGCCTTGGCATCCTTGGGGTCGTCACCTTCCCACAGCAACGCGGTCTGGTCGCCGCGCCGGGCCAGGTGGCGGTCGATGCAGTTGTAGCTGACATTCAGCTGGCCGCCGTCGAACCAGCGCGCCTGGCCGGTCTTCAGGTTGCATTGCTGCACACTCGACCAGGGCTTGATCCAGTCCAGGCGCCGGGCTTGTTCGGCCCAGAAGGCGTCGGGGTCGTCGACCGACTGGCGGTAGAGGCGGCGGTAGTCGTCGGGGGAAAGTGCGGCGGACTGGCTGACAGCCAGGGCCTGCGGGTAGTTGCGGATATCGAACATGGCGGGTGGTCCTGCTCTTGTAAGGGGCGATGGACTGCAACGGCTATTCGATAGGACAGTGTAGCTACAGGTGGTGTTCCTGAGGATGGGCCTGGTCCCTGTAGGAGCGGCCTTGTGTCGCGATGGGCCGCGAAGCGGCCCCGACAATTGGCGCACCAGAGCTGAAATCCCGGGGCCGCTTCGCGCCCCATCGCGACACAAGGCCGCTCCTGCACGGAGCGACCGAGTGGCGTTGGGATCAACCGCGGTGACGGCCGCGGAAGTAGTTGATCAGGCCCTGGGTGGAGCCGTCCTCGGCGCTGTCTTCCAGGCTGCCGACCAAGCGCTGGTAAACGCCCTTGCCCAGCTCCTTGCCCAGTTCCACGCCCCACTGGTCGAAGGCGTTGATACCCCAGATCACGCTCTGCACGAACACCTTGTGTTCGTACATCGCCACCAGGGCGCCCAGACGGCGTGGGCTGATGCGCTCCACCACCAGGGTGTTGCTCGGGCGGTTGCCCGGGATCACCTTGTGCGGTGCCAGCTTCTCGATGTCCGTTTCATTCAGGCCCTTGGCGCGCAGCTCGGCCTCGGCTTCCTCGCGGGTCTTGCCCAGCATCAGCGCCTGGCTCTGCGACAGGCAGTTGGCGTACAGCCACTGATGATGGTCGGCGACCGGGTTGAAGCTCACCACCGGCACGATGAAGTCGGCCGGAATCAGCTGGGTGCCCTGGTGCAGCAGCTGGTGGTAGGCGTGCTGGCCGTTGCAGCCGACGCCGCCCCAGATCACCGGGCCGGTATCGGTCTTCACCGGGGTGCCATCCTGCAGCACGCTCTTGCCGTTGGACTCCATGTCCAGCTGTTGCAGGTGCTTGGTGATGTTGCGCAGGTAATGGTCGTACGGCAGGATCGCGTGGCTGTTCGCGCCCCAGAAGTTGCCATACCAGACGCCCAGCAGGGCCAGCAGCACTGGCATGTTCTTTTCGAACGGTGCGGTCTGGAAGTGCTGGTCCATGGTGTAGGCACCAGACAGCAGTTCCTTGAAGTTGGCCATGCCGATGGCCAGTGCAATCGGCAGGCCGATAGCCGACCACAGCGAGTAGCGCCCGCCTACCCAATCCCACATCGGGAAGATGTTCTCTTCGCGGATGCCGAAGGCCACGGCGGCGGCCTTGTTGCTGGAAACGGCGATGAAGTGGCGGTACAGCTCGGCTTCCGAGCCGCCCTGGGCCAGGTACCAGGTGCGTGCAGCCATGGCGTTCTTCAGGGTCTCGAGGGTGTTGAACGACTTCGACGAGACGATGAACAGGGTGGTTTCAGCACGCAGGTTGGCCGACAGCTCGTGGAATTCGCTGCCGTCGATGTTCGCCAGGTAGTGGCAGCGCACGCCGCGTTGGGCATAGGGCAGCAGCGCTTCGGAGACCAGTTCGGGGCCGAGGAACGAACCACCGATGCCGATGTTGACCACGTCGGTGATCGGCTTCTCGCTGTAGCCGCGCCATAGGCCGTCATGGATGCGACCGACCAGTTCGGTGATCTGGTTGAGTACCTTGTGCACTTCCGGCATGACGTTCACGCCGTTGACGCTGAGCTTGTCGCCCACCGGGCGGCGCAGGGCAGTGTGCAGCACCGGGCGGCCTTCGGAGGCGTTGATGATTTCGCCGCTGAACATCGACTTGATGGCATCTTGCAGGCCGACCTGGTCGGCCAGGTTCACCAGCAGGTCACGGGTCTGTTCGGTGATCAGGTTCTTCGAGTAGTCGAGGAACAGGCCACAGGAACTCAGGGAGAACTGGTCGAAACGTTTGGCATCGGCGGCGAAGGCTTCGCGCATGCTGAAGCCTTGCATGGCGTCGCGGTGTTGCTGGAGCGCCTGCCAGGCGGGCAGGGCCGTCACATCGTGGGGTGTACGGTAATACGCCATTGCGCGGGGTTCCCTTGGTGCGTGGTGATGCCTTGGACACGGCAGTCATTGCCGGGTTCAGGCTGGCATCATTATAGGCAAAGGCCACTGGCAGGGAATGGCTATGGCAGAGGTAATTTGGGGCGTTTTGCGCCCCTGCAGGAGCTGGCTTGCCTGTGAATGGGCTGCAAGGCAGCCCATGCAGTTACGCGGTCTTCTCTTCCACATGCAAGTACAGGTTGTCGATCAACCGCGTGTTGCCCAGGTAAGCCGCCGCGATCACCACCAGGTCGCGGTCATCGATCATTGCCGGACGCAGGCTCACGGCATGGCGCACTTCCAGGTAGTCCGGGCGGAACCCCGCGGCAGTCAGTTGCGCCTGACCTTCGGCAACCAGCGCCGCGAAATCACGCTGGCCCCGGCCAATGGCCGCAGCGATATGCTGCAAGGTGCGGTATAACGCCGGTGCCGCAGCCCGCTGCTCAGGTGTCAGGTAACCGTTGCGCGACGACAGCGCCAGGCCATCTTCGGCACGCACGGTAGGCTCGCCGATGACCTGGATCGGCATGTTCAGGTCGCGCACCATGGCGCGTATCACCGCCAGCTGCTGGAAGTCCTTTTCGCCGAACACGGCAAGGTCGGGCTGGACCATGTTGAACAGCTTGGTGACCACGGTAGCCACGCCTTCGAAATGCCCGGGCCGGCTGGCGCCGCACAGGCCTTCGGAAAGCTGGGGAACGCTGACGCGGGTTTGCACGCTCATGCCGTCGGGGTACATTTCGTCGACGGTGGGCGCGAACAACAGGTTGCAGCCGGCCTGCAACAGGCGCTCCTGGTCGGCGGCCAGGGTGCGCGGGTATTTGTCGAGGTCTTCGTTGGCGCCGAACTGCAGCGGGTTGACGAAGATGCTGGCGACCACGAAATCGGCCCGCTGCGCGGCCTTGGTTACCAGGGCCGCGTGGCCGCTGTGCAGGTTGCCCATGGTCGGCACGAAGCCGATGCGCTTGCCTTCACTCCGGGCGCGGGCAACGGCGGCACGCAATTCGCGGACGGTCTTGACTGTATTCATGCACTGAACCCGTGTTCGCTGCCAGGGAAGCTGACCTGCTTGACTGCCTCGACGTAGGCGACGAGGGCGCTGTGGATATCCGGCTGGCCTTGCATGAAGTTCTTCACGAACTTCGGTACGCGACCGCTCAGCGACAGGCCGAGCATGTCGTGCAGGACCAGCACCTGGCCATCGGTGCCGCTGCCGGCACCAATACCGATTACCGGAATACCGACGGCACTGGTGATTTCCGCCGCCAGTTCGCTGGGCACGCATTCGAGCAGCAGCATGGCCGCACCAGCCTGCTCCAGGGCGATGGCGTCGGCACGCATCTGCCGGGCCTGGGCTTCCTGGCGGCCCTGGACCTTGTAGCCGCCCAGGACGTTGACGGTTTGCGGGGTCAAGCCCATGTGCGCGCATACCGGCACGCCACGCTCGGCCAGCAGGCGGATGGTCTCGGCCAGCCAGGCAGCCCCTTCGATCTTGACCATGTGGGCGCCGGCCTGCATCAGCGTGGCACTGTTGGCAAAGGCCTGTTCCGGGGTGGCATGCGCCATGAACGGCAGGTCGGTGAGGATCAGCGCGCCGTCATTGCCGCGTTTGACGCTGGCGGTGTGGTAGGCCATGTCCGCGGTCGTTACCGGTAGGGTGCTGTCGTGGCCTTGCAGGACCATCCCCAGCGAGTCACCCACCAGCAACACTTCGACACCGGCCTGGCTGGCGGCCTTGGCGAAGGTCGCGTCGTAGCAGGTCAGCATGGTGATTTTTTCACCCTTGGCCTTGAGGCCATTGAGGGTGGTCAGGGTTACTTCAGGCATGTAGGAAATTCCTCGTTCAGGCGCTGTAAAAAACGACTGCATTCAACGCGTAGTCATCTTCCGGAGCGGCACATCATCGCGCGTGATGTTCGGGCACAGGTCCGTCCGGGCCTAAATACGGGTAGCGGCACTTCGGTGCCACACGGGACGCCTATAGTCGTGAGCGAGGTGGGGGAAGTCAATCACCCTGTTACCGCATTGTTACGTTCAGGGTGTTACTGGCGTTACCGCGCCGCTGTACACGGCTGAAACGCCCGGTCTACAGGCGTTCGAGGCCGACGAACGGGCACTCTTCGAGCAATTGCGCCAGGGCGCGGCCGTCGGCCAGACGGAAATCGCCCGGTACCAGTTCGGCCAGCGGATACAGCACGAAAGGCCGGGCATGCATGTGGTAATGCGGCACCTTCAGGCGCGGTTCATCCAGCACCTGGTCGCCGAACAGCAGAATGTCCAGGTCCAGTGTGCGCGGGCCCCAGCGCTCCAAGCGCACACGGCCCTGGTCATTTTCGATGGCTTGCAGCGCATCGAGCAGGGCCAAGGGCGGCAAGGCGGTGTCCACGGCGGCGACGGCATTGGTGTAGCGCGGTTGCCCTGGCAGCAGCGAGTCACTGGTGTAGAGGGCCGAGGCCGCCACCAGGCGCGTGCTTTCTACCTGGTCCAGTGCCTGCAGGGCATTGCGCAGCTGCTCGGCAGGTGCGTCCAGGTTGCTGCCCAGGCCGATATAGGCGCGGGTGGTCACTCGAATGCCTCGTCGCCGCCGCGCTTGCGCTTGCCCCCGCTGCGCTTGCGTTTACGTGGGCCGGCGCCGGTGCCTTCATCACGGCTGCCCAGCTCGCGGATCATCTCGCGGCGCTCGCTGTCGTTGGCATCCTGGTAGTCGGTCCACCACTGGCCGAGTTCGTCGGTTTCTTCCCCGGCGCTTTCGCGCAGCAGCAGGAAGTCGTAACCGGCGCGGAAGCGCGGGTTGTCCAGCAAGATATCGGCGCGCTTGCCGCTGCGCCGTGGCAGACGTTCCTGCATGTCCCAGATCTCGCGGATCGGCAGGGTGAAGCGCTTGGGGATGGCGATGCGTGCGCATTGCTCGGCGATCAGGTCGTGGGCTGCACCGTTCATGGCCGGGATGGGCGGCACGCCCTGGGCTTGCAGGTGCAGCACGCGGGCCGGCAGGGCTGGCCACAGCAGCGCGGCGAAGAGGAACGCCGGGGTTACCGGTTTGCCTTGCTTCACGCGCAGGTCGGTGTTGTGCAGCGCCTGGCTGATCAGGGTATGGGTGTAGGTCGGGCGCTCGTCCAGGGCATGTGCACTGGCCGGGAACAGCGGTTCGAACAGCTGCAGGTCGACCAGCATTTCGAAGGCGATGGCGCCCTGGCCGGAGAGGAACAGCTTGAGGCTCTCCTCGAACAGGCGCGCCGGCGGAATCTCGCGCAGCAGCGGTGCCAGTTCGCGCACCGGCTGGACCGTGTGCTTTTCGATACCGAAGTCGAGCTTGGCGGCAAAGCGCACCGCGCGCAGCATGCGCACCGGGTCTTCCTGGTAGCGATGGGTCGGGTCACCGATCAGGCGCAGCAGGCGGTTACGGATATCGTGCACGCCATTGGCATAGTCGAGGATGCGCTCGCTGACTGGGTCGTAGTACAGGGCATTGATGGTGAAGTCGCGGCGTTGCGCGTCCTCTTCCAGGGTGCCGTACACGTTGTCACGCAGGATACGGCCGCTGGCATTGTGCGACGAGCGGTGGCTGTCGCCCTGGTCGTCTTCCGAGTGGTGGGCGCGGAAGGTGGCGACTTCGATGATCTCACGGCCGAAATGCACGTGGACCAGCTTGAAGCGGCGACCGATGATGCGCGCGTTGCGGAATTCGGCACGGACCTGTTCGGGGGTAGCGCTGGTGGCGACATCGAAGTCCTTGGGGGTGATGCCAAGCATCAGGTCGCGGACACAGCCACCGACCAGGTAAGCCTGGTAGCCGGCGCTCTGCAGGCGTTCCACGATGTTCACCGCATGGCGGCTGAACTGGTGGCGCTGCAGCGAATGCTGGCTCTTGTTGATCACCTCAGGTGTGGTACGCCTGTGATGCGGGCCCGGTACGGGCGGGCGGAACGACTGGAACAGCTTCTTCAGCATGGGATGCACTGTTTGAAGGAATGTTCGGCCAAGAATAGGAGAATGGCCGCATGATGGGCGGGGATTCTAGCATTTACTCAAGGAATGGTGTAGGCGGGTAGCAGGATGCCTGCCGGAACGGTAGAAACGACAAGGGGAGCCTAAGCTCCCCAAGAAGTCGTTGCGTGCTCTTATTGTTTTTTTGCTGGGCTTCTTGTTTTTGTTGAGCGCCCTGTCCACAAATCTCGAAGCTTGTGGACGACCCCCAAGCCAGGGGTTAAGAGCAAACGGATTGCTTTGGCCGCTGATGTCACGTTGATCGGTTGATCCAACCAGTTCAGGCGCTGCTTTGAGTGCAGTTTTTGTTGTTCTCTGCCTGGTTGTGGGGCAAACCCCAAACACGCATCCTCTCCAAAAGAATCAGTTAGCTGCGCCTCCGCCGTCTTGTTTTTATTGTGCGTGAGCCGTTTCGTCTTGTTCTTATTC
This sequence comes from Pseudomonas sp. LAM2023, assembly GCF_016620375.1. NCBI lineage: Bacteria > Pseudomonadati > Pseudomonadota > Gammaproteobacteria > Pseudomonadales > Pseudomonadaceae > Pseudomonas > Pseudomonas sp. LAM2023. The sequence goes on along the minus strand of NZ_JAENHV010000015.1, from coordinate 22,978 downwards.
TGAGTTGCAGTGCTTGTTATTGTTCTTGTACCAGACATATAGCAGGTGCCGTGCCAACTTTTGAAAACCCAGCAAAATCAAGGGTTTGAGGCGTTCGTGGGAAATTTCGCAGGCTGAAAATGTCGAAATTTCGTTACCGTATGCCTCGGCAACTGTTACGGCGGTCAAGGCCGGGTAACAGATTTCCGTGGGGGCTGATGTGTTACCTGGGGTGGGGGCGCTGGTTTTGCCGGCCCTTTCGCGGGCAAGCCCGCTCCCACAGGAGTTGCCACCCTCTAGGGCAGGGAAATTCCTGTGGGAGCGGGCGTGCCCGCGAAGAGGCCGGAGAGGTTGTAGCCAGGGGCAGGAGGAACCTCCCGCCCCGGTAGATCGGTTACTCGCTGGTAGCGTTGCTCTTGCGCCGCGGTATGCCCAGGCGCTGGCGGCGTTCCCACAGGCACTTGCGGCTGACCCCGAGCTTGCGGGCCAGCTCGGTTTCGGTCATGTGGTCCTGGTGCTCGAGCACGAAGTGCTGGAAGTAGTCTTCCAGCGACAGGTCCTCGGTCGGTTCGTGGCTGGCGTTGGCCGCACTCGACACAGCCAGGGCGTTGTCGAGGATCTCGTCCTCCTCCAGGTCGCTCAGCTCGATATCGATGCCCAGCAGGTCGGCGGAAATTTCTGCACTCTCGCTGAGGATTACCGCGCGCTCGACGGCGTTTTCCAGCTCCCGCACGTTACCCGGCCAGCTGTAGTGACGAATGGCCTGCTCGGCTTCGGCCGAGAAGTGCAGGTCGTCACGGCCGATACGCGCGCTCTGGCGGGCCAGGAAGGCGCTGGCAATTTCGTTGACGTCACTGCCGCGCTCGCGCAGGGCCGGCAGCTTCAGGGCGATCACGTGCAGGCGGTAATACAGGTCTTCACGGAACTGGCCGGCCTTGGCCAGGTTCTTCAGGTCGCGGTGGGTTGCGGCGATCAGGCGCACATCGACCTTCTGCGACTGCACCGAACCGACCCGGCGAATTTCGCCTTCCTGCAGCACACGCAACAGGCGGGCCTGGGCTTCCAGCGGCAGTTCGCCGATTTCGTCGAGGAACAGGGTACCGCCGTCGGCGGCTTCCACCAGGCCCGCCCGCCCGGCACTGGCGCCGGTGAACGCGCCTTTTTCGTGGCCGAACAGCTCGGACTCGATCAGCGTTTCCGGGATGGCTGCACAGTTCACCGAGATCATCGGTGCCTTGGCCCGGCGTGACAGGTTGTGCAGGGCGCGGGCCACCAGCTCCTTGCCGGTACCCGACTCGCCCTGGATCAGCACGTTGGAGTCGGTGGGCGCGACCTTGCGGATCTTGCTGTACATATCCTGCATCGGTGGGCAGGAACCGATGATGCCGATTTCGCCATTGGCCGGGGCGCTGCCCTTGTCGGCCGGGGCCGCCTTGCCATTGCTGGCGCGCGGCTCGGCAACCGGTGCGCTGGCCGGGGCGTTCTGCCGGTCGCGCAGGATACGTGCCACGGCCTGGAGCATCTCGTCATGGTCGAAGGGCTTGGCGATATAGTCCACCGCACCCATTTTCATCGAGTCGACCGCCGAGCGCAGGCTGGCATAGCTGGTCATGATCAGTACCGGGGTACCTTGGCCGAGCTTGATCAGTTCGGTGCCGGGTGCGCCTGGCAGGCGCAGGTCGCTGACGATCAGGTCGAAGGTGGCAATGCTGAAGCGTTCCTGGGCTTCCTGCACCGAGCCGGCTTCGCTGACCTGGTACTGGTTCCGTTCGAGCAGGCGACGCAAGGCCGAGCGGATGATGGTTTCGTCTTCGACGATCAGAATGTGCGGCATTGATTCAATTCTCTCGACGGTCTCGAATTTCAGGGGACGTCGCTACGACATGCCGGGGCAGGGTCACGCGGATCCGGGTGCCACGTTGCCGTTCGATATCGGCAGGGCTGTCGATGGTGATTTGCCCATAATGCTCTTCCACGATGGAATAGACCAGAGCGAGCCCCAGTCCGGTTCCTTCGCCCGGGTCCTTGGTGGTGAAGAAGGGTTCGAACAGGCGGTCCATGATGTTCTTCGGGATCCCGCTGCCTTCGTCCTCGACGATCAGGTCGACGGTGTGCTCGTTGACCTCGCTGCGCACGCGCACGGCACTGCCGGGCGGCGAGGCGTCGCGGGCGTTGGAGAGCAGGTTGATCAGCACCTGGGCCAGGCGCTGCGGGTCCCCTTCGACCCAGTGGTCCGGGTCGCAGAGGTTGAAGAACTGTACTTCGAAATTGCGCCGGTTCAACGCCAGCAGACCAATGGCGTCCTGCGCCACTTCGGCCAGGCACACCGGCTCTTCGCTGTTCTGGTGGCTGCCGCCGGCATGAGCGAAGCTCATAAGCGACTGGACGATGCGCGAAACCCGCTTGGTCTGTTCCAGAATCTGGCTGGACAGCTCGATGATTTCACCGTCGTCCTCGCGTTCCTCGCGCAGGTTCTGTGCCAGGCAGGCGATGCCGGTGATCGGGTTGCCGATCTCGTGGGCCACGCCAGCCGCCAGGCGGCCGATGCTGGCCAGGCGTTCGGAGTGTACCAGCTTGTCCTCCAGCGCCTGGGTTTCGGTGAGGTCCTCCACCAGCAGCACCAGGCCGCTGTTGCCTGGTGCCAGCGGCTCGTCGATCGCCGCCTTGTGCAGGTTCAGCCAGCGCGGCTGGCCATCCAGCGCCAGGCGCTGCTTGTGCAGGTGTTCGTCGGGCACGTTGATGAACCCTTGCAGCAGGCCGCGCCAGGGCTCGTCGATGGTGACCAGGCGCGAGCCGACCACGTGCTTGGCGGCGATGCCGGTGAGCTCCTCCATGGCCTTGTTCCACATCAGGATTTCCTGGTCCTTGGCCAACGAGCAGACGCCCATTGGCAGTTCTTGCAGGGTCTGGCGGTGGTAGCGGCGCAGGGCGTCGAGTTCGGCGGCCAGGCCGGTCAGGCGCGAGTGGTAGTCTTCCAGGCGGCTTTCGATGAAGTGGATGTCCTCGGTCACGTAGTTTTCGTTACCGGACTTGTACGGCAGGAAGGTCTCGACCATGTCCTGCGCCACACTCGGCCCCATCAGGCCGGACAGGTTGGCCTCGATACGGTCGCGCAGGCGGCGCAAGGCATAGGGGCGGCGCTCATCGAACGGTAGATAGAGGTCGCGCAGGGCCTGTTCCACTTCCTTTTGTGCGGCCTTGGCGCCCAGTGGCTTGGCCAGCTGAGTGGCGAACTCCTGCGGCGAGGCGGCGTGCAGCTCGCGGCGTTGCGGGCGGCGCACGTTGTCCACCGCGCAGGCCTCGGCTGCGCTGACTTCTTCGGTACTGGCATTGGTGAACAGCGAGATCAGGGTGAACAGCAGCACGTTGGCCGCCAGCGAGGCGATCGCCGCCATGTGCCAGCTGGTGTCGTCCAGTACGTAGATCATGTCCAGCAGCGGGATGTAGAAGCCCTGCAGGTTGCCCAGCAGCGGCAGCAGCATGGTCACCATCCACACCAGGGTACCGGCCAGCAGGCCGGCGATGAAGCCGCGGCGGTTGGCGGTGGGCCAGTACAGCACCGACAGCACGCCGGGCAGGAACTGCAAGGTGGCGACGAAGGCGACGATGCCCAGGTTGGCCAGGCTCTGGTGGTTGCTCTGGGTCAGGTAGAACATGAAGCCGGCGGTGATGATGGCGACGATCAGCGCGCGGCGGGTCCACTTCAGCCAGCGGTAGATATTGCCTTCGGCCGGCGGCTGGTACAGCGGCAGCACCAGGTGGTTGAGGGCCATGCCGGACAGCGCCAGGGTGGTGACGATGATCAGCCCGCTGGCAGCCGACAGGCCGCCGATATAGGCCAGCAGTGCCAATGCCTGGTTGTTGGCGGCAATCCCCAGGCCCAGGGTGAAATACTCGGGATTGGTGCTGGCGCCCAGGCGCAGACCGGCCCACAGCACCAGCGGTACGGCCAGGCTCATCAGCAGCAGGAACAGCGGCAGGCCCCAGCTGGCACTGACCAGCGAGCGCGGGTTGAGGTTTTCGGTGAAGGCCATGTGGTACATGTGCGGCATGACGATCGCCGAAGCGAAGAACACCAGCAGCAAGGTGCGCCATGGCCCTTCCTGCAGCGGGGTATGCAAGGCCGCCAGGGCAGTCTGGTTCTGCAGCAGCCATACCTCCAGCTGGTGCGGGCCGCCGAACACGCCATACAGGGCATACAGGCCGATGCCGCCCAGCGCCAGCAGCTTGATCACCGACTCGAAGGCGATGGCGAAGACCAGCCCTTCGTGTTTCTCGCGGGTGGCGATGTGCCGCGAACCGAAGAAGATGGTGAACAGGATGATCAGGGTACAGAAGGCGAAGGCCACCCGGGCCTTGACTGGTTCGCCGGTGAGGATGCTGATCGAATCGGCCACTGCCTGGATCTGCAGGGCCAGCAAGGGCAGCACGCCGATCAGCATGAAAATCGTGGTCAGCGCCCCGGCCCAGGTACTGCGGAAGCGGAACGCCAGCAGGTCGGCCAGCGATGACAGCTGGTAGGTGCGGGTGATCTTGAGGATCGGATAGAGCAGTACCGGTGCCAGCAGGAACGCGCCGGACACGCCCAGGTAACAGGCGAGGAAGCCGTAGCCGTACTGGTAGGCCAGGCCGACCGAGCCATAGAAGGCCCAGGCACTGGCGTATACACCCAGCGAAAGGGTGTAGGTCAGCGGATGGCGAATGATCGAACGTGGGATCAGGCCCCGTTCGCTGATCCAGGCCACGCCGAACAGCACCATCAGGTACGCGGCGCTGATCAGGATCATCTGGGTCAGGCTAAAGCTCATCGGCATCTCGTTGGCTCTGCAGGATGAAGGTGACGACGATCAGGATCAGCCAGAGCAGGTAAGGGCGGTACCAGGCTCCGGTCGGTTCGATCCACCAGTCCATGATGGCCGGGGAGAACAGGTAGATCCCCACGACCAGAAGCAGGACCAAACGATAGATGTACATGCTGGCCTCGATGGTTGGGCGCTGCGGGCTTGGACTTATTATTGGCGCAAATGGCTGGGGGGATGCTAGCGGGAATCCATGGGGTTCGCCAAGGGGTTGAATTTATTGGGCTTTTGTTTTTGCGGGGTGGGTTGCCCGTGCCGGCCTCTTCGCGGGCGCGCCCGCTCCCACAGGTAAACCACAAATCTTGAAGGTGGTGTAGTTCCTGTGGGAGCGGGCGTGCCCGCGAAGAGGCTGGTAATGCCTCAGCGCAAATCAGCCTCTGGCACCGTGGTGCGCTGTGCAATCGCCTCGGGTTTCCACTGCTTGCGGGCCACTGCCAGCACTTCGGCCGGTGTCGCCAGCAACAGCTCGGGGTCGGTCTCCTGGCCCAGCGCCCGCAATGCCCGCAGCAACAGCGGCGTGGCATGCTCCGCCTGCAGCGGCGGCGAACGGTACGATTTGCCCAGTTTGTGTCCATCCGGCTGGACGATCAGCGGTATATGCAGGTAGCGCGGTTGCGAAAAGCCCAGCAACTCTTGCAGGTACAGCTGGCGCGGGGTGTTGTCGAGCAGGTCGGCGCCGCGCACGATGTCGGTAACACCCTGCCAGGCATCATCCAGTACCACCGCCAGCTGGTAGGCATACAGCCCGTCGCGGCGCTGGATGACGAAATCCCCTACCTCACGCCCCAGGTGTTGCTGGAACTCGCCCTGCACCCGGTCGGTAAAGCGATAGATCAGTTCCGGTACCCGCAAGCGGATCGCCGCGCCTTCACGCGCATGCCCGGCGTTGCGACAAAAACCGGGGTAGATGCCGTTGTAACCCTCCAGCTGCTTGCGCGAGCAGGTACAGGCATAAGCCAGGCCCATGTTGAACAGGCGATCGACCACTGCGCCGTAGGCGTCGTGCCGCTGGCTCTGGAACACCACTTCGCCATCCCATTCCAGGCCATAGCGCTCCAGCGTTTGCAGGATGGCATCGCGGGCACCGGGCATTTCCCGCGGCGGGTCGGTATCCTCCATGCGCAGCAGCCAGCGGCCGTTGACGGCGCGGGCATCGAGCCAGGAGGCGAGGGCGGCGACCAGCGAGCCGAAGTGCAGGAAGCCGCTGGGAGTGGGGGCGAAACGCCCGATGTAACGGGTATCGGTCATGGTCAGGCTGGGCATGAAATGAAACGGGGCGCATGATGCGCCCCGTCCGGATGGAAGAAGGATCAGCCTTTGCCGACCGTCTTTTCCTTTTTCTCGGCAATTTCCTTGCAGTCGAAGCACAGGTCCGCAGTAGGACGGGCTTCCAGGCGACGCAGGCCGATCTCGATGCCGCACGATTCGCACCAGCCGTACTCGTCGGCCTTGATCTTTTCGAGGGTCTTGTCGATCTTCTTGATCAGCTTGCGCTCGCGATCGCGGTTGCGCAGCTCCAGGGCGAATTCTTCTTCCTGGCTGGCGCGGTCGGCCGGGTCGGGGAAGTTGGCTGCCTCGTCCTTCATGTGGTCCACAGTGCGGTCGACACTTTCCATCAAGTCTCGCTTCCAGGCGCCGAGAAGCTTGGTGAAGTGCTGTTTCATGGGCTCGCCCATGTACTCTTCACCCTTGGTTTCTACGTAGGGCTCGACACCGTACATGGTCTGGGCTTTTTGCTTTTCTACGGTGGACATGAATAGACCGCCTCTCACTCATCTGATCCAATGCGCAGGCTGCTCCATCTCCGGCACCCGCCGGCCCTGCGACTGCGAGCCGCCGAACTTACCAGATAGATCGGGGGTGCGCTACCCCGCCCGATCTTGCTGATTGACACCGGCCTGAGCGGTACGTTCGATCGCTCGCAGAGGTAGAATCTCCAGTTTAGACCCTATTGAGAGAAGGTCATGGCCCACCCTTACAGCGCGCGCAGCCGCGCCATCGAACCCTTCCATGTCATGGCGCTGCTGGCCCGGGCCAACGAGCTGCAGGCGGCCGGGCACGACGTGATCCACCTGGAAATCGGCGAGCCGGACTTCACCACCGCTGCGCCGATCGTCGCCGCTGGCCAGGCGGCACTCGCCGCCGGGCACACCCGGTATACCGCCGCTCGCGGCCTGCCGGCGTTGCGCGAAGCGATTGCCGGTTTCTACGGCCAGCGTTATGGCCTGACTGTCGACCCTGAACGCATCCTGATTACCCCGGGTGGCTCCGGGGCACTGCTGCTGGCCAGCAGCTTGCTGGTCGACCCCGGCAAGCACTGGCTGCTGGCCGACCCGGGCTACCCGTGCAACCGCCACTTCCTGCGCCTGGTCGAAGGCGGCGCGCAACTGGTACCGGTCGGCCCGGAGGTCAACTACCAGCTGACCGCCGACCTGGTGCAGCGCCATTGGGACAAGGACACCGTTGGTGCCCTGGTTGCCTCGCCAGCCAACCCCACCGGCACCGTGCTGGGCCGGGACGAGCTGGCCAGCCTGTCCACAGCCACCCGGGAGCGCCACGGCCACCTGGTGGTGGACGAGATCTACCATGGCCTGACCTACGGCATGGACGCGCCCAGTGTGCTGGAAGTGGATGACTCGGCGTTTGTGCTGAATAGTTTTTCCAAGTATTTCGGCATGACCGGTTGGCGCCTCGGCTGGCTGGTAGCGCCGCCCGGCGCCGTGGCAGACCTGGAAAAGCTGGCACAAAACCTGTACATCAGCGCGCCAAGCATGGCCCAGCATGCCGCGCTGGCGTGCTTCCAGCCCGAGACCCTGGCCATTTTCGAAGAGCGCCGCGCCGAGTTCGCCCGCCGTCGCGACTATCTGTTGCCCGCCCTGCGCGAGCTTGGCTTCCGCATTGCCGTCGAACCGCAGGGGGCCTTCTATCTGTATGCCGACATCAGTGCCTTTGGTGGTGATGCGTTCGCCTTTTGCCGGCATTTCCTGGAAACCGAGCACCTGGCCTTTACCCCAGGCCTGGATTTCGGCCGGCACCTGGCCGGCCATCATGTGCGTTTCGCCTATACCCAGAGCCTGCCGCGCCTGGAGCAGGCGGTGCAGCGGATTGCCCGCGGCCTGCGGAGCTGGCAGGGCTGATGCAGTTCTTTCCTCCACTCGAACAGGGTCGCCTGCTGCGCCGCTACAAGCGTTTTCTCGCAGACATCGAACTGGCCAGCGGCGAACAGCTGACCATCCACTGCCCGAATACTGGCTCCATGCTCAACTGCATGCGCGAAGGCGGGCAGGTGTGGTTCAGCCGCTCCAGCGACCCCAAGCGCAAGCTGCCGGGCACCTGGGAAATCAGTGAAACCCCACAGGGGCGGCTGGCCTGCGTGAATACCGGGCGGGCCAACGGGCTGGTCGAAGAAGCCCTGCGTGCCGGGGTGATCGCCGAACTGGCCGGTTTCACCGCGCTCAAGCGTGAAGTGGCCTATGGCGAGGAAGGCAGCCGCATCGACTTTCGCCTGGATTTCGACGGCGCCCCGGCCTATGTCGAAGTCAAGAGCGTGACCCTCGGCTACCCCGACAGCCTGGTTGCGGCGTTCCCTGATGCGGTAACCCAACGCGGTGCCAAGCACCTGCGCGAGCTGGCCAAGCTGGCCCGGCAGGGGGTACGCGCCGTGCAGTTGTATTGTGTGAACCTGACCGGCATCGACGCCGTGCGCCCAGCCGCGGAAATCGATGCAGCCTATAGCCAGGCCCTGCATAGCGCAGTGGCCGACGGTGTGGAAGTGCTGGCCTATGGCACGCGCCTGGACGCCGCAGGTATCGTCATCGATCGCCGTCTGCCGGTGCTGCTTGGCCCTTGAGCCAGATTCCCTGGCTGTCTTCATAGCAGCTCAGGGCCTGCAACTGCTTGCCCTCGCAGGGCCCGGCCACGCATTCGCCGCTTTCGATCAGGAACAGCGCGCCATGATGGGCGCAGTGGATCAGGCTGGCGCTGTCGTCGAGAAATTCATCCTCGGCCCAGTTCAGCGGTATGCCGCGGTGCGGGCACAGGTTGCGGTACAGATGCACCTGGCCCTGGCGACGCACGCCGAACAGTTCGATGCCGTCTACGCTGAAGGCGCGGCTCTGGCCTTCGGCCAGGCCTTGGGAGGTACAAAGGAAATGCATGGCAGGGATGGCCCGTGAAAGCAATGGTAGCCTGACGCACCAAGGCGAGTGATTGTTCAATCGCCCGCATGGGTTGCGCCTGGTTGCCTATGGTGCGCAGTTCCGCCGCCCGCTACAAGGCGCGCGGCCAGCCTGGGGAAGGAAAGCTGAGCGGGTTTGCCCGCGACAGTTGTGCAGCCACAGCGCTGCAGGCAAGTGCATGTGCATGCCAATGAACAAGAGGTACACCCATGCGTCATCCGCTGCTCTCCGGTTTCTTGCTGTGCCTGGTGCTGGCCCTGGGTGGCTGCCAGGCCAGCCTGCCGCCGCTGCCCGCCTGGCAGAGCAGTGAAGGGCGCAGCCATGCCGAACTGGGGCATATCGTCGAGCTTGCCAGCGGCCAGTTGATCAGCCCTGAGCAATTGCTGCAGCGGTTGTCTGCCGCCCCACGGGTGCTGGTTGGTGAAAAGCACGACAACCCCGACCACCATGCGCTGCAACTGTGGCTGTTGCGCGCCCTGCAAGGCCAGCGGACGCAAGGCAGCCTGTTGCTGGAAATGCTGCAGCCCGAGCAACAACCGTTGGTGGACAAGCTTGCCGGGCAACCGGTGCCGGCAGACCTGCCCCGGGCCCTGGCCTGGCAGGACGGTTGGGATTGGCAGTTGTATGGGCCGATCATCACCGAAGCCCTGCGACAACACGTGCCTTTGCTGGCAGCCAACCTTTCAACCGCCGAGATGCGCCAGGCTTATCGGCAGCCGGCTTTGTTGCTCGGTGAGCGTTCCAACGCGCCTGCGGTCCAGGCTGCCCTGCTGGAGCATGTGCGTGCCGGGCATTGCGGGATGCTGCCGGAAAGCCAGTTGCCGGCGATGCTGGCCGTGCAACAGCAGCGTGACCGGCGCATGGCCGAGCGCTTGCTGGCGGCGCCGCAGCCAGCGCTGCTGTTTGCCGGGGCCTATCACGTGCGCAAGGATCTGGGCGTGCCGTTGCACCTGGCTGACCTGGGCGCGCAAGGAGAAAGCACGGTGCTGGTGTTGGCGGAGGTGGGCGACCGGGTCGAGGCGACCGAGGCCGACTATGCCTGGTATACGGCGGCGACACCGGAGCAGGACTATTGCGCGCAGATGCGGCGCTAGCTCAGGTAGAAAACACTGGCCAAAAAAAGACCCGGCAAACTGCCGGGTCAATAACCGTGATTAGCCTGATGAGGAGATAATCTGAGAGTCCGAACCAGGGGCTCTTAGTTTATCCAACCAGTCTCGCGACCAGTTGTGATAATCATAACTATTCTCATTTCGAGGTCAATCCCTTTACCACGATTATTTCGGATTTTTTTGCGGCGGGCATTTTGCGTCCAGCTGCTGGTTGAGCGCTTCTTTGCGTTCTAGCGGCAAATCGTTCCAGTGCATGTCCAGAAGCGCGCCTTCAATGGCATACAGCAGCACCTTCGATGCGCGGAACCCTCGCGTCTTCACGGCCTGGTACGCACCCACCGCGCCCAGTCGTCGCAGATCCGATGCACTGTGGATGCCCGCTGCATGCAGCCACTGCGCAGAGGTCTTGCCAAGGTTCTTCAGATGCTGCAATTCATCGTTCATCGAGCCTCCTTGCGATGGCTGAACGGGTCATGGGGGATAAATCGCGAGCAGGTCAGAGAGGAGTGTAGCGGGGGTTGGGAAATGCGCGGCCTTTTGCCATTGGGTGCGACGAGATGACCCGTGAGGGCCTCTTCGCGGGCTTGCCCGCTCCCACAGGTGCGGCACAGCTTTCAAGGCCTGTGCTGTACCTGTGGGAGCGGGCAAGCCCGCGAAGAGGCCCCCACGGGAAAGCGCTGAACTTACAGCCCAGGCAAGCGCTGACGAACCTGTTCGATCACCTGGTCCATGCTGGCGGCGTCCTGGGTATCGACGCGTTTGCTCTGGGCCAGTTCCTGGGCATCCAGTGGCTCCCGGTTGGCCTGCTGGGCCTTGATCACGTCCAGCGTGGCATCCGATGGATCGTTGCTTTCGGCCTGGCGCTGCTCCAGCCAGCTGGCAATGACCGCGTCCGGTGCATGGCAGTCGAGAATCAGGAACGGCACACCGGTCTGGCTGGCCACATCGGCTGCCGCCTGGCGCTGCTCACGCTTGAGGTAGGTGGCATCCAGCACTACCGGGAAGCCGGCACGCAGCACGGTTGCTGCGACTTCGTGCAGGCGCTGGTATGTCGCGGTACTGGCGTCCTGGGCATAGATGCCACTGCTCAGCTGGCCCGCGTCGGCCTGCTGCTGCTCGCCAAACAGGCGCTTGCGCTCGACGTCCGAACGCACGCGGACGGCGCCCAGGGCCTCGACCATCCGCATGGCCACGTGGCTTTTGCCCACCGCCGAAACGCCATGGGTAATGGCCAGCAGGCGCGACGGGATGGCGCTGTAGCTTTCTGCCAGGTTGGCGTAGTTGCGGTAGGTGCGCAGGGTGGTTGCACGCTGCACGCCATCGGCGTTGGCCGGCATGCTGAACAATGCCACCTTGGCGCGTACCAGCGCGCGGTAGGCCTTGTAGAAGTTGAGCAACTCGAGGCCCTGGTAGTCACCGGTCAGTTCCAGGTACTGGCTGATGAAGCGCCGGGCCAGGCATTTCAGGCCGCGGTCCTCCAGGTCCATGGCCAGGAAAGCGGTGTCGGCGTAGACGTCGGTCAGGCGGAACGGTTCGTTGAACTCGATGCAGTCGAAGATCACCACCTGGCCATCGATCAGGGTGGCATTGCCGAGGTGGATGTCACCGTGGCATTCGCGGATGAAACCGTTGGCCTTGCGCTGTTCCAGCAGGCCATGCAGGCGCTCGAAGCTGCTGCGTGCCCAAGCCGCGAGGGCGTCGAGCTGTTGCAGGTCGGCCTTGTCGCTGAGGAACGGGCGAATCTGCTCGAAGTTCTGTTCCACCGGCGCCATCACGCTTTCTGGCGTGCCCAGGGGGTGCTCTACCGGCACGCGGGGCGCCTGCAGGTGGAACTCGGCGATCTGCCGGGCCATCTGGTCGATGTGCGCGGCGTTCAGTTCGCCATTGGCCTGCAAGGTGTTGAGCATCTGCCCCTGGGGGAACTGGCGCATCTTCAGCACGTACTCGATGGCTTCGCCTTCACCACCGATCTGCGGCGCCTCGACGCTGCCGGTAATTGGCAACACTTCCAGGTACAGGCCGTCGGTCAGGCGCTGGTTCAGGCGCAATTCTTCGTTACAGAAATGCCGGCGCTGGTCCAGGCTGGTGAAATCGAGGAAGCCGAAGTTCATCGGCTTCTTGATCTTGTAGGCATACTCGCCGGTGAGCAGAACCCAGGAGATATGCGTCTCGATCAGCTGGAACCCCTCCACGGGGTGAGGGTACAGGGCAGGGTTCTGCAGCGCGGTGATAAGGGCTTGGCTCACGGGAAATCCTTCCGGGGCAGGGAATTCGAATGCGCCATTATGGTCAATGGTGCCGCCCCTGCCTACCGCCGGGCCGTCTGCCCAGCCTTTATAAAGTGCGTATAATCCGCCGCCATGACTCGAACCCGAAATCCCCGTACCCCTCAGAAACGCCCGACCGGCCGCTCTCGCGCCTGGCTGGGCTGGGCCTTGAAGCTCAGCCTGGTCGGCCTGGTGATCGTTGCCGGCTTCGCGGTTTACCTCGATGCCGTTGTCCAGGAAAAGTTTTCTGGCAAGCGCTGGACCATCCCGGCCAAGGTGTATGCCCGGCCGCTGGAGCTGTTCACCGGGCAGAAGCTGAGCAAGGACGACTTCCTCACCGAGCTGGATGCGCTCGGCTATCGGCGTGAAAGCGCAGTCAACGGCCCCGGTGCGGCATCGGTCAATGGCAATACGGTCGATCTCAACACCCGGGGCTTCCAGTTCTACGAGGGCATGGAGCCGGCACAGTTCGTGCGGGTGCGCTTCTCGGGCGACTACGTGGCGGGACTTTCCGGGGCCAACGGCAAGGCGCTCGATGTGGTGCGCCTGGAGCCGCTGATGATCGGCGGCATCTACCCGAAAAACCTCGAAGACCGCATCCTGATCAAGATCGACCAGGTGCCCAAGTACCTGCTCGAAACCCTGGTGGCTACCGAAGACCGTGATTTCTACAGCCACTTCGGCGTATCGCCCAAGTCCATCGCCCGCGCCGTGTGGGTCAACACCTCGGCCGGCTCGATGCGTCAGGGTGGCAGTACCCTGACCCAGCAGCTGGTGAAGAACTTCTACCTCACCAGCGAGCGCAGCCTCAGCCGCAAGCTGACCGAGGCCATGATGGCCGTGCTGCTGGAGCTGCACTACGACAAGCGCGAGATCCTCGAGGCCTACCTCAACGAAGTGTTCGTCGGCCAGGACGGCCAGCGTGCGGTGCACGGCTTCGGCCTGGCCAGCCAGTTCTTCTTCAGCCAGCCGCTGTCGGAGCTGAAACTGCACCAGATCGCCTTGCTGGTGGGCATGGTCAAAGGCCCGTCCTACTACAACCCGCGACGCTACCCCGACCGCGCCCTCGCGCGCCGCAACCTGGTGCTCGACCTGGTGGCCGAACAGGGTGTGGCCAGCCAGGCCGAAGTGGATGCAGCGAAGAAGATGCCGCTGGGCGTGACCAAGCGCGGCAGCCTGGCTGACAGCTCGTTCCCGGCATTCCTCGACCTGGTCAAGCGTCAGCTGCGCCAGGACTACCGCGATGAAGACTTGACCGAAGAAGGCCTGCGCATCTTCACCAGTTTCGACCCGATCCTGCAGATGAAGGCCGAAGCCTCGATGAGCGAGACCTTCAAGCGCCTGGCAGGTCGCAAGGGGGCTGACGAGGTCGAGTCGGCGATGGTCGTGACCAACCCGGAAACCGGTGAAGTGCAGGCGCTGATCGGCAGCCGCCAGGCCGGTTTCGCTGGCTTCAACCGCGCCATCGATGCGGTGCGCCCGATCGGCTCGCTGGTCAAGCCGGCGGTTTACCTGACCGCGCTGGAGCAACCGACCAAGTACACCCTGACCAGCTGGGTGCAGGACGAGCCGTTCTCGGTCAAAGGCGCCGACGGCCAGGTCTGGCGGCCGCAGAACTACGACCGCCGCCCGCACGGCACCATCTACCTGTACCAGGGGCTGGCCAACTCCTACAACCTGTCGACCGCCAAGATCGGCCTGGAAGTCGGCGTGCCCAACGTGATCAAGACCATTGGCCGGTTGGGCGTGAACGTTGACTGGCCAGCCTTCCCGGCCATGCTGCTGGGTGCCGGCGGCATGTCGCCGATGCAGGTTGCGACCATGTACCAGACTATCGCCAACGGCGGCTTCAATACGCCGATGCGCGGTATCCGCAGCGTGCTCACCGCCGAGGGCGAGCCGCTCAAGCGCTATCCGTTCCAGATCCAGCAAACCTTCGACCCGGGTGCCATCTACCTGGTGCAGAACGCCATGCAGCGGGTAATGCGCGAAGGTACCGGCCGCTCGGTATACAACACCCTGCCGCGCACGCTGACCCTGGCGGGCAAGACCGGTACCAGCAACGACTCGCGTGACAGCTGGTTCTCCGGTTTCAGCCAGGACCTGCTGGCCGTGGTGTGGATGGGCCGAGACGACAACGGCAAGACGCCGTTTACCGGCGCGACCGGTGCCCTGCAGGTGTGGACCAGCTTCATGAAGAAGGCCGACCCGCTGCCGTTGGACATGCCGCAACCGGATAACGTGGTACAGGCGTGGATTGACCCCTACAGTGGCCATGGGTCTGATGGCAGCTGTCCGGGAGCGGTGCAGATGCCGTATATTCGCGGGAGTGAACCGCCCGCCGGTGCGACCTGTGGCGGCGAGCAGGATCCGGTTGAATCGGTCATGGACTGGGTCAAGGGCTGGATGAATTAAGCACAGGCTGCATTGATGAGGTGTGACGTGAACAAGTGGCTGTTTCCTGCCGTGACGGCGCTGGCTGTGCTCCAGGGGTGTGCCAGTGTGCCGCGCGGCAATATTCCGGTGGTCGACTCGAGCACCCGTGTGTCCAATAGCGAGCGCATGACGGCCAAGCGCACGACGGCTGGCTACAACGCGGGCACTGCACAGGCGCAAACGCTGCCCGAGGACTCCGGCGTCACCGTGATGATCCCGCAGGGTGCGGGTGCCTCCGGCATCCAGACATTCCCGGCCAACGGCTCGGCACCGATCAGCACCTCGCCGATCACGCCGGGGCCGATCACAACCGGCCCGGTCAGTTCGGCACCGATGACCACCAATCCAAACCCGATCGCCGACGAACCGTTCGATATCGCTGCGATGAACAGCACTTCGCAAAGCACCAGCGCCCCAACCGGTATCCCGCGTAGCGGTGCCGCTGCAGGCGGGCTGTCGGCAGATGAGCAGCTGGACGGTCCGGTACTGGCGTTGCTGACCACTGCGCAGTCGCAACAGGGCAGTGGTGACTTCAACGGCGCTGCTTCCAGCCTGGAGCGTGCCCAGCGCATTGCCCCGCGCGAGCCGCAGGTGCTGTACCGTCTGGCCCAGGTGCGCCTGTCGCAAGGTGATGCGCCGCAGGCCGAGCAGCTGGCGCGTCGCGCCCTTACCTATGCCAATGGCCGCCCGAGCCTGCAGGCGGAGCTGTGGAACACCATCGCCCAGGCCCGCGAAAAGCAGGGTGATAGCGCTGGTGCTGCGCTGGCCCGGCAAAAGGCTCGGGTCAACTTGTGATGATCGAGCAACGCATTCTGGATATTGCCGACCACCTGATGCTGATCGAGCGTGAGTTGCAGGTACAGGGCTGGTGGGATGCCGAGGCGCCAAGCGACGAGGCACTGGCCAGCACCGTGCCGTTCGCCGTCGATACCCTCAGCTTCGAGCAATGGCTGCAATGGGTCTTTCTGCCGCGCATGAAGATCATCATCGAACTGGGCCACCCGCTGCCCAGTGCCTCGGGCATCCTGGTCATGGCCGAAACCGTATTTACCGACCGCCCGGAACAAAGCCGCGAGCTTCGCCGCCTGTTGGCAGCTTTCGATCAATTGATTGCTCCTTCCGCCTGATTTCTTCAGTTTTTCCTTCAAGGGCCGCAGATTGTGGCCCTTTTTTATGGAAATCTTATTAATTCTGCTGCTGAAGCGATTTTTAGTGGTGGCAGGAATTCATCTTGGCGAAAAATTGGCAATAATTTTTCTTGACTTGTTGGCGCCGAATCAGAAGAATCCAATCTCCGCTGTAGAGGGACTGCCAGAAGCAGACCCGCTAAGCAGATCATGAGGCGCACACCCGCGCCGACCTGTTACACCCCGCAACGCGTTACCTCGCGCTGGGTGGGAAAACCCCGCAACACTCTGGGGCGCTCCCAATACTTGCTCAGTCAGTGCTGACGTTCGCTCATGCTCTGCTTGGCAGTAAACCTATTAAGACCCGTCCAGTGAGGGCGGTATTCTGGCGTTTTAGAGGTGAACAACGTGGAGCTTTTATCTGGCGCTGAGATGGTCGTCCGCTTCTTGCGTGACGAAGGCGTTAAGCACATCTACGGGTACCCTGGTGGTGCTCTCCTGCATGTTTACGACGCGCTGTTCAAGGAACCGGAAGTCGAGCACATCCTGGTTCGTCATGAGCAGGCGGCTACCCATATGGCGGACGGCTACGCCCGTGCCACCGGCAAGGCCGGCGTGGTACTGGTAACTTCCGGGCCTGGTGCGACCAATGCCATTACCGGTATTGCCACTGCCTACATGGACTCGATCCCGATGGTCATCCTGTCTGGCCAGGTGCCTAGCACCATGGTCGGTACCGATGCCTTCCAGGAAACCGACATGATCGGTATTTCGCGGCCGATCGTGAAGCACAGCTTCATGATCAAACATGCCAGCGAAATCCCGGAAGTTCTGAAAAAAGCATTCTACCTGGCGCAATCCGGTCGCCCAGGTCCGGTCGTGGTCGACATTCCAAAAGACATGACCAACCCGGCCGAGAAGTTCGAATACGTCTACCCGAAAAAGGTCAAGCTGCGTTCCTACAGCCCGGCCGTTCGTGGCCATTCCGGGCAGATCCGCAAGGCTGCGGAGATGCTGCTGGCGGCCAAGCGCCCGGTGGTGTACTCCGGTGGCGGCGTGATTCTCGGCGGTGGCTCCGAGGCCCTGACCGAAATCGCCAAGTCGCTGAACCTGCCGGTCACCAATACCCTGATGGGCCTCGGTGGCTTCCCGGGTACTGATCGCCAGTTCCTCGGCATGCTCGGCATGCACGGCAGCTTCACTGCCAACATGGCCATGCACCATGCCGACGTCATCTTTGCCGTCGGCGCCCGCTTCGACGACCGTGTGGTGAACGGCCCGGCCAAGTTCTGCCCGAACGCCAAGATCATTCACATCGACATCGACCCGGCGTCGATCTCCAAGATGATCAAGGCCGACGTGCCGATCGTCGGCCCGGTCGACAGCGTCCTCAGCGAGATGCTCGGCATCCTCAAGGAAATCGGCGAGCAGCCTGACAAGGCGGCGCTGGATGCCTGGTGGAAGCAGATCGATGAATGGCGTGGCAATGGCGAGCTGTTCCCCTACGACAAGGGCGACGGCAACGTCATCAAGCCGCAGAAGGTCATCGAGACCCTGTGCGAAGTGACCCATGGCGACGCCTTCGTCACTTCCGACGTTGGCCAGCACCAGATGTTCGCGGCGCAGTACTACCGTTTCAACAAGCCGAACCGCTGGATCAACTCCGGTGGCCTGGGCACGATGGGCTTCGGCTTCCCGGCGGCGATGGGCGTCAAGCTCAACTTCCCCGACCAGGACGTGGCCTGCGTGACTGGCGAAGGCAGCATCCAGATGAACATCCAGGAGCTGTCCACCTGCATGCAGTACGGCCTGCCGGTGAAGATCGTCAACCTGAACAACGGTGTGCTGGGCATGGTCCGCCAGTGGCAGGACATGTCCTACAACGGTCGTCACTCGCATTCGTATGTCGAGTCGCTGCCTGACTTCATCAAGCTGGCCGAGGCCTATGGCCATGTGGGTATCCGCATCACCAGCCTGAAGGACCTCAAGCCGAAGCTGGAAGAAGCGTTTGCGATGAAAGACCGCCTGGTATTCATCGACATCGCGGTTGACCGCAGCGAGCACGTCTATCCGATGCAGATCAAGGATGGCTCGATGCGTGACATGTGGCTGAGCAAGACGGAGCGTACCTGATATGCGGCACATCATTTCCCTGCTGCTGGAAAACGAACCAGGTGCGTTGTCCCGTGTGGTCGGCCTGTTCTCCCAGCGTAACTACAACATTGAAAGCCTGACCGTGGCGCCGACCGAAGACCCGACCCTGTCGCGTCTGACGCTGACTACCGTTGGCCATGACGAAGTGATCGAGCAGATCACCAAGAACCTGAACAAGCTGGTCGAAGTGGTCAAGCTTGTCGACCTGTCGGAAAGCGCTCACATCGAGCGTGAACTGATGCTGGTCAAGGTCAAGGCTACCGGTGCCCAGCGCGCCGAGATCAAGCGCACCACGGACATCTTCCGTGGCCAGATCGTCGACGTCACCGCCAGCGTGTACACCGTGCAGCTGAGCGGCACCAGCGACAAACTGGACAGCTTCATCCAGGCGATCGGCACTGCATCGATTCTCGAAACCGTGCGCAGCGGCGTTACCGGCATTGCCCGTGGCGACAAAGTGCTCAGCATCTGAATTCCACAAATTAGCGATGGCTCCGCAGGGGCCGAGATATAACCAGGGGTATTTTCATGAAAGTTTTCTACGATAAAGACTGCGACCTTTCCATCATCCAGGGTAAGAAAGTCGCCATCATCGGTTACGGTTCCCAGGGCCACGCTCAGGCGTGCAACCTGAAGGACTCCGGTGTAGATGTCACCATCGGTCTGCGTAAAGGTTCGGCCACCGTTGCCAAGGCAGAAGCCCACGGCCTGAAAGTGACCGACGTTGCCTCCGCCGTCGCTGCTGCCGACCTGGTCATGATCCTGACCCCGGACGAATTCCAGGGCCAGCTGTACAAGCAGGAAATCGAGCCGAACATCAAGAAGGGCGCTACCCTGGCCTTCTCCCACGGCTTCTCGATCCACTACAACCAGGTGGTTCCGCGTGCCGACCTCGACGTGATCATGATCGCGCCGAAAGCCCCTGGCCACACCGTTCGCTCCGAGTTCGTCAAAGGCGGTGGCATCCCTGACCTGATCGCTATCTACCAGGACGCTTCGGGCAACGCCAAGAACGTCGCCCTGTCCTACGCCTCGGGCGTGGGTGGCGGCCGTACCGGCATCATCGAAACCACCTTCAAGGACGAGACCGAAACCGACCTGTTCGGCGAGCAGGCTGTTCTGTGCGGTGGTACCGTCGAGCTGGTCAAAGCCGGTTTCGAAACCCTGGTCGAAGCTGGCTACGCGCCGGAAATGGCCTACTTCGAGTGCCTGCACGAGCTGAAGCTGATCGTTGACCTCATGTACGAAGGCGGCATCGCCAACATGAACTACTCGATCTCCAACAACGCCGAGTACGGTGAGTACGTTACCGGTCCGGAGGTCATCAACGAAGAATCCCGCAAGGCCATGCGCAACGCCCTGAAGCGCATCCAGGACGGCGAGTACGCGAAGATGTTCATCTCCGAAGGTGCTACCAACTACCCATCGATGACCGCCAAGCGCCGCAACAACGCCGCTCACGGCATCGAAATCATCGGCGAGCAGCTGCGTTCGATGATGCCGTGGATCTCGGCCAACAAAATCGTCGACAAGACCAAGAACTAAGTCTGTCGAAAGATGAAAAACGCGGCTTCGGCCGCGTTTTTTCGTTCTGGCAGCCGGCTTCTGGTATAAAGCAGACCAGTGGCTTGCTGTTAGAACCTGTCTTGCGGGCCCGTGTCGAACATTTTCCATCCTGTTGCAAGGTACCCTCCATGAGCGAACGTCCCGAAGAGCCGAACAAGCCCTCCGACGCCGAAAGCCTGCTACCTGTCGATGAGCACGTTGAAGAAGGGCATGATGCCGAAGGGCGCAAGGTGCGCCACCGTGGCATCTATCTGCTGCCCAACCTGTTTACCACCGCCAACCTGTTTGCCGGTTTCTACTCCATCATCAGCTCGATGAGCGCGCAGAGCGCCCTGAGTGCCGGTGACCCGCGCGAGGCGAGCAAGTACTTCGCCTTCGCTGCCATCGCCATCTTCGTGGCCATGGTGCTCGATGGCCTTGATGGCCGTGTCGCGCGCATGACCAATACCCAGAGCGCCTTCGGTGCCGAGTACGATTCGCTGTCGGACATGGTCGCCTTTGGTGTGGCCCCGGCCTTGCTGGCCTTCGGCTGGGCGCTGGGCGACATGGGCAAGGTCGGCTGGATGGTCGCCTTCATCTATGTGGCCGGTGCGGCGTTGCGCCTGGCACGTTTCAATACCCAGGTCGGTACAGCCGACAAGCGCTATTTCATCGGCCTGGCCAGCCCGGCCGCTGCGGGCGTGGTGGCGGGTACCGTATGGGCGTTCAGCGACTACGGCATCCAGGGTTCCAAGCTGTCGTTCCTGGTGGCGCTGCTGGTGGCTGCTGCCGGCATGCTGATGGTCAGCAACATCAAGTACAACAGCTTCAAGGAGCTGGACCTCAAGGGCCGCGTGCCGTTTGTAGCGATCCTGGCCGTGGTGCTGGTATTTGCCGTGGTGTTCAGCGACCCGCCGCGCATCCTGCTGCTGATCTTCCTTGCCTATGCGGCTTCGGGGCCGATCCAGTTCCTGCTGAAGGGGCGTCGGCGTAAAGCCTGACAGCCCGTTAATGTTGGAATAACCCTCCGGCTCCATAGTCTTACTGGTACATCCGCTATCCAGTGCTATGGAGCCGCCCATGCTCATCAAGCTATCCAGGTCTTCCGAATGCAAGGCATCGGAGATCACCGCAGAAAGCCTCTATCTTTCCCGGCGCGCCCTGATGGGCGGTTCCCTGGCGGCTCTGGCCCTGGGGGCGCTGCCGGGCCGGGTGGGCGCGGCTGAGGTTTCGCGTTATGCCGACGTACAGGCCGGGCGTGCGCCGGCCTGGTTTGCCGACAAGCTTGCGGCCACGCAGTGGCAGGCGGTAACGGTCAAGAACGAGGCGATCACGCCGTTCAAGGATGCGACCCATTACAACAACTTCTATGAGTTCGGGCCAGACAAGGGCGACCCGGCGGCCAATGGCGACAGCCTGAAAACCGAACCGTGGAGCGTCGTGGTCGATGGCGAAGTGGGTAAGCCTGGGCGCTATGCGCTGGAAGACTTCGTCAAACCGTACCAGCTTGAGGAGCGCATTTACCGGCTGCGTTGCGTAGAGGCATGGTCGATGGTCATTCCATGGCTGGGCTTTCCATTGGCGCAGGTACTCAAGCAGGTCGAGCCGACTTCCAGGGCTCGCTATGTTCGCTTCGAGACCTTGAAGGATCCGGAGCACATGCCCGGGCAGCGTTCGGGTTTCGCCTTGATCGACTGGCCCTACAGGGAAGGCTTGCGCCTGGATGAGGCGATGCACCCCTTGGCGATCCTGGCGGTGGGCATGTATGGCCGCGAACTGCCCAACCAGAATGGTGCGCCGTTGCGCCTGGTAGTACCGTGGAAGTACGGTTTCAAGAGTATCAAGTCGATCGTGCGTATCAGCCTGGTGGCCGAGCAGCCTGGTACTACCTGGCAAGGCCTGGCGCCGGACGAGTATGGCTTTTATGCCAATGTGAACCCGACGGTCGACCATCCACGATGGAGCCAGGCGCGTGAGCGGCGGCTGCCCAGCGGGCTGTTCAGCCCCAATGTGCGGGAAACCCAGATGTTCAATGGCTATGCCGATGAAGTGGCATCGCTGTATACCGGGCTCGACCTGCGGAAGAACTATTGATGCGTTACCCCTGGTTTCGTCTGGGCATCTTCATCGTGGGGTGCCTGTTCCCGGCGTGGTGGCTGTATGAGGCTGCGCTGAATCTGCTGGGGCCGGACCCTGGCAAGATCCTGATGGACCGCCTCGGGCTTGGGGCGCTGACCTTCCTCCTGGTCACCTTGGGCATGACGCCGCTGCAGAAGCTGACGGGTTGGCCGGGTTGGGTCGTGGTGCGCCGGCAGCTGGGGTTGTGGGTGTTTGCCTATATCGTGCTGCATATCCTGGCGTATCTGTTCTTTATCCTCGGGCTGGATTGGGGGCAGTTGGCGGTGGAGTTGCGCAAGCGGCCTTACATTATTGTGGGTGCGCTGGGTTTCCTTGGGTTGCTGGCCTTGGCGGTTACTTCGAACAGGTATAGCCAGCGGCGAATGGGGGCACGATGGAAGAAGCTGCACAGGTTGGTGTATGGCGTGCTTGGGTTGGGGTTGCTGCATTTCTTGTGGATCGTGCGCTCCGATCTGCGGGAGTGGGCGATCTATGCGTTCATCGGCGGCTTGTTGATGGTGTTGCGGATTCCGCCTGTTTCACGGGTGCTTCCGAAGATTGCCAGGCGGCAGGGGAGGGCAGTCTGAGGGTCGTGGCTTGCAGGCGCTGAAGATGTTGTGGTGAGCACCTGGTGGCTTTGCTAGGGTCTTCGCCTGGAATACTTCAGATTAATGAAATTAAAGGTTGACGCGGTTTCGAATGCCCTTATAATGCGCCCCACTTCCAGCGACATCGGAACGAAAAACTCCTTGTTCATCAATGAGTTAAGTAGTGATGAAGAAGCTGAAAGGGCTACGATCGAATGATCGGCAGCGGTCGAGATGAAGGTTGACAGCGTTTCAAAACGCTGTATGATTCGCCTCCCGCTACGAGAGATCGCAGCGAGTCAAGTGTTTGAAGCTAAACGAGTTTCTCGCAAAAAACTTCAAAATAAACGCTTGACAGCAAATGAGGAAAGCGTAGAATGCGCGCCTCGGTTGAGACGAAGCGCTCTTAACCAAACGCTCTTTAACAAATCGAATCAAGCAATTCGTGTGGGTGCTTGTGAGTACGGACTGATAGTCACAAAGATTATCAGCATCACAAGTGGCCATGCGAGAAATCACATAGTCATTTGAGATTGCTGAGCCAAGTTTAGGGTTTCTTAAAAACCCAAGCAGTATTGAACTGAAGAGTTTGATCATGGCTCAGATTGAACGCTGG